>JAXHLX010000001.1:2500-35698 GCA_034521735.1 Bacteroidales bacterium
TGGAAAAACGAGAATAGTAATAAAAGAATACTTGAGAAAGTAATTAAGGGCATACGGTGGATGCCTTGGTTCTCAGAGGCGAAGAAGGACGTGACAAGCTGCGAAAAGCTGCGGGGAGGAGCAAATATCCATTATATCCGCAGGTATCCGAATGGGGCAACCCCTCTGGCTGAAGGCCAGAGACCCCGAGCAATCGGGGGGCAAACCCGGGGAACTGAAACATCTAAGTACCCGGAGGAAAAGAAAACAATAGTGATTCCCTAAGTAGTGGCGATCGAACGGGGAATAGCCCAAACCGGTTTTGTTTCGGCAAAGCCGGGGTTATAGGACTGCGCTGTTGTTGATAAATAAGAAATGGAAGATTTCTGGAAAGTTACACCATAGGGGGTGAAAGTCCCGTACATGTAAAAATTTATCGACATAGCAGTATCCTGAGTAGGACGGGACACGAGAAATCCAGTCTGAACTAGCCAGGACCATCTGGTAAGGCTAAATACTCCTGAGAAACCGATAGTGAACCAGTACCGTGAGGGAAAGGTGAAAAGCACCCCGAACAGGGGAGTGAAATAGTACCTGAAACCGTATGCTTACAAGCGGTTGGAGTCCCATTTATGGGATGACAGCGTGCCTTTTGCATAATGAGCCTATGAGTTACTCTTTATTAGCGAGGTTAAGACTTTCAGGGTCGGAGCCGAAGCGAAAGCAAGTATTAACAGTGCGAATTAGTTAATAGAGGTAGACGCGAAACCTGGTGATCTACCCTTGGCCAGGCTGAAGTTCCGGTAACACGGGATGGAGGGCCGAACCAGTAGACGTTGAAAAGTCTTTGGATGAGCTGAGGGTAGGGGTGAAAGGCCAATCAAACCAGGAAATATCTCGTACTCCCCGAAATGCATTTAGGTGCAGCCTCGTGATAATCTCTCAGAGGTAGAGCTACTGATAAGGCTAGAGGGCTTCACCGCCTATCAACCCTTGACAAACTCCGAATGCTGAGAGATGATTTACGGGAGTGAGGCTATGGGTGCTAAGGTCCATGGCCAAAAGGGAAAGAACCCGGACCATCAGCTAAGGTCCCTGAGTGTATACTAAGTTGAATTAACGTAGTGCGACTGCTTAGACAGCTAGGATGTTGGCTTGGAAGCAGCCATTCATTTAAAGAGTGCGTAACAGCTCACTAGTCGAGCGGTTGTGCGTGGATGATAATCGGGCATAAGTATACCACCGAAGCTATGGGACTTCAATTTATTGGAGTCGGTAGGGGAGCATTCCAGTTAGCGTCGAAGGAGAACTGTGAGGTTTTCTGGAGCATCTGGAAAAGAAAATGTAGGCATAAGTAACGATAATGCAGGTGAGAAACCTGCACACCGATAGACTAAGGATTCCTGATCAACGCTAATCGGATCAGGGTTAGTCGGGACCTAAGGGACAGCCGAGAGGCCTAACCGATGGACAACTGGTTAATATTCCAGTACCACCATATACTGCGATGGGGTGACGGAGGAGTGAACTGACCGCGTACTGACGGAATAGTACGTTAAAGGGTGTAGTTATAGGCAGGGGTTAATAGCTCCAGCCTGATGAACCTGATAGTACCGTGAGCCTTCGGGCGAGCGGATAGTGTCATTAATCATACTTCCAGGAAAACCCTCTAAGCTTCAGGTATATGGTGCCCGTACCGCAAACCGACACAGGTAGTCAGGGAGAGAATCCCAAGGTGCTCGAGTGATTCGTGGCTAAGGAACTAGGCAAAATAGTCCTGTAACTTCGGGATAAAGGACGCCCTGTCAGCGATGGCGGGGCCGCAGAGAAATGGCCCAGGCGACTGTTTATCAAAAACACAAGGCTTTGCGAAATAGTAATATGAAGTATAAGGCCTGACACCTGCCCGGTGCCGGAAGGTTAAGAGGAGGGGTTATTGCACTTCGGTGTGAGAAGCTCTGAGTTGAAGCCCCGGTAAACGGCGGCCGTAACTATAACGGTCCTAAGGTAGCGAAATTCCTTGTCGGGTAAGTTCCGACCTGCACGAATGGTGTAACGATCTGGGCACTGTCTCAGCCACGAGCTCGGTGAAATTGTAGTTCCGGTGAAGATGCCGGATACCCGCAACGGGACGGAAAGACCCCGTGAACCTTTACTACAGCTTAACATTGATTTTGGATAAGTGATGTGTAGGATAGGTCGGAGACTATGAAGCGGCTTCGTCAGGAGTCGTGGAGTCAACCTTGAAATACGACCCTTTATTTATCTGGAACCTAATCCCGCAAGGGAGACATTGTTTGGTGGGTAGTTTGACTGGGGTGGTCGCCTCCAAAAGAGTAACGGAGGCTTCTAAAGGTACCCTCAGCACGATTGGTAACCGTGCGTAGAGTGCAATGGCATAAGGGTGCTTGACTGCGAGACATACAAGTCGACCAGGTACGAAAGTAGAGCATAGTGATCCGGTGGTTCCGTATGGAAGGGCCATCGCTCAAAGGATAAAAGGTACTCCGGGGATAACAGGCTGATCGCTCCCAAGAGCTCATATCGACGGAGCGGTTTGGCACCTCGATGTCGGCTCGTCACATCCTGGGGCTGGAGAAGGTCCCAAGGGTTGGGCTGTTCGCCCATTAAAGTGGCACGCGAGCTGGGTTCAGAACGTCGTGAGACAGTTCGGTCCCTATCTGTTGTGGGCGTTGGAGATTTGCGAGGACCTGACACTAGTACGAGAGGACCGTGTTGGACAAACCTCTGGTGTACCTGTTGTGGCGCCAGCCGCACTGCAGGGTAGCTATGTTTGGCAGGGATAAGTACTGAAAGCATCTAAGTACGAAGCCCTCCTCAAGATGAGATCTCCTTTAAGGGACGTTAAAGACTATAACGTTGATAGGCTGCAGGTGTAAAGGCAGTAATGTCATAGCTGAGCAGTACTAATAACCCGTAAGCTTTCATAAAAAGGTATATTTTATTATTAATCTCGTGATTTCATCATGTTAAGATATTAGGGGCAGTTCATTATAAGGACACAGGCCCCGATGATCTTAAGGTGGTTATAGCAACGGGGTTCCACCTCTTCCCATTCCGAACAGAGAAGTTAAGCCCGTTAGCGCCGATGGTACTGCGAAAGTGGGAGAGTAGGTCGCCGCCGACTTTATAAACAAAAGGGACTGTCTGAAAAAGGCGGTCCTTTTTTTATTTAAGGCCACCTGATATACTTCAAAAGAAAACATTAGCTTTATAAATTGTTTTTATTTAAAATGAATGTAGCACAATACATAGCTAAAGAGTTAAAAGACAGGGGTGTAAGATATGTCTTTGGTATACCCGGAGGCCCGTCATTACCGTATATTGATGAATTCAGAAAGCAGGGTATAGAATTTATACTTACCTCTCATGAGGCTGCAGCCGGAATAATGGCTGATGTAACGGGCAGGCTTAACCGGTATACCTGGTGTATGCCATGCCACCTTCGGTCCCGGTGCCACAAACCTCAGCACCGGTGTAGGAGGGGCAATGCTTGATCGTTCACCCCTGATAGCTTTAACATCGGTTAAACCGGTGGAAATTCAGGATCGAACCATACAGATGAATATCGATCACCAGCTTCTTTTTGAGCCCATTACAAAGGCTACAACGGTATTAACCAAAAATAATATCGCTGATGTATTATCTGATGCCTTTGATCTTGCATTAGCTGAAACTCCCGGTCCCGTCCATATAGGCCTTCCATCAGATCTGGCATATGAGGAAGTGAAAAGCATGAAAAACAAAAATGTCCTGCAGTGGAGAGCAATACCAAATTATCGCTTGATTCTGAGTTGCTGGAATTATTGAGGTATTCAGAAAAACCCTTGCTGGCAATTGGGCTTACCGCAGCAAGAGCAGGGATAAAAGATGAGATATATGATTTCCTTGAAAAATGTCCTGTGCCGCTTGTGTTAACCCCTATGGCAAAGGGACTGGTGCATGAGGATCATGATTATTATTGCGGGGTACTATTCCATGCAGCATCTGACAGGCTGAGCACGGTTATACAGGAGGCAGACCTGGTTATAGGGCTTGGTTATGATCCTGTTGAATATAATTATGAGGAGTGGATGCCGGATGTACCACTGATACACATTAATACTGTATTTACCGATATGCCGGCAGGTATGATGGTTAAACAGCTTATTGGCAGTCTGGATGCCGTACTACCAATGATTTCACCGCTGCTGGGTGAATCATTGCAATGGGATAAGGATATGATAGCCGCTTGCAGGAATGGTATTCAGAGCCTGAAAAGAAAAGATAATGAAAACTTTGGTCCAATAAATGTCCTTAATGTGCTGCAGGATACTTTTCCTGATAATGCAAGCCTTTGCCTTGATGTGGGTTCTCATATCCACCTTTTCGGGCAGTTCTGGAAAACAGCTTCTGTGGAAAAATTATTGATGACCAACGGTTGGTCGGGTATGGGTTTCAGCATACCTGCTGCAATAGCTGCAGCCCTCCATGATCCCGGTTGCACCGGTGGTATCCGTTAGCGGTGACGGAGGATTTCTGATGATGTGTGGCGAAATTATTACAGCAAAGAGGTTAAACCTGGGAATTATCTTTATCGTTTTGTGCGATCGGGAACTGAACCTGATAAAGTTAAAGGAGCAAAAAAAGGCATTAAAAACTCTGGCAGTCGATCTGTACACTGACAGGCTCATAGGAAGCGAAACATTCCTCGGGGTGCCGGTTATAAGCTGTGATAATGAGATAGCATTCCGGGAATCATTGCCTCCCCTGTATACGCATGACGGACCTGTAATCGTTGAATTGATAATTGATCCGTCCGATTATAATAAACTGGTTATTACCTGAGTTTTTACTGTATTATTTTTCTTTTTCCTTCGGTTTTTCACCGCTGCCGATCTCTTTTTTGGATTTTTTATCACTTACCGCCTTTTCGGTTTTTTGGTCTTCCTGCTTTTTTGTTGTTTTGGTTTTCTTGTCCTTACCAGCCTCTTCCTCAGTATCAGCTGTTAATTTTGTTTCAGCTGCTGTTTTTGATTCAGCAGGTTTTTTAGCTTCAGGCTCCTTTTTTGATTCAGCAGGTTTTTTTGCTTCAGGCTCTTTTTTTGTTTCAGCTGCTGTTTTTGATTCAGCAGGTTTTTTTGCTTCAGGCTCCTTTTTTGTTTCAGCTGCTGTTTTTGTTTCAGCCGGTTTTTTGGCTTCTGTTGACTTTTTTACTTCAGTTGTGGGCTTTGGAGTGGCTTTTTTTTCCTTTGCGGACTCATCTGCCTCTTCCTGCCGTTTTTTAGCTGCTTTTTCCCTTGCTTTAGTCTTAAAATCAGCCGCTTTGGCAGCTTTTACAAATTCATTTTTCTTTTTACGCCTTCTGCGTACACCATAAGTTCCTCTTATTATTTTTCCTCTTTTGGTTTTCTTGTCTCCTTTGCCCATTTTATCAGATGTTAGGTTTAATAAACAATACTATATTAATCAGAACTCATAAAGTTAATAAAATATGGCATCTAATGAAAAGTAAAGGCAGATGATTTGTTTCCTCCTATCAGTGCTGACTCTGAATTTTAGTATTTATTACATTGTTTTTTAAGCTGTTACCCAGTCACGTGCCACATGTTTTATTTTATTCCTGACATTATCCCTGAATATATTCAAAAATCTCTAACTTTAGTACATATACCAAACTTGTTGTTATGTCATTAAACCGTCATAATTTTATCAGAAAGTCGGCAGCAGGTCTGGCTTCTTTATTTCTTCTGGCAAATAAAATTTAATACATATGAATAAAAACGAATCATTCATGAGTCAGGCTTTAAAAGCCGATGAGCAGGATCCCCTCAGGCACTACAGGTCCCGCTTTAAAACTAATGACAACTTAATATACCTTGATGGCAATTCCCTGGGCATGATGCCGCTGGCCAGCAAAAAAGCCGTTACCGAAATTATGTCACATGACTGGGGTAAGCGTCTTATCAGGGGCTGGAATGAGAACTGGTGGATGATGCCTCAAAGAGTCTCCGGTAAGTTGTCGCAGCTCCTGGGATGTGACATTGACGAAGTAGCGGTGTGTGATTCCACATCTGTAAATCTTTATAAGCTTATCAGGGCAGCAATAAGGATGCAAAGGGGGAGAAAAAAAATTGTAAGTGATGATCTGAATTTTCCTTCTGATCTATATATTATCCAGGGGGTTATAAGCGATGAAGATGACAGGCTTGTTCTGGAGCTGGCACACGGCACTGATGGAGTAAGAGTGGACTACGACCACCTTTTTGAAAAAATAGATAAGGATACAGCAGTAGTGGTTCTCAGTTATGTCTCATTCAGGAGTGCATTTATGTATGATATGAAAAGGGTAACTGATTATGCTCACGAAAAAGGTGCCCTTGTTATATGGGACCTCAGCCATGCTACCGGTGCAGTGGAAATTGATCTTGATAATGCCGGTGCTGATATGGCCGTTGGATGCACTTATAAATATCTGAACGGAGGCCCGGGATCGCCTGCATTTTTATATGTCAACAAAAAAATCCAGGATTCGCTGATATCCCCTATATGGGCCTGGCTGGGTGAGCATAAGCCCTTTGAATTCAGCCTGGATTACCGTCCCTCCGGGGGTGCACGGAAATATATGACCGGTACGCCGAATATCCTGTCCTTATCAACACTGGAACCGGCAATTGATATAATTCTTGAAGCAGGGATGGATAATATCAGGAAGAAAAGCCTGAGATTATCAGCTTTTTTGCTTGAACTGTTCCATGATATCCTTGCACCAATGGGATTTGAGCTGGGATCACCTGAACGAAATAATGAAAGGGGTTCTCATGTATCAATAAAGCACAGTGAAGGATACGGGATATGCAAAACTCTTATAGATGAAAATAAGGGTGATTTTGTTATCATACCCGATTTCCGTCCGCCGGACAATATACGCCTGGGATTATCTCCTTTATATAACAGCTTTGAAGAAGTGCTGAAAGCAGTGACGGAGATTGAAAAAATTGTGAAGAATAATTTGTATGAGTCATACGATACCGCGGATGATGCGGTTACATAAAAATAAATATATGCCTTACGATATCCAGGTTTATACTCCCTTTGAGACTACATCCAGGTTATCTTATGCCGTAGATCTTGTCCTTGGTAATATACTCGGTCTGTCCTATATTATTACCAGTTCTCCTGATGATAACATTCCGCTTATTAATTATTCTGATAATCGCCGGATAGGCGGGATTTTTATACAACCTGAAAAGTTATTATTCGAGGAAGGGATAAGAAAACAGGATATCTGGGTTGCACATCTGGATGGTGTACCATTGTTTTATCAGCAGCCCCCGGAGGCCGGATTCGTAATTGATATATTTGCTTTTGCTTTTTATATGGCATCAAGATATGAGGAGTATCTTACTGATATACGGGATGAACATGGCAGGTTTGCGGCTGAATCCAGTCTGGCCTATAAACATGATTTTCTTGACATTCCCCTTGTCGATATATGGTCGTGGCGACTGGGTACAACACTGAAGCTGCTTTATCCTGATTTGTCCATACCCGAAAAGAAATACAGTGCTCTTATGACTGTTGATCTTGATCAGCCTTATGCTTTTAAGGGTAAGGGCTTTTTGAGGAATGCAGGCGGACTGATAAAAGACATGATAAGCGGAAGAAAACCCGGTAGGAGATTATCTTGTTTAACCGGTCAGAGTAATGACCCTTATGATACTTATGAGTATATAAATTCAACTGCTGAAAAATACAACAGTCCGCTTACATATTTCTTTACCACCGGCACGCGCAGCAGGTACGACAAAAATATGCAACCGCACCAGCGCTGTTATAAAAAACTGATCAGGAAACTTTCCCTCAGCCATGAAATAGGTCTGCATACGTCATATAGCTCAGATAATTCAGAGAAGTTGATTGTCAGGGAGAAGAAAAGACTTGAGAGGGCCAGCCGGCGCGATATATCAAAGGCACGAAAACATTACCTCTTGCTTACCTTGCCGCTTACATACCAGGTATTGCAAAGGGCAGGTATTGAAGAGGATTATACTCTCGGGTATATAAGGGAATCAGGATTCAGGGCCGGTATTGCCCGTCCTTTCAGATTTTACGATCTGGAGGATGAAAGGGAAAGTTCAATATTGCTGGTGCCGTTTCAGTATATGGACGGTACATTTCAGAGGTATAAAAGATTCAGTCCCGGAGAATCAAAAATAGCTGTGAAGAAACTTATTGATATAACACGGGAAGTGGGAGGGCTTTTTGTAAGTGTCTGGCATAATACATCACTTACAGAAGAGGATGAATGGAAAGGATGGCGTCAGCTGTTTGAATATACTCTAAGGGAGCAGGAGAAATGATACGTTTTCTGAAAAACAAGGAAATTGACCGGAACAGATGGGATGGCCTGGTTATGTCAGAAGATCATCCGGTGCCTTATAGTTTCAGCTGGTACCTGGATATTATGTCACCCGGGTGGTCAGCCCTGGTTCTTGATGATTATGATTTTATACTCCCTCTGCCTGTAAGGAAAAAGTATGGTATAAAATACCTGGCTATGCCTGCTTTCACCCAGAGAATAGGGATAATACCTGCAGTTGGGTCAGATAGCGGGATAAAATCTCAGTTTTATGGCTTTCTTCAAAATAGTTATAGATTTATTGATCTCTGCATCAGTGAGAAGGCTATAAATACCAGGTTTTCAGTGAAGCCGAAAAATAATTTTTATATTCCATTAAACAGGCAATATAAGGAGATATGGGAGGATTATTCCTCATCCTGCCGCAGGAATATCAGGATTGGAAGGGAAGAACGCCGAAGGGTATCAGAAGATATTGACCCGGACTCTGTAATGGATCTGTTCCGGACAGGGGTTGGCAGTAAGATTTCCGGCATCAGCAGTAAGGACTGTAATAAGCTTGAAAGGCTGATGGAATATTGTACAGACCAGGGCACAGGAAAAATATTCGGTATTTACCACGGGGGGCAGCTGGCTCATGCGGTTTTTGCCATTGATTATGCTGAGCGGATTACACTGCTTCTGACAGCTACCAGTCAGTACAGCAGGGATAGTAAGGCAGGGTATCTTGTAACAGATCATATCATATATAAATACTCGGGTAAAGGTTATGTGCTGGATTTTGCAGGTTCTTCCATAGCTTCCATCGCTACTTATAATAAATCATACGGAAGTGTTATGGAAAATTATTACAGGATTTATCTCAATAATCTGGCATGGCCGGTCAGGAAACTGAAAGCAGATAAAATATAAAGAGTCTTTCAGATTAAAGAGCCTTTCAGATGAACTCCAGCTCTTCATCGTTATTTGTTTCCCTTATCCTTCCGTCTTCACACTTTATAGTGCGGGCGATAAATTTTTTAAGCAATGTATAGTTGTGGGTGGCAAAAACAACAGCCCTGCCGTTTTTGCTTATCTCCTGAAGTATTTTGATAATATCTTCGGATGTTTCCGGATCAAGGTTGCCTGTTGGCTCGTCTGCAAGGATAATATCAGGATCATTCAGTAATGCCCTTGCTATCACCACCCTCTGTTGCTCACCGCCGGACAGCTGGTGGGGCATTTTGTAACCTTTTGTGCCAAGGCCAACTTTTTCAAGTACCTGGCCTATACGTGCGTCTGTCTCATTTTTGTTTTTCCACCCTGTGGCCCGCAGTACAAATTCCAGGTTTGAATAAACGGATCTGTCGGTAAGCAGCTGGAAGTCCTGGAAAACAATACCCAGCTTCCTCCTCAGAACAGGAATATCCTTTTTGCGAAGGCGTCCAAGATCAAATCCCGCAACCATTCCTTCACCTTCTTCAAGAGGTAATTGTGCATTTATTATCTTTATAAGGCTGGTTTTTCCACTCCCTACTTTACCTATAAGATATACAAACTCTCCTTTTTTTACATCAAGGTTAACCCCACTCAGAACCAGGTGATCCTGTTGATAAATATTGCAGTCTTTGAGAGAGATTATTGTATCAAGGGGCATGTTATTGTCCTGCATGTGTGTTCAGATTATTTGGAGGCAAAAGCCGGTAGACAAAAATAGAAAGATAAAAGCTAAAAGACAACAACAACCGAATGTGCTTTTTTACATTGTTAAACAGCTTTGCATCATGTGCTTTAACAATTAACATAGTAATGTTGATAAAATCAATACTAAAGGCCCGGGACTAGCGTTTTATAGTTGTAATTTAGCGAAAAGCAACATGAGCGGTGTGTTAAATATAAACTACTCATTATTAAATACTTGAAATGCTGTTTAAGACAGGATAAGTTCATACTATGAATAAATACTTGAATTTTAGCGCACAGACCGGCAGAATGCTCATCGTATCAGCCCTGTTATTTATATGCACGGCTGCATGGGCTCAGAAGCCAGATGGGTTAATAAGAGATTTATCTGATTACGAAAAGGCCCTGGAATTATACGGAAAAGAAAAATATGCACCGGCTTTGAGACTGTTTGATCACTTTGTTCTAAGTACAGAAGGGAGAGAGGGTGAAGCAGCTGAGGCTGAATATTATGCTGCAATGTCGGCCATAAGATTGTTCAACGGTGACGCGGAATACAGGGTCAATGGATTTGTCAGTCGTCATCCTGATAATCCACTGATTAATAAGGCATACCTCGAGATGGCTGACCATTATTACCAGAGGAAGAGTTACAGGAGGGCAATAAATTATTACGACAGGGTTGACAGGCTTGAATTGAAAGATGAATCGCTGCCTGCTTATTTCTTTAAGTTTGCCTATTCCCATTTTATGGGAGGAGAAATGGACAAGGCCATGCTTTATTTTTCCGAGCTTATGGATATTGATACTGAATACAGTCCCCCCGCAATCTACTATTTCTCCCATATAGCCTATGATAAAAAAATGTACCGCACAGCTTTCGACGGGTTTATGAGACTGAGGAATGATGAGTCCTTTGGTTCGGTGGTCCCTTTTTATATCGTTCAGATAATGTATATCCTTGAAGATTATGATGGGATACTGGAAATCGCCCCCGGGTTGATTGATGCTGCGGGGGAAGACCGTAAATCAGAATTGTACCGGCTGATAGGAGATGCGTATTTTAAGAAGGGAGATTATCAATCGGCTGCTGTCAACCTTGAAAAACATATAGAGAGAGCTGTCAGAACCGGCAGGGAGGGAAGTTATCAACTGGCTTATTGTTATTATATGACAGGTGAGTATGATAAGGCAATAGATCTTTTTAAGGAGATAACACGCAGGCGTGATGAGTTGGGACAGAATGCCTATTACCTGCTTGGCGATTGTTACCTTAAGAAAGACAGGAAAAAAATGGCGCAGTCAGCTTTTTCCTCTGCAGCAAAGATGGAATTTAACAGGGAGATAAAAGAAAGTGCTCTCTTTAATTTTGCGAAGCTGAGTTATGAAACCAGCTATTCTCCTTTTGGAGAGGTGATAAGGGCTTTCCAGGAATATATTGAGCAGTTCCCGGCATCGCAGAATATTGAAGAAGCTTATGAATACCTGGTGTCTGCCTATATGCAGGTAAGTAATTACAGGGCTGCCATACAGTCACTCGACCGGATATCCCATA
Organism: Bacteroidales bacterium; assembly: GCA_034521735.1. Taxonomy (GTDB): domain Bacteria; phylum Bacteroidota; class Bacteroidia; order Bacteroidales; family VadinHA17; genus UBA9300. Next base: position 14,059 of record JAXHLX010000001.1, read on the forward strand.
AAGATGAAAGGCTTGAAAGGGCATACCAGAAGGTGGCTTTTTTTAGGGGACTGGAACTGTATAAAAACCTCGATCTCAATGCTGCCATCGGCATGTTTGAAAAATCCTTGCAGTACGGACAGTATGATCGTGCTATACGGGCCAGGGCGCATTACTGGAAAGGGGAAGTATTATACCGCCTGAATGAGCATGACAGAGCCCTGGAGGAATATCGCAATTTCATGGGAATACCCGGATCGTCGACTCTTGATGAATACCGCAAGGTGTCATATAATATGGGATATATATATTATAACTCCGGTGATTACACTGAAGCCCTGAGGTGGTTCAGGAATTTTGAATCGGCCCGGGAAAGTACATCTGACAGGTTGATCACAGATGTTTATAACCGTATAGCCGATTGCTATTATATAAGTACAGAGTATCAGCAGGCAATAGATTATTATGATAAAGTAATAGCAAATTCATCTGCAGGAACGGATTATGCTTTATTCCAGAAAGGATTTGCACTTGGACTGATGCATGACCAGAAGGCAAAATCAGAGGTACTGACTGCCATGCTTGAAGATTATCCCAATTCGGCACTGGCACCCAATGCCCTGTTTGAAAGGGGCAGAGCGTATGTAGGGCTTGAGAATGGCGCTGAAGGAGAAGATGACTTCAGATCAGTAATTAATTTACACCCCAACTCAGTGTTTGTGCCCAGGGCCATGGTGCAGCTTGGTTTATTATATTATAACAGTGGCGATAATGAAAAGGCCATTGATATGTTCAAAGGTGTTATTGAAAAATTCCATGCAACACCTGAAGCACGGAATGCACTTACAGGCTTAAAGAATACCTATGTGGACATAAACGATGTTGAATCATATTTTGCCTATGTGAAAAACCTGGAAGGTTATGGCGATATGAATTTATCGGAAAGAGACAGCCTGCTGTATATATCCGGAGAGAATCTTTATATTGACGGTAATTGTGAAAGAGCCACAGAGGTGTTCAGAAATTATCTGGATGAATTTGAAGAAGGCAGTTTCAGACTTAATGCGAGCTTCTATCTTGCCGAGTGTCTGAGGCAGAGTGGTAAGCAGAAAGAGGCACTTAAATATTATTCAGAGGTGGCTGCCAGTCCCAATAACCAGTTTCTGGAACAGACCTACAGCTCCTTATCGGGTATATATTATTTAAAGGAAGTGTATGATAGTGCTTTTTATTATTTCAACGAACTTGAGAAAGTAGCAGAGTTGTCTGATAATGTGCTGAGGGCCAGACTTGGACAGGTGCGCTCAGCATATAATATGGGAGATGCCCAAAAAACCATAGAAGCATCTGAGAAACTGCTGAATTCTGATATGCTGACTGAAGAACTGTCAAGGGAAGCAAACTTTATGAATGCCAAATCAAATTATGCAATGGGTAATTATGATCAGGCCCTGGCAGGATTCAGGAGGGTGGCAGTGGAAGTGACAAGCAGCGAGGGTGCTGAATCAAAGTACAGGGTGGCACAGATTCTGTTTATGAATGGTAAGACTGATGAGGCAGAGAACATTATTTATGAGTTTATTGATCAGAATACCCCACACCAGTACTGGATGGCCAGGATGTTTCTGCTCTTGTCTGATATAAGTCTTAAAAATGGTGATAAATTCCAGGCCAGGGAAACATTACGCAGCCTGAAGGATTATTACCAGGTTGAGGATGACGGTATACTGGATGAGGTTAATGCAAAACTGGCCGAAATAAACAGAGAGGATGAAATATCTGCGGACACCCTTAACAGCGGTATGAACAACAGTTCATCACCCGGTTTTATGAACAATTAAATACAATCTGTCAGTCATGAAACGTCCATTAAAAAATCATCATTATTTCACATTAAGAGTATGATTATTTTTTAATGGTAAGTTCCATGTGGCCAATGAAATTAATAAAATATAATCACATGAATCTAAGGATTATAAAAAATATAGTATTATTGCTTTTGGTTTTTCCTGCTCTTGCTGATGCGCAGACCGGCAGTGAAGATATACGTCGTGAAGTACGAATGTATAATCCCTTCAAACCCTCACTCAAAAAGGCAGGTAAAATCAATTTTTTTCCTGAATTGAAAGATACAAGCCTGACGATGCCTGATTTCAGGTATAATATCAATCCCAAACCCTATATGCCGGGTTATGATATAAAAACAATACAAGCTGCGCGACTGCAGCCCGATCCCCTCCCGGAGCTATATAAAGGCTTCCTTAACCTGGGCTTTGGCAACTACTTTTCCCCGCTTGGAGAACTGAGTGTGTCGAGCGGCAGGTCGCGAAACGGGATGGCCGGACTCTACCTGAATCATAAATCCAGTTATGGAAAGATAAAAACAGAGGATGATAAAAAAGTATACGCCGGCTATATGGATAATGAAGCCAGACTGTATGGTGCCCGGTTCTTCAGAAGGGCAGCCCTGTCTGCCAATATTGATTTCAACCATATAAGACAGATATGCCTATGGTGCCGATCCTGTTTTTCTTGTGCCCGGAGAACCCGGGAAGGACAGCCTTAAGGTAGACTACTATAATCCACGCGCCAATATGGCCTTTTATTCTACCCGTCTCGACTCATCCAAATTGCGGTATGATGTCAGTCTTTATTATGATATTTTGTACCAGACAAGATTGTATTACCAGCATATGGCAGGCATGAATGCGGAACTTGGCTATGATATGGATATATTCTATGCCGGCCTGGACCTGGATTACCATATTACTACCATTACCAATATAGAAGATAGATTCAGGCACCGTGTGAGTGTTAAACCCTCCATAAGTAAAAGAACGGATATTTGGAATTTTAAGCTTGGACTGAAGCTCACTGCACATGCAAGGTATTATGACCAGGCAACTCTTCCCCGTGAATATCAGACAAGGTATTACCTGCACCCCGATATTAAATTTCAGTTCAGTGTTATACCGACAATTCTGAATATGGATGTGGGTCTTGATGGAGAGTACACAGATAATAATGCCAGTGAGATAATATATACTAATCCTTTTGTTATCAAGCATAATACAAACGGCCTGGTAGAGCCTTCGGATGAGCTTTATACAATGTTACCCACAGATACGCAGCTCAGGGTTAAGGGCGGACTGACGGGTTTTGCCAGTGAAAACACATCATACAGGCTCAGGGTTTCATATTCACTTTTTGAAGATATGCTGTTCTATGAAAATGATTTACACCATGGCCGGGGTTTTAGTCCGCTGTATGATAGTGGCGAACTGCTACAGCTTAATGCGTGGTTTTCAACAAAGATTAGTAAGAGTGTGGCACTGTCAGCAGAGGCAGCTTATTATGACTATAAAATGGAATCAATTGAAAAGCCATGGCATAAGCCCTCATGGGACGGCAGTCTTAACCTTGAGTACAGGCTCAGAGACAAAATTATAGCTGAAGCCAATATATATGCCGTTTCTGAACGGTATGCCCGTTTTGGGCCCATGTCATACTCATCGTCAACTGATTATGATGTTAATGAACTGCCTCTTTATGCCAGTCTGAATATAGGCCTCGAATACAGGTATACAAAGATACTTTCCTTCTGGACAAAGCTTAATAATATCGCTTTCAACAGGTATTATGAGTGGAATTTTTATCCCTCGCAGAGCTTTATTTTCATGGCCGGTTTTACATATAGTCTCTGAAATTAATCGTCTTTATGTAAAAGGCTGTTATACAAGACTCTAACTGTTGATTTTTTGTTAAAAAATGATACCTTTTTTTAGGGTTTTTAAGAGGTAAAATGCATTATTTTAACTATCTTTGTGTTGTGCCTTAACTTATGTTTAATCAGGAACTTAAACAATGTTAAGTCATACATGGCCGAAGGGCTTGATTTTTTTGATGAGAACAATTTTCAATACACTATCGAAGGGATAAGCATTTATAATTTATTTAGTAAACAAACTGCTTAATGGCTTGATTCATGAGGCAGCAGTCATATATAAAAATATACAAACAGAAATAAGAAAATGAGCGAACACGGAAATACGAAGAAAGCCAGGGAAGATTATTCAGCTGGCAGTATTCAGGTGCTGGAAGGTCTTGAGGCAGTGAGGAAGAGACCGGCCATGTATATAGGTGATGTAAGTGTCAAAGGACTGCACCACCTCGTATATGAGGTTATTGATAATTCCATTGATGAAGCCATGGTAGGCTATTGCAATGAAATTAATGTTATAATAAATACTGATCAATCAGTCACTATCATTGATGACGGCAGGGGTATACCCATTGATTACCACGAGAAAGAGAAGAAATCAGCCCTTGAAGTTGTTATGACCGTGCTGCATGCCGGGGGTAAGTTTGATAAGGAGTCATATAAGGTTTCGGGCGGACTCCACGGGGTGGGTGTCTCCTGTGTAAATGCACTTGCAGAAACCCTCAGGGCAGAAGTACACAGGGATGGTAAGATATATTTCCAGGAATACCGGAAAGGTAAGCCCGAGACTGATATACAGGAGCACGGGACAACAGAGAAGTCCGGTACAATAATCACATTCAAACCTGACAGCAGCATATTTACTGAAACAGAATTCAGGTATGAGATACTGGCGGCCAGGCTGAGAGAGCTGGCCTTCCTTAACAGTGGAATAAAGCTGACAATACTGGATAAACGCGAAAAACAGGAGAACGGTAATGGAGATACCTACAGGCATGATGAATTTTATTCCGAAACAGGCCTGGCTGAATTTGTTGAATATCTCGACAGTACAAGGGAGAGACTTATTGACAGGCCTATTTTTATCAGCACCGAAAAAAATGATACACCTGTTGATATAGCTCTCCAGTATAATACCTCATTCTCCGAAAATGTGCATTCTTATGTAAATAATATCAATACTATTGAAGGGGGAACGCACCTTGCAGGATTCAGGAGGGGACTTACACAGAACACTGAAAAAATACGCTGAAGAATCAGGACTGACATCAAAGCTTAAATTCGATATTAATGGTGATGACTTCAGGGAAGGTTTAACGGCTATAGTGTCTATTAAGGTTGCCGAGCCTCAGTTCGAGGGACAGACCAAAACAAAACTGGGTAACTCCGAAGTGATGGGGGCAGTTGACCAGGCAGTAAGCTCTATGCTTGCCAATTACCTGGAGGAAAACCCGAAAGATGCAAAAACAATAGTGCAGAAGATTATACTGGCTGCCACCGCACGCCATGCTGCACGTAAAGCACGGGAGCTGGTGCAGCGGAAAAATGTACTGTCAGGTTCCGGCCTGCCGGGCAAGCTGGCCGACTGTGCTGATCGTGACCCGTCGAAAACAGAAATATTCCTTGTTGAGGGCGATTCGGCGGGTGGTACGGCTAAAGCCGGACGCGACAGGAAATTTCAGGCAATAATGCCACTGAGGGGAAAAATACTCAATGTGGAAAAAGCCATGCAGCATAAGATATTCGATAATGAAGAAATAAAGAATATTTTCACCGCACTGGGGGTCAATATCGGAACTGAAGATGACAGTAAAGAGCTGAATATAGAAAAATTACGCTATCATAAGATAGTGATCATGACAGATGCCGATGTCGACGGATCACATATTGCCACTCTTATTATGACCTTCTTCTTCAGGTATATGCAGGAGCTGATAAAGAAAGGATACCTGTATATTGCCACACCACCACTGTACCTTGTGAAGAGAGGCAAAAAATTCCGCTATTGCTGGTCAGAGGAAGAGCTGGATGATTTTATCAATGAATATGGCCAGGGCAGGGATTCCAATGTCAGTATGCAGAGGTATAAGGGTCTGGGGGAGATGAATGCCGAGCAGCTATGGGATACTACCATGAATCCTGAATTCAGGACACTGAGGCAGATAACAATAGACAGTGCAGCCGAGGCAGACCGCATATTCAGTATGCTTATGGGTGATGAGGTGCCTCCAAGAAGGGAGTTTATTGAGAAGCATGCAAAATATGCAAATATAGATGTTTAATTGCACTCCAGGGTATTACTGCCACAGTCATAGTACTGTTTGTGGCGGCAAATATTCAAATATTGATGCTTAATCGCTTCCCGGTGAGTTAATTATATTTTTTAATAATCTCTCCACACGTTCTGTTACTTCACTGCTGCTGCAGTCAAAATTATTGACGAGTACGGCAAAAGGCACATCTGTACCTTCCCGGGTGGTCAGTATGCCTGCGTAATTACGTATACGCGTGGAAGTACCGCTTTTTGCCTTCAGCCTGTCCCTGAAAACAGGGTCTTTGAAATAATACTGCAGAGTGCCTTTTTTGCCGGCCTCAGACAGTGAATTAAAAAAGTGTTCCGGATACCTGCTGCTGCTTTTCATATAATGGAGCAGGGAAGTGATAAAGGATGCGCTCAATGCATTTGACCTGGAAAGACCACTGCCGTCTGTCATATATATACCGCCGCTGTCATCCAGCCTTTCTTCAAGGAATATGCCCGTGGCTTCCAGTCCTGATTCAACAGTGGCAGCCTTACCCTGTGTATACACATATCCCATATATTTGAGCATCTGCTCCGCAAACATGTTTACACTTTCAGTATTTGTAACTCTTATTATTTCCGACAGCGGAGGTGAATATGAAGTCATTACCACTGTTTCAGGGTAGTTGTGGTATTCATCAGCCAATGATGGTGAAAGTCTAATGCTGCTAGCCTGTTTTTCAAATTCCACCCCCCTGCTTTCCAGCGCTTCCTGTAACAGAACAGCTGCTAATAGCGGAGGGTCGGGGATGGATGCCTTTAAGACGAAATCATCCCTGTCCGGTGGTATCTCACCTCTTATAACTGCATGGCTGCCATAAGGCTCAAGGTAAACATATCCATTATCCCTATGCCCCGGAAGCGATAAGCCTGTTCTCCAGTATCAGTCCCGGAATATCCGGCTCAATGCCGCTTATTTCAGGTCTGCTGCCTTTATCAGCTGTTCTGAAATGAATGCGGTACATATTGTCAAATAAGCAAATGCCATGAGCTCCGGCACCGTAATAGTTACCCAGGTCAGACCAGTTCCACCCGCCGGGCGCAGGGTGATAGTCAAAGATCCGGGCATCGCTTATTACGGAACCGTTAACCTTTTTTATGCCGGCCCTGCATATTGCCTCTGCCCACCTGTCTATTATATCTGGTTGGTAGTCAGGGAAATATTCAGAAAGTACAGTAGGGTCAGCGCCCCCAATGATAAGGATGTGACCATGAAGGGTTGAATCAGCTTTATCCAGGCTCCCTGCATAGGCGATCCTTGTAATAAACCTGAAATCAGGACCCAGTGTTTCAAGTGCAGCAGCAGTGGTTACCAGTTTCATCACCGAGGCACTGCCAAGGGCCATGTCTTCATTATAAGCTGCAATTATATCACCACTGTCAGCATTCCTGAAGCAGACAGATATGCCTGCATTACTGAAAGCGCTGTCAGCGACGAAATCAAGTATATGCTTTTCTGCCTGAGCCGCTACTGTAATATGCAGAATGGCAAAAAATGATATTATGATTGTTCGTTTCATACTTTCAGATATATATGTCTGTTTGCAGCACCGCCCGGACAGCCTCCATCCGTATTCACTTATGCTTTGTCCTGTATACTCAGCCTCCTGCATACTGTTTTTTGCCGTCTCCTGTCCCTTGCTTCCTATTCGTACCCGTAACCGGCCTTTTTCAGATCTTTAATTGAGTTGAAAGGATTTTCCGGTTTTAGCACGGAGTTAAGGTGTTTATAAATTTTCATTCTTATGTTCTTGGCAGTCATATGATCCATCCTGTCGAATGAATGACCTCCCGGTATATCTTTGAATATCTCGTATTCAAAATTTTTCTTTCCTTCTGCCTTCAGTGTCTTTATAAGGTGTTCAACTTCCAGCACATTAACATCGGCATCATTGGTGTTGGTGTGTATCAGCAGGGGTGGTTTGTTCTCATATTTATGTGCCTGCCACGCCGGTGACCTCCTGCGGTATTCTTCCACATCGGCATAAGCTGTTTTACCAATATGATAATCCGCCGAGTACAGGTCGCGGTAACCCTGTGTCTTATATCCCATCCTTGCTATAAGATCACTTACCGGTACACCTGCAAAAGCAACATGATAATTATCGGGATGTTCAAAGATATTATGCAGGGTGATGAGTCCACCATGACTCCATCCGAGAATGCCTATCCTGTTCTTATCAACAATATCATAATTATCTATCATATACTGCCTGCTGGCATCAACATCTTCAATCTCCAGTCCGCCATAGTCAATTTTCCTGTAATGCGAGGCTCCGTAACCTGTTGAGCCCCTGTATTCTGCAGCTACGATAATATAACCCTGGGACAGCAGCTCTCTCATTATATGAGTGTAATAAGTGTTGAAATCAGAATGGACACCACCGTGTGGGAAAACAAGCAGAGGGTATTTATTACCGTTCTTTGCTGACCTGGGAATAAATACATAGGACCAGAATTTGACAGGATTACCTGCACCCTGTGCCGTGGGATTCGGCTCATTGCGCAGGGGAGGACCTGTCATGTAAACCTTGTCAATATGTGCTATATCACCAACCTTGTTATACCAGTAAATGTCATCGATCTTTTTCTCCAGCACATCGAGGCGGTGACCCAGGTAATCAAAACTATTGCTTACCTGTTCAATCTTTCTCATAGATATCGGTCATGCCCGGTTGCGATACCGACCGGGGCGCTGAGAGGAATACAACCAGTATCAGCAGGTAGAATACTTTTTTTATTCTTTTTATACGTTTCATGATATATAATAATTTTGGTTTTATGTTAGTTTATAATCAGATGTCCATTTTATCGGCAATACAAATTCATCCGGTCCGCATGGTGCCGAGCGGCAATACAAATTCATCCGGTCCGCTGGTGCAGTCGCTGGAATACAAATTCAGCCGGTCCGCGGGATGTCCATTACACCAGCGAATACAAATTCAGCCGGTCCACTAAGATATATATTATTAATGATTGTCTTATCAATATTGAAATTAACCTTTAGTTCCCCGCCGGCAGTCAGGGCTCTGACATTATACAGTCCATTTTCATTGCCCCATTTGCTTGAAATGGCTGCTGCAGTAACACCCGTGCCACATGATAAGGTTTCATTTTCCACTCCTCTCTCATATGTGCGCACCACTATGTCATTCTCCCTGCGTTCAACAAAATTCACATTTGTCCCTCCCGGGGCGAATATTTCCGAATACCTGATCGTCCGGCCCCTTTTAAATACATCAACATTCTTGCTGTCAGGTACATATATGACATAGTGAGGTGAGCCGGTGTTGATGAAGTGATTACCATCTACGTTAGCAGGCGGCATGGTATCGGTCAGGCTTATGGAAATTATGTTTCCTGATATTTTTGTTTTATGAACTCCGTCAGAAGCCATGAAAGAGTTCTTTCCCTTTGTGATGCCTGTTTTCCTGGCGAAGGCAGTGGCACACCTGCCTCCGTTTCCACACATACTTCCTTCCCTTCCGTCAGAATTGAAATATTTCATCTCAAAATCATGCGCCTCATGTTCATAAATTAGTATCAGGCCATCGGCTCCTATCCCCATGTGCCTGTCACACAGATGTTTTATCAGACTTATATTCTCTGGATCTATATTATTTTTGCGGTTATCAATAATAATAAAATCATTGCCGGTGCCATGGTATTTGTTAAAAATAATTTGCATTTGGTTAAATACTTGTTAAACCTTAATGTAAAATTGTCATGATAAGAAAAAAAAGCTGACATTTAGGTAACAAAACGTACTGGTTAAAGGTTATAAATATACTAAACCTTTGCAAAGGTATAGTTTTTGGAGTTCAAAAGTATATTCATAATATAGATAAAGGATAATAACATAAACGAGCATGATGATGTTGAGTCTTGGTTTTTTGCATACAGGATGATTAATGTTCCCAGTCAGGATCCGGTAATTAATGATCCGGAGCGATGCTAAGATCTTAACAGGATTTCATGTAAAAAAAATTAAAGCATATGAAAGGAAAAGTGATAGCAGGAGTGGCAGCGATAGCCGTTTTAAGTGCTCTTACAGCATTATTTGTTTATACCAGGTTCTTTGACAAACCGGTTGTTTCGCATGCAGGCGGACAGGATGAACAATTGCCTGCACAATTTACCAATGTGTTTACTGTACCGCAGGAAGGGCTGGTAGATTTTTCAGAAGTGGCAGAAAATATTGTTCATACGGTTGTTCATGTTAAAACAAAGACCATGCAGGAATATTCCAATCGCAATCCAATAATGGAATATTTCTATGGTGAGCAGCAGAGTAGTGTTCCCAGGGAAGTGAGAGGTTACGGATCGGGGGTGATAATTAGCTCCGATGGTTATATAATAACCAATAACCATGTTATTGAAGGGGCAGATGAAGTTGATGTTACCCTGAATGATAACCGGACTTTCCATGCTACTGTTGTGGGCCGCGACCCGAGCACTGATATTGCGGTGCTAAAGGTTGATTCCGAAGGATTACCATATGTAAGGTATGGAGACAGTGACCAGTTGAAGCTGGGACAGTGGGTTGTGGCCATAGGTAATCCCTTTAATCTGACATCAACTGTAACCGCAGGAATAGTCAGTGCCAAAGGACGGAGCCTTGACCTGCTTAACGATCAGTACAGGATTGAGTCTTTTATTCAGACTGATGCGGCATTGAATGTAGGCAACAGCGGCGGAGCACTTGTAAATACCAGTGGTCAGCTTGTTGGTATAACAACGGCAATAATATCACCCAGTGGTGCATATGCCGGTAACTCCTTTGCCATACCCATTAATATAGTCAGAAAGGTAGTGGAAGACCTTAAGGAGTACGGAGAAGTTCAGAGAGCTATTATTGGTGTAAATATTGCAGATATGACATCTGCGATAGCCGAAAGTGAGAATATCTCTGAGATAACAGGAGTATATATTACTGATGTTGTTCCCGGAGGTGCAGCCGATGATGCAGGCATAAGGAGAGGGGATGTAATAGTCGGGTTCAATGGCAAAGAGGTTGCCACTGCAGCTGAGCTACAGGAGCAGGTGAGCAGGAAGAGGCCCGGTGACAGGGTGACGGTTGAGGTGCTGCGGAAAAACAAAACCCGCGAGTATGACCTTGTTCTGAGAAACCTTGCCGGTGGACTGGAAATAGTCAGGAGCAGTGATGACAGCGGAATAATTTTTGGAGTAAGGCTTGAATCTCTTACACTGGAAGAAAAAGGCCAGTACAGGATAAATACAGGCATGAAAGTGACAAAAGTGCAGAAAGGAAGGTTCGAGGATCTGGGAATACGTGAGGGCTATGTTATTTTTGAAGTAAACGGAGAGAGCATTAACAGTTTTGAAGATATACAAGAGGCAACTGATAATGGATCTGACTTGAAGTCGCTTAAGGGACTGCAGTCAAACGGAACATACTTTAGTTACCAGTTCAGACAATAAAGATGATTGCCCTGAAGTTAATTGTGTATACATAATTTCTTCATAATATTGTCGTCTGACACACAGGTCATAATTTATAATTTTGGTTAGTATTAATAAAAAAAGTAACTTTGCGGAAATTTTTTAGGAGGATAAATGAGGCAACTTAAAATTACCAAATCCATCACCAATCGGGAAAGTGCATCTCTAGACAAGTACCTTCAGGAAATTGGTAAGGAAGAGTTGATAACGGTTGAGGAAGAGGTTGAATTAGCACAGCGCATTAAGAAAGGGGACAGGGCTGCTTTGGAAAAACTTACCAAGGCAAATCTTCGTTTCGTCGTGTCCGTGGCAAAGCAATACCAGAACCAGGGCCTTAGTCTGCCCGACCTTATTAATGAGGGTAACCTGGGATTGATAAAGGCTGCAGAGAAATTTGATGAAACAAGAGGCTTTAAATTTATTTCCTATGCTGTATGGTGGATACGACAGAGCATCCTTCAGGCCCTTGCCGAACAGTCGAGAATTGTCAGGTTACCTTTGAACCAGGTTGGTTCGCTTAATAAGATAAACAAGGCATTCTCCAAATTCGAGCAGGAAAATGAACGTACACCATCCCCGGAAGAGCTGGCTGAGGTACTTGAACTTCCAAAAGAAAAGGTTGCCGATACCCTTAAGGTATCAGGTCGCCACGTATCGGTCGACGCTCCCTTCGTTGAAGGTGAAGACAACAGTCTTCTTGATGTACTGCCCAATAATGATTCTCCTGTAGCCGACAAATCACTGATAAGCGAATCTTTAGCCCGGGAGATAGACAGGGCCCTGACTACCCTTACAGAGAGGGAGAGGGATATAATAAGATTTTTCTTCGGGATCGGTTGTCAGGAAATGACGCTGGAGGAGATAGGTGAGAAATTTGGTCTGACCCGCGAGAGAGTGAGGCAGATAAAAGAAAAAGCTATCAGACGTCTGAGACATACGTCACGGAGCAAATTGCTCAGAACTTATCTCGGATAGATAAAAATTATCCAGATCAGAAAAACGTATTTTTACGTTAAAAAGAAGCGTGGACTTTTAGTTCGCGCTTCTTTTTTAGTATGCTGCATGGTTTTTTTACTGATGGATTTACAGCCGGCAGGCTATAGTTTAATATCCATTTTCATGCAATGGTCATAACCGACCTGGTATGCCTCGTCGGCACGTGAGGCATCAAGTATATCAAACTCAGTCAGCTCTTTTGGTTCAATGATAAGATCACATCTGTCTTCCAGACCGTGTATTGTGGAGTTAACACTTAGATGGAAGGTGCGTGCAGCAATCTGTATCAGGTTTTTGATCCTGTCGGTTTTTTGAATGGGACTGATATTCACAGCAATAATCTTCTTGCATTTATCCTGAAGCGGTTCCACCGGCACATTATCAAAAAGGCCTCCGTCAGAATACATTTTACCGTCAATTTCGACCGGGCTGAAGAGCACGGGTATTGAAGCTGATGCCTGTACAAGCTTTACAAGTGGTCCCTCATTGATGTATTCCACCTTGCCGTTGATTATGTCGCTTACCGTTACGTAAAAAGGAATTTCAAGGTCTTCTAGATCATCGACATTGATGTCTTTGCTCAGGCTGTTCTTTAGCTTGTCAAGATTCATCAGACCCGTCTTTGGCACCTTTACCTGTACGAAGTCTATCAGTTTATGCTTCTTGAAAAGTTCAAATGCCTCTTTGGGTGGTTTTCCTGAAGCTATATATGCACCGGCTATGGCACCGGCACTCGTCCCGGCAATAATATCGGGTTTAATACCTTTTTCTTCCAGGGCCTGTAATACACCAAGATGGGCATAACCTCTTGCACCACCTCCTCCCAGGGCGATTCCGTACTTGTATTTCTTTCTGCTGAACATTATAGCTATTTGTTATTTTATAACTTAAAGATAAACCATAAAAAATTAATGACAAAAGTAATTTATCATCAGAAGTGCTAATGTTTAATTTGCATGGGCATGATTCCCTGATATAGATGGAAGCAGCACATCTCCTCCAGTGCTGGTAATTAATTTACCCAGTCAGGATTGCCTGGTGTGGGAGTAAGCACCACCCATACCTTGTATTCAGGATATGATAATTACCGGTACAGAGTAATATGAAGCCGGACAGTTATTGCTTAAGCTACTTCTTAAGCATGGTAAGAAGCATCTTAAAAGCTGTCTCTGCTTCAACTGCATGAGGTATTCCGGCTGGCATAATTATCATTTCACCTTCAGTGAGCAAATGACTTTTACCGTCAATAATTATTTTAGCAGATCCTTCGATAATCTGAACCAGCGCATCGAAAGGAGCGGTGTGCTCACTCAGATTCTGCCCTTCAGCAAAGGCAAAGAGAGTGATGTTCCCGGCTTCATTCTTCTGGATAATCTTACTTACTACCGAGCCTTCTGCATTGCTTACCGATTCTTTTAATGTGTATTTCTTTGATTTTTCAAAAGTATTGTTAGCCATGGTTCATATGTATTTATTATAATAAATTTTATTTAAATAAAGTTCCGGGGTACAGGCATTTGCCAACGCCGGAACTTAGGGTTTTATCTTTTTTTTATAACTGTTTTAGCTAACCATCAGTTCAATATCTTCATCAACGGTTCCGATTCCTGCCAGGCCAAAATTCTCAACCAGTACATCCTTTATGGCCGGCGAGATAAAAGCAGGCAGGGTTGGGCCCAGATGTATATTTTTTACTCCCAGGGACAGGAGGGCCAGCAATACTATCACGGCTTTTTGCTCATACCAGGCTATATTGTAGACAATTGGGAGTTCATTAATATCACTGAGCTCAAAGACTTCTTTTAATTTCAGTGCAATAACCGCAAGAGAATAGGAATCATTGCATTGCCCGGCATCCAGTAATCTTGGGATGTCCCCAATGGTGCCGAGCTCCAGTTTATTATAACGGTACTTTGCACAGCCGGCAGTCAGAATAACCGTATCTTCCGGTAGTTTTTCAGCAAATTCCGTATAGTATTCCCGTGATTTCATTCTGCCGTCGCAACCGGCCATAACAACAAATTTCCTTATTGCACCTGACTTTACTGCTTCCACAATCGGCTCAGCAAGCTCTATTACCTGGTTGTGGGCAAAGCCACCAACAATTTCACCTGTCTCGATCTCTTCTGGAGGAGAGCATTTCTTTGCATGTTCAATTATTTGAGAGAAATCTTTTGATTGCCCGTCTTTCCTGTCCGGGATATGAGTGCATCCCTCAAAGCCGGAATTACCGGTTGTGTATATTCTGTCAATATAATTTTCTCTGGGGGGTACTATACAGTTTGTTGTAAACAGGACAGGACCGTTGAAAGTCGCGAATTCTTCTTTCTGCTTCCACCATGAATTTCCGTAATTACCAACAAAATGCTCATACTTTTTGAAGGCAGGATAATAATTGGCAGGCAGCATTTCACTGTGGGTGTAAACATCCACTCCTGTACCTTCAGTTTGTTTCAGCAATTCTTCCATGTCTTTCAGATCATGACCGCTGATAAGTATTGCCGGATTCTTTCTTACGCCGATATTCACCTTTGTGATTTCGGGATTACCATATGAGGCGGTATTTGCTTTATCAAGAAGGGCCATCACTTTCACCCCGTACTCACCACATTTGATCACCATGTCTGTCAGTTCAGCGGCACCTATCTCCTCATCCAGGGTAGCGGTAAGCGCCCTGTGGGCAAATTTGAATATGTCTTCATCACTGTAACCCAGTGCAAGTGCATGATCGCCGTAAGCCGCAATCCCTTTGAGTCCATATGTCAGCAGCTCCTTCAAAGATCTGATATCTTCATCTTTGGTATTTAATACCCCTACTTTAGTACTTTTGCTGAGGATCATTTCTTTATCCTCCTCTCTCCATGTGGCTGGTTCAGGCAGATCTTCCGGGAGAAGCTTATTGGCTTTCAGATCATTTATAAGATTATCCCTCAGCGGATAAGAGTCTTTTATCTTTGCGATGATCTTATTCCTGTCAAAATTGCCGTTTGTTATTGTTACGAATAAGGCCTCAAATACGTACTTATTGGCTTCGTCCGTGTTTAAATCCTTTTCTCCTGCTATATGTGCCAGCCAGGAAACCCCTTTGCTGACATACACCAGCAGATCCTGCAGGTTAGCAACCTCATCGGTTTTTCCGCATACTCCTTTTATTGTGCAACCTGTATTTTTTGCCGCTTCCTGGCATTGAAAACAAAACATATTCATAATCCTTTTATTAGTTTTAATTAATATTAATTAGTTATTTGTTTATTTATTGGTATTTATCTATAAAATACATAATTTTTTGAATATTATAAAGAGTCCGGATTAAAAATTACTGATTGTTTTACCGGCTCCCGTCATAATATTTTCGGTTTACTGGCTCCTCCGTTTGCTGTTTATATCCATTCTTCCTTAAGTATCCCGCCCCTGGTGTCAACAACAGTCTGTTTTACGGGTATTTTTCTTTTCGCGAGGGCCTGAGCCGTCCTTATCATATGCAGTAATCCGCTGCAGCATGGTACCTGCATTATCATAAGCTGCAGAGTGTTTATTTCAGCCTCATCAATCAGCCGGCGTATCTTATCGACATATATATCTGTACCCTGGTCCAGTTTAGGGCAGGCAATGGCCAGTGTTTTACCCCTCAGGTAATCCCGGTGAAATCCGGGCAGCGCATAAGCCACACAGTCGGCTGCCAGCACCATATCCGATCCGCGATAATGTGAGGCGGCAGGATTTATCAGGTGCATCTGTACAGGCCAGTGGCTGAGAGCCGATGTCCAGAGCTTCTTCAGCCGGAGCAGTATCCTCTCTGGCAACACCCTTAAAGCTGACAGACTGTGAACCCGGACAGGAACTTCCATTGGCTCCGGCCGCAGCATGTTTGATCTCCGTGCCCTGAATGTATGGCTCCGTCTGCGGTATGTTGCCCGCGATTTTCTACCTCACGGATAATACCGTGAACATCAAAATCCATATCATCTGAGTTATCTTTCAAATACATAATTGCCTCATCCAGTAAACCATGCTCATTATGATCTTTTAGATGTTTCATATGTGCAATAATGGTATTCTTCCCTTTGGCAGTCATTAATTCCATTACCTTTATTTCATCGTATGGCTCAGCTTCCCTTTTTTCTATGCTTATTGCCCCTTCCGGACAATGACCGAGGCAGGCTCCCAGTCCGTCACACATAAGATCGGAAATAAGCCTTGCCTTGCCGTCAATTATCTGTAAGGCACCCTCATGGCATCCTGGAATACATTCGCCACATCCGTTACATAATTCTTCGTCTATATTTACAATTTCTCTTTTCATATTAATTTTATTTACCGATTCAAAAATATTTATAATCTTGCACAGAAAATGTAACATATGCTACAAAGTGAAAATAGTACTAAAGAAGAGCTGATAGAGCCCTGCAATAATGAGTGCAGTTATTGCTTTCTCAATTATACCGATGCGCTGGCTGAGAATTATTTATTCAGGAACCTTGCTAAGAGAGAAATCGGTAAAATAATCCGGAAGATCCATCATCAGGTCAGGAAGTGTAAAAAGGGCGATGTGATTGCTTTCGAGGGTGATTATTACGATAAGCTGATTATCATCGTAAAAGGTTCGGTAGTTGGAGAGATGATGGATTTTGAAGGACGTGTTTTAAGGGTTGAACAGCGTACTGCGCCTGAAAGCGTGGCTACGGCTTTTATTTTTGGAGCTAATAATAAATTACCGGTTACCATTACTGCAATGGAACAAACACGTTTGTTGCTGATTCCGCGTGATGATCTTATGAATTTGTTTGCAGAGAATAAAACGGTATTGCAGAACTATCTTGATATAATGGCTAACCGTGCCCAGTTTCTGAGCAGGCAGATGAAATTGCTCGGACTTAATTCAATTAAAGGGAAAATTGCAAACTATCTTTTGGAGCAGGTAAAAAAGCAAGGACAGTGATAATATTCGAATAGAGCATTCTCAGTCTGATCTCGCAGAGATGTTTGGTGTAGCACGGCCATCAATAGGCAGGGCCATGGGTGAACTGAAAAAGGCAAAATGCATCAGTGCCAGGGGAAAGAATATCAGGATAGATGATAAAAGCAGGCTTTCTGAGCTTCTCCGTTAGCGTAAGAGATTGGTTTTTAGGATTCTTATGAAGATCATTAATCTCCAAAGATACATTCATCACCTTCTTCTTCAAGCTCTATGGTTGCATGCTGCAGGTTTAACGCCTCGCATTTTTGCCTGATCTCTGCTTTCAGTCCGGGATATACACTGCGTGGAGTGTCTTTCGGCAATACGGCATGCAGTGTGATTATATTATTTTGGCCGTCAAGGGACCATATATGCAAATCATGAACAGCGATTACACCTTCTGTCTGGATAATTTCATCTTTGACTTTTTCGGCATCAATACCGGGCGGTACTTCCTGAAGTAAGATCCTGAATGTTTTCCTGAGGTTTTTGTAGACATTAAAAAGCACCCAGAAAGTTATCCCGATTGATAGCAGGGGGTCAAGCACCGGTGCGTTTATGAATATCATCACTATGCTCACAATAAGAACAGCCACCCAGCCAAGCACATCTTCGAGCATATGCAGGTAAACAGCTTTTTCATTCAAGGAACTTCCTTTTCTCAGACGCAATACGGCAATGCCATTAACTATAATACCCAGTACGGCAAGGTACATCATGCCCTGAGCATTGACTTCATCAGGGGACAATAATCTTTCAATGACCTCTCTCAGGACGAAAACCGAACCTATAATAAGCATTACTGAGATTGAAACAGCACCCAGTAGAGAGAATCTTTTATAACCGTAGGTATAAAGCTTGTCACTTCCGCGGTTTGACACCTTTTGAAGGTACCATGCCAGTGCCAGTGATATTGTGTCTCCAAGGTCATGCAATGCGTCAGACAGTATGGCTATGCTGTTGGTTAACAGTCCGCCTACAATCTCAATCACAGTAAACACCAGGTTGAGGAAGAAAGCCAGGGATATATGTCTTGAGCTGTTTTTAGTCTCCTTATGCCGGTTCATATTCAACTGTCTGATATTATTAACGAAGATACTACATATGTTAACAAAGCAGGTGGCATACCGGTTCAAAAAATTATTAAATGCCTCCTATTTTGAAAAACATTTCGATCGGAGGAGCCCTTGCGAACTCATATTATTTGTCGCTGAGTTTGAAAAGGCTCAGCTCTTCCCCCCTGTAAACAAGTATCCCGCAATCATATCCTGTTTCCAGCAGCCTGTCGTCCTCAGAGGCAAGCAACAGGAAATCCGCTCCCTGTGCATGGAAATATTTAATTCTGTCAGGGTTTATCTCTTTCGGCCGCTCAATATTCCAGCCCATCCGGTTCAGCATAAGTAAGCCGCCATTCTGTGTGAGGTCGGGAGCGACAATAAATTTTGCATTTAATGGAATGCCCAGTGAATCAAGGTTGAGATTATTCTGTTGTATAAGCAGCCCTGTCCTTGAATAATCGTCCATTGCTGCATTATACCTGGACCGGAGCTTTTTGCCTGAATAGTTTATTCCCCAGGCAATTATAAAGAATATTAGAATTTTGAGGATAGTACTATAAACAGGTTTAATTTCAAGGTTTTTGAATGTCTTGAATCCATTAAGCAGCACAAGTATAATAACAGGGAAGTAGGTAATAAAATAATAATCATGGTCTTTAAACTGGGAGTAGAACAAAATAAAGAATGCCAGGTTGCCTGCAAGAAGTATAAGTGTGAGTAATGATAAAATGCGGTCTGATTTTTTGAAAAACAGAATCTGAAATGCTACACTGACAAAAAGCAGATAAAAAACCGGCCGTGCAAGATAGCTCCTGTACCAGTAGTTTGTAAAGTGATCCCAGACTATTGCTATCTCCTCCCTGCTTATTTTCCATATGGGCATCGCAGTGGTATTGAAAGATGTTGATTCATAAGCATTATTATAGCTTATCATATATATATTCCATGCGGCAACTGCTATGATGGATATTAACCCGGACAAAATAAGCGGGTAATTAAAGGCTTTTTTAATTCTGCCTTTTTTTAGGAACGGCAGAAGCAGGAAGAGAAAGAATACCGAAAGTGGGTTTATCATGTATGTCACCTTAATAAGGCTGCCGAGTGTAAAAAAGATAAAAGCGGTATATAGGCTGTTTTGCTTTTTTTTAAGATAGTACCTGAAAAAGAAATACCAGCCTATCATAATAAACCCGAATGCGCCTGAATCAGGCAGATAGTTAAGGGAATAATAATTAAAAACTGTTGAGGTAAAAAGGACAAGGGCAATCAGCACTGAAAATAGCCGGTCTTTTAGTAGCAATTCTGAAAGTTTATAAATGCTGAAAACACCTGCAATGCTTATCAGGTAGTTCAGTATTTTAAGCACAGTGAAGTTTTGACCTGTTAACAGGTAGATCAGCGAAGTAATATAATAGAGTATCGGGAATTCACAGGCAGCATGGCCGTTAATATTCTTCAGGTTAAAAAGGCCCGGTTTGAAGAATTCAAATCCTTCATTATAATATATTCCTGCAAAGGACAGACTGTCGGTTTGCCTCATAAAATGTATACCAAGCGGACCACGAAATAATATATCATTGTATCCAAGGAAGAAGAATAGCCCGGTAAGTATTAAAATACCTGGTATAAGTTCAGACAGTAAGAAAATCCGGTTTTTTTTCGACCCTGTCATAGTTTTCAGGCAAAATTTCTGTTCTCTGAAAGATCATAATGTAAATTCATCAGCTCTTGCAGGTCTTTGAATATTACTGTAGCCATTATTTTCCAGGTGAGCTTTATAATGCTCCTGGGCTTCATTATCGCCATGTACAAGGAATATCTGCTTCAGCCTTTGTTTATCCTGACACGACAAAAACTGTGTCATCTCTTTATAGTCGCCGTGTCCACTGTATGAATCGATTCGCCTGATATCTGCTTTTACTTCATAGCGGGTGCCGTGGATGGACACCTCTTTTGCCCCATTGAGTATTCGTGCTCCCAGTGTTCGCGGGGCACAATACCCGACTGCAAGAATAGTATTTGAAGGGTCTGATATATTATTCGCAAGGTGGTGCTTCACACGTCCTGCTTCCATCATGCCCGAGGCAGAAATTATTATCATAGGCTCTTTTAGCGTGTTAAGCCTTTTTGAGTCTTCTGCCCTTTTCAGATAATACAGGCTGTTGAAACCAAATGGATCAGGATCTGATTGCATTATCTCAATGATCTCCTCATTGAAACACTCAGGATGCAGACGGAATATTTCTGTCGCATTAACTGCCAGAGGGCTGTCAACATAGATATTGATCTTTGGCAGCTTTTTGTCATTAAAGAAATTATTCAGTGAATAAACTATATCCTGAGTACGCCCGATACTGAATGAAGGGATGATCAGTTTACCCTTTTTTTCAATGCATGTATTATTTATTACTCCGAGAAGTTCTTTTTCTGCATCAAGAGTGTTATGATGTAACCTGTCGCCATAAGTTGATTCAGTAATCAGGTAATCAGCCTGGGGAAAGGCCATGGGGGGTGACAGTATACGGTTTACCGGCCTGCCGATATCTCCTGTGTAGGCTATCCTTTTCCTGCTTCCGTCTTCCCCGATCTCAATGTTGGCTACTGCGCCTCCCAGCATGTGGCCGGTATGGGTGAATCTTACGGTAATATTCTCATCAATGTAGAATTTGCGTTCATAAGATACCCCAATGAACAGGCTCATACATTTAACAGCATCCATCCTTGTATATAGTGGCTCCACGGGGGATAATCCTTTCCGGGCTCTCTTTTTATTAAATGTATAAGTGTCATGTTCCTGGATATGACCGGAATCAGCCAGCATGATCGCGCACAGGTCACGGGTGGCACTGGTACACACGACTGAACCCCTGAATCCCTGCTTGTACATATAGGGGATCAATCCGGAATGATCAATATGTGCATGAGACAGGATTATATGGTCTATCTCTTCAGGACTGAATCCCAACTGACGATTCATCCTGTCAGTCTCAAGACCTTTACCCTGAAACATTCCGCAATCAAGCAGAATCTTTTTACCCTTATTTGTGGTGATCAGATGCTTACTTCCGGTAACCTCCCTGGCAGCACCCAGAAATTTAATCCTCATTGTATTTATAGTTGTTTACTCCAAAGGTAATGAATATGACATTATAAGATTTGCTGAT
>JAXHLX010000002.1:0-77500 GCA_034521735.1 Bacteroidales bacterium
TGATTTGTTTATGCTAAAGACATAAATAATTTTTTTGTGATGCATGTCATAGAAAAATCTTTAAGTGAATGCAAGCGCTTGCATTCATAAAGCTTCCGGCAGTCCCTTCCTGATAGGCAATACAGCTGCCGAAGGTATTTGTTTAGCTTTGCTGCAGCCGTCCGGGATTATTTGCTTATCAATCCACGCAGTTCCTGTACCTGTCTTTCCAGTTCTTCCACCTTTGAGAGTTCTTCCCTCATCTTATCATTCTCTTTCTTGAGTTCTTTCACCGCTTCAATAAGGAGGGCGGTTAAAGGGGCATAATTGATGGAGTAGTATTCACTGCCCTTTGATACCAGTTCAGGTACCACCTCAATTGCTTCCTGGGCTATCAGTCCCATGCTTTTTTTTCCGGCGGAAGAAGCTTTATTATTCCAGCTGAATGTTACGCCTCTCATGCTTAGAATTCTGCTCAGGGGGTCAGTTATAGTTTGTATATTTGTTTTGAACCTAAAATCGGATTTTGTCATTACGTCTTCAGCATTTATGATTCCGTTAACATCCAGAGCATAAATCTTATCAGCATCCTTTTTGATGCCTGTGTTGGCATCCAGCCTTAGTGTACGTATCTTTTCTTCGTCCATCTCACCCGTAATGTATGCACTATACTGTTCATTTTTTCCCTTGGAGCGGTCAAATCCACCAATGGCAAAGCCTCCTTTGGGCCCTTTTTTTTCCGCTTCGTTAAAGTAGAACCTTGTACTGTCGGGACCAATGGACATAAAAGGCATGGTGGTCAGCTCCCCTTTGCTAGGGTCAAAGCCTCCTATGGCAAAGCCTCCCTTGGGGCCTTTATTCTCCAGGTCGTCGAGCAGCTGCACGTCCACCGAGCCGTCATTGAAGATGGTGAATACAGGTATTCCGTCGGTATTGACTACCTGGAAGATAGGGTCGTCAGCTGTCGTCTCTTTGCCAGCCGCAACCAGGAGCATATTGTTCAAAGGGTTGGAGGTGCCGATGCCAACCTGCATATCTTCCTGCACAAAAACATCATTATCTGACTGTTTCCATTTTGAATCATAGTAGCCCATTGTGGAATGATCACCCCAGCCAAAAGCAGTATTCCAGTTTGTGATGTTAAGGAAAGGTTTATTTGTAAGGTCGTTATATTCGCCGCTGAACACATTGCCTGCCTGATCGGCGTATATAGCATATGGCACGCTTACCAGCTGTACGGGGTCCATATCATTACCGTCGATATTTATACTCAGGTAATAGGGTGAGTTTGACCAGTCAATGGTACTGAAATCACCAACAGGGTCTGAACCGCCGCCAAGCTCTACGTTAATGAGTCCGTAATTATTGGTGGTGACAGTGTGGGTTTCTGAATATACCTGGGTGCCGGAGGCGCTGCCCTGGTTAACAGTCATTATCAGGCTGACTTCCGTGTTGACTTTTGGATTATTGCTTGCATCCCTTACGATAGCCTGGTAGGAAACCAGCTGTGGCGATTGTGCCTGCAGTGCAAAGGAAAGAGTTACCAAAAATGCTGTAATGATAGTTTTTTGGATGAGATACAGTTTTTTCATTGCATTAAGGTTTTATTAATTATCAAGCGATTCTTACAATTAACTTAAAAAATAAGGGAAAAATTCATCAAATAAAAATAATAAGAGTATAAAACCATCTTTGATAAAAAAAACCGTCTCAGGTTTTATTTTGAGACGGTCTTTTACTTTCTTATAATATATTATTTCTGATTAGAATAATGCCTTCCTGTTTAGAGTGAAAGAGCTTTTTCAAATCTCTTGTTTACCTCGTCCCAGTTAATGACATTCCAGAATGCATCAATATAGTCAGGTCTCTTGTTCTGGTACTTAAGATAATAGGCATGCTCCCACACATCAATGGTCAATAGTGGTGTACCCCTTAGTTCGGAGACATCCATCAGCGGGTTGTCCTGATTAGGGGTGCTGCCCACAAACAGTTTCTTATTGGCATCCATTACCAGCCATGCCCATCCGCTGCCAAAGTGTGTGCCGGCTTCATTAATGAAGGCCTCACGGAACTTATCCCATGAGCCGAATGCATCATCAACAGCTTTCTTCAGTTTGTCTGATGGTTCTGTTTTATCCGGACTCATATTATTCCAGTACAGGGTATGGTTATAATATCCGCCACCATTATTCCTGATGCCTGCCGGCAGTTTTGATACTTTTGCAAAGACTTTGGATAGTGGCATTGACTCCTGTTCAGTGCCCTCTATTGCTGCAAGGTATTTTTTATAATACCCCCTGTGGTGCCTGTCATAATGTATCTCCACAGTCATTTTGTCTATATATGGCTCAAGGTCGTCATATGAATAGGGCAGTTCAGGGAAAGAATGCCCTTTGAAGTCTCCATTATCATCGATTGAAAAATCGAATACAGGCGTTGCGAGCAGGTCTGCCGGTAAAGCAACGGCCACAGCTCCCAATCCTACTGTGCTTAAAAATTTTCTTCTTTCCATAATGTTAAGTTTTTATTTTACTAACAACACAGCGGGATAAAAGTTTAAAAGGCTTGCAGTTCGGATGGCTGCAACCCTTTCTAAAATCTGTCCGGCAGGGATATTAACTATAAAATGAATGTACGAAAGGTACCTTCTGTATTATTTCTCAATCTTGAAATAATCAGGTCTTTTCCATCGTACAGGTGCCGGTGGTTCCTCTTTAAGGTCAATACCTTCCGTTTCTATCAGTCTCAGTGTTTCCTGCACCGCTTTCAGCAGCTGCGGATCATTGCCTTTAGCCTCCTCTGCCGGGTCTTGCATGACATGTATGTCGGGTGCTATGCCCACTGCCTCAACGGCCCATTTGCCATCGGTATCAAAGAAACCTCCCCTGGGAGCTACCATTCCTCCTCCGTCAATAAAGGGAGGTGTATCCCACGTACCTACCAGTCCGCCCCATGTCTGTGTGCCTATCAGGGGGCCAATGCCTTTTTCCCTGAACATAAATGGCATAAGGTCGCCGCCCGATCCGGCCCTCTCGTTAATGATCATTACCTTGGGTCCCCATAATCCTGCCATTGGCGTGGTAAAAGGCCTTCTTTCTGTTGTTTTGGAGTTGAAATACCCTAGCAGCTCACGCGACAGGATATCAATAATATAGTCTGCAGCCGAACCGCCGCCATTATTCCTTTCGTCAATTATGGCTCCTTTCTTATCCTGTTGGGCGAAGAAGTAGCGGTTGAAGTAGTCATATCCGCCCCGTCCCGTATTGGGCAGCCATACATAGGCTATCTTACCTCCTGAGAGCTCATCAACAAGCTTCCTGTTTCCTTCCACCCAGTCGGCTGTCCTCAGGGAAGACTCATTGCTTACCGGGATGACCAGTATCTCATGTGCATCGCTGCCAGAGGGATCTTCTGAGACAGTAAGTGTTGTATGCCTGCCTGCAGTGGCTTCAAAATATTTAAAGATATTATCAGCGGCACTGATATTATTACCGTTTACAGATATGATATAATCACCTTCCGTTACCTTTATCCCGGGCTGTGCAAGAGGACCTCTGAGATTGGGGTTCCAGTCCTCTCCGGTATATATTTTCTTTATATAGAATTTACCATTGCGTTTGCCATAATCTGCTCCGAGCAGACCAACAGGCACCCTGTCAATATCCGGGAAGTCGCCGCCACGTGTATAGGAATGACCTACAGCCACCTCGCCGCCCAGTATATCAATTATATAGTTCAGTTCTGAGCGGTGTTTTACATGATCAACCCATGGCTTATACCATTCATATACCTTGTCCCAGGGTGCACCGTGTACATTGTCCACATAAAGAAAATCTCTCTGGTAGCGCCATCCTTCCCTGTATATCTGCTTCCATTCTTTTTCCGGCTCTATTTTGATCCTGATACCGGAAAGGTCGATCTTATTTTCTCCCGGGGTTTTAACCGGACTTTTAGTTGAGGCAATAGCCCAGTTATTACCTGACCTGTAAAGTATCTTTGCTTTATCATGGGAAGTTGTAGCATATGATATATTCTTGATAAATTCGACGGATTCCCGTTTCTCTATATCATATTTATGAAGTGTAACAGTTCTTGATCCTTCAGGCAGCTCCGAGATAAAAACAGTGTTGTCCGGTCCGGCAAGCAGCGAGGTGTAATTTTTCTCCGGCATGTCTATGGCTATTATCCTGGAGACAATATTATCAGGGTCTATCCTTACATTGACCTCTTTATCTTCCGGGCTCTCTTTATCATCTTTCTTATCACCATTTTTATTACCGTTCTGATCCTTTTCTGCTTTTTCCTCGTCGCTTTCCGACAGGAAAGGACTTTTAGTATCTTCAGACAGAAGTATCATATACACAGACCTTGTTGTTACCACATCGTAGCCGCTCATATCAAGCCATCCGGTGCCAAGTCCGTAATTTGTGCTTGCCAGCAGGTAAAGGTATTTGCCCGATTCGTCCCACACGGGACTTATGGCATCGGCCATACCATCGGTCAGCCTGTGGATGTCACCGCTCTCGATATTATAAACGAATATGGCCTTATACTGGTTATTAAGTATTTTAGCATAAGCTATCCATTTACTGTCTGGTGACCATACAGGGTTAAGTGTCCTGTCAGGATGTGCATATGTTTCTGAGTCCACATACTTCACCTCGCCTGTCTCCAGGTTTATATACTGAAGCCTGTAATGGGTGTCTGTAAAGGCTATATATTTACCGTCGGGCGACCATGCCGGACGGAAGAAAAATGTAGGATCCGGTATGCTGTATATCTTTTTGCCCGTGACACCATCCTGATCAGCCACAGCCAGTTCATATTCGCCGCTTTTATCGGTGAACCAGGCTACCTTTTCTCCTTTGGGTGACCATACAGGGTACCTGTCGGCTGCACCGGCTGAATTGCTGAGATTTCTCCAGCTTCCTTTCTCTGCCGGCACAGTAATTATCTCGCCCCGGTATTCGAATATTGCTCTTTTACCGGATGATGATAATTCTGCATTACGCAGCCCCCTGCTTTCAACTTCTTCCCACCTGGTCCTGGCCCAGTGGAAGTCACCTTTAACATTTATCTCAAGGGTACTGGTTTCATCCGATACGGGGTCAAGGGTATGCAGCCTGCCGCCCTGTTCATATATTATCTGTTCAAGGCCTGCATCAAGACTTTTTACATCGAAGTCACCATGGAAAGTATGTTGCTTTAAAGCTTTTGTATCAATGTCATATGACCATATATTGGACGCATAGTCCCTTTCAGACAGGAAAAACACCTTATTGCCGAACCATACAGGGTCCATATGCCTCTCATTATCTGTCCTTGGTGTTTGTTCCAGTTTCATTGTTTCCATGTTAACTATCCATATTGGCTGTGCCTGTCCGCCCCTGTAATTCCTCCATTCCGGATCCCAGAAGGTAATGGGTGTGTAAGCAAGGTATTTGCCATCGGGCGACACCTCCCCGTAGGCTGACCTGACTACAGGCATGGGTTCCGGCATGCCGCCGTCAATGGATACCCTGTACAACCTGTTTGATTTTGTGGGTCTGCCTTCCCTGCCTGTCTGAAATATTATATTTCTGCCATCAGGCATCCATCCCTGCACCAGGTCGGAGCCGGGGTGATAGGTCAGGCGTTCCGGCTGCCCGCCTTCCACAGGCACAAGGTAAACATCGGTGTTGCCGTCGTATTGTCCGGTAAAGGCTATCATCTTACCGTCAGGGGAAAAATGTGGATTTGTTTCTGCACCAACGGAGGATGTAAGCCTGATGGCATCGCCACCCTCAGAATTGCATATCCACAGGTCGTTGGCATAGGTAAAAACGATATTATCATTGCTTATCGTCGGCTGCCTTAAAAGCATTGTGCCCTGTGCGCTCAAAACGATTGCTGTGAGTGAGAGTAAAAAGATTAGAGATAATCGCTTCATGGTTTTTATAGTTTATAGATTTAATGGCTAAATGTTAAGGGGTGAAATTTGTTCTTTTCACCTTAGGTGGTCATAAAGATAAATAATATTTTATTGTAACTTGCCGGATAATTGGCATTAACAAAAAAGACAGAGTAAAGTGAAAAAATCAGAATTAATAAATAAACAACTGGCAGATATTCCTATGCTTGAGATGTCCTTATTGCCTACGCCCATACACAGGCTTAATAATTTAAGCGGTAAACTGGCATCCGATATTTATTGCAAAAGGGATGATCTCACTGCTTTCGCTTTTGGGGGGAATAAAACAAGAAAACTGGATTATCTGATAAGTGACGCTATAGCCACCGGCTATGACTCACTGATAACCTTCGGTGCGGTGCAGTCAAACTGGTGCAGGATGACAGCCGCTGCGGGAAAGGTTAACGGGCTGGATGTTTATCTTGTGCTTGCCGGGGGCAAACCAGACAGGGAGACGGCCAACCTTTTGCTCGACAGGCTTGCAGGGGCGAATATCAGCTTTATTGACAGTCTTGACAGGCAGGATATAATTGAAGAGGCAAACAGGATGACACTGGAGCTGAAGAACAAAGGCAGGCAGCCATATTTTATGCCTGTAGGCGGATCAGTGGCAAGGGGTTCCCTTGGATATATAAGGGCTATGTCTGAGATACTTGAATATATGGAAGTCAGGAGCATGAACTTTGATAATATCATTCTGGCATCGGGATCTGCCGGCACACAGGCCGGTCTTGTAGCCGGGCAATATATCAGCGGATGGAAGGGGCGTATTGTGGGTATAGCCGTGTCGAGAAATAAAGGAGAACAGGAACAGAAAGTGCTTGATATAGCAAAGGATAGCCTGGCGCTCATAGATTATGAATATGATGAAGAATCGCTTAGTACACTTATAAATGTTGATGACAATTACCTGGGTGAAGGGTACCGTATTATCACATCCGGATGCTCTGAGGCCATAAAGGACTTTGTTCAGTATGAGGGTATATTTCTTGATGAGGTCTATAGCGGGAAGGCTGCTGCCGGTCTGATAGATTATGCCGCGAAAGGACTGATAGGTATGGATTCAAAAGTATTATTTATTCATACAGGGGGCAATGTGCAGCTGTTTGAATAGAAAAAAGGGGAGAGCACCCGGTGGTGGTCTCCCCTGACAGCAGCCGTCCATCTTTCCTTTTTTCCTTAAGCGCTTACGAACCTAAAACTAAATCTACCAGAAAAAACAGAAAGGGCTGTTTGCTTTTATTCAGCTTGTGCTGCAATTACTACACCTGCTGGCCGGCTATTTTTGCCAGGCTGGCATCAATGTCCTCATCGCTCAGTGCATGGTCTTCCAGGTCATCAGAGAAATATTTGTCATAAGCACTCAGGTCCAGGTGACCATGGCCTGAGAGGTTAAACAGTATTGTCTGTGGTGTACCGGCCTCATCACACCTGCGGGCTTCATCAATAGCCCCGGTGATGGCATATGTTGCTTCAGGAGCAGGTATAATACCTTCAGCCCTGGCAAAGGTGACACCATTGCGGAAGCAGTCTTTTTGTAGTTTTGACTGAGCCTCAATCAGCCCATCTTTCAGGAGCTGGCTTACAATGACTCCTGCCCCATGATACCTCAGTCCACCGGCATGTATCCTTGCAGGCACAAAATTATGTCCCAGGGTATACATAGCCAGCAGTGGTGTCATACCAACGGAGTCCCCGAAGTCATACATATATCTGCCGCGGGTAAGCTTGGGGCATGAGGCGGGTTCTATTGCTATGGCCCTTGTCTTTTTACCCTTAAGCAGGTTCTCCCTGATAAAGGGGAAGGAGAGTCCGGCGAAGTTGGATCCGCCACCGAAACAGCCGATTACAGTGTCGGGGTAGTCCCCAGCCATTTCCATCTGGAGCAGGGCTTCCTCTCCTATTATTGTCTGGTGCAGCAGTACATGGTTAAGAACCGATCCCAGCGAATATTTTATTGCGGGATCCTTGGCTGCCCTTTCAACTGCCTCCGATATGGCTATACCCAGACTGCCCGGTGAATCGGGGTTTTCGGCCAGGATACTTTTGCCTGCATCGGTGAGCTGGCTGGGCGAGGGTACCACTGTGGCATCATAGGTATTCATCATCAGCTTCCTGTAAGGTTTTTGCTCAAAGCTGATCTTCACCATAAACACCTCCAGCTCTATACCAAAATGCTGGCATGCAAAGCTAAGAGCAGAGCCCCACTGTCCGGCACCTGTTTCCGTGGTCATCTTTTTCACCCCTTCAGCCTTATTATAGTAGGCCTGGGCAATGGCAGTGTTAGCCTTATGCGAACCGGCGTAGCTGCCTCCTTCATATTTATAATATATTTTACATTTTGTACCTATGGCTTTTTCCAGCTCATAAGCCCTGAACACCGGGCTGGGCCTGTAGCTTCTGTACAGGTCCATCACTTCCCCCGGTATATCAATATACTTCTCTGTTGATACTTCCTGCTCAATAAGAGCCATGGGGAAAAGTGCTGCCAGGTCTTCAGGTTTTATTGGCTCTTTAGTGCCCGGATGGAGAGGGGGCAGGGGCTTATTAGGCATATCTGCCAGAATATTATACCATCTCGAAGGCATCTGGTTTTCGGGTAAAATGAATTTTTTCATCTTTTTCATTTCTTTCATTTTTTTTGTTTTATAGTTTCAATTAATTATGGCCTGAACAAAAAAAAGGCACGCTGTGTCCAGCGTGCCTTTTTTTGGTAATCTTTTATCTTGTTTACATAACGGCCTGGTTCACAGCATACTTATTGTATCTGTGCCACCACCATGTATGTACAATAATTCTTTTCATCGGGACAAATCTATGTATTATTTTTTATAATACAAGTGCCGTGCAACATTTTTTTATTGCTTGCCCATCTGGTAATCCAGCAGCTCCATTTCCATTTATCTTTCAATCCGGTAATCCGTCAGCTCCATTTCCTATTATCTGTCCATCTGGTAATCCAGCAGCTCCATTTCCTGGATCCTGCGGGTCAGGATATACCCGTAATCCCTTGATTTTTTTTCTTTATACCTGCCCCAGGCAACGGTGGTCCATTCCTTAGCCTTATACAGGTCGCCAAGAATCTCATAAATTACCGCCAGGTTATGAGCGGCACGGCCGCGTACTTTTCTTTTGTCCGATTCCATGGCTCTTTCGAGGGCTGCTATAGCCATATCCCAGTCGTTAAGCTGCATCATGCGTGCTCCTTCAGCAAGGTTGTGATCACCACCGCCCTTTTTAAAATAATCCCTGCTGACGTACACCCAGTCTGGAGTGAGCCTGTTACCGTACATATGGCCTGCTTCAAGGCTTGCTCTTTCTATGTTTTTCTTCTTATTGATAAGGGCGTCTGCAGCTGCGATAACTGCAAGACCGCCTCCTCCCCATTCCATTTGGTGCCTGTACATGTATTCGTCTATGATCCTTCTTTCTGAGGGGTAATACAGTCTGAAGCCGCAATTGACTGTTACCAGTCCCGATGCATGAATATCGAGTAATCTGTTACCCCCTGATGCACCTGTGATTATAAAATCGGAATCATATGATTCGAGGGCAATAAGCGCATCCGAACCGTATTTTTCGCATATGTCCTCAATCTCATTCCATGGCAGTGCATCCGGCAGAAGGGATCCTATGCCCGAGCCTGTCATTTTTTCGCTGCTCAGAATAGCATTAAACCTTCCAGAAGCTCTCAGGCTTTCATCGAGTCCCCTCAGCACAAAGGTGCTGGTGAGGGTGTCCTGGCTGAGTCCCTCCCCTGTGAGCAGTCCCTCCAGCATATTCGCATCAATGTTTGACGGCAGTGTCCTGTTGATTATGCTGACAGTTTTAATTTCTGCTGGCACGGTTTGTACTGCAGGAGCCACGACATCGAAGCTTATCCTCGAGGCACCGCAGCCGCTAAGGATAATTAGTGAAGCAATGAATAATACATACTGTTTTGTCATAATCAGCTTTTGGGTATTTCCATAAATATACATATAAAAACCCATAGTACTTCATTGTGTAATGAAGTAATTTATAAGTTAAATTTCATTAATTAACAATTGCTAAGGTAGTCGTTGTGTTGAATTATTTATAGATTTGAATTCTGTTCGGATATATATTAGGCATTAGGTCAATACTTGCTGAACAGATCTTATATTAAACAAGGTGAATATTATCAATAAACTCATACTAAAAGAAATCAAACCTATGAAATATCGAATTATTGTTTTGGTCCTTAGTGGATTGTTTTTATCAGGCGGATTAATTGCCCAGGAAACACCGCAGGAGAAAGGGCTGGAGGTTATAACGATGGATGCTATAGAGGCACAATTGTCTTTTCTTGCTTCTGATTGGACCGAAGGACGGGAGACAGGCACCAGGGGGATGTACCTGGCGAGTGATTATATCGCAAGCATGTTAAAATTTTCAGGAGTACCGGGGGGAGGTGATATGGGCCGGCCCTCTCGAAGAGCGATGGCTCGTGGCATTATAACACCGCCCGAGAGAACATATTTTCAGAACTTTACTTTACTGGAAACCTTGCCCGGGGGTGAGTCGAGTCTCGGTATAATCAAGGGCGACAGGGAGTTTGTGTTTCAGGAGAATGTTGACTATACACTGCGTGCTTCTTCATCAACAGCTGTTTCCGGAGAACTGGTTTTTGTAGGCTATGGGATACAGAGTGACGAGTTTGGGATCAATGAACTCTCAGGCGCCGATCTGGAAGGGAAGATCGCTATCCGTCTTTACGGTGTACCCGGACAGTCTGATGAGAATTCAGTGATGTACAAGAAGTTTATGGAAGACAGGAGGGCTGCTTATACCCTTATCAGGAATAAGGATAATGCACTCCGGGAGATGGGAGCGCTGGCTGTTATTGATATTAATCTTGATATTGATATCGGAAGGATAACGGGTGAGTTTATTGATGATATGGAAATGTCGCCAAATGAGTCGTCCAGAAATACTGACTTTGCCCGTTTGAGGCTTGATGACACAGATTCAGCCCCTCAGTTGATAAGCATTTCAGGAGGCCATAAAGTTGCTGCAGCAGCTTTAGCCGGCAGTAATATTGATCTCAGGGAATATGCCGAAGATGCTGCAGCGGGATTAAAAAAGTTCAAACCTGTCGAAATAAAAGATGCCAGGATAAATATAAAGACAGAGGTGAACAAGAGAAGAGTGAATGTGCGTAATGTTGTTGCAATGATTGAAGGAAAAAATAAAGATGAGTTTGTCGTTATAGGGGCACATATGGACCATATGGGAATGTCAGGCGGTCGTATATGGAACGGGGCAGATGATAATGCATCCGGAACAGTGGGGGTAATGACAATTGCCAGGGCTTTTGCTGCTACCGGTGTACAACCTGAACGCACAGTGATTTTCTGCGGATGGACGGGAGAAGAAAAAGGGTTGCTGGGATCAGAATATTTCACCAGGAACCCGGTTATTAGTGATATGGATAACTGCAAGTTTTATATCAATTTTGATATGATAGCCCGTGACAGCGACGATGATGAAGAGGGACTGGGTGTAGGAGTTACATATAACAGTAATTATCCTGAGATACTTGAGATGTGTCAGACAAATGTTGAGGACTACGATCTGAAGATGAATTATAACTACAGGGCACAGGAGGATCCACGGGGAGGAAGTGATTATACTGCTTTTACCGCTAACGGAGTGCCGATTATAGCTTTTATGGCAGCCATGCACCCCGATTATCACAGTCCAAATGACGAGGTGGAATATGTTAACTGGGATAAAATGTTAGATATTATCAAGCTTGGCTTCCTTAACCTATGGGAAGTAGCCAATAAATAGTTAATATAGCTCCGGCACAAAGGTCTGTTCAGACATGGGCGGCCTTATATAGCCTTTTTTATTCACGGGCGGCAGCTCGATCTTTTTGTGTTTTATCTCCTTATATGGTACGGTAGACAGGAGATGATGTATGCAGTTGAGACGGGCACGCCTTTTGTCATCCGCATTGACCACAAACCATGGAGCCACCTTGGTATCTGTATAAGTAAACATTTCATCTTTGGCTTTGGAGTATTCAACCCACCTTGTCCTTGAAGCGAGGTCCATTTCACTGAATTTCCATCTTTTCAGGGGATCTTCAATACGTTCTCTGAACCTCTTTTCTTGTACTTCATCGCTTACGGAGAACCAGTATTTTACCAGTTTTATGCCCGAGTGTATCAGCATTTCTTCAAACCTGGGGCATGATCTCAGGAAGTCCCAGTATTCTTCTTCAGTACAATAGCCCATTACACGTTCTACGCCAGCCCGGTTATACCAGCTTCTGTCAAACAGCACTATTTCTCCTTCTGCAGGCAGATGAGATATATATCGCTGGAAATACCACTGTGATTTTTCCCTTTCTGTAGGTACGCCAAGGGCAACTACCCTGCATATCCTGGGGTTAAGCCTTTGTGTGATTCTCTTAATTGTTCCGCCTTTGCCTGCGGCATCCCTGCCTTCAAAAACGACCACCAGCCTGTAGCCTGTCGATTTAACCCATTCATGCATTTGTACAAGGTCGAGCTGAAGTTTTTCCAGTTCCTTGAAGTAGAGGCCTTTTTTTAGTTTTTCATGCTTGTGCTTATCCATAATGAATGACTATTTGCAGTGCCCGGGTACTGTAAGGTGCCACAGGCCGGTAAAACAGAATACAAGATAGTACTTTGTTGTATAACCAGGCTGCTCTTCCGGTAACGGGTATAAATAATTATGCAATTTACGTTAACTATAAGTCATTATCAAATTATAAATCAATTTGGTCAGGGACTAAATAATTATGCATATTATTATTTCTTTTTTATATAAATGATGATTTTGCCTATGAATTTTTTTGTATTTTAGTAAAATCCTAAATGAATGTTTTTTAAAATTTTTTGATAACCAAAACCTTTAATCATGAGTAGTGAATCGTTCAACTTCAACCAGTTTATTAAAGACTCTGTTAATGCACTGACAAAACCAAAAACCTATTTTGCAGAGATGCCTGTGAAGGGAGGTCTTGGCCCTCCTATCGTTAAAGCTATTATATACGGGGCTATTGCCGGTATTTTCACTTTACTGTGGAGCCTTCTTAAGATAGGTGGTGATGCCGGAGGACTGTTTGGCGGCGCTATAGGGATAATGGCTTTTGTCGGGCCTATTATCGGGGCATTGATCGGCTTATTCATAGGAGCTGTAATAATACTTATTGTTTCGGCTATCTGTGGTGGATCAACTGATTATGAAGCTAATGCCAGGGTGACAGCTTCACTGATGGTTCTGATGCCTATTTCAGCACTTTTTGGATTTATCGGTGGTGGGGTAGGTTCATTGATAGGCATTATTATCAATCTTTATAGTCTGTTAATGCTTTACCATGCGCTAAATGGTTCCCTTAAAGCCAGGGAAGGAGCATCAAAGGTCCTGACCATTATTCTTGCCGTCCTGATGCTGATATTCCTGATAGCAGGTTTCTTTGCCAAAAAGACAGCAAAAAGATTTATGGATGACTTTGGTACTGAGTTTGAGCAGAACATAAAAGAGTATGAAGATGAAGTGGAAAAGAGCATGAAGGACATCACCAAAGAACTGGAAGAGGCAAACAAGGAGATGGAGACAGAAGAGGAGAAATAGTCTATTCAGGAAAAGCTTATTTAAAGCAGTCATGATGAGCATGACTGCTTTTTTTCAAAAGGCGATTTATAAGGAGAAGGGGAGCCTCTCACGGGACTCGAACCCGCGACCTGCTCATTACGAATGAGCTGCTCTGCCAGCTGAGCTAAAGAGGCATGGAAAACGCTGCAAACTTACAAAAATCCGCTTTTACAATATTAAGATAATTTGTTTTTTATTAAGCTGAGTCTTTTTGTCCGGGAGGAACTTTGTGAAAATTGCTTCTTACAGCTTATCTTAT
Source organism: Bacteroidales bacterium (assembly GCA_034521735.1). Classification (GTDB taxonomy): domain Bacteria; phylum Bacteroidota; class Bacteroidia; order Bacteroidales; family VadinHA17; genus UBA9300. The sequence goes on from JAXHLX010000002.1 coordinate 13,839, forward strand.
CCCAGCATGTATTTAAAGGCTTCGTAAACCATAAATACCGGCCATACTATGGCTTTCAGAAAACCCAGTACACCAGCCCAGAAACCGGTGGCGGCAGAAATAAAATATATCGCTGCACCGATAAAGCCCATGCCGTAAACGGCTCCTGCCGGTGCATTCTTTTGTGTGTCTTTGTTCATAGCTTTTATATTAATGGTTTTATAGTGTACTAAAATAATAAATAATATAATACATATGTTGCCACCGGCTGATAATCAGCACTGTTTAACCATGTGCTGCCAGTTATTATGCTACCGGACTGCTCTATCTTACAGTTGGGTGCGTGAAAATTAAAATACTGATCTTTTATAGTGACAAATAATTAATATCTTAGCGCCCGACAATAATATTATTTGCCACAATGGGTGATACCCTGGCAAGGCTAATCAGCAAGAACGAAATTATATATAATGTTTTATTCTGTAAAGGTTTTTTCGCATATTAAATCAGCCGTTTCAACGGATAACTATTATAAGTCGATGAACGATGCACTGGCACGGCTTAATGACGAATATACCATGTTGCATTACCCCTTCCATGTTAATGAAGGAGAGAGTTTTTTTGATGCACAGAAGAACCTTACAGATCATTGCATGTCGCTTCTTCCCCCGGTGGAGGGAAAAAATATACTTGAGATAGGATGCGGGAATGGCATACAGGCTCATTATATTTTTGAAAAATATTCCCCGGGATCCTTAACGGCGGTTGATCTTAACTCTTCCAATATTGAGATTGCAAAAATGCAGGCCCGCAAAAACGGCGGGGAGAACATAAGGTTTCATATTGACGATGCCCAGGAACTGTCTACCATTGAAAGCAATTCAATGGATTATATAATTAATATTGAAAGTGCATTCCACTATCCTGACAAGCCGGCTTTTTTCAGGGAGATAGCAAGGGTGCTTAAGCCCGGTGGCACATACCTTATAGCTGATATATTGGCCACACCACGGAGGAGGAGCATCTTTGGAAAGTACTGGAAGAAGAGAATGCAGTTAAACCACTGGTCAAAGCTCAATTATGAAGAGGAGCTGCCAAAAGCCAGCCTGCATATACATAGCTTTTCGGATATCACCGGGGAGGTGATTCAAAGCTTCAGCAATTACAGGAGCTGGCTCAGGACCATGAAGAAGAACCACTTTATCAGCGACAGCTTCCTTAAACTATATTATACCATTAATGTAAGGCTCAATATCCGCCTGCTACGCCGCAGGAGACAATACTGCATTATAGTGGGGGGCAAACAGGATCTTTAGGTCATAATATTGCATATGACTAATCTAATAATGTTATTATGGGGTCATCCTTATTTAATCGCAGGCGTTTTCTTCGGAATACTTCCATGGGTCTTCTGGCAGCCGGTGCTCTGGGAAAAGATATAATAGCCTCAGAGCCAGTTGTGGCATTACCTGCCGCAATAAAAGATTACAGGGTGTTTGGCAGAACAGGTTTTAAGGTTTCTGATATCAGTTGCGGCTCAATACAGCATCCTAATATTATCAGGGCATTACTGGATAATGGTGTTAACCTGCTCGAGACATCGGAGGTTTACAGTAACGGCAACCATGAAAGGATGCTGGGTGAGATACTGAAAGATTATGACAGGGAGAGCTTATTTGTTGTCAGTAAGATACATTCGCGTCTCGGGCCCCTGGACTCAAAGCAGGAGATCATCAGGCGGTTCAGTGCAAGCCTGGAAAGACTGGACACGGATTATATTGACGGTTATATGGTTCACGGTGCACTGAGCTCGGATGAGGTAAAGAACAGGCATTTTCATGCTGCCATGCGGGAATTGAGGAAGGAAGGAAAAGTGAAGTTTGCAGGGGTGTCATGTCATGGTAGCAGCTATTTTGATAACCCTGAGGAATCAATGGAGCAGGTGCTGAGTACAGCTATAGATGATGGCCGTTTTGATTTTGTGGAGATGATATATAATTTTTTTGAACCAGAGATGGGTGCCCGGATACTTGATAAATGTGCTGAGAATGGTATCGGGACCATGATCATGAAATCCAACCCGGTTTATATTTTCGAGGTTGCAAGGGATATTGTTGAAAAGGCCAGGGAAGAGGGGACTGAAGTACCGGACAGGGACCAGAGGTATTATGATAAATATGGCAGTCAGGCAGAGGCAGCCAGGGAATTCTTTCAGAAGTACGGTATAAATGAGGTAGCCGGTATAAGAAAGGCAGCCCTTCAGTTTGTGCTGTCAAACGAAAATGTCAGCACCATACCAACTGCCATTGCCAGTATAGAAGATATAGACCTTCACCTGTCTGTATCCGGAACGAAGCTGGAGACGGAAAGTGTTGCCGGGCTTAAGCGTTTCAATGAGGTGGCGGGATTTTTAAACTGCCGTATAGGCTGTGATATATGCGAGTCTGCCTGCCCGCATAGTATGCCGGTAAACACCATCCTCAGGTATAACTACTATTATATGGCAAAGAAAAGGGAAAAGTATGCTATGAGCCTGTACACTGAGTTGCCCGGCAGTAAACCTGATGTGTGCCTTGATTGTGAAGGCCATTGTGAGGATGCATGTCCATACGGGGTGATGACCAAAGGTTTGCTTTCCATGGCACACAGGAATCTCAGCTTTGATAAGCCCTTTGCTTAAGTGCGAGATTTTATTCAGAATAATAGCCGCAAAAAACAAAATTTATTTTCTTTTGATCAGATTCAGGAATTCAGGATTCTCCCCTCAACCCCTCAACTACATAAGGTTTATCAAACCTCCTGTCAAAGGCTTTGTTCTTTCTTAAGTTAGAGTTCCAGTAGAAATTTGTGAGTCCCGTTATACTCATTAGCCTGAAAAAAAATAACCTGCCGGCAGAGAGGGTATATGGTTTTCTTAGCTTTTCCATGATCGATCGTGAGAACGTACCTGTTCCGGCGAAGTGCTCGCCAAGTTTCCGGAATGAAGCAAACAGTTTTGCATTCATCCTGGGAGGCATTATCTGTATTCCTTCAACACCGCCCTTGATAACAGTGCCCAGGTATTCAGCCTTTAGCCTCTTAATTGTAAAACGCTCAAGATATCTTTCTAAAAAGGTTGAATGTTTAGCCTCGGGGAAACCTGATTGTACAATATAACCTATCCTCTTACCTGCCCTGCCCGGTTCGCCATATATCTTCTCAAAGAATTCTTTGACTATACCGGGCATGGCATCTGTATAAAGGGGGAATATCATCAGGATATAGTCATTTTCCCTGAATGCCTTCACAGCCTCAATTCTCTGTTTCTCACTTGCCAGATAATAGATGTCTGCTACTTCCTTTTCAATGGTATAAAATCCCTTGAGGAATTCGTCCATGAGTAAGCCGGAGTTACTTTTTTTGTTCCTGGGGGAGCCGTTAATTACTACAAGTTTCATTGGCTAATCCTTCTATCGTTGTTTTATCAATTGTTCTCAGGTATTTTTTCCTTGCATGAAAATTCAGTGCAAGCCTGTCATATATCTCACTTACTATCTTAAGGTCGATATCATCGGTATCCTCTTCAGCCTGTACAATAAGGCCAAAGTCAGGGTAGCGGGCATATCTCTTCCTGTGATGGAATTCGCCTTCCTTTATTTTTATATAAGGATGAAGCAGGACGATCAGCCTGTCGCATATCTTTTTCAGTTCGGCAGTGGTGAATCCCGCTACCAGGGGTGAGGCAAAAATGAAGAAGTCTGAGTTAATCACTTCTCTGAATATCTTTTCACCATCGTCCTTAATTGCGCAGCGCCCGGGTGTTTTCCACCAACAAGTCCAGCATCCCATGCAGTATTTAAGGTCCATGGCCTTAAGGTCAAACCTTATAACCTTATTTTCTTTTTTTAGCTCTTTCTCCAGGCGGTCAAGGTAATTCCCAAAATCTGAATCGCCATCTGCAGTATCACCGTTAAGAATAGTAATCTTCATACTTTAAGTCGTTTGTACAAATATCAGGTAATATTTGATAGGATGGTTAAGAAAATCGGTAAACAACGGTTTTTCCCGGGTTAATAATAAATATGCAGAGGCACAAAGTTTTGTTCCATAGATATCATTTGGGATTGATCAGTTTGCCTAAGTCAATACCTGCCATCAGCATCAGGTTGGGGATCTCCGGATTCAGGTTCAGTTGAATGTCAGCGCCAATAGCAGCGAAGCTGACAGGTATCAGCTTAAGGCCGGCTTTTAGAAAGGCAGCCGGTGCTATGAAGGAGGAATAATACTCAGAGACCATTTTTCTCCCCCATACCGGACCCAGCCCGCCCTGCACCTGGTATCTGAACCAATTTTCCCCCCAATATTTTCCGTAGTAAAACCCGATCTTGTTTATCACAAAATTCTCTTCACCGAAAAGTATGAATTCTTCGTGAAATGTGTATTCGGCAGAATAAATAATCTCATTTCTGTAAAAGCATAATTCTGCACCGGCATGTACACCCATAGTGTACTTCAGCGGATAGCCCGTACCCAGACGCGGGTTAACAGAAAATCCCCTGAAATCATCCTGGGCTATTAGCAAAGAGGGGAATACAAAAAGCAAGACACAAAGAAATTTTAGTGGCGCTCTCATATATTATAAGTTGTGTTCAGCAATTTAACACAATGATTTTTATAAAACAAGCGCAGGGGCATATCACATATTTTAATTGTTGAACTGTCCCGGAAAGCTCTGCTTTTTGAGCCTGCCGTTAGGCAGGGGTCCTCTATTCAATGATTCTGAATTGAACCTGAGTATTGTTGCGCCGGACATTTAAGTTCTTAATAGCATGTAAATGTATATTTTTAATTATCAAGGGAAAGAAACGAAATATGCACCTTCATGATTCTTTCATTCTAAATAATTTTGGGTTTTATATTTATTTTTTGCTTAATATTGATTAATTGTAAATGTTTCAATGAGAAATTACGTAAATGTTTCAATGTTGATTATCCAGGGTTTGAAATGGTTTCTCATAGATATAATTCTGTTCAAGCATTGAATTATGAAAACAGAGAACCCTGCGGATAATCATATTTGCAAGCACTGCAATAATAACATCCCGTCACTTACTTACAGATTGCAACAACATCCTACATCATCTTTGTGGTTAAAGCATGGAAAATGCAGTGCGGCCTGCATTTCACCGAATGATATTAAGGCTGTCATTACGCTGGAAGATCTCAATGGTACTGAGAAAATATCACATAGTGAAACAGTTGTAAAGAAGGGCAATTACAGGACAAATATCCTGCTTGCTCTCTCAAGGGCCAATGATCTGGAAGAAAAGTCCGTAGTAAATAGGTTAAAAAAGGCAAACAGAATCATAATGGCAGGCAGACTTATCGGGGCAACAGGGATTTCTGCAGCTTTATTATTACTTTTTTATGAGATGTTTATTTTATCAGTGATATTTTCCTTCCTGGGCGTGGTGGGGATACTTATATGCAAGTATGGTATGTGGAAAAAATACCGGATAAAATAAAATTTCTTTTTACTCTTGCTGTTCTGCATGCATGGCACCTCCGAACTGGGACCACTATCTTCATTACCATGTAATAAGATATTGTTCACCGGGCATGGCACCTCCGGCACATACAGTGACTGGCATGTAAATCCAGGGCTTTATGCCGGGAAAGCGACCTTGCAGGGGATCAGAATTATTCTTATAGAACAAAATTTAAAAAGTTACAAGGCTGGTAAAACAAATATTATCTCTACTTTAGGGATTGATTTTTTAATTAAAAACTCTGATCATGAAATCACATCCAGGACAATACAGGCGCTACATTCTTTTTACCGTATTGATTTTATTCGTTTTTCCATACTGCCTGATATCTCAATCTAGCCTGACAGTAGGAGAAGTGTCTGTTGAACCCGGAGAGAAAAAATCCGGATATATCATTGTCCCGGGCGGAGACGATGATGGCCCGGTAAAAATACCTGTAACGCTTATTAATGGCAAAAAAGACGGACCGGCATTAGCTCTTGTTGCCGGTGTTCATGGCTATGAGTACCCTCCCGTACTGGCTATGACGCAATTATCTATGGAACTGGACCCCTCGGATATCTCAGGAAAGGTAATAATTGTTCATGTTGCAAACATACCATCCTTTCTCAGGAGGACCGTTTATTACAATCCGCATGACTGGCAGAATCTTAACAGGGTATTCCCGGGAAAGATTGATGGAACAAGCTCGGAAAGAATAGCCTGGCAGATAACGAAAGAGGTGATTGACCAGTGCGATTACCTGATTGACAACCATTGTGGCGATGGCAATGAGGATCTTATGAGGTATCTGTACTTTACCGAGACAGGTAACCCGGAGCTGGATAAGAAAACAAAGGGTCTTGCCGTTAATTTCAATCTGCCGGTTATAGTCCATGAAACGGGCAGAACAAAGGATCTTCAGAATTCAATGTACGTAAGTAACACTGCCTTACTCAGGGGAAAACCTGCAATTTCAACAGAGGTGGGAAAGCTTGGACAAACAGATGAGTCCGATGTTAATGAGGTCTTACGTGGCAACTACAATATCATGAAGCACCTAAAAATGATTGAAGGCGAACCGAATAAATTGTTTGAATCTGTATGGGTGGAAGAGTACCAGATTATCCGTTCAGAACACCGGGAGGGACTATATTATCCACTGGTATCACGTGGCGATCATGTTCAGAAGGACCAGCTTGTCGGCTACCTTACAGATTATTTTGGTAACAGGCTTCAGGATGTAAGATCTCCCTACGATGGAATAGTATTATACATTATTGCCACACCACCTATGAGCGAAGGCGAACCCATGGTAATGATCGGAAGGTTTTAATATCCTTAAACATATTATACATTTTAACCGGATTGGATTGTATTACAGTTATTCCAATATTTTTTTCTTTCGCTGAAATTGAACGGAAGGCCATATGTTTCTTTGGCTGGCCACTATTCATATACTCTTACATGCAAATGCAGGAAGTTAAGGGTATTTCCTGAATTGCAGCTGAGTGCAATTCTCATTTTCTGTCAAGCATTTTTAAATGCATTTGACATTAGTTCCTGTTCAGACCTTGAAATTCCAGTTTCAGCGGCAATGGTCGTCCATCCTTTAACAACAGAAGTAATCAAAGCAATTATTTCATCAGATTCCTTTGTATTAATGCGGAAGTATTCTGCCACTTCTTTTGCCAGATTGAGATCAAGTGAATTATTATCCCCGGATATATTAAGACTTAGCCCAGAACCTGATTCTATTAAACCTTTCCAATCTGCATATATATAGATATGCTTTTGACCTTGCTGATGTTTCATAATTTAGTTTTCTTGTTCTTTTTAGGAGCCCTCTTTTTTACTATTAAATCAGAATCCTGAATTTTCCTTCCTAGTTCATCATCCCTGGCCACTAATTCAAGATCATTCTCTAATCCTAATACTAACAAAACCTGAAGATATGATCCAATACTTACGGTTTCACTGCCTTTTTCAATTTGATATAGTGTTGCTCTGGAAATATTAGCTCTTTCAGATACTTGCTTAGTACCAAGTTTTCTCATTAATTGGGCATACTTAATGTTCTCTCCCAGCACCTTTAGTATCCTTTTTTGCTTGGGTAATAATATGGTTTTTTTTCATAATGTATAGTATAATAGACAAATATGCATAAATATGTCTAATATAAGAAACATTACAAATATTATTATGAGACCCTACACGTTACCAGATCTGCTTCGGCTGGCTCCTTGCCCGGATGAACAATGAGTATACAATGCTCAATTACCCGTATCATGTCAATGAAGGCGAAAGATTTTTTGATGCCCAGAAGAATCTTACGGATTACTGCCTGTCACTGCTTCCTCCGGTAAAGGGGAAAAATGTACTTGAGATTGGTTGTGGAAACGGGGTGCAGGCAAGGTATATTCTTGAGAATTATTCGCCCTCCTCAATAGTTGCCATTGATTATGTGATTAATATTGAATCTGCCTTTCACTATCCCGATAAGCCTTCTTTTTTCAGGGAGATAAAGAGGGTCCTGAAACCTGGGGGTACCTACCTTGTTGCAGATATTCTTACCACACCACGCAGGCGTAGTATTATAGGGAGGTACTGGAAGAACAGGATGAGCCTGAATCATTGGTCAATAGACAACTATGAAAAGGAATTGAGCAAGGCTGATCTGCAGATTGATAGATTCTCCGATATTACTCCCGGTGTAATTGAGAGTTTCAGTAATTACAGGCAATGGATGAGGGATATTGAGAAAAGACATGTAATCCCTGTTAATGCTTTTATCTTAAAAGTTTTATTAATTGCCGGTATATAAATTTATTGTAAAGAAAGCCGCTTTTAAATTTCCATTGACTTTTTATGTCATGACCGGTTACAGGGGGTTGTTCATTTTCAAGCTTATCAGAGTGCCGCTCCAGAAGGGGCAGGTATAACTCTTTCAGTACATAGTCGTAGAGCTGCCGGTCGAGATCATTGTATTTCTTAAGCAGCTCCAGGCTTTTTTCATCACTGAGGAGTTTGTTCTTAATATCGTTGGAAGAGGCTACAATCAATTTTTTGTATTTTAGCCTGAGGGGTTTTTCCAGCAAGCAGTTCAGTAATTGCAATGATTCATTGAACCTTTCTGTGAACACGGTAAAGAAATAATCATTTTTCAGCAGTTCCTTAGCTCTTTGCAAGTCGGCATTCCCGCTTATTGACCTTACCATAAAATTCTGATTTTCTTTCTGCTGAATCCATTCTTTAAAACTCATTTCCAGGTTGCCCCTGAGTACTTTATCCTGGTAGTGAGATGCACAACGAATATAAGGGTCCCTGAGAATAGTGATCAGGCTGGCATTTTTCGCCATTATATTGCGGGTCGGATCAGATAGGTTATGCCCGGAGACTGCCTGTATCCCGAAGAAAATCCTGCGGGCTTGGTCAAGGTCTTTCTTTGTAAAGATTTTTTTCTTGGTTTTGTTGGCATCAACGGTATGAATCCCGTAATTGCTGAACAATATGGATTTAAATGTTGTACCCGCTGTTTTCTCGATGTGTGTGAAAAGAATCATAGATACTTTATATTAATGTGCAAAGATAATAATTATTTAATTTTTAGTTGCCCCAAACGCCGGGTGATAGTTTGAGATATGTTCATGCCCGAAATAGATATTATAATTCCAGGTTCTCTCTTCAGGGATAGCATCATCATAACTGAATTTTAATTTTGTTACTGATTTCCATGGATATAACCTGCATAAAGGAATCTATACCAATGTCAAGACTTCGGCTGACAAAGTGCGGGAAGAAAATAACATCCTGTATTGAGGTCTGATTGGTTCTCACCATAAGGTTGGTGTGACATAGTGAATATCACGATGCTAAAAGCTTATATTCCCATGCGATTTTGTACTTTTATGATTTCCAGCAGGAGAAATGATTTATGGTGGCCACCGACTGTAATCAAACATTATTGCTATCTTAAGCAGCGAGCATGAAATGAGCGAAGCGGTCTCATAAAAGAAGTGAATAAAAATTTTTTAATGTATGAAAAGAAGAGTCTTTTTGAGAAATAACGGACTGGCACTTGCCAGTGTGCCCTTTCTTGTCAGTTCTGGCATTATTGACGGGGGGAACGGGAAAAGCGGCGTTAGGGTACAATTTACCAGGGATGGACTGGACCTTGATCCTTCTGAATATTCAGATCTATTAAGGGAGATTGCGGGTGGTGAGGATGTTGTGGATAATTATTCGCGCTTTGGCGTTGTTAAAATGATGGAAGAGAAGTTCGCTGAATTGCTGGGAACGGAGTCCGCGGTTTTTATGCCTACAGGCACCATGGCAAATCTTATTGCGGTAAGAAAGCATGCCGGATTAAACAGGAGGGTTTTAGTGCAGGCCGACAGTCACATATATAACGACAGCGGTGATGGAGCCCAGGTGCTGGCCGGTTTAAATCTTATCCCCCTGGCCGGGGGTAAGACCTCTTTCGCCCTGGATGAAGTGAAGCAAGCATGTGAGTGGAATGATCAGGGCAGGGTTAAAACCGCAATAGGAGCTATTTCAATAGAATCGCCTGTAAGGAGAAGGAACAATGAAATGTTCAGTTTCAATGAGATGGTTAAAATATCCGGGTATGCCAGATCAAGGGGAATAAAGATGCATCTTGACGGAGCCAGATTATTCAATGCAGTGGCACACTCAGGTATCCCTGCGAAAGATTATGCTTCCCTTTTTGACACGGTATATATCTCGCTGTACAAGGATTTCAATGCCGCATCAGGAGCCGTTTTATGTGGTGCGAAGGCATTTACAGAAGAGCTGTTTCACACCAGGCGGATGTTTGGAGGGGGAATGCCACAGGCCTGGCCATTTGCTTCGGTAGCCCTTTATTATGCTGACTCTTTTTTGCCTGATTACGCTGAAGCAATGAAGCGCTTTACTATATTCAGTGAAATATTAAACCGCAGGGAAGAATTTGATATAAGTAAGATAGAGAATGGGACAAATGTTTTTCTAATGAAGGTGAACACAAACAATATCAGTGGCTTTATTGAGAAACTGGCTTCTAAGGGGATAGATCTTCCCCGGCCGGCTGAAAATATTTTTTACCCCAAAATAAATAACACACTGCTGAGAGTAGACCCTGAAAAACTGGCCGGATATTTCATTGATTCTTTGCGATGATATCCCTGCTGCTGAGATGCCCGGTAATACAGATCCTTTATGGCTGATTCCCGGGCCCCACATATAGAGGGCACCCTTCCCCCTTTAATCTATCATTTACTGACTGTCCAGAATTTCCCTTAGCCGGGTTTAGCTGGCGTTAAACAGTGAAATGTTGAATAATTTAACCACAACACATCTGAAATAATGGATATTAAAGAAATGTATGGGATTTCTATATAATTCACCTAAATTAGTTTAACATTTTCTAAGCTAACAAATTTATACTATTATGCCTGGTGTTGAAGGAAGGGTGACTATGGTGACAGGGGCAGGACGGGGAATTGGCCGTATAACGGCAAATATTCTGTCAGCCCGGGGTGCAAGGATAATGGCCGTTGCCCGAAGCAAAAATGAACTGCGGAGCCTGGGGCTAGACTATTGTGTTGCTGACCTTGGTACAGCTGAAGGTTGTAATTTAGCTGTAGAGCAGACACATAAGCGTCTTGGTCCGGTTGAGATACTGGTATGTAATCATGGTATAGGATCAGCGCATGAAAAAGTCATTTGGGAGCAGGAACAGAAGGTCTGGCGTGATACGATGCGGATAAACCTTGATGGACCATACTTACTGTCTCAGGCAGTTTTGAAGGATATGATAGTCAGGGGATATGGGAGGCTGGTTTTTACCAGTTCTACGGCCGGGCAGGTGGCCGAGCATGCCGGCAGTGCATATAATAGCTCAAAACATGGTCTCCTTGGCCTGATGCGATCTGTTGCCCGGGATGCCGGAGCTTTTGGCGTGACATCAAACGCAGTTCTTCCCGGTTGGGTAAAAACACCAATGGCTGATACCTCCGCAAAGGCTGAAGCGAAACAGCGCGGTATATCTGCCGAACAGGTATGGGAAGAGAGAGCTTCACTCTATCCTGCTGGCAGAGTGGTCACACCTGAAGAAGTGGCCGAAGTAATTGCCTTCCTGGCTTCAGAAGAATCAAGTGGGCTTAACGGCGAAGCTATTACTGTTGCATTGGGTGGCCTGATGTGATCATTTACTCCCCACCCTTCTCTAAGGCCCTGGTGGAATGAGTGTTCAGGATGACAACGAAGCCAGCCACTCCGCTACCTGCTCCGGGCTCAGTCCTGGCAGATCCAGCTTATTTTTCTTTTTATACCCGTTCAGGTCATTGGCCAGTTTGCCGGGCTTTTCTACTTCTTTCAGCTTTTCAACAGTATCGTAACCTAAAGCGATAAGTGGCTCAATCCATTCTTCGGGCACACCAAGTTTCGTGAACTTTTGCGGGCTGTCGGCTGCCGGCTTCCCTCCGGCCTCCGGCCTCATTTGCGGGAAGAAAATCACATCCTGTATGGAGGGCTGACCGGTCATAAGCATAACAAGCCTGTCAATACCAATGCCAAGGCCTGAGGTGGGGGGCATGCCGTACTCAAGTGCACGCACGAAGTCCATGTCAATAAACATGGCTTCATCGTCTCCTTTCTCAAGTAAACTGACCTGTTCCTTGAACCTCTCAAGCTGGTCAATGGGATCGTTAAGCTCCGAATAGGCATTGCACATCTCCTGGCCGTTGATGATAAGCTCAAAGCGCTCTGTCAGCTCAGGGTTATCACGGTGCTTCTTTACCAGGGGAGACATCTCGATAGGGTAGTCTGTAATAAATGTAGGCTGGATAAATTTATCTTCGCATTTCTCACCGAATATCTCATCAATAAGCTTGCCCTTGCCCATACTTGTGTCATGCTCAATATTCAGCTTGTCGCAAACCTGGCGGATCTCCTCTTCACTTTTCCCGGATAAATCATACCCGGTATATTCCTTTATGGCCTCAAGCATTGTAATTCTTCGATAAGGCCTTTTATATTCAATCTCCTTGTCACCATAGGGGACAAGTGTCTTTCCGTGCAGGTCGAGTGCCACTTTCTCAAAGATCTCCTCCACGAAGTCCATCATCCAGTTGTAGTCCTTATAAGCCACGTAGATCTCCATCATGGTAAACTCAGGGTTATGGCTGCGGTCCATGCCCTCGTTCCTGAAATCCTTGGCAAACTCATAAACTCCTTCATATCCACCGACTATCAGCCTTTTCAGGTAAAGCTCATCGGCTATACGAAGGTAGAGGTCCATATCCAGAGTATTATGATGGGTAATAAAGGGCCTGGCTGCCGCTCCTCCGGGTATTGGTTGCAGTATGGGTGTCTCAACCTCAATATACCCCCTTGAGTTGAACAGCTCCCTCATCGACTGTATAAGCATTGTACGCTTACGGAATATTTCCTTTACCTGCGGGTTGACAATAAGGTCGAGGTAGCGCTGCCGATAACGCATTTCGGGATCGGTAAAAGCATCGTATACCTTTCCTTCTTTTTCCTTGACAACAGGAAGGGGGCGTATTGATTTGCTCAATATGGTCAGTTCCCTGACATGAACGGTTATCTCACCCATCCGGGTTCTGAAAACAAATCCTTTGACCCCGATGATATCACCTATATCGAGGTGACGCTTAAAAACCACATTATAAAGGTCTTTGTTTTCATCCGGACAAATATCATCCCGTGTGATATACACTTGTATGCGTCCGGTTGAATCCTGTATCCCGGCAAAAGAGGCTTTGCCCATTATACGGCGGCTCATTATCCTTCCGGCCATTACCACATCCTGGTAATTATTTTCCTTATCGTCAAAGTTTTCCAGTACCTCAGCGGATAAAACATTTGTGCTGAATTCTTCGGCGGGGTATGGGTCAATGCCCAGTTTTCTTATTTCCTCAAGAGATTCCCTGCGTATCCGTTCCTGTTCGCTTAGTTGCATATAGTTTATTATTGATATAAAGTGCAAAAATACGGAAAATAATACGTTGATAAAGTTGATGGGCTTAATAAAGTTGTCTGAGAGCTCGAAAAACTCAGGACTTGTTATGTTCAGGATTTTTTTTTGGCGTTTTATTCATTTTTCTCAAAATTCCGGCCCCAACTTAGTTTTTAGTAACAATACGTAAAAAATAGTTGCATTACTGTAAGATTAGTTTTATGTTTGTAGCAAACAATGAAATAATGATGCAGAAACTAACTAAGGCTGAAGAAGAAGTAATGCTGGTATTATGGGATCTGAAGGAGGCTGTTGTGAGGGATGTGATCAGCAGGCTGGAAGACCCTGACACTCCGTATACCACGGTCTCAACTGTTATAAGGATACTTGAAAAAAAAGGCTTTGTCGCACACAGGGCAGTGGGTACCACGTATCTTTATTACCCGGTAATGTCAAAGAAAGAATATCTTAAAGGCTACCTGGGGGGTATTGCAAAAAGCTATTTTGATGGTTCCTCATCGGGGATGCTGACTTTTTTCGCGAGGGAATCTGACCTGAGTATGAAGGAACTTAAAAGTCTTATGGAAGAGGTAAAGGATGAACTTGGGGAAAAGAAAAAAAATGACAGATAATATATTTTTATACTTAGGTAAAGTTTCACTGGGGCTGGCAATAATCAGTCTTGCATATTTATTACTACGGAACGATTCGAACCTCAGGCTAAAGCGTTATTACCTGTTATCAGGTATTATAGCCAGCTGGATCTTCCCATTTATCAGGTTTCCCCGCCTGATCATGTTAGGAACTGAACAGGCAGTGCCTGTGCAGCCCTCATCCCTGACTGTTGAACAGCTTGCCACAGGGTCAACAGGTGCTGCGGCATCGTCTCATTTTAATTGGGTGGCACTGCTCCTCCTGGTTTATTGTGCCGGTGTTATTTTTATCCTGTTACGGAATGTTTTCCTGGTGCATAAATGGAAAAAGAAACATAATGGGGGAAGCTCTGACGACAGGCACATAATTTTCATCGACGGGGAGCAGATCTTTACCTTATTCTCCTGGATCTTCATTCCTGAAAAATACAGGAATGATCCCGGGATAGAGCCAGTAATCCGGCATGAGAAGGCTCACATCAGGCAGTTGCATTTTATCGATCTTATTATAGTTGAACTGACAGTTATTCTTACGTGGTTCAACCCTTTTACATGGCTTATTTCCAGGATGATAAAAGAGAATCACGAGCACCTTGCCGACAGGGAAGTGCTGGCAGGGGGGATTAACCCGGCTCGTTACAGGGCCCAGCTTCTGAATTTTACTCTGGGAACAGATTATTTCAATCTGGGGCACTGCTTTAATCATTCATTAACCAAAACAAGATTTAACATGATGAAAAGAACAACAGCAAGAAAAAACGGTATTATCAAGTATCTACTGGTAGTACCTGTTATTATCCTGGCACTTGGTATGTTAACCGGCTCTGAGCTGCAGAACTGGGATGGCAGGGTAAAAGGAAAAGTTATTTTTGCCGATACAGGTGAACCGGCAACGGGTACATCGGTCATAGTAAAAGGAACAACTAATGGAACATTAGCAGGCCGTGATGGCGTTTTTGAACTGGAATGCGACAGGGATGATATGCTTGTTTTCTCCTTTGTAGGATATGAAACGCGTGAACTGAAGGCTTCATGGATCACGTTAGAGCCCGTCATGCTCGAGTTTAAAAGTTACGAGATAAACCTGGAAAAGGTGAAGGACAAAAAGGTAAAAGAGTCCGGGAAAGAAGGGATTGAAATCTTACTCAGCGGTGAAGACAAAGGAGGGCCGGTAATCGTTGTCGACGGCAAAAGAGTGGATAATCTCAACAATATTGATCCTGAAGACATCGAACAAATCTCGGTTATCAAAGATCCGGATCCAAGATGGTAAAAAAGTACAAAGCTGATAATGGTGTGGTGATTATTACCTTAAAGGAAGGTGTTCAATATAAGCCTGAGGAAACTGAAACGAAGCCTGCCACCCGCAGGAAGACCACCGAAGAGATTTTTATTGTGGTGGAGGACATGCCTATGTTCCCGGGAGGCTTAAGCGCTCTTAAATCCTATATTTACGATAATGTTAAGTATCCTGAGAAAGCCAGGCGTGAGGGTATTGAAGGCAAGGTGAGGGTTGATTTCGTGATAAATGCAAAGGGTGATGTTGAAGATATGAGTGTGAGCCAGAGTACCTATGCAGGATTTGATGATGCAGCCATGGAGGTATTTAAGGATATGCCGCGTTGGGAACCGGGTAAGCAGAGAGGCCATCCTGTAAAAGTAAAACTAAATATTCCCGTTGAGTTTAAGCTCGGCGGTGAATAATCCTGGATATTAAGCCATACAGGAGAGGGTGCCCGGGTTTCTCCGGGCGCCTTTTTTAAGTGTATACTCCGGCAGCTTTAGCTTCTGCTGTGTGCAGCGCTTAGTAAAGATAATCGGGACCATGAGACAGCATCTTATTCTTCAATCACCGTATTACTTACAAAAGCAATATAATTACCGTCGGGTGACCAGCTGTTGACATTCATGGATCCCTGACCGCCATACAGCCACGCAATAACCACAGGCTCACCTCCCATGGCCGGTATTAACCGTATATAAACCTGTTTGTAAAAAGGATGGTCATCGGACCTGACACTGCTCTCATAGCTGATAAAAGCCAGCCATTTGCCATCGGGCGATACATGGGGTAACCAGTCATTATACTTATCAAATGTCAGTTGTTCCTGCTGGCTGCCGTCGGGTTTCATACGCCATATCTGCATTGTTCCTGTACGGCTTGAATTAAAATATATATATTCCCCGTCAGGAGAATATTCAGACCCGTCATCCAGTCCGGGTGCATCGGTTAGTCGTATCTCCTCACCACCGAATCGGGAAATCTTATAAATATAAAGATGTTTGGCATTATTACGCCCGGCCGTGTAAACCATAAATTCACTATCGGGGGAAAAACCGTGCAGGTAGGAGGGGCCTGCATCAGTTATCCGTTCGGGTTCACCCCCCTCCGCCGGTAATACGTATATCAGAGATTCATTATTCTCATGTTCCGTATGGTCGCTGATGCCAAGTAATTTGCCGTCAAATGACAGCACATGGTCGTTATTATTATTCACTGCAAAGCCGGTATTGATCTCATTCACTTCTGAACTGTCCAGCCCGAAGGAGTAAAGCTTGCCCTGGCTGTTGTATATCAGTCTGTTTCCATCAGGTGTCCAGTTAGGCGCCTGCAATGACAGCGGGGAGCTGTGAACGATTTTACGGTTTCCTGTTCTTACATCCATTATTTCAATATGGCTTCCTATATAGTCCTGGTAAGGGGTAAAATTTTCCGGGGACGGTATAACCAGACGCAGATTATCAAATACGGCTGTTTCCGGCTCACCGGATTCATGTGAGCAGATAAAAATTCCCAGCTTGACCTTTTCTGCAAGATCCACCCCGCCCAGAGCAATGGTGTTAAATGTTTCGCCTTTACGGGCAAAGGAAAAGAAGCAGCTATCACCCCTGCGTTCCAGCTGGATAATACCGGCTCCATAAATATTTGATTTTATCTCCCGGGTATCTGCTCCTGCCTCCGGCCGGTACTGCAGAGATGTTAATCCGTCGCCATGGACCACTGCACTGACATGTGCCGAGGCGTTGCTGAGTGAGCTGCGGATCATTATACCTGCCTTGCGGTGGTCATTCACGCCATCACCGATAAACCGCAGATGGGCTCTGAGGATAAAATCTCCTTCCTGTTCTTTTGAGAGGAAATGAAATTCATCATTGCTGCCCCATATATTTTCTCCTCCGCCGGTAAGTGTATATTCACCAATATCATCATTATACACGCTCAGACCTTTTAAGTCCGGATCGCCTATATCTGTGGCCTGATTAAATATCCCGGTTGGTGTTTCCGTAAGGGGTTTACATGAATATATCATTACACTCGGGATAATCATGTATCCCAACAGCTTAAAAATTTGATTTTTTGAAATATATAATCTCATAACAGCCAGATTTGTTTACTGATTTTTGTTGACCGGACTGTACAAGATACACAAATATTATAAAACCATGGCTTAGAACATTAGAACCAGAGTTAAGAACAATAAGCCAGGGTTTAGAACATTATGGAGCCGTTTTTTAGAAGCCCCATCTGTTTTTGACCCATAATTCATCACCCAGGTCCCACCAGCGGTTAACTGTTGCCCTGGCAAAATCATTAGAGTACCTGGTGAGGAATTCGCGTGCTTTCAAAGGATCTTCCCTGTACAGTTCAAGAGCTTTCTCCTCCATATACCCGACCTCATCAAAAGCCTTATCTTCATATTCCATTACTACAGGCTCAATAACTTCCTGGCCCAGGCCCCAGTTGACCATAGCCAGCCTGTTAGCCCTGCGGAAAGCCCACATGGCCGATTCGGTGCTGAAGTGATCCTGTCCGCCTATAGAGAAGCTTTCGGGCAGACTAAAGTTGCCTGCATAGACCGGCACTCTCGGGCTTAGCCGCGGCACATCAAGGCTCAGCCATATCCTTCCGCCTATCTCGTCGGGCAGCCAGTCGCGCAGCTGTACGATAAATGAATAGGCGCAGTACTGAACTGCTATCGCCCTGTGCCTTTCAATCACACCCTCCTCAAGGGTATTGAGCAATGTGCGCATATCTCCCGACATCCACGGATGTGCTGCGGGGCTTATAATTGTGTCTGTATACCGGTTTCCTTCATCATCCCTTCTGTTAACCGGTACTTTCAGGTTCCTTATCATTTCCATATCAGTGCCGTCGTAGGTGGTGCGGTAAAACTCCATTACATCGCGTATATCCACTTTCTTTTCAGGCTTAACTGAAAACGGCAGTTCATCATCGTCGTATTCAAGTCCCAGCGAAGGAGCAAGACTGCTGAGGACAAAGTACTCGCGTGAACTAAATGGTTTTCTTCCTGAATAGGCCTTCCAGAACTTAAATGTTTCCTTACCGTCCCAGAAGCCCATTTCTTTTGCCACATCATACACATTATCCGAGGCCATGAAATAGTCTTCATTATTAAGGTCAATCTCGCCTATCCTGGATATATTGGCCGATATGCCTACATGGTCGTCGGGTATGCGCTGTGCTGCCCATACTGCACCAATATTATCAGGGCCTTCTCCCATTATCTCAAAATGCCAGACTTCATTCTTGTCGGCAATGGTAATACATTCGCCGGAGTCGCCATATCCGTATTCCTTTACCAGCTCAGCTATCAGCTTTATCGCATCGCGTGCGGTGGAGCACCTTTGCAGGGCTATCCTTTCCAGTTCCTCAATAAGGAACATCCCGTTTTCATTCCGCAGTTCGCGCCTGCCTCCGAAGGTTGTCTCGCCTATGGCCAGCTGTTTTTCATTAAGGCAGGGGTAGGCGGTATTCAGGTATGCATAAGTCTTTTCAACTTCAGGTATTTCCCCTTTTACTTCTATGCCTTTCTCACTCCAGGAAGAGCTGGTATGCATGGTGCCCCACCTTACAGGGTGCATACTGCCGGGCTCATGTTCCATGGCAGGAACAAATTCCATCCATGTGCGGTAATAAGCATCGCAGGTATGACTGGTCATAACTGATCCGTCAGTGCTGGCCTCTTTGCCAACCATTATGCTTGTACAGCTTTCGGAATAATTGGGTTCGTCATTCTGTGCATTTAAACCTGCAGTAAACAAAAAGAGGATAAATGCAGAAATCAGTAATCGGTTTGTTTTAGGATAATTCATTATACTTTTTTTATGTTTTTATAAAACGAACATGGAATCAGCTAAGTAATCTTATGGACGAAGTAAATATAATTTTAAACGCATTAAATGATATCAGAATATTTTTCAGAGACTAAATATAGAAAATCTCACGGCTTCAGCTATTATAAAATTTAATATTATTGAATTGCTGCATATGTTAGTCAGCAGATTCTCTTATTTTATACAATAACAGGATGATCCTTTAACCTTTCTGCCAGGACCTTTTTCAGTTAATTCTGTGTTTTGTTATCCAGCCTGTATAAGCCTGTTCAGTCAATTTGCTATCAGTCAGTCATATCAAAGAGTAGGTAAATTTCCCTATTTTAATTAGCTTTGTAAATTATACAGTAGTATTAAACACAAAAGACAATATGCTGACTGTCAGAAGGTTGCCAAAGTGGATGAAAATGCAGAGAGCGAGTGGCGCCAACTATACAAGGGTGAAGAATCTCGTTGAGCGCAATCATCTGCATACCATATGTAAAAGTGGTAATTGTCCTAATATAGGGGAATGCTGGAACGCCGGCACCGCCACTTTTATGATACTGGGTGATATATGTACACGGTCATGTAAATTTTGTGGCACTGTAACGGGTAAACCGCATGCGCCCGATCCTGAAGAGCCGGGCAAGCTGGCTGAATCGATACTTATGATGGGACTTAAGCATTGCGTTATTACCTCGGTTGACAGGGATGACCTGGAGGATGGCGGGGCTGCTTTCTGGGCCGAAGTGATAGCTAAGATCAGGGAGATGAACCCGGGGATTACAATAGAAACCCTTATACCTGACTTCAACGGTGTTGAAGAGGATATACAGAAGGTGACAGATGCCGCACCTGATGTTATTTCACATAACCTGGAAACAGTGAAACGACTGACACCGCAGATAAGATCAGCTGCTAAGTACAGGCGCAGCCTGAATGTGCTGAGCTTTATGGCGGACAGGGGGGTGAAGACTAAGTCAGGCATTATGCTTGGACTGGGAGAGACGGAGACGGAGATATATGAGACTATGGATGACCTGAGGGAAGCAGGCTGTTCAGTATTGACAATGGGCCAGTACCTGCAGCCATCCCTGGATCATATGGAGGTGGTGGAGTATATTGACCCGGCAAGGTTTGAGGCATACAGGAAGACAGCGCTGAACAAAGGGTTTACTGATGTGGAGAGCCATCCGCTGGTACGCTCATCATATCATGCCGAGAAGCATGTGTAAGAGAAGGGAACAGGTAATTTAAAAATATTTATTTTGTGAAAAAGGCAGCAGTATTTGAGGACCTGGGATTACGCGACTATAAGGAGACCTGGGATTACCAGGAGGAGCTGTTCCAGGAAATGCTGGGGGTAAAGCTCAGAAGCCGTTCGGGTGACGCCGGTGAGCAGGAGCAGCAGCTCAACAGGCTGCTTTTTGTGGAGCATCCCCATGTATTTACACTGGGCAAAAGCGGCTCGGATAATAACCTTCTTGTAGATAATCTTCAGTTGAAGGCGAAAGATGCTTCTTTTTACCGTATTGACAGGGGAGGGGATATTACATATCATGGTCCGGGACAGCTGGTAGGCTATCCCCTGCTTGACCTGGAAATGTTTGGCCTTACACTTAAAGCATATATCCATAACCTGGAGGAAGTGATAATACTGTCACTGAAGGAATATGGGATTGAAGCAGGACGCAGTGAAGGGGCAACGGGCGTGTGGCTCGACAGCGATATTAATGGAAGGGCACGAAAAATATGTGCGATAGGGGTAAGGGCCAGCAGGCATATCACCATGCACGGATTAGCTTTTAATGTAAATACAGACCTGGATTATTTCAGTTATATCAATCCCTGCGGGTATACCGATAAGGGTGTGACATCACTGGCTAAAGAGCTGGGTGAAGAGCAGGATCTTGAAAAGGTAAAGCATGTTGTAAAAAATAATTTTAAAAAAATATTTGGCATTAAATGGGTGAGCCAATAAGCCGGGTAAAATATTGATATGAAGAAAAACTGGATTCTAAAGGAAGCGGGTGATAATGTGGTTGTAAGGCAGCTGATGAAAAGTCTGGATGTGCCGGAATCACTTGCTAAGCTGATGGTCCAGAGGGAGATCAGGGATTTTGAGGATGCAAGAAACTTCTTCAGGCCCGGTCTGGATAAGCTGCACGACCCTTTCCTTATGAAGGATATGAATATTGCTGTCGATCGTATATCATCGGCAATATACAAGAATGAGAAGATTTTTATTTATGGCGATTATGATGTTGACGGTACAAGCTCTGTTGCCCTGATGTATGCCTTTTTACGTAATATCTATCCTAATATAGAATTTTATATACCTGACAGGTATTCCGAGGGGTATGGCATATCAAAAAAGGGTATTGATTATGCCCGTGCAGCTGACTGCAGGCTTATGATAACCCTGGATTGCGGTATCAAGGCAGTTGAAAAGGTCAGGTATGCCAATAAACTGGGACTGGATGTCATAATATGTGATCATCACCTGCCGGGGGATGAGATACCTGAGGCCACGGCAGTACTGGATCCCAGGCAGGAAGGATGTAACTACCCCTATAAGGACCTGTCGGGCTGCGGAGTGGGTTTTAAACTGGTACAGGCATATGCAAAGGTTAACGCTATACCCTTTGAAGAGCTGCTACAGTACCTTGATTTGGTAGCCGTGAGTATAGCCTCTGATATAGTACCACTTACGGGTGAGAACAGGATACTTGCCCATTACGGTCTTAAGCAGCTGAATGAGAACCCTAGAATGGGGCTGGCCAAGATAATAAGGCATTCAGATATAAGGAAAAGGATAGGTATCGATGATATAGTATTTAAGATAGGGCCCAGAATCAATGCGGCAGGCCGTATGGAATCGGGAAATAAGGCAGTTGAGCTGATGGTATCGGAAGATGGCATACTGGCTGAGGAGATGAGCAGGGAGATAGGTGACTGTAACAGGAACAGGCGCTCCGTTGACAGGACCATAACAACAGAGGCCCTCAGGATGATTGCGGAAGACAGCAGCTACGAGGGTTCACGCACAACAGTATTGTATAATCCCGGCTGGCATAAGGGTGTGATAGGTATAGTGGCATCGCGACTGATAGAAACACATTACCGTCCCACTGTTATCCTTACCGAATCAAACGGCTTTGCTACGGGTTCGGCGCGCTCGGTTACGGGCTATGACCTTTACCAGGCCGTTGAGGCCTGTGGCGATCTTCTGGAAAGCTTTGGCGGACATATGTATGCGGCCGGACTAACATTAAAGAAAGATAATATACCTCTCTTTATTAAGCGTTTTGAAAAGGTGGTTTCGGAGACAATAAGTGAAGACCAGCTGGTACCACGTATACTGATAGATATGGAGCTTGACTTCAGTGATATCACGGATAAGTTTTACCGCATACTGGACCAGTTTCAGCCTTATGGTCCGGATAACCTGGCTCCTGTTTTCATGACCAGGAAGGTTTATGATACCGGTTCGGGAAGAGTGGTGGGCTCAAGCGGGGAGCACCTGAAACTGGACCTCTGCAGTGAGTCCACAGGTACTGTGAGCCTGCCTGCCATAGCTTTCGGACAGGGTAATATGATAGATATAATAAAAGAAGGACATCCGGTTGATATTTGTTATACCGTTGAGATAAATGAGTTCAAAGGCAATAAGAACCTGCAGCTTAATATTCGGGATATCAGGCATTCAGAAGTTAAAATCTGAGAGCAAGCTGGAACTTCAGCTCATCTGACCTGTCTGTACCTGTCTCGTGGTTTATATTCGAAACAGCATATTTTAAACGAAGGGCCATCATTTTTGAAGGTTTGAAAACAATCATCAGGTATGATCTGCTGCCATCACTATACAGCGCCCTGATATACGGGTTGTACAGGAGGTCATCCTCCCATGCATATATTCTTGTATCATAGCTGCCTGTACTGAATACAGTCACCCTGCCGCGTATCTCAAGGGATATGCGACTGAAGAGGTAAGAGGCCGACTGGTAGCACAGAAGACCCCTGTCTTCTGATCCGTCTATCACCACTTTCTCTATGCGTGTACGTAATGATAAGCGATCTGAGGGCTGGCTTTCCATGGAGAATCTCAGGTTGCTTTTCTCAAAAGGGATGCTCTTTTTGACACCTCGCAGGGGTGTGAGTGCCTTTTCACCTGCCTGATGCCTGAGGTCGGCTGTCAGTGATATAATGCCTGACGGTCCGGCCGGCTGCAGCCTGATGCGGAGAAGGTATTTCATGGATGAGGGGAAGTCGCCGGATATATTATTATACCACAGGTCCTTATCACTTAAAAACCCGGCTGAAAAACGGAGCCCGGGTAAAATTTCAGCCCCGATATTAGCGAGCAGGCTGCTGTTAAACTTATTGAAGGTCCTGCCGCCCGGGGACTTGCCGTGAAATGAATTATAGCCCCTGCTAACCCTTGAATACAGTACATTGCACCTTACCATCCCTTCGGGGTTTAGTGATACACCCTGCAGAAAAGCCGTTTTTACGCCATTGCTTACTGCAAACTCACCAAACAGCTGTGAATTACGGAAGAGGTAAGCATAATCGATGGAGAAAGATGCATTCTCACTTCCCTTAAAATCATACATGTCCCTTATATCGCTGCCCTGTAACACCGGAAGTGAAAATCCTGAATATACAGCACTTAAACCAAAATAAAGATTTTTCCTCAGGGTGTTAATATTGAGACCGTAACTGTTTTCAGACACAGCGTTTCTTTTTAACAGGGCGGAGGCAGTATTATGTATGCCTGTACTGTAAAAGGATGATATATAGTGTATTTCACTGTTCTCATCATACACGGTTGTGGCATCTGTCATATTAAGAGAGGCGAAAGACATGATGTTTATGTCTTTTATCCTGAATGAAAGGGCAATGCCCCTGAAAAAATCATTCTCATCACTCGATGAATATGGCATTATACTGCTGCTGTTTTTCATTGGTCTGGGCTCGGTAGGCACCGGCTGACGGAAGAACCCGTTCCATACCGTCAGTCCCTGACCAAAACGCACACGGTAATCACCTATGATAATACTGTTAAGCCTGGTACCCGGACTGTAAGTTATACTCCCCGAGAGGAAGTCTGGACTGTAACCGGGTAAGAGGAGGGCTTCTCCCTTATCTTTCTCGGCCGTGATATATGCTTCTACCGCCCCCCTGCTGATCCTTATCTTCGACAGCAGCTTATAATTATTTCCAACATAATTATCATCCTCTGCCTCAGGATATTTTATGATATTGTTAATGGACCTGAAGCGGACACTTCTGTCGCTGCTGCCTGATTTGCCGGAAGGTCCGAATTCAATGAAGGGATCAATTAAGGCGGCCAGCTCTTTGTCAAAGCCGGGGATATAACTGATTTCCATGACTGACAGTATATCACCATGCTTTTTTGTATAGTCAACCAGGCTGTGTACCTGGAACACTGTCAGGAAGAAGAGCCTCTTTATCTCGTTAATATTACCCGAATTAATATTGACCGGCTCATCTGCCAGCCTGGTAATGGTTTCGGCGTAGTCAGCAGCCTGCATATCTTCGCCGGATGAAAGAGCAATATCTTCCAGCAGGTTTATTATATGCCCTGATAAATGATCCTGCGCCTTAAGGCATTGCAGTGAAATTATCAGGGCTGCAGCTATCAGGTGCAACCGTAATTTCATGCCCTAGCCTATAAAGATTACCAGTGACAGTGCAGGTGTAAGTCCGAGGTTCTCATGCGATATAAAACCCAGGTTAGCCTGGAATATACGCCCTGAATACCCGGCTCCAAAAGCCATGCCCAGCGGATTGCTCATCAATCCGCCACGCAATAACAGATTGCCCGGGAACTCATACTCCGCAGCCAGCCTGATATTTGTTCTTCCGTAATCGCTGGCCTCCATTTCTGCTGTGGCCATAAACGAGGAGGCAAAGCTGTACGAAGCTCCCACTTTCATAACCAGCGGAATATTATTTTCGTGCAGTGAGGGAGGTACAGGATTATATATATGCATACCCAGTATCAGATTATTAAAGGGTTTATACTGTATGCCTCCTTCAAAAGTGAGATCGTTCCTGTTGCGGTAATCACCGGCTATACGTGTTGAGTAAAGGTCTGTCTGTATTCCTGCCGATATTTTTTTACCCAGCTTCATCCCATAGGCAAGACCGATTGTATGCCTGTTATATTCGGTATACCCGTAATATGAATATACAATACCAAGGGCGCCGCCGGGCACCGATGGTATCACCATACCGAATGTTTTGTTGCTCAGTTCTGACAGACCAAACCTGTTATCCTGGTTAATACCTGCCGACCAGCTATCCATAGAGGCAAGAGAGGCCTGGTTATGAAAACCTGCCCAGAAGCCTTCCGTGGCCACGGAAGCGTAAGCAAGACCTATCTGCCTGGCGCCTGCAGAGAGACTGTAAGGGTTTTGCGGGTATACAGCAATACCCGCCAGACACAGGGCAGTGATCAGAAAAATTTTTAGCAGCGAAATTTTCTTTTGCATAAATGACTTTTTAATCCCATCTCAAGTTATTAAATAAAATGGA
Source organism: Bacteroidales bacterium (assembly GCA_034521735.1). GTDB lineage: Bacteria > Bacteroidota > Bacteroidia > Bacteroidales > VadinHA17 > UBA9300. The sequence continues at coordinate 39,641 of JAXHLX010000002.1, forward strand.
AAAAGGCAATAATGCAAAATGCCAGATACATGTGCCGGGTGTTACTCGTTGACAATCCGCTATGTGACCGGGATAATACAAACAGGTTCCGCAAACCCGAAGTATTAATTGGTTTTATAATCGTATTTGACTTCTTTAAGCTGACTGTTGGCTTTAACGATCTTATCTTTCAGCTTTGATTTAAAGTCGACCAGTTCCCTGCGTACATCCTCATCGGCTGTGGCAATAATCTGTGCGGCCAGTATACCGGCATTCTGGGCGGCGTTAATACCTACCGTGGCAACGGGTATGCCGGGGGGCATCTGTACTATGGAAAGCAAGGCATCAAGTCCCTCCAGCGATGCCTTAACAGGCACACCTATAACGGGTATTGTGGTCATAGCTGCGATAACCCCCGGAAGGTGTGCAGCCATGCCTGCTGCTGCAATTATCACTTCTATACCCCTGCCTGCTGCCTCCCCGGCAAATTTCTCAACCTCGTCAGGTGTCCTGTGGGCTGATAAGGCATTGATCTCAAAAGGGATCTTAAAATCATTCAGGATGGCGGCTGCTTTCTCCATAACGGGAAGGTCTGAAGTGCTTCCCATAATAATGCTTACTCTTGGCTTCATATTATGCTGTTTTTATTTGTATTTTGAGACAAAAATAAGGCATATATTTTATATTTTCGCATCATTATCTGACTTCATCATTCTGCCTGCGTATGAATACAATAAAAATATACGACAAGACCTTTGAAATATTTATAGAGGAAAAGGAAATACTGGATAAGGTAAAACAGATGGCCGCGCAGATAGAGGAAGAGCACAAGGGAAAGGATATTCTTTTTATCAGTATATTAAACGGTTCCTTTGTTTTTACTGCCGACCTGCTGAGGGATATTAATATGAATGTAAAACTGTCTTTTCTTAAACTGTCATCATATGAAGGAGAAAGGTCAAGCGGGTCAGTGAGGAGACTGATAGGCCTTAACGAGGAACTGGAAGGTAAGACTGTTATTGTTGTGGAAGACATTATTGATACGGGTTGTACCCTTGATGGTATTATTGAAGACCTGCAGGGGAAAGGTCCTGATGATATAAAAATAGCTTCATTGTTGATAAAGCCGGAAGCATATACAGGATCTCACAGTATTGATTATACGGGTTTTGAGATACCCAATGATTTTGTTATTGGCTATGGACTTGATTTTGACGGACTGGGCAGGAACCTGAGATCTGTTTACAGGCTTGCCAGGAATGATAATGATTAAAACTATAAACTAATACTGATGATAAATTTTTTACTATTCGGCCCGCCCGGCTCAGGCAAAGGTACTCAATCACTTAAGCTTGCCGGTGAATTTAACCTGATACACCTGTCTACAGGGGATATGCTGCGGGAGGCCATAGCTTCCGGCACCGAACTGGGAAAGAAGGTGTCGGGTATAATGGAAAGGGGAGAGCTTGTTCCGGATGACGTGGTGATTGCTATGATCTCGGAAAAGATCGACTCAGATCCTCACTCCACAGGTTATATCTTTGATGGTTTTCCGCGTACCGTTGAGCAGGCTGTTGCCCTGGATAAGACACTGGCGGAAAGGAATACCTCAGTCTGCAAGATGCTGGTGCTGGAGGTTGAGCATGATGAACTGGTAAAAAGGTTGCTTGCAAGAGCGGAGGAGTCAGGAAGGCCTGATGATAAGGATGAAAATGTAGTTGAGAACAGGATCAGTGTGTATAAGGATAAAACAGAACCTGTAATAGATTATTACAGGAGTCAGGGTAAGTGCCAGCCAGTTAATGGTATGGGCGATATAGATGAAATATTCATACGTCTGAGAAAGGTTCTTGAAGCATGTATGTAAAATAAAATATGTCAGGAAGCAATTTTGTCGATTATGTAAAGATTTTCTGCCGTTCGGGCAGGGGAGGAGGTGGTTCTTCCCACCTGCGCCGGGAGAAATATGTGCCAAAAGGAGGACCTGACGGTGGTGACGGAGGCCGCGGCGGCCATATTATACTCAGAGGTAATAAACAGCTGTGGACGCTGATACACCTGAAATATCAGAGGCATGTTTTTGCCGGTAACGGCATGCCCGGGTCATCATCTATGAAGTCAGGAGCCGATGGCGGGGATAAATACCTCGATGTACCGCTTGGCACAGTAGCAAAAGATGCTGAAACAGGCAAGCAAATCATGGAGATAACGGATGATGGTGAAGAAAAGGTGCTGCTTCAGGGCGGCCGTGGTGGATTAGGAAATGTTCACTTCAAATCATCAGTGCGCCAGACCCCCAGGTATTCACAGCCGGGAGAGCCGGAGCAGGAAGCATGGTTTGTACTGGAACTTAAGGTGCTGGCTGATGTAGGGCTGGTGGGCTTTCCCAATGCAGGTAAATCAACGCTGCTGAGTGTTGTCTCGGCCGCAAAACCCAAGATAGCTGATTATGCCTTCACCACCCTGGTACCAAACCTGGGGATTGTAGCTTATCGCGACTATAGATCCTTTGTGATGGCAGATATACCCGGTATAATAGAAGGCGCCCATGAAGGAAAAGGGCTTGGCACCAGGTTTTTGAGACATATCGAAAGAAACTCGGTACTGCTTTTTATGGTACCGGCCGACAGCAGTGATATAATGGATGAATACAGGGTGTTGCTGGATGAGCTGGGCCGGTATAACCCGGAATTGCTTGATAAGAAGAGGGTGCTTGCTATAACAAAATCCGATATGCTGGATGATGAGCTGATGGAGGAAGTGAGGAAGGAGATAGATACATCTCCGGCTGTATTTATCTCCTCGGTATCCGGACTGGGCATTAACAGCCTGAAAGATATTCTCTGGAGATCACTTAATGACTGACAGAAACAAGTACCTGTACAATGGAAAAGAAATACAGGAGGAATCAGGACTATATGTTTAATGGAAAAGTTTGATCAGGATATATTTCTTTTTTTGAACTCCATAAATTCTCCATGGTGGGATAATGTTATGGTGCTTATAAGCTCCAAACTGCTGTGGGTGCCCCTGTATGCTTTTATCCTGCTTATGCTTGGCATGAAATACAAGCGCTCATTACTGCTGATAATACCGATTATCATCCTTACAGTTACTGCTTCCGATCAGCTGTCAGTGCATGCTTTCAAGGAAGTATTCGAGAGGTTGAGGCCCTGCCATGAGCCGGCACTGTCGGGACTGGTACATACGGTAAACAATAAGTGCGGAGGCTCATATGGCTTTGTTTCATCACATGCCGCCAATTCATTTGCAGTGGCGGTGCTGAGCCTGGGTCTTTTACGGAAGAAATGGTTTACGGCAGTGATACTGTTCTGGGCAGCCGTGGTATCATACAGCAGGGTATACCTTGGGGTTCATTATCCGGGCGATATAATCGGCGGGGCATTGCTGGGTACCCTTATTGCATATGCCTTCCTTTTACTGTATGGCTTTCTTGAGGACAGGCTTATAAGAAATTCGGACTTAAGCAGGACGGAAAAAAAGAGTGATGCTGATAATTGACCTTAATAGCAATGATCCCTGGTTCAACCTGGCTGCCGAGGAATATTTTTTCAGGAATACTGAGGAAGATATATTTCTTGTTTATGTAAACAGTACATCCCTTATTACCGGCAAGCATCAGAACCCTGCTGAAGAAGTTAATCCGAGGTGCCTGCTGGAAAATGACATACCCCTTATCAGGAGAATATCAGGTGGCGGTACGGTGTATCATGATGAAGGGAACCTGAATTATACATATATTAAAAGCATTCCCGATGGGAAGCAGGTGAACTTTTCAGAATATACCGGGGAGATTATTACTTTTTTAAAAAAACATGGTCTTGATGCCCGCAGGGGCGACAAGAACGAGATAAGGGCGGACAAGCTGAAAATATCAGGTAATGCTGAACATGTCTTTAAGAACAGGGTGCTGCACCACGGCACCTTATTATTCTCGGCCGACCTTGAGCTTATGTCCGGATGCCTTAAGAAAGGTACTGCGCTTATCAGGAGCAGGGCAGTAAAGTCGAACCCTTCAGAGACAGGCAACCTCAAAGGATTATTGAGGGGTATAAAAGATGTGCAGGAGCTGAAAACCGGCTTGCTGGATCATATAGCAGGGAGCAACACAACGGCAGTGGGGCATACCTTAACGGTCAGTGAGACCGGTAGCATAAATAAGCTTAAAGAAGAAAAGTACCAGAGCTGGGAATGGAATTATGCTTATGGTCCCGATTATACTTTTTCAAATAATTTTGATATTATGGGTGAGCAGGCATCTGTCAGGATGGAGATATCCGGCGGAGTAATCCGCAGCTGTGAATTTTCCGGTCCCGCACCTTTGTCCGCTGTGGAATCATTATTGCCGGGCACCAGGCATTATTACGATGATATAGCACGCATATTAAAGGAAAATGCATTAAGCGCGGATGATGATGTGATATTTAATTTTCTAATGTAGCTCTTATGGATACTTTCAGGTCTTTGTTTACACTGGTTTTCAGCATATTGTTTATTATCATTATGTTTCCCTTCACATTTATCCTATGGCTGGCTGGGACACCTTTTGGTAAAGGCAGAGTGCTTGCTCACCGTATGCTTACCTTTCAGGGGCGCGTGCTTATAGCTGCCAGCCCGCTGTGGAAGGTGGAAGTGTCAGGCAGGGAGAACTATGTACCCGGACAGAATTATGTTATGATATCCAATCACCAGTCATTGCTTGATATACCCCTTATGAAATATCTTGGTATGAGCTTCAGATGGGTGTCGAAAGTGGAAAATTTCAGGGTGCCGGTGCTGGGACAGTCTATGCGTATGGCAGGGTATATTTCTGTTACAAGGGGTAAAAAGGAAAGTGTGATAAGCATGATGAAGCGGTCTGAGCAGGCACTCAAAAGCGGTGAATCAATATTTATCTTTCCGGAAGGCAGGCGTTTGCCTGGTGATAAAATAGGACGGTTTAAAAGCGGTGCCTTCAGGCTGGCATTGAGTACCGGTACCCCAATACTGCCCGTGCTGATAGATGGCACAGGTGAGGTGTTCAGGGGCAAAGGAATGATCCTGGGGTCGGGACACAGGCTGAAGCTGAAAGTACTGGAGCCTCTTAAACCCTCAGATTTTATGAGCGATGATCCTGACAGGCTTGCATCAGCTATGCAGACAATGATGAACCAGGCGCTTGAACAAATGAGGAAAGATGAGCGGCAATGAACCGGTAGAGGAATGATATGAATGAAATGGTAAAAAATTATATTTACATATATGCAACAGGTATACAGCGATAATATATTGTTATACAGGCGATTGGTGGATAAGGAAGGGAAACGCCTTTTTATTCTTTCAATGTCCAGGCTCATGGTTGTTATAGCGGGACTAGCCCTGCTGGTATTGTTATGGGGAATAAGTCCCGTGCCGGCACTGGCCTCTTTCCTGGCTGCTGTCATCATATTTATTTTCCTGCTTAAGAATTATTCCCGGCATGAATACAAAAAAGCATTTTACAGTAATCTGCTGCAGGTAAATGAAAATGAGCTCAGCGGCCTCAATAACAGGCATGATTGTTTTGACGGAGGCAGTGAATTTATTAATCCCCATCATGATTTTTCACATGATACGGATCTTTTCGGGGATGACTCACTCTACCGCTATCTTAACCGTACATGCACGGAGAAAGGCAAAAATATCCTTGCCGGATGGCTGATGGATCCCCTGTCACTGAGTGGAAAGATGTATAAGAGACAGGAAGCTGTCAGGGAGCTTGCCGGAAAGCTGCAGTGGAGGCAGGAATTTCAGGCATATGGAATGATGGGGATGGCTGGTGAGGAGGAGATAGAAGACTTTAATAGTTGGCTTGATGAAGATCCGTCTTATATCAATAATACTGTCAGGACGCTGATAAGTATTCTGATGCCCTCACTGGCATTATTGATGCTGGCGCTCAGCATAGCCGGCATAATACATTATTCAATATTCATAACGGTATTCCTGCTTAACCTTTTTATCATCTCATTGAGACTTAAGGATATCAATAAGATACATACGCAGGTGTCCGGGAAGCACAGCATGCTTAAAAACCTGAAACAGCTTATAGTCCATTTTGAAGATCATCACTTCAGTTCGGTGTATATAAAAGAGATGCAGAAGGCATTGTCGGATGAAGATGAGAAGGCCACTACAAGTATCCGGCAGCTCAGCGCAATAATACAGGCCTTTGACAGCCGTCTCAACATGCTGATGGCCATACCTCTCAATGGCTTGTTGCTATGGGATATGCAATGCATCAGAAGACTGGAAAAATGGAAGCTGGGAGCAAGTGAACTGCTGCCCGGGTGGTTTGATAAGCTGGGCAGGGTGGATGCCTTGTGCAGTCTGGCCAACTATGCCCGTAATAATGAGGATTTCTGTTACCCGGAATTATCTGAGAGTAGTTATTACCTGTCAGCCCTCAGTCTGGGACACCCACTGATACCCGTACCGGCAAGGGTGACAAATGATTTTAGCGTAGGCAGCGGAGGAGAAATAATCATTGTTACCGGGGCCAATATGGCCGGCAAAAGCACTTTCCTGCGCACCGTAGCGGTAAATATGGTGCTGGCTATGGCCGGAGCGCCCGTATGTGCGGATAAGTTTGTTTTTACGCCCTGCACCGTGTTCTCGAGTATGCGCACAACAGATTCACTGTCAGATAAAGAGTCTTATTTTTATGCTGAGCTGAAAAGACTCAGGATACTAAAGGAGAGGCTGCAGGACGGGGAGAATATCTTTTTCCTGCTTGACGAGATACTAAAGGGGACCAATTCAAAGGACAAGAGTGAGGGGGCACAGCTTTTTACAGAGAGGCTTATGGAATATAAGGCTACGGGAATGATAGCAACCCATGATGTGCAGCTTGGCAGACTGGCTGATGATTACGGGCAGATAAAAAATAAATGTTTTGAGATTGAGATAGAAGGGGATGATGTTAAGTTTGATTATATATTAAGGGAGGGTATGACAACAAAGATGAATGCAGCCATCCTGATGAAGCAGATGAAGATCATTTGATAAGTCCCGGCAGCATTTTTTTGAACAGCTTATTATATTCTATAACAGTCAGTATATCAGCATATAGGGCATATCTGACCCGCTCTGCACACACAGCAGTAATTTTTCATGGCTTTTTTTGTTGAAAAATCGCTTACAAAGCAGTCCCGCTTTTGATTATATTTGCGCAAAATCCGTTACTGATGACAGACACAGTTAATTATTCGGAAGAGAACATAAAGACTCTTGAGTGGAGGGAGCATATAAGGCTGAGGCCGGGTATGTATATAGGTAAGCTGGGTGACGGTTCATCCCGGGATGACGGTATATATGTATTGATCAAGGAGGTGACAGATAATTCCATCGATGAGTTTATGATGGGTAATGGAAAGAAGATAGATATCAGCATTACCGATCGTGAAGTGTCTGTAAGGGATTATGGCAGGGGTATACCTCTGGGCAAGCTTCTTGATGTGGCTTCAAAGATGAATACGGGGGCTAAATATGATTCCAAGGCTTTTAAAAAGTCAGTAGGCCTTAATGGTGTGGGTATAAAAGCTGTTAATGCACTGTCAAGCAGGTTTCTTGTTCGTTCAATAAGGGATGGCAAAGCAAGTGAGGTTGAATTTGAAAAAGGCAATCTGATAAGGGAAACGGATATCTATCCCACGGATGAGCAGAATGGTGTGCTTACATCATTTGTGCCGGATGAGGAGATGTTCGGGACCTACCATTATATCGCGGAGAATGTTGAGGCTATGTTACGCAATTATGCATACCTTAATGTAGGACTGGTAATAAATTTCAATGGTGAGAAAATACAGTCGAAGAACGGCTTGCTGGACCTGCTGAATGAGAATATGAACAGGGAGGGCCTTTATCCTATTATCCACCTCAGGGGAGAGGATATAGAGGTGGCTTTTACCCATGGCAACCAGTACGGGGAGGATTATTACAGCTTTGTTAACGGCCAGCATACCACACAGGGAGGTACGCACCTGACAGCCTTCAGGGAGACGCTGGTAAAGGTTATAAGGGATTTCTTCAGGAAAGATTTTGATCCCTCCGATATCCGCACATCAATAACCGCGGCCCTGAGCATTAAGGTTGAAGAGCCGGTGTTTGAATCTCAGACCAAAACAAAGCTGGGATCGAAGAATATGACACCCGGGGGGACTTCGGTGAGGAATTTTATTGGAGAGTTTATTAAAAAATCGCTCGATGATTACCTGCATAAGAACCAGGAGGTGGCAGAAGTCATACTTAATAAAATACTGGAGTCTGAAAAGGAGCGGAAGGCTATATCCTCCATAAAAAAGCTGGCAAAGGAGCGCTCTAAGAAAGCAAGTCTGCATAATAAGAAGCTACGGGACTGCCGCATTCATTATAACAGCAATCATGACAACCGCCTTAACTCCACTATTTTTATTACCGAGGGCGACTCGGCCAGCGGCTCAATAACCAAGTCGCGGAACGTAGAATCGCAGGCTGTTTTCAGTCTGAGAGGCAAGCCCCTGAATACTTTCGGGTTGACCAAGAGGATTGTGTATGAGAATGAAGAGTTCAACCTTCTGCAGGCTGCACTGAATATTGAGGAAGGGGTCGATAACATCAGGTATAATAATGTTGTTGTCGCCACTGATGCCGATGTGGACGGTATGCATATACGCTTATTATTGCTGACCTTTTTCCTTCAGTTCTTTCCCGACCTGATAAGAAAAGGTCACCTTTACATATTGCAAACACCGCTGTTCAGGATAAGAAATAAGAAAACAACAAAGTATGTCTATACCATTGATGAGAAGGAAAAAGCAATAAGGCAGATGGATGGCAAACCCGAGATAACAAGGTTTAAGGGGCTGGGAGAGATATCACCGGATGAGTTCAAGCATTTTATAGGTAAAAATATGAAGCTGGAACCTGTAAGGCTGAAGAAGGATGATTCGGTTAAGGATTTTCTTACTTTTTATATGGGCAAGAATACACCGGACAGGCAGGAATTTATTATTGAAAACCTGAGGTTTGAAGAGGACCTGATGGCTGAAGAAGAACAGGTGGTGTGATTGAGTTATTTTTTGAAGGTTAAGATTAGCATGGTATGAATAAAGATACTCCGGATAAGGGGAAAGAAAATACAGCTCAGCCTGGCAATGGCGGTGAAAAGAAGAAATCAGCCCTTGAGATGCTTAAGGTTACAGCCCTGTCGGGTATGTACGAGGACTGGTTCCTGGATTACGCATCGTATGTAATCCTCGAAAGGGCCGTTCCCCATATTACTGACGGATTGAAACCGGTGCAGCGCAGGATACTCCATTCAATGAAAAGAATGGATGATGGCCGCTTCAATAAGGTTGCCAATATAATAGGCCATACCATGCAGTTCCATCCCCATGGCGATGCATCGATAGGTGATGCACTGGTGCAGCTGGGACAGAAGAACCTGCTGGTGGAGACCCAGGGTAACTGGGGCAATATGCTTACAGGAGACAGCTCCGCCGCACCCCGGTATATTGAAGCCAGACTGTCAAAGTTTGCACTTGATGTGGTCTTTAATCCCAAGACAACAGAGTGGAAACCTTCATATGATGGCAGGAACAGGGAGCCGGTAACACTGCCGGTCAAATTTCCCTTACTTCTGGTACAGGGGGTTGAAGGTATAGCTGTGGGACTGGCATCCAAGATACTTCCTCATAATTTCATTGAGCTGGTGGATGCGTCCATACTGTATCTTGAGGGTAAGGATTTTGTACTGTATCCTGATTTTGCCACCGGCGGAATGATAGATGTGTCGAAATATAATGACGGGCTCAGGGGTGGCAATGTGAAAATAAGGTCCAGGATAGAGAAACGGGATAAAAAGACACTTGTAATAACTGAAATACCGTATTTCAGGACTACGGGCAGCCTTATAGACACAATACTGAAGGCCAATGAAAAGGGGCAGATAAAAATAAAACGTATAGATGATAATACGGCTGAGAATGTTGAGATAGTAATACAGCTGGCAGCCGGAGTGTCTCCTGACAAGACCATTGATGCACTCTATGCATTTACAGATTGTGAGATATCCATATCACCCAATGCCTGTGTGATATTTAATAATAAGCCTGAATTTATCGGAGTCAGCGATATACTAAGGCGTACGGTTGATAATGCGGTGTACCTGCTGACCAGGGAGCTGGAGATACGCAGGGATGAACTTGAGGAAGAATGGCATATGTCATCCCTCGAGAAGATATTTATAGAAGAACGCATATACCGCGATATTGAAGAGTGCGAAACATGGGAGGCCGTAGTTGAAGCTATCGATAAGGGACTGGAACCCTTTAAGCCAAAGCTTAAAAGAGATGTTACACGGGATGATATTATTAAGCTTACGGAGATAAAGATCAAGAGGATATCAAGATATGATGTAAAAAAAGCAGATGAGCATATAAAGGGACTGGAAACCGAGCTGGACGAAGTCATCAACCATCTTGCCAATATCATACCCTTTGCCATCAATTATTTCAGGCAGATAAAGAAGAAATACAGCAAGGGAAGGGAGAGAAATACTGAGATCAAGAGCTTTGACCAGATAGAAGCAACAAAGGTGGCCGCCAATAATGCCAGGCTCTATTTTAACCGGGAGGAAGGCTTTATCGGAACATCATTGAAGAAGGATGAGTATGTATGCGATTGTTCTGATATAGATGATATCATTGTATTCCTGAAAGACGGCAGGTATATAATTACCAGGGTGTCAGAGAAGCAGTTTATAGGCAAAGATATTATCTATGCCGATGTGTTCAGGAGAAATGATAAACGGACAATATATAATATTGTTTACCAGGATGGCAGAGGAGGCAATGTTATGGCGAAACGGTGTGCCATAACAAGTGTTACCCGCGACAGGGAATATGATATCACCAAAGGGACAAAGGATTCAAAGATACTTTACTTCAGTGCCAATCCCAACGGGGAAGCCGAAGTGATAAAGGTGTATCACCGTCCCAAAGCCAGGCTTAAGAAGCTGACATTTGAATTTGATTTCAGTGAACTGGCTATAAAAGGAAAATCGTCAATAGGGAATATCCTTACACGTAATGCTGTGCAGAAGGTAAGCTTGAAAGAAAAAGGCATATCAACACTTGGCGGCAGGAAGATATGGTATGATGATACTGTTAACAGGCTAAACGCTGACGGACGGGGCAGCTTCCTTGGTGAATTCGGTGCCAGCGACAGGATTATGGTTATAACAAAAGACGGAAAGGCAAGACTCAGCAATTCTGACCTGACAAATCACTTTGAAGAAAACATCCTGCTTATTGAGAAATACAGGCCGGGTGTTGTGTATTCAGCAGTATACTGGGATGCTGAAGCCGAATACTACTACCTTAAACGTTTCAGGGTGGAAGAGACGGATAAAGCTATGTCCTTTATCAGTGAGTACCCCGGTTCAAAACTTATCAGCCTTACAGAAGTGGAATATCCGCGCCTCGAAATAGAGTTCGGGGGTAAGCATAAGGGAAGGGATAATGAGATTATAGAGGTGGCTGAATTTATTGCAGTAAAAAGCTATAAGGCTAAAGGCAAGCGTTTGACAAACTACAGTGTGGATAATATCAGGGAGATAGAGCCTGTTGTTAAGAAGGAATCAGCACCAGACCCGGAAGAGGAAGAAAAACCTTCGCAGCGCGACAGCGGGGATGATAAGAAAGATAACAGTCAGATGACACTTGAGCTGTAGCTTGTCCCGGAAATATCCATGTTATGACAGTATATATGATAGGTTTTATGGGCTCAGGTAAATCAACGCTGGGAAAAAGGCTGGCATCATCTGCCGGCTGGAAATTTTATGACCTCGACAGCAGGATAGAGGATAAGGAAGGCCGGACGGTGGCAGATATTTTTACGCAGGATGGCGAAGACTATTTCAGGGAGGCTGAGGCTGCCGCATTGAGGAATATGCCGGATGATAAGGATATGGTTGTTGCCTGTGGCGGAGGCACCCCATGCTATAAGGATAATATGGACTTTATGAATAAAACCGGTGTAACGGTATATCTTAAGCTTGATGTGGAAACACTGGCACAGCGACTTATGAATGCCAGAAAAAGCAGGCCCCTGATCAGAGGGATGGCTCAGGATGAGCTGTTAAAATATATTGATGGGTTGCTGGCGGAGAGGGAGAAATTTTACAAGAGGTCACAGCTTATAGTTGACGGCATGAAGGCTGAACCAGGTCGGCTGGTCGAACTGCTTACTTCCCTGCCTCAGGGCTAAAAGTTCCTCGCAGTTTGCTGCGAGAAGTCAATTATTGGCGACATAAAAAGTTAAGGAAGAATTCACTCGCCAGAAGCTGCTGGTATGGATAATTTAATTAAATTAGTATGTTAAAAATAGCCTTGAATGAGAGCAGGTATCTCTAAATTCTTTAGCATAGAAGAAGAGGGAAAAAGTATAATTGGCATATTGCTGTTTCAGTCTGTGTTCCTGGGTATTTTTTATGGTGTATTCAATATTACGGCCCACGCAATATTCCTGTCAAGATTTGATGTAAGCGATATGGCCAGGGCTTATATAATGAGTGGACTGGCCGGCAGCGGCTTAACCTACCTATATTCCATCTTCCAGGCCAGGCTTCGTTTTTCCGCTTTTTCTGTTTTAAACCTTTTCTTCATTTTCCTGGTAACATTATGTCTCTGGGTGCTGATACGCACTACACCGGAATCATGGGTGGTGTATTCAATATTTGTAATGCTGGGACCACTATTTATCCTTGCAATGCTCAGTTACCGGGGAACGGCCAGGCGTTTATTCTCCCTGCGGCAGGGGGAAAAGTTTTATGGCATTATTGATACCGGACTGATAGCAGGGATGATATTAAGCAGCTTTTCCATTCCGGCACTGCTGTCATTCGGCATGCAGACACATAATATTCTTCTTATAAGTGTGGTGAGCATACTGGCATCGGTAGTGGTGCAGCTGCTTATTAACAGGAGGCATAAAGAAATGCTTAGTGACCGCCGGTATTCAGAGCAGAGCAGGGCCGGGCTGAAGGTTTTCAGGGAAAACAGCTATATAAGGACAATAGGTATTTTCATAGCCCTTTCCGTGCTGGTGGTCTTTTTTGTACAGTACTCATTTATGGCTGTCACGAAAATAAGATATCCTGAAGAAAGCGAGATGGCACGCTTCCTGGGCTTTTTCGAAGGCACCATAATGGTCTTTACCTTACTGATAAAGACATTTATTTTTTCACACCTGATAAAGAACCAGGGGCTGAAGCTTACCCTGGCAATATCTCCTGTCTTGCTGGGGCTGTTTACAGTTATAGCTGTTATTATCGGTACCACCAGGGGATTTGTTGCCGGCTCTGCAGGCTTTATGATTTTCTTCCTTGTGCTGGGAATATCCCGATTGTTCTCCCGGGCATTAAAAGACTCGGTGGAATCACCCGCCTTCAAGGTACTATACCAGACCCTCGGGGAGAAATTTCGCTACAGCGTACAGTCAACCATCGCCGGCACCGTTAATGAAGTGGCTGCCCTGACAGCAGGGCTCATACTTACCGGTCTGGGTGCACTCACATTTATTAAACTGATACATTTCTCATGGGCCCTGTCAATTATTATAATCCTGTGGGTCATTTATGCCTTACGTCTGTATTCGGAATACAGATCATCCATAAGGAAGACACTGGAGGCAAAAGTATCTGCAAGCAGCGGTGAAGAGGAAGAAGTGGAAAATGAAGTATTCAATTCGGTCAGCTCGTCCGGCTTATATATTGATAATAATTACTTTGAGCTTATAACCGGCATCGGTATACATGATGATATACCAGCCAGCAGCCTTTTAATGGAACAGCTTATCAATAAGGCGGAGAAAAGCCTTAATCCTGATATCCTTCCCTTGCTTCGCCGTATAAGTTCTGCAGGGATCAGCAATAACGGGCTTAGTGTCAGGCTTGCTACGCTTATCAGTAATATAGAGACTCATATTGAAAAGCAGGGACTGGACAAAGATAAAAACCTGGTGTCGACAATTGAGGAGAGCAGTAACCGGAAAATGCATCTGCAGATACTGATGTCAGGATCCGATGTGCCTGTAATAACTGACCTTATGAGGCTTATCCGTGACCAGGATGAAGAGATAAAGAGAGAGACAATATATCTTGTGGGAAAATTCAGGATAAAGGAATTATTGCCTGAAATATGTGAATGTCTGGACAATGAGGCCATAGCCAGTGATGCTTATTCCGTACTAAAAAGGTTTGGTGAGGAGGCCTGTCCCGCACTGGCCGGACATTATTTCAGGTCATCGGGTAATGTCGCTGTGAGAAGATTGCTGTTGAGGCTGTTTTCTGAAACGGGTGGTAGCCGGGCCATTGATTTTCTGCTTCCCGGTATATGGTCGATAAACAGGCTTATAAGAAAAGAAGCAGTAACAGGACTGGTCAATTGTGGATACAGGGCGAATGAGGATACCCACAACAGGCTGCTGCGGCAAGTACAGGATGTTATAGGTCTGCTTACATGGAACCTGTCAGCACAGATAAGCCTCAGGGAAAATAATAACCACCTGCTTCACGATGCTCTGGAGAAGGAAACACAGTGGTGGTCTGGATTTTTATTTGATCTCCTGTCACTTATTTATGAAAAAAGCTCACTGGATAAGATAAAAGAGAACCTTGAAAACGGTACAGTTGAAAGCGTAAATTTTGCATTTGAGATGCTTGATATTGTTGTTGATGATGAGATTAAACCACGCCTGACAGCCTTCCTCAATGTGATATCCGATGAAAAAAAGATAAAAAACCTGTTCCGGTTCTACCCCGGTAATATACCTGAATATAGAGACGCTGATACAGGAGTTGGTGAACAAAGACTATAATCATATCGGTGTATGGACAAAGGCATGCTCATTAAGGAGCCTGTACGATTTGCCCAAACCTGATGAAACAGATTTCCTGGTGGCTCTCCTCTTCGGTGTTCACAGGATATTGAGAGAAGAGGCCTTCAGGTTACTGCAGTATAATTATGATGATGTGTACAGTAATTGTTCTTACCGCTTGCCAGAGGTATATCGTGAACAAATGGAGCTGGTACTTAAAGAGAAAAAGGATGAAAAGGAACTGTTATACAGTAAGCTCGTATCCATGGCCGGGGTGTTACCGGAACTGCCTGAAAACAGTCTGACGGGACTGGCTGAGAAGATCATAACTATTGAAAGCGCCAATGACCTGCTGCCCTACTCTGGCTCAGGACTTTATTCTCTGGCCCCTGGATAATGATGAAATAGACGGGGAGAGGAAGCTGTCCTTTAACTGGCATACAGCCGGAATTGAATTTGATGCAGGTAAAATAAAAGAAGGCAGTGTTAAATATTACCTACTGGAGATAAAGGAGATGGAGAAATATGCGTTTTATGAACGTGATAATTACCACTTACTGGTAAAACATATGGATGATAATATTAATAAAGATGAACGGTAACCAGACTACAATATTCCGCCAGCTGGTACTTAGTGTTATGATTCGGACATTAAGGACGCTGCTTGTGATGGCCGTAGTCAATTTCAGAAACACAAAGACACAGATTCTCAGGGCTAACGATGAAAAAAACAGAGAGATGTCTTCAGAGACCAGAAAAACAAACTCTATGATGTGCATATGATAGGTATTAGAATTTAGTACTCTTTTTATTGATAATCGTATTATGGCAAAAAAGATATCCGAAAATGATGGTTCCGCAAAAGGCAGATTAAATCCCTTCCCGGTCTGCGACCTTTCACACCCGGGGAGAGTGATCTTTTCTTTGGCAGGGAAGGACAGAGCGGTGAAGTGTTGAATAAGCTGAAAGCCAACAGGTTTGTGACTGTAATAGGTGCTTCAGGTAGCGGTAAATCATCGCTTATATACTGTGGTGTAATTCCCCATCTTATTGAGACAGAGGGTGAAGATCCGGATCAGTGGCAGCTTGTTAATATGCGCCCCGGGAATGATCCTCTGGGCAAGCTGTCTGATATTATCGCTGAAAGGTTAATAAAAGATGAGGATAGTGAAATAGACAGATCTATAACTGATACCATATTAAGGCAGGATGAAAAGGGCCTTGTTAATGCTGTCAGTAAGCTGTCTGAAACCAGGGATAGAAAGCTTTTAATACTGGTTGACCAGTTTGAGGAACTATTCAGGTATAGATCAGCTGCAAAGTCAGATGTCACTGAAGGGGATGCCAAATATTTTGTTAACCTGCTTGTTTAACGCGGTAAAGGATCCCTCTTCAGGAATTTCGCTTATAATAACCATGCGTTCTGATTATATAGGCGACTGCGCACATTTCCAGGGATTGACGGAGCTTATTAATAACAGTAATTACCTTATCCCTCATATGGCTGAGGATAATTACCGGAGAGCAATAACCGGTCCGGTGGAATATGCAGGAGCAAGCATAGATGATGACCTGGTTGACCTGCTGATAAGTGAGATAGGTGAACGTACAGATCAGTTACCCGTTCTGCAGCATGCCCTGATGAGAACATGGGAGCACTGGCAGGCAATGGGAGTGACTGACAGACCAATATCTATATCCAATTATGATGCCGTGGGACAGATGTCTGAGGCCATTTCAAGGCATGCTAACGAAGCTTTTGAGGAGCTGAATAAGAGGGAACAGGAGATTTGTGAGTCACTATTTAAGACGATAACTGAAAAGGGGCCCGATAATAAGGGGACAAGGCACCCTGCCAGGGTGTCTGTTATAGCCGCTATTGCCCGGTGTCCGGAGCCTGAGCTGATAAAGGTTATCAATGCATTCAGGTCTTCCGGAAGATCATTTATTACACCCGGTGAAGGTGTGGAAATTAATGGGGAAACAGTAATCGATATCTCGCATGAGAGTATAATGAGGTTGTGGAACAGGCTCAGCGAGTGGGTGGAAGAGGAGGCAGCTTCGGTGCAGATGTACCTCCGGCTGTCAGGGGCGGCGGCTATGTTCCAGGAAGGGAAAACCACCCTGTGGCGCCCCCGATCTGCAGTTGGCTCTTAACTGGCGTGATGAGAATATGCCTACCCTGACGTGGGCTGAGAGGTTTAATCCGGCATTAGAAAGAGCAATGGTGTACCTCAGGACCAGTGAAAAGGAATTTCTTGCGGAAGAGGAGAATAAGATAAGGGCCCAGAAAAGACAGCTGCGGCGCAGCAGGATAACAGCAATAATCCTGGGTACAGCAGCCATAATATCTATGTTCTTTATGCTGTTTGCCTTTGTTAAGCAGGTTGAGGCAGAGAAGAACAGGCAGGAGGCTGAACAGCAGAGGGAGAGGGCCACAACAGAACAGCAGAGGGCTGAGAAGATGGCAGAAGAGGCAAGATTGAGTGCGGAAGAAGCAAAGATACAGGAGGAAAGAGCCCTGGCAAATGCCGATTCGGCAAGGATAAGTGCCCTGGAAGCAATGAGGCAGAAAGAGTATGCAGACAGGACCGCACGTGAAGCCAATGTGCAGAGGTCAAAAGCCGAGATGAATGCTGAACTGGCAGAAGAACAGAGATTTATGGCCCTGGCACAGGCGGATACAGCCCGGATGAACGCCGAAGAATCCCAGAGACTGAGGATGGTATCTGTAGGCAAGACTATGGCTGTTAAATCAATACAGCTTAGTGGTGAAGGACAGCTGCAGACACTGCTGGCTTACCAGGCCTATCTTTTTAATAAACGGAACGGTGGCAGCGCTAATGATGCTGATATTTATATGGGGCTGTATAATGTTGCTAAAACACACGGGGCACTGAATTATAAAACATTTGACGGTCATTCGGGAATGGTTAACAGCATAGTGTTCCCGACCCGGTACCCGGGACTTCTTTACCTCGGGATCGGACGGGAAGGTGCTCAGGTGGAATGCCGGGAGTTCTGACGGACAGCCAGACTCTGTATTTGAGGGAAATGAGATAATCGAGGTGCTGAGTACAAGCAGTGACGGTCGACTGCTGGCATGTGGCAGCGACAGAGCAGTGATAAGGATAATATCTGTTTCCGGCGAGGGTGTAATGTATGAACTGACCGGTCATACGGATAAGATAAAGGCACTGGCCTTTACCCCTGATAATAAGGAACTGGTGTCCTCAGGTGTCGACGGTAAAATTATTATGTGGGATATGGAGAACAGGAAACCTGAACTATTATTAACAGCTTCTGAGGCAGTTAATGCTCTTGATGTGTCAGCATCGGGAAAATATCTTATTGCAGCTTCGGACAGCGGTCTGATACATTTATGGGATCTGGAGAATAAGACGGCCATTAATGCTCTTGACACCGAAAAAGGGTCAATAAGGGTTGTCCGGTTTATGGATGATAAGAGTTATGCTGTGGGTTACCAGACAGGATTGATAGAATTCTGGAATGCAGGGGAGAAAAGCAGTAATGAGTCTGTGAAAGCACACCCGGTGCGAGTGACGGACATACAGTTCAATAACGAGCTCAGACAGATGGCCAGCAGTGGTTTCGACGGACTGGTTAAAATCTGGAATTATGATGACCTTAGCGAACCTCCCATATCACTTGATGATAATGATGGCTTTGTGTCCTCCCTGTCCTTCAGCCCTGATGGCCGCTTGCTTCTTTCAGGCAGCGCAGGGAGTGTGAATAACAGGAACCTTATTGCAAGGCCAACACATGTGGATTATATGGCAAATGATATATGCAAGCTGCTAACAAGAAACTTTACGCCAGAAGAGTGGTGGAGATATGTAGGCAGGGATATTGATTATGAGAAGACCTGTAGTAAAAATGAACTCAGCATAAAAGTTCAGGAAAAGAAAGGAGATTGATTGCTAAGTTAAGGCATCATGATATGATTCGATCATCATGCTTGTTATTGCTTTTTGCATTTGTTTTTGCAACAGGACTGTCAGCACAGGATTGTGCGCTTAAGCTGCGTAAAGCGAAGGAACTGTTTGACGCATGCCGGCGCCATGCCTCTCAGGTTTTTTTGCTACCTTTGTGAGCTTTGATTTAAGGCTCTCAGACCTGTAAATGCAGGCCTGACTAATTTTAGAATAATTTTATATATGGATAGGAAAGTACTGTTGATGATCCTTGACGGATGGGGGATGGGTGATGGTTCAAGGTCGGATGTTATTGCAAATGTGTCTACCCCTAATATGGACGGGCTGTCTGAGAAATATCCCGTTTCAAAATTGATGGCCTCAGGAGATAGTGTGGGATTGCCAGAGGGACAGATGGGTAATTCGGAGGTGGGACACCTGAATATTGGTGCAGGACGTGTGGTTTACCAGGACCTTGTAAAGATAAACCTTGCCATAGAGGAAGGGGATTTTATTGAGAATAAGGAGCTTGATAAAGCATTTATGTATGCACGTGAGAGCGGGAAGAAGGTTCATCTGATGGGATTGCTTTCGGACGGCGGCGTTCATTCACATATAAAGCATCTCTTTGCCCTCTGCGATATGACACAAAACTATGGATTGGGAAAGGTATTTGTTCATGCCTTTGGCGACGGCCGTGATACGGATCCTAAAAGCGGCAGTGGATACCTCAAAGAATTAACTGATCATATTGAGGGTACATCGGTGGAGCTGGCATCTTTTGTCGGGAGATATTATGCCATGGACCGGGATACAAGATGGGAAAGGATAAAACTGGCTTATGATATGCTGACTGCCGGCAAAGGGAAGCATACCGGCAATATGGCAGAAGCACTCAGCGAATCATATGAAAGTGGTGTTACGGATGAATTTGTTAAGCCCCTGGTGCATATTGACGAATCAGGAAAGCCCATGGCCACTATTGAAGAGGGAGATGTGGTGATCTTTTTTAATTTCAGGAATGACAGGGCAAGGCAGCTTACAGAGGTGCTGACCCAGAAAGACATGCCGGAGCATGGAATGAAGACCATAGCCCTTCACTTTTGTACTATGACGCCATATGATGCTGGATTTAAGGGTTTACATATTCTGTTTCCAAAGGACGATGTAAGGAATACTTTAGGAGAGGTGCTGGCAAAGGCCGGTAAGACACAGTTGAGGATAGCGGAAACAGAAAAATATGCCCACGTTACCTTCTTCTTTTCAGGTGGGCGGGAGGAGAAATTCAGGAATGAGAGCAGGAGACTTATCCCATCACCTGATGTTGACACCTATGATCTGAAGCCTGAGATGAGTGCATACGAGCTTAAGGATTCACTTATTGAAGAGATAAAAAAGGAAAGTCAGGACTTTATATGCCTTAATTTTGCCAATGGTGATATGGTTGGCCATACCGGCGTTTATGAGGCAATAAAAAAAGCCATTGCTGCAGTGGATGAATGTGTGGGTGAGGTGGTTCAACAGGCAACTGATCATGGCTATGAGATAATTATTATTGCCGATCATGGCAATGCCGATAATGCGGTCAATGAAGATGGCAGTCCCAATACTGCCCATTCACTGAATCCTGTTCCCTGCATACTGGTGTCAGAAAGGTATAAGAAGATAGATGATGGTATACTTGCTGATATAGCACCTACCATACTGAGCCTTATGGATATTGACATGCCGGAAGAGATGACCGGAAAACCACTTATATAATTACAGCTATGCTATCTCTTGGCAAAGCAATAATATCAAGTGCTGTTTTTGAAGAGAAATTTGCCTGTGACCTGAAAAAATGCAGGGGTTATTGCTGTCTTCAGGGCGACTCCGGTGCTCCGCTACTTGATGATGAAGCCGGCAAACTGGAAGAAATATGGCCTGTGATAAAACATTATATGAGGCCTGAAGGGATAAGGGCCGTTGAGGAAAAAGGCTTATCCGTGCTTGATGATGACGGCGACCTTGTAACACCCCTGATTGGTAAAGCTGAATGTGCCTATGCAGGGTATAGTGAAGGTATATACTACTGTGCTATAGAAAGAGCATGGGAGGATCAGAAGATATCATTTAGAAAGCCCATCTCATGCCACCTTTTCCCGCTGAGGGTAAAGAGATACAGGGAGTTTGATGCTGTTAATTATGAAGAAATAAAAATCTGCCGCCCTGCCCTACGGCGCGGCAAGTCCGAAAACATTCCTGTTTACCGTTTTTTGAAGGATCCGCTGATTAGGTTATATGGAAAGAAGTGGTATGAGGAGCTGTTGAGAGCTGCAGCTGATATACGCAGGAATAAAGTTTGAAAAAGCTTGATTTGAATCCGGCATTTTTTATCTTTATTGTCCTGTAATAATTAAGTAATGAAATAATAAATATGGATACGATTAAGGATTTTATAAAGCAAAACAGGGACAGGTTCCTTGAAGAACTGTTCGAACTGATACGAATTCCTTCTGTAAGTGCTAAGGAAGAAAATAAGGATGATATGCTGAAAGCTGCTGAATATCTTAAGCACAGCCTCCTTGCAGCAGGTGCTGATAAGGCAGATATTTATCCCACGGAAGGACATCCCATACTTGTAGGCGAGAAAGTTATTGACAGCTCACTGCCTACAGTCCTTGTTTACGGTCACTATGATGTGCAACCGGCAGAGCCGTATGATCTCTGGGACACAGAGCCGTTTGAGCCGGTTATCAGGAATGATAAGATATGGGCCAGGGGCGCAGATGATGATAAAGGCCAGCTTTTTATGCATGTTAAGGCTTTTGAATATATGGTGAAGACGGAAAGCCTGCCATGCAATGTAAAGTTTATGATAGAAGGTGAAGAAGAGATAGGGTCAGGCAGCCTTGAGAAGTTTTGTGCCACGAACAAAGACCTGCTTCAGGCAGATGTTATACTGGTTTCGGATACTACCATGATAGCACCCGATATTCCTTCTATTACAACCGGACTGAGGGGACTCACCTATATGGAAGTTGAGCTAACAGGACCGAACAGGGACCTTCATTCAGGCCTTTATGGCGGAGCGGTGGCAAACCCATGTAATATACTCTGTGAGATGATAGCCTCTCTTACCAATGAGAAAAAGCAGATCACCATACCGGGTTTTTATGATGATGTTCTTATTGCCTCGGATAAGGAAAGGACTGAAATGGGCAAAAGACCATATAATGAAAAGGTGTATAAGGAATTGATCGATGTTGATGAGCTTATGGGAGAGGAGTCATATACAACACATGAAAGGCTCGGTATAAGGCCATCGCTTGATGTAAACGGTATATGGGGAGGTTTTACGGATAAGGGAGCCAAGACCATACTGCCATCTAAAGCGCATGCCAAGATATCGATGAGACTGGTGCCCGACCAGGATTCAAAAAAGATAGCCAGGATTTTTGAGGATCATTTTAAGTCCATAGCACCTGCTGGTGTGAAGGTAAAGGTTGAATACCTTCATGGCGGGCAGGCCTACGTCAGCCCTATTGACAGTAAGGAATACCTGGCAGCCAGCAAGGCCATGGAAGAGGCCTATGGCAAGAAGCCTATACCTGTGCGCAGTGGAGGTAGCATACCTATTATATCCACATTTGAGAATATACTGGGTATAAAATCCATATTGCTGGGCTTTGGTTTGGAGGAGGATGCAATCCATTCACCTAACGAGAATTACCCGCTATATAATTTCTTTAAGGGGATTGAAACAATACCTCTGTTTTATAAGTATTATACGGAATGAATTTTTAAGCCCGGTCTGTCAGTGTGATGGTCTGGGTTTAAGCTTTACGCTGATAAGCTCGAGCCTGGTCTCAGACACCCTGATGACCCTGGTTATATATTTGCCTATCTCCAGTGAAGTGTTGGTTTCAGGTATTTCACCTACCCTGTCAAGCACCAGTCCGGCCAGGGTCTCATAATCATCAGAAACTGGAAGAGACAGGCCGTAGGTTTCGTTGATATAGTCAACCTCCAGCCGGCCAGAGAAGAGATATTCATCCGGTCCTGTCTTCTTCTCTGTAAGCTCCGAGCTGTCATGCTCATCCTCTATATCACCCACTATCTCTTCAAGCACATCTTCAATGGTCACAATACCCGCTGTACCTCCGAACTCATCCACCACCAGGGCAAGCTTCTTGTTCTGCTCCACGAAGAGCTTCAGCAGTTTGTTGGCAGCCATACTTTCAGGCACTATCATCATCTTGTGCAGAGCATCGCGTATGCTGTCGGGTGAATTAAAAAGATCACGTAAGCTGAAATGACCGATAATCTTATCAATAGACTCCTCAAAGATCAGAATATTTGAGTGTCCTGAATCTATAAAGGCCTGTTTAAGGTCGTCAAGTGAGCTGTCGGCAGAAAGGGCTGATATCTCTGTTCTGGGTACCATGCAGGCTCTTACCTTCACATTTGACAGGTCAAGGGCTTTCTGGAATATCCTGATATCATGCTCTTCCAGGTCAGTATCCTGGTTTTCATCATTCACTTCGCTTACCAGGTCGTCAAGATCTATTTTACCAAAGATATTTTTACTGTTTTTATCCTCAGGCTTATGGCCGAAGAATAATCTCAAAAGGAGGTTTGACAGTTTAATGACCAGGATGGTAAGCGGGTAGAAGAGGGTGTATACCAGTGCTGCCGGTATGCTGAATATTCTAAGTAAAAGATTGGGAGATCTTCTGAAAAATGCATTAGGCAGAAACTCAGCCAGCAGCAGTATGATCAGCGATGCAATAATTATCTGTACCGGGAGCAGCAGGTAAGCAGTTGTTATCAGCCCGCTGAACAGTTCTTCCAGGGAAACTTTGATAAACAGCCCGAAAACCACTATTGCCAGGTAGTTGCCAATAAGCATGGTGACAATATAACGGTCCGGTTTGCGGCTGAGAAAGGCTATTATACCGGAACCGAAGCTGCCCGTTTGTTTATCAATCTCTATCCTCAGCTTATTGGCAGACACGAAAGCAGTTTCCATGCCCGAGAAGAAGGCCGAGAGTATGATAGCTGACATTATAAACAGTAACAGGTCCATCTTACAAATTTAATCCTTTTTACGCTGCCTGTCGCGTACATATGCCATAATAAATGCAAGTATACCCATCCCTGTAAGTATAAGGAAGCGATTGCCTTCACCGCTGATCTTATTATGTATGGCTGCAACGATGCAGAATATACCGATCACAATCCATAATATCTCAAGAGTGGTAAGTACCTTTTTATTCATCATCAATATATAAAGTTGCTGTTACGTTTTTAATCTTCCAGTTATCGAATTTGGTGTCTGATTCAAGGCCCTTACCCATTATTATCTGATCAAGCTGTGTTATCCGTACATATTTATCGGTATAAATAAGGTCTTTGCCTTCATCCCAGAAGAGCAGTTCCGTTTCAAGCTTTTCGCCCTCGCGGTTTAATGCAACCACATTATCTCTGACCTCCCATAGCTCTTTACTTTCGGTGTACCTGGCAAAGTTAGCCCTTATCTCACCTATCAGGCTGTCGCGTCCTTCATAGAAATATACTTCAATACCCTCGTCGAAGTCGGTATAGGGAACCTCCATATTGCCGTAATATTTCATCAGCGGCGCTTTCATCTCTAGCTGCAGCACTGCGGAGTCTGTATATGAGGTTTTAAAATCATGGATTACCTGGGTAGGCAGTTCGGGCTTCAGGGAAGTGTCAATTATGCCTATTTTCTCACGGCATGAGAAAAACAATGCAGCCCCTGTTATAAGGGCTGCAATGCCTGATTTATGTAATATTCTTATCAGTTTCTTCAATTTTCTTTTCTGAAACGCACTGTCGTTTGCTCGTTTATCCATCCTCCCACGGTATAAGGAACACCTTCCTCAATTATACTGACAAAGAAACAATCTTCCTTTTTGGGAAACAGCTGACGTACTGTTCTAAGGTATTCATTAACCCTTTCGCTCAGGGAGGGATCCTTTTCCCTTGCTTTCCTGAAATAGTCGGCTGCAACCCAGTATATCATCTGGTTTTTCAGCTCATCGTCAAATATTCTTACACTTGAGTACGCATTACCCACTATCATATATGCCGTACCGTTATCAGGGTTGGCCTCTATGGCTTTTTTAGCATAGTCACGGGCAGCCCTGTAGTCCTCTTCCTGGAGCCTCAACGAGGCCAGCTTAACATAATAAGTGGATATCATATTCTTATCCGACTCAAGTTCAACGGCCTCAAGGTAATATTCCTCGGCCCTGTCAAAATTCATCTTATCGTAGTTCATTTCAGCCAGATGATAGGCTGACTCCGCCGTTGTCTCTATCTGGTACAGATTTTCGGCTGCTGTGTAATAAAGGTCTGAATCGGTACAACCAGCATCCTCAAGCAGATCAAGCACTTTTGCCAGCAGTTCTGCATCATCTGGATTTTCGGCCACCCTGGGTGTGAACAGAGGTACCAGTCCCGCACAGGTAGCTGCTCCCCCTGCCTTGAAAAGCTTGTCGATTGTTTCCCTGGCATTTACATCGGGAGGCCTGTTTACTGCGGCTATCCTTTGATCAAGGATGTCCATTGCCATCCCGTAATTATTTATCACCTCTTCATTATCGATAATATTCTGCTCAAAAAGCATCTGGGTGGTAGCCATAAATACTGACAGAATGGTGGGGTCTGCATTCCTGGGGTCCGTTTCAATGGCCTCTGCAAAGGTGTTATAGGCCATCTCTATAAGTTCAGGATCGCCATTGGCCAGGTTATAGTAATCAAGACCCTTACGGCCAAGGTAATAGGCCTTCCTGTTAAAATACTTAATCCTGGCATCATATATCATCTCAATGGTGTCAATATATGCCATGTCCCTGGTTTCTTTATAGTAATCCTTGAACATATCGATACCATGCAGGTGCATATTGCTTGATGACCTGGGACATTCGAAGAAAGCCTTGCGCCAGAATCCCAGTGCCATATCATAATTGTCCTGATCATAGTAAGTTTTATAGAGCGATAAATTCATCCTGCAATTAGCGCTGTCTTCTCCATGCCCGTACTTACTGCCGTCTTCAATTCCTTTCTGACCAAATAATGGTAAGATAAAAAAAGAAAGGAAGATGACTGTGATCGTTTTTTGTAATCTTGCTTTCATCGTAATCGGTTTTGTTAATTATACTTTTTCTTTAGAAACCAGTAATCATAAAAATTGAGGCTAAGGCCTACTGTCAAACTGTTTTCACTGTGTAAACCGTTTTCGAGGGAACCTCTCCTGTTAAGATATCCTGCGTGGAGGTTTATCCTTGATTTGGTTCTGTTCAGCGGTAAACCTGCTCCAAAAGTGATGCCAAATTCTTTCAGCCTTTCTCCGTTCACCACAAGGTGGCTGTTAGAGATATGACCGCCAAGGCGGTATTCCACCCTGTTAAGGTAGTTGTAGTTAGCATTTTTATCCGGAATATACTGTGCTCCGAGTCTATAGGTGGAGCTGTTTACAAGGTAATCCTCATAGTCCGGGAAAGATACCTCACCCCATTTTGTCATTATATAATCTGCGGCTAACAGGAAGACATCTTTTTTTCCGAATGATATGCCAAAACCTATTTCCTGCGGAAGCTCAATCTTACGATTGTCATCGGATTCGTAGTTGAGGGTGTCCACTGAATAATCAGAGCCCGAATAAGGAGCATAGCGGGCAAATATTTTTTCATATTCTGAAGTATAGGCCTGTTTCATTGAATATGATAAACCGATTGCGGCAAAATAATCATTTTTCAGTTCAGCTGAATATTGTATACCGTAATCAAGATTATAGCCATACAACCTTATATTTTCTGAGGAAATATTGTTAAACTGATTGTTATCATCGGTAAATAAGAATAAATTATCTCTTTCAATATTACCAAAAAGGTATGTGAAATTCACTCCAATGGAAAGGTTTTTAACAGGGCTCAGTCCCAGTCCGGCAAAAAAACTATTATAACTGCCGCTTCCCTTATGGCTGTTCTCGTATTCACCTATAAGCGGATTGTATGCCGCATCATCTTCCGTAACTGTATTTACCAGGTTGTAATAGCCGTTGGAGTACGGGATGATGCCTGCTGCAAAGCCCATCCATTTCGTAAGCGGGAATGCCATGGCCAGGTGGTGGAAATTGATATCATCAGAGTAATACATATTATCTCCTGACTCCAGGATATTTGCCTTGTATTCGAGACCAAAATCAAAAACAAAGGAATTGGTGTCAAGGCTGCTGTATGATGCGGGATTGAGGTAATTGATTGACAGGGGGTCTCTCAGGCCTATGCCTGTGCCTCCCATGCTGAGACTTTTCAATGCCCCCTGTGGCTCAATTAATCCGGGCCCGAACCTGCTGTAAGGGCTGTTTACCATTTTTTGCCCGCTGGTAATCAGGGAGGGTAAGAGAAATATTGCAAGAATGAATATTTTAAGATGTCTGAGCATTATAGTTCAAAATATAGTTTAGTCCGTCAATAACAAGGTCGGGAATAAGTTCATGGCTGCTGTCTGTGTTAGCTGCCAGAAATTCTCCGTCTCCGCCTGTAAAAATTATCTTCAGGTCTTTATAATCATTTTTCAAAGTGCGAATATAGTCATTTATTTCAAAAATCAAGCCTGATTGAACACCTGATCTTATCGACTCTTCTGTGTTAAGTCCAAGATTACCAAATGAATCGCTTTTACTTACAAGGGGGAGCCTCGCAGTGTAGTCGTGCAGCGACCTGAATCTCATCTGTAAACCGGGTGATATATTGCCTCCAAGATATACATTGTCTGAACCAAGCAGATCTATTGTTACAGCTGTTCCTGCATCAATTACAAGAACGTTAGCTCCCCTGAACATATTATGTGCGGCTGCCACTGCGGCTATACGGTCGCTGCCCAGTGTTTCCGGGCTGTCATAGCGTAAATAAAAGGGCAGAGGGGTGTTATGGCTCAGCAGATGAGCTTCAATACCGGCTTTTACCAGCACCTGCACAAACCGGGGGTCATCTTTGTGTACACTGCTGATCATAGCCCTTTTTACAGGGAAACGGGAAATAATATTTTCCAGCTCAGTTGTATCATCAGTGCCGGAAGAAGATATATATTCTTTCTTATCCGCGCTGTACACGCCTGTTTTGCATGATGAGTTGCCTATGTCAATTGCGAGATTCATAAATCCGTGTTAAAATTATGAAAAAACGGGCTTTAAAAGGCATTGTAGTTCATCTTTAATATTTCTTTAACTTTTAATTATCTGACCAGGAGTTATAATGATTGAACTTAAAATATCTATGGCATGCTCAATATTCTTAATATTTTTTGCGGTAATGGTAAGTTTTCTTTCCGTTTGTTTTATCCTGAAGCGCCTGTGATTTTCATTCACCAGTCTTATCAACTTCATAAAAGTATTACTTTCATAAAAACCGAGAGTCAGGGTCTGAGATAAAATGCATGACCATTCTTTCGTTCCTAACCACCAATTTTCTCAACAGCCATGCGGCATGCCAGTCGCCTCAGCCTTACCAGATTAAGCAGATCATCTAGCCGGGACGGGCAGTGTGCCGAACCTGTCAGTCCAGCTTTTCCCTGAAAGCTATCCAGTTCATCATCAGCTTTCAATATTATTCAGCTCCTTGTAAAGCCTTATCCTCTCTGATATATTTGATACATAATAATCCGGGAACATTATTTCCATGATCGGTGTCGATCTGGCAATCGTTAAGGTAGCCTTCTTCCACCTTTGCTTTTTTTCCACTGTGGCGCGGTCAGTTGTACCAGGAATGATATCCCTCAGTTCTTCAGCTTCTCTGATCTCCTGCATAGCTTCATCAAGGATTCTCTGGTACGTCTCAAAACCCACATCTGCAATAAAGCCGCTCTGTTCGGCTCCGAGCAGATTACCTGAGCCCCGTGATGTCAAGATCCTGCATGGCAGATATTGAAGCCGCTGCCCAGTTCCGCAAATTCTTCAATAGCTTTCAGTCTCCGCTGGGCCTCACTGTGTAAGCAGATTCAGGGGCGGAGCCAGGAGGTAACAGAAAGCTTTCCTGTTTGATCTGCCAACACGTCCCCGTCAGCTGGTGCAGGTCAGATAATCCGAAATGATGGGCATTATTGATAAATATGGTGTTGGTATTGGGGATATCCAGGCCTGATTCAATTATTGTTGTGGCAATCAGAACGTCATAATCGCCGTGAACAAAGTCAAACATGATGTTTTCAATCTGTCTTACCCTCCATCTGTCCATGGACTACTGCCGTTTTGATACCCGGCAGTATACGGTTTATCATTTGCTCTGATGTCTCCTATGATGGTGTCCACCCGGTTATGGATAAAGAAAACCTGGCCATTTCGGTTAAGTTCATATTCAATGCCCTCCTTTATGATTTCTTCATTGAAGCCGTGCATCTTCGGTAACGATGGGCATTCTGTTGGGTGGCGGGGTATTGATTACTGACATGTCGCGTGCACCCATAAGGGAAAACTGCAGGGTTCTGGGTATGGGAGTGGCTGTAAGTGTAAGGGTATCCACATTTGTCCTCATACTTTTGAGTTTTTCCTTAACAGCCACACCGAAACGCTGCTCCTCGTCTATTACCAGCAGGCCCAGGTCCTTAAATCCAATCTCTTTGCCTACAAGCTTGTGGGTGCCTATGATTATGTCGAGTTCACCTTTCTTAAGCTTGCCGGCTATTTCCTTTTGTTGCGATGCCTTCCTGTGCCTGCTGATGTAATCTATACTAACCGGAAAATTTGCCAGTCGTGAACTGAAAGTCTGATAATGTTGTAAAGCCAGTATGGTTGTAGGTACGAGAATGGCTGTCTGCTTATTATCAGTAGCGGCCTTGAATGCTGCCCTTATGGCAATTTCTGTCTTCCCGAAACCCACATCACCGCATATCAGCCTGTCCATGGGATGAGGCTTCTTCCATATCTTCCTTTACAGCCCTTGTGGCAGCAAGCTGATCGGGGGTGTCTTCATAAATGAAAGATGCTTCGAGCTCTCTCTGCAGGTAAGAGTCGGGGGAATACCTGTAACCATCCACTTCCCTTCTCTTTGCGTAAAGGAGGATGAGGTCGCGTGCAATATCTTTTATCTTGTTCTTTGTCCGTGACTTTAAGTTTCTGCCATGCACCCGTTCCCAGCTTGTATATACGTGGTTCCCCACTATCCCTGCCCTTGTATTTTGATATCCTGTGGAGAGCATGTATGCCTACATAGAGTGTGTCGTTATCCCTGTAAACAAGTTTTATGTTTTCCTGTATTTTCCCGTTTATTTCAACTTTTTCAAGACCTCCGAATTTACCTATGCCATGGTCTACATGAACCACATAATCGCCCGGGTTAAGGCTTGTCAGTTCTTTCAGACTCAGGCTTTCCTTGCCAGAGAAAATGCCCTTGATCCTGAATTTATGGTAACGATCAAATATCTGGTGATCTGTGAACACAGCAGATGCCCAGATCGTGCTCAGTGAAACCCTCGTGCAGGTTAAAAAAGCCGGTATTGAAGGCCAGCCCGGGGTTAATTTCCGCGAAGATATCTCTTATCCTTTTGATCTGGCTCTCACTCTCTGATATTATAAGGTTGGTATATCCTCTTTGGCTGTTCTCAAGCAGCTTTTTACCCAGCAATTCAAAATCCTTATTAGAATGATGGCTGGGGCGCAGATATTGAATTTTATGCAGAACTTTGTAACATTATTGGCACCATGACCTGCTGAAAACTCAATTATCCTGAGTTTTAGAGACTTGATTCAAAATGATCGCCGGATATTGCATATTCAGCTTTATCTTTATTAATGATTTAGCATCTTCACCTTCTATGACCAGTCTGACTGATAGATATTCTCAATCCTTTCTTATATATAAGGCTGTAACTCATCCATCCAGATCACAGATGAAGGAGGTATAAATCCGCTGATATCCGCATGGGTTTTTTCAATTGTAATATCCTGTATGTTAGGCACTATAAATATTTCCTTCATCTTTTCGACGGACAGCTGGTCTATCGGGGTTGAATGAGCGTATGGATTCAACATCATCACCGAAGAAATCTATCCTGCAGGGCCTGTCGGAGGCAAAGGAGAAGATATCGATAATACTGCCGCGCACTGCAGTACTGCCCTGGGTCATAAACAAAATCAACCCTTGCGAATTTATATTCTACCAAAACTTCTTCAAGGAATTCCATCGACAGCCTGTCACCTTCACTGATCCGAAGGGTATTCTTACTGCAGCACCTTTTTGCTTATGACCTTCTCCATCACGGCTTCGGGGTGACTGACAACTATGCATTTGCGTTTACCTTTGGCCAGGTAGTTGAGCACTTCTGTTCTCAGCACTATATTGGAGGCTTCAGTGCGGCCATACTGTATTGACCGTTTATAGCTTGAGGGGAAAAAGAAGACCTGCTCATCGCCCAGTACCGGAACCAGGTCATTATAGAAATAAGCCGCATCCTCTTTCTCCGGCAATATAACAAAATGAGTAGTGGCTACGGACCTGAATATGGATGATACAAATAGCGAGCGTGAAGAGCCTGCAAGGCCTTCAATAGCTATTTTCCCCTTTGATTCATCCTTGAGGTGGTTTTTAACCTTCTCTAATTTTGAATGGCCGGTGTAAAGACTGCCTAAATCTATCTTACTCATATCATCCGGAAAAGAAGGGCAAAAATAGTCAAGATTTTTCAGCTTAACTAAAATATTCATTTAATGCTAAATGACTATCTTTGATTATATGATATCAGCCATGAAAATCAAGACAACAATATTTCTGGCCTATCTGGCTGTCATTATTGCCTCTAGCAGCTGTATTAACTGGGATAATGTGAACGGGAAGAGGATCCGGACCCTACCTGGTCGCCTGATAATCCTGAAAAGGTAATGGAACTTGCCGGCACTTCCTTCCGCACCTGGCATAATGCGATTCACTCGGACAGGAGCGTAGCTCTTGCCATGGCAACCATGGCTGACCACATTACATGCATTTGGCCAAATTATGCCATGAGAGAGCTTTCTCTGGAACCGCGGACAGTATCTTTTAATAACAGTACGTCCTATGAGTACTATTTTATTATTTCAGACCAGTGGAAAAATTCGTATAAGGCCAATGGGGATGCCTGCTATGCCCTTAAGCAGCTCTATGGGGGGATGAATTTTGGGAGCGGGGGCTACGATAACAGGCTGGTTGAAGCATTCAGCTGGTTTGTTGCAGGTGTGACACATGGTTACCTCGGGCTGGTATTCGATAAGGCTGTTGTAGTGTACTGGGATACTGATCTGGCAAGCATCGAGCTGAGCAGCTGGCAGGAAGTAATTGATGAATCGCTTCTGATGCTCGACAGGGCCATTGAAATAGCAGATGCAAACCAGTTTGATGTACCGGAAGAATGGGTGGCGGGACAGGCAATGACCAATGTGGAACTCTCACAACTGGCAAACTCATATGCAGCAAGGATACTGGCCTACAGCTCCAGGACAAAAGCACATAATGATGCATTGGACTGGACAAAAGTGCTCGATTATGCTCAAAATGGCATAGACTGGGATTTCGCTCCTTATCTGGGTGACCTGTACGACTGGTATGATAAATATTACCTCTATGCCACATGGCCTGGCTGGGAAAGGGTGGATCACAGGATAATTAACCTGATGGATCATAGTTTTCCTTCCAGGTGGCCGGCAGATAATGAATCATGGAACACACCGGATGGTAACTTCCCGAATCCGGCCACTCCGGGAGATAATCGTTTGCTTACGGATTATTATTGGAGAATTGATAGTAACTTTCCCACATATCTCTATTATCTCTGGTCCAAGTATTGTTACAAGAGGTATGAAGATGTGTTAATTCCCCCGGGCTGTGAGGGGCACAGGCCCAGCTTCCTGGCCTGGGAAGTCAAACTGCTGGAGGCTGAAGCTTTACTAAGGACGGGAGACACTGCCGGGGCCCTGGATATACTTAATGACCCTGCCGGGCCACGTAAGG
Source organism: Bacteroidales bacterium (assembly GCA_034521735.1). Lineage (GTDB taxonomy): Bacteria > Bacteroidota > Bacteroidia > Bacteroidales > VadinHA17 > UBA9300. The sequence continues at coordinate 72,441 of JAXHLX010000002.1, forward strand.
TGCGTGGCGGGTTACCCGATGTCCTGCCCGAAGATGATATTCTCAGGTATATACTTGACGAGAAGGAAGTAGAATGCTATCTTACAGGAGCAGGTATTTCTTTTTACGATATGAGAAGAACTGACAGGTTACAGCCGGGAACCCTCTTACATTTCCCTGTACCGGCTGAAGAACTTTCGCTGATGGAGATGCCTCATTATACAATCAGTGCAGTAGCTGACGGAATACAGGGCTCAGCCGGTGGCTGGACAGGCTACGATGAGTAAGGTCTGGCTCTTTAAATTGAAGGTTCAGCCAGAGACTGGAAGGCTACGATGAATAGCGATCAGCTGTTTAAACGGATAAACTCTTCTACTTTTTCCATCATATCTTTGGATCCGACAAAATACGGGGTCTTCTGATGCAGTGATTTCGGCTCAAGTTCCAGTATCCTTCTGTAGCCGTCGCTTGCCTTGCCCCCGGCTTTTTCCGCAATGAATGCTATGGGGTTGCATTCATACAGCAGCCTGAGCTTGCCCTCAGGATGGGCTTCACTCTGGGGATACATATATATTCCTCCCTTCAGAAGATTGCGGTGGAAATCGGAAACCAGCGATCCTATATACCTTGATGTATAGGGCCTGCCTGTAGCTTTATCTTTGTCCTGGCAGTATTTGATATATTTTTTTACCCCGTCCGGGAACTTGATATAATTGCCTTCGTTAACGGAATATATTATTCCCTTTTCCGGCATGGTAAGGTCGGGATGGGAAAGGCAGAATTCACCCAGCGAGGGGTCCAGGGTAAAGCCATTGACCCCGTTACCCGTGGTATATACCATCATGGTTGATGAACCGTATATGATATAACCTGCAGCAACCTGTTTTGTGCCTTTTTGCAGAAAATCAGCATCAACGGCCGTTGTTCCTTTTTCCGAAATGCGTGTGTAGATGGAGAAAATTGTTCCTACCGATACATTCGCTTCAATATTCGATGAGCCGTCGAGAGGGTCAATGCATACAATATACTTACCCGTTACTGCAAATTCATGTGTGAAGGTAATGATATTCTGGTTCTCCTCTGTGGCTATGCCGCAGCATTCACCGCTTGAATGAAGGGCGCTGATAAACACCTCATCGGCATATACATCGAGCTTTTGCTGGTCTTCGCCCTGTACATTAATCTTGCCTGCCCTGCCAATGATATCGGCCAGGCCGGCTTTCCGGATCTTGCTGCTGACCATCTTGGCTGCCGTGCCCATATGGTGAAGCAGGCGTGAGAACTCTCCTTTTGCTTCAGGATAATCTTTTTGTCGGCGGATAATAAAATCATCAAGGGTTGTGATATTATAACTTTTCATACTGGTAGGATTAATTGGGTTTAGGTGGTCATAAAGTTACAAATTTGACCTGAGAAAACTGTTATCAGAATAATAATTACTTTTAAAACCTTAATTTTGGGATAATAATTCGGGCAGGATAAGAATGAACGGAGTGTAGCTTTTTATGAATGAGGTGAATAGTACCAGGACAGACATCCTCATGAGAGAGGGCTAAATAAGTGAAGCCTTCTTGTGAGCAAGGTGAATTAAATTTTATGCAGATGAGAGTTTTTAAATTCGGGGGAGCATCAGTAAAGGATGCTGATGCAATACGTAATATGGGGAAGATAGTCGCAGGCTTCGATCTGCCACTGGTGATTGTGGTGTCGGCTTTAGGCAAAACAACCAACGCACTTGAGGAAGTTGTTAACTCAAAATATGACAGGTCGGCTGATCCTGTATTATTACTCAGGAAGATATACGATTATCATCTTTCCGTAATAGAGGATCTGGGCTTGGAGGAAGAGGAGATGATGAGCTTTATGGATTCTTCCTTTCATAGTGTAGCTGATTTCCTGGCAAATAATGAGCCCCTGGATTATGATCTTGAATATGACCAGGTGGTGCCGGCGGGTGAATTATGGTCGAGCCGCATAATTGCCTCCTGGCTGAAGAAGGAGGGATATGGCTGCAGGTGGGTGGATATAAGAAAAGTGTTGCTTACAGACAATAGATACAGGGATGCCAATATTCTATGGTCTGAATCGGAGGCTCTGGTAAGAGACACTCTGCTGGGAGATAAAGCGGATATTTTCCTTACCCAGGGTTTTATAGGCGGTACCGGCGACGGGATGTCAACAACACTGGGACGCGAAGGGTCGGATTATACTGCTGCCGTGCTTGCCAGTATGATTGATGCTTCAGAGGTGCAGGTATGGAAAGATGTTCCGGGTGTTCTTAATGCCGATCCCAAATGGCTTGATGACGCTGTCATACTCAGGCAGCTAAGTTATAAGGATGCCGTGGAGATGTCTTTCTCGGGGGCCAAGATAATACATCCCAAGACCATCAAGCCCCTGCATAATAAGGGTATCCCCTTAATAGTGAGGTCATTTGCTGACAGTGCTGCAGGTGGGACGCTTATAAGCGGTGATGAGAGTGGGAGTCCCGATCTGCCTGTGTTCATCAAAAAAGAGAAGCAGATACTCATCTCTGTACTGTCACGCGATTTCTCCTTTGCCATAGGTGATAACCTGTCCAGGATCTTCAGCTTCTTTTACGAATATGGCATAAAGGCCAATATGGTGCAGGCAAGTGCCGTAAGCGTTGCCCTGTGTGCTGATGATGACGGCAGGAGGATACGCGGGCTTATTGCCGAGCTGGAGAAGGAGTACAGGATTATTTATAACAGCGGGGTGGAAATGCTTACCATCAGGGCTTACACTGATGAGGCCATAGCTAAGGTATGCGGGGGCCGTGAGATGCTTATGGAGCAAAAGACACGGCGTACAGTGCGTTTTGTTGTTAAGATGCACTGATATTTCCTTTTGTCAAAAATTATTTCTTCCTGTCAAAAAAGGGATTCTTTGATTTTGCGCTCAGGGGTATGCCGTATGCTATCTTTACCTCAGGCTCAAATATGCCCAGATCCATTGCTGCCTGTCCCACAGTGTACATGATCCTGTTATCCGCCTTGTACTGCATGGCCGTGCTGACAGCCGATCCGACTGCTATTCCCAGATCACCTGTATTAAAGACGCAGGGAACATCGGGGTGCTTGCGCTTCTCATCACAGTTCTTATATCCGCACATACCGCATTTTACCAGTCCCAGGGGCTCAATGGTGGTGCCCAGCAGTAATACTACGGGGGAGATCAGTATATTATCGGCATCCCTGCTGAAGAAAGCCTGATTATACTCCTCTGCTATCTCTTTCATCCTGGCAGCCATCTTTTCTATGCTTGCTCCCTGGGCTATCTGCATGACAAGGTTGTCCTGTCCGCGCCCTTTTGGAGCGGTGCGGGCTGCTATCATCATCTTTACTGCTATATCTTTCAGTCCTTCTCCTGTAAGCGTGTTTTCACCTGTTATACTCATCTCGGTTTATTCTTTTATGTTTATTACTGTCGGGAATGTAAAAATAATACTTATGCCAGAAAGAGAAATGGGCGGGCGGCTTTTTATTTTTTTCTGTCGAATAATAGCAGTTCGCCCCTTACATCTTCTTCTATCCGGCCCCGGTCATAAACTGCCTGGCCGTTAACAAATGTTTTTTCCACCGAGGTGCTGAATGTCTGTCCGTGGAAAGGTGACCACCCGCATTTGTACAGTATATTATCCTTTGACACTGTCCATTCGCGGCCGGGATTCAGCAGGCAGAGGTCAGCCTTATATCCTTCCCGTATAAAGCCCCTGTCTTTTATATTAAAGATGATGGCCGGGTTATGGCACATCTTCTCCACTATCTTTTCGGTTTTTATCTTTCCCTGCTTTGATAATTCCATCATGGCAACAAGTGAATGCTGCACGAGTGGACCGCCCGAGGGAGCACCGGTATATGACTTCTGCTTCTCTTCAATCGTATGGGGTGCATGGTCGGTGGCAATGATATCTATCCTGTCATCATTAATGCTTTCAATAAGCGACTGCCTGTCCTTAGCTGTTTTGATGGCCGGGTTCCATTTAATAAGGCTGCCTTTTTCTTCATAATCGCTGTCATCAAACCAGAGGTGGTGAATGCAGGCTTCCGCAGTTATCCTCTTTTGGCCCGCCGGCAGGGTATTATCAAAAAGCCTTGTTTCATCAGCTGTTGATATATGCAGGATATGAAGCCTTGTATTATATTCTTCTGCCAGCTTAACTGCCAGTGATGATGATTTAAGACAGGCCTCCCTGCTTCTTATCAGGGGGTGGTAGCGCAAGGGTATATCATCACCGTACCTGCCCGTGTATAATTCCATATTCTTGCGTATGGTGGGCTCATCTTCGCAGTGGCATGCCACGGGTACCGGTGCTTGTTCAAATATGGCACGCAGGCTCTTAATATCATCCACCAGCATATTACCGGTGGAGGCCCCCATAAATACTTTTACCCCGCAGGTGGTGGCAGGGTCGGTATCTCTTATTTCACTTATATTATCATTTGTGGCCCCAAGGTAAAAGGAATAATTACACAAACAGCTTTCGGCTGCTCTTTCCTGCTTGGCTCTCAGGGCCTCCCTGTTTATTGTCTGTGGCATGGTATTGGGCATCTCCATGATGCTGGTTATACCTCCTGCCACTGCTGCGCGCGATTCGGAATTTATATCGGCTTTATGTGTGAGTCCGGGTTCCCTGAAATGTACCTGGTCGTCGATAATACCAGGCAGCAGCAGCATGCCCTCTGCTTCTATCACCTCGGTGTCGCGGGCAAAAGGTATCTCATCGCCGGCAGTGTAAATGGCTTTTATTCTGTCCTCTTCTATCAGCACACTGCCCCTGAACCGTTTGCCTTCATTTATTATTTCCGCCCCCTTAATCAGCTTTTTCATGTCCGGGCTTTTTATATTGTTTGAAGAAACTCTTGTATTTCATTCTCAGCACTCCCCAGAGGGCTTCATTGAAAATGCCCCCGCTCATCTTTGAGGTGCCAAGCTTCCTGTCAGTGAATATTATAGGTATCTCCTTTATCCGGAAGCCGGATTTCCAGGTAGCGAATTTCATTTCTATCTGGAAGCCATAACCTTTTGATCTTATGCTGTCAAGATCAATTGTTTCGAGC
>JAXHLX010000002.1:80000-355342 GCA_034521735.1 Bacteroidales bacterium
CCGGGCCTTGTACACACCGCCCGTCAAGCCATGGAAGCTGGGGGTGCCTGAAGTCCGTAACCGCAAGGAGCGGCCTAGGGTAAAACTAGTGACTGGGGCTAAGTCGTAACAAGGTAGCCGTACCGGAAGGTGTGGCTGGAACACCTCCTTTCTGGAGAGAGAAGGACCTTTTACAGGATAGAGGGCTGGTAGTAATTTTCCGGCCTGGATTTTAAGTGCTTTATTATTTTAAAAAAAGAGAAAGACCGGAGCCAAAGTAAGCTCTGCGCTCGGATTTGAAAAAAAAGAAGGAGTTTTTACGGACATATTGTTATTTTTAGTAACAAACAGTCCCATAGCTCAGCTGGTTAGAGCGCTACACTGATAATGTAGAGGTCCCCAGTTCAAATCTGGGTGGGACTACTTGGGAAGGCATCGGGGCCGTGAGAGAAGAGAAAGGAGAGAGAAGGGAAGGAGAGAGAGATAGAAAGGGTCAGATGTTTTTCAAAAAAGCTTCGGGGAATTAGCTCAGCTGGCTAGAGCGCCTGCCTTGCACGCAGGAGGTCATCGGTTCGACTCCGATATTCTCCACGGTTTCTGAAAAAAGAGGGTAAAGGGATTTACCTGAGTAATCAGACAGATCCCGGTCACCCGGTTTTTTCAGGAAAAAGTTCTTTGACATGATGGAAAAACGAGAATAGTAATAAAAGAATACTTGAGAAAGTAATTAAGGGCATACGGTGGATGCCTTGGTTCTCAGAGGCGAAGAAGGACGTGACAAGCTGCGAAAAGCTGCGGGGAGGAGCAAATATCCGTTATATCCGCAGGTATCCGAATGGGGCAACCCCTCTGGCTGAAGGCCAGAGACCCCGAGCAATCGGGGGGCAAACCCGGGGAACTGAAACATCTAAGTACCCGGAGGAAAAGAAAACAATAGTGATTCCCTAAGTAGTGGCGATCGAACGGGGAATAGCCCAAACCGGTTTTGTTTCGGCAAAGCCGGGGTTATAGGACTGCGCTGTTGTTGATAAATAAGAAATGGAAGATTTCTGGAAAGTTACACCATAGGGGGTGAAAGTCCCGTACATGTAAAAATTTATCGACATAGCAGTATCCTGAGTAGGACGGGACACGAGAAATCCAGTCTGAACTAGCCAGGACCATCTGGTAAGGCTAAATACTCCTGAGAAACCGATAGTGAACCAGTACCGTGAGGGAAAGGTGAAAAGCACCCCGAACAGGGGAGTGAAATAGTACCTGAAACCGTATGCTTACAAGCGGTTGGAGTCTCAAATTTATTTGGGATGACAGCGTGCCTTTTGCATAATGAGCCTATGAGTTACTCTTTATTAGCGAGGTTAAGACTTTCAGGGTCGGAGCCGAAGCGAAAGCAAGTATTAACAGTGCGAATTAGTTAATAGAGGTAGACGCGAAACCTGGTGATCTACCCTTGGCCAGGCTGAAGTTCCGGTAACACGGGATGGAGGGCCGAACCAGTAGACGTTGAAAAGTCTTTGGATGAGCTGAGGGTAGGGGTGAAAGGCCAATCAAACCAGGAAATATCTCGTACTCCCCGAAATGCATTTAGGTGCAGCCTCGTGATAATCTCTCAGAGGTAGAGCTACTGATAAGGCTAGAGGGCTTCACCGCCTATCAACCCTTGACAAACTCCGAATGCTGAGAGATGATTTACGGGAGTGAGGCTATGGGTGCTAAGGTCCATGGCCAAAAGGGAAAGAACCCGGACCATCAGCTAAGGTCCCTGAGTGTATACTAAGTTGAATTAACGTAGTGCGACTGCTTAGACAGCTAGGATGTTGGCTTGGAAGCAGCCATTCATTTAAAGAGTGCGTAACAGCTCACTAGTCGAGCGGTTGTGCGTGGATGATAATCGGGCATAAGTATACCACCGAAGCTATGGGACTTCAATTTATTGGAGTCGGTAGGGGAGCATTCCAGTTAGCGTCGAAGGAGAACTGTGAGGTTTTCTGGAGCATCTGGAAAAGAAAATGTAGGCATAAGTAACGATAATGCAGGTGAGAAACCTGCACACCGATAGACTAAGGATTCCTGATCAACGCTAATCGGATCAGGGTTAGTCGGGACCTAAGGGACAGCCGAGAGGCCTAACCGATGGACAACTGGTTAATATTCCAGTACCACCATATACTGCGATGGGGTGACGGAGGAGTGAACTGACCGCGTACTGACGGAATAGTACGTTAAAGGGTGTAGTTATAGGCAGGGGTTAATAGCTCCAGCCTGATGAACCTGATAGTACCGTGAGCCTTCGGGCGAGCGGATAGTGTCATTAATCATACTTCCAGGAAAACCCTCTAAGCTTCAGGTATATGGTGCCCGTACCGCAAACCGACACAGGTAGTCAGGGAGAGAATCCCAAGGTGCTCGAGTGATTCGTGGCTAAGGAACTAGGCAAAATAGTCCTGTAACTTCGGGATAAAGGACGCCCTGTCAGCGATGGCGGGGCCGCAGAGAAATGGCCCAGGCGACTGTTTATCAAAAACACAAGGCTTTGCGAAATAGTAATATGAAGTATAAGGCCTGACACCTGCCCGGTGCCGGAAGGTTAAGAGGAGGGGTTATTGCACTTCGGTGTGAGAAGCTCTGAGTTGAAGCCCCGGTAAACGGCGGCCGTAACTATAACGGTCCTAAGGTAGCGAAATTCCTTGTCGGGTAAGTTCCGACCTGCACGAATGGTGTAACGATCTGGGCACTGTCTCAGCCACGAGCTCGGTGAAATTGTAGTTCCGGTGAAGATGCCGGATACCCGCAACGGGACGGAAAGACCCCGTGAACCTTTACTACAGCTTAACATTGATTTTGGATAAGTGATGTGTAGGATAGGTCGGAGACTATGAAGCGGCTTCGTCAGGAGTCGTGGAGTCAACCTTGAAATACGACCCTTTATTTATCTGGAACCTAATCCCGCAAGGGAGACATTGTTTGGTGGGTAGTTTGACTGGGGTGGTCGCCTCCAAAAGAGTAACGGAGGCTTCTAAAGGTACCCTCAGCACGATTGGTAACCGTGCGTAGAGTGCAATGGCATAAGGGTGCTTGACTGCGAGACATACAAGTCGACCAGGTACGAAAGTAGAGCATAGTGATCCGGTGGTTCCGTATGGAAGGGCCATCGCTCAAAGGATAAAAGGTACTCCGGGGATAACAGGCTGATCGCTCCCAAGAGCTCATATCGACGGAGCGGTTTGGCACCTCGATGTCGGCTCGTCACATCCTGGGGCTGGAGAAGGTCCCAAGGGTTGGGCTGTTCGCCCATTAAAGTGGCACGCGAGCTGGGTTCAGAACGTCGTGAGACAGTTCGGTCCCTATCTGTTGTGGGCGTTGGAGATTTGCGAGGACCTGACACTAGTACGAGAGGACCGTGTTGGACAAACCTCTGGTGTACCTGTTGTGGCGCCAGCCGCACTGCAGGGTAGCTATGTTTGGCAGGGATAAGTACTGAAAGCATCTAAGTACGAAGCCCTCCTCAAGATGAGATCTCCTTTAAGGGACGTTAAAGACTATAACGTTGATAGGCTGCAGGTGTAAAGGCAGTAATGTCATAGCTGAGCAGTACTAATAACCCGTAAGCTTTCATAAAAAGGTATATTTTATTATTAATCTCGTGATTTCATCATGTTAAGATATTTATATTTCCCGCTGCAAAGGCAGGGATCTGTGATCCCAGGAGCCGGAAGGCAGCAAAAGGCCCGGTAAAACGGAGCCGGGAAATTAAGATCTTAAGGTGGTTATAGCAACGGGGTTCCACCTCTTCCCATTCCGAACAGAGAAGTTAAGCCCGTTAGCGCCGATGGTACTGCGAAAGTGGGAGAGTAGGTCGCCGCCGACTTTATAAACAAAAGGGACTGTCTGAAAATGGCGGTCCTTTTTTTGTGCTATACTGCTGGCAAAAGGAAGTTAAGCTGTTATGATCTGTCTGGACTGTCTGAAAAAGGCGGTCCTTTTTTTGTGCATGCATTTTTTTTACCTATAGGCTGTAATCCCCGAGTGGGAAATATGAGTTACAGCAAAGAAAAAACCATCCTGCAATAAAACAGGATGGTTTTTACCGGAACCGGCATGTATCTTTCGGCCGGGAGCCGTGTATCTTACTCTAATAGAATTTATATCTTTTGTCTACAATATTGGATTTCTCCTTCAGGGCTTCAAATACCTCAAAGCTGGCCCTTGCTGCATAGGTTGAGCTGAGCCTGTTGCGAAGCATTTCCGGATCCGGGGCCTGCTCATTCGGTCTTATATTATTGACTGATATGATAAATACACCATTATTGCCTTTGACCGGATTATCAATAACACCTTCTTCGCTGACTGATGCGGCGCTTGCTATTACAGCAGGCTCAACACCTGCAGAAGGAATTGAAAAGGAGTTGAAGTTAATATTTGTTGCTTCATTGATCCTGAGACCCAGGCTTGAGGCTATATCTTCAATATTATCCAATCCCGCTGTCTCCTTATTCATATTTTCTGTTATCTTTTCAGCTTTCTTATCCTGCATCACGGCATAGCGCACTTCTGATTCCACATCTTTAAGACTGGCATAACCTTTCTCCTTAATATCTGTACAATAGGCTATGACGAATTTATCTCCAAGCTCAAATATAGGCTGTTGGCTATTATCCAGGATAATACTATTAGCTTCAGCATCAAACAGCGCCATTATGAGCACCCTCGGGTTTTCGAGTCCGGGTATCTCTTTTTGCTCCGGAGCTATGTCGCTTGCAAGTTTCTTGTTGATTCCTTCATCAGCCACTGTCTGGTTGAACCTTGTATAGCTGTTATTGTTTGCAGCGAATTTTCTGGCTTCGGCAAAGACGGTATTATAGGTTTTCGAGCTTGGCTCAATGGCCCTTTCAATAATTCCGGTATGGTATTTTTTTGTTCTGCCGCTCTGATCAAGAATTTCAAATATATGATATCCGAATTCAGTTTCAACAATATCAAGATCCCCTGTATTGCCTTCAAAACATGCATTATTAAATGATGTGATCATCATTCCTTCTTCAAACCAGCCCAGGTCGCCACCCAGCTGAGCTGATCCCTGGTCGTCTGATAATTCCATCGCAAGGGCTTCAAAACTTTCACCTGATTTTATGAGTTGCAGGATGCTGTCGGCCTCGCTCTTTGCCATTGCGGAATTGCGGTAAGCATTGGCTGAAAGAAGTAAATGCCTTACATGCACAGAGTCGGGCCTGTAATCCACATCGATAAGACGGGCTATCTTATAGGTCTTACCTTCAAGGTAGGGTCCGAATACGGCTTCCGTATTTTCCTCAGCTACAAAATCCCTGATAGCCTCCGGTACCTCCTCAATGGGCCTGTACACCACGGTATGGCGGTTATCGGAGGAAAGGTTAATAAACTGTACAGGCGACTCCGTTGTTCTGAATTCATCTATAAGTTCAATAATTCCTTCTTCGGTATTCTTTATGTCTTCGGCACTGGGCTCCACGGGGAATTCAAGGTATTCCATGCTTCTGCGGGGTTCCTGGCTGTAATTCTCCTTATTATTCCTGTAATATTTCTCCAGGTCGGATTTTGTAATAATAATGGATGAGTCAGGTACGGTTGAATATTGCCTCATTACAAAGCTGAAGTCAACAGTGTTTGAGTTTATATCGCTTTCAAATTCTGCCTGTTTTGAAGTCACATACAAGCCCTTGGCTATCAGATTGTTGAATTTGGTATTAATCTTTTCATTTACAATCTCATTTTCAAAAAACAGCCAGTAAGACCTTGCCTGCGGATCATATTCAGTGCTCTTGAGGAAATTAACCAGGAAGGATTTGTCAAGCACACCCGTTTCCCTGTTGGCAAATAGCTGCTGAACAATGGGATGGGGTTCGTCACCCAGCACCATGGATTCCACTTCTTCTGCACTGACATCAAGTCCGAGTTCCCTGAATTCCTCACCCAGCACTTCTTCCGTTATTATCTTATTCCAGATATCCTCCCTCATGGATTCTGTCATTTCCTCGGTGATATTGCTGGTTCCCGACATTTTATATATCTCAACCAGGTTCTGTAACCTCTTATCATACTCCTGGTAGGTCACTGGCTCTCCACCAATCTTCCCTATCTCATTATCCTGCATCTGTCTTTTCTGTCCGCTTCCCCCTCCCAGGAAGTCGCCAAGGATGAAAAATACCAGGGATACCCCGATTACTACTGCAAGAAGCACGCCTGCTCTTTCCCGTAGTGTTTGTAATACTGACATTTATATTGTTTTTTGTTTTCTAAAGTATATTTTTTCAGGCGACAAATATAGTAAAAAATTGTATAAGGTAATACTCTTATATGCATGGATTCTGTTATTTACTGTATAAGCAGAGCGGAGGGTCAGTAATTACCCCTGTCATGCAAGGGCAGGGCCAGGTTCTTGATGATAAAATTTTAAGTATATGGAAACAAGAGTCATAAGAGGTAAATAATGTAGAATAGAAAAACAGGGTCTGTAAAAAGGTAGTATAAAGACAAAAAAGAGAGTAATAATTGAAATACACTGTATAAAAATAGGGGTCTGTTAATAATAAAAACATAAAAGTTAATAATATACCCTGAAAAAAATAGGGTATAAGCTAAAAATATATAGTTTTGTCAAAAAAATTACTGGTTATGGCAGAATTACGATTCAGTGCATTGCGCGAAGTTTTTTCCCGGGAGGTAATAAGTATTGATCATCCGGCAGAAAAGATATCGGAATATTTCGGTGTTAATGTTTTTGATCTTAAAAAGATGGAACGCTACCTGCCTCTGGAAACATACAGGGCAGTGAAGCTTGCAGTGGAAAAAGGAAATTCAATAAGTCGCGAAGTAGCTGACAAAGTGGCTACAGGCATGAAAACCTGGGCACTTGAAAGAGATGTAACCCATTATACCCACTGGTTTCATCCCCTGACAGATGCCACTGCGGAAAAGCATGATTCTTTTATTGAGAGGAATGATTTTGAAGGGCTGGTGGAGTCATTATCCGGCGAACTTCTCGTTCAGCAGGAACCTGATGCTTCAAGCTTCCCCAGTGGCGGAATAAGGAACACCTTTGAGGCAAGGGGTTATACTGCCTGGGATGTTTCATCACCTGCATTTATAATAGGGCGCACACTGTGCATCCCTACTGTTTTTGTCTCTTATACGGGCGATGCCCTGGATTATAAGACACCCCTGCTTAAGGCCCTGAGCGAGCTTGACAGTGCCGCGACAGCCGTATGCCGCTATTTTGACAGGAATGTGGATAAGGTTATTGCAAACCTGGGCTGGGAGCAGGAATATTTTCTTATCGATGAAGCATTATACTATGCGCGTCCGGATCTGGTACTGGCCGATCGCACCCTGATGGGACACCAGTCGTCCAAAGATCAGCAGCTAGCCGATCATTATTTCAGTTCTATACCTGAACGTGTTATGTCTTTTATGGAGGACTTTGAGATTGAGGCTTATAAGCTTGGCATCCCTGTTAAGACCAGGCATAATGAGGTGGCTCCAAACCAGTTTGAGTGTGCCCCTCTGTTTGAGGAAGCCAACCTTTCTGTTGACCATAACCAGCTTATTATGGATCTGATGAAGAGGATAGCAAGGAAACATAAATTCAGGGTCTTGCTTCATGAGAAGCCTTTTGCAGGGATTAACGGTTCGGGTAAACATAATAACTGGTCCCTTGCAACAAATACGGGGGTCAACCTTCTCTCGCCTGCGAAGAACCCGAAAGGGAACCTGCAGTTTCTTACTTTTCTCGTGAACGTGATAAAGGCGGTGAAGGATAATAAGGATTTGCTTAGAGCCAGTGTGCTTACTGCAACCAACACCTACAGACTTGGAGGCAATGAAGCCCCGCCGGCTATTATGTCGGTTTTCCTGGGCTCATACCTTACCACTATGCTTGATGATATTGTAAAAAAGGTGACAGGCAAGAAGATGACACCTGCTGAGAAGACTGAGCTTAAACTGGGAATTGGCAAGATACCCGAGATACTGCTTGATAATACTGACCGTAACCGCACCTCACCCTTTGCCTTTACTGGGAACAGGTTTGAGTTCAGAGCAGTGGGCTCATCAGCCAGCTGTGCACCGGCAATGATAGCTTTGAATGCTTCAATGGCAGATACACTCAGGACATTCACTAAGGAGGTGGATGAGCTTATCCATAAAGGAATGAAAAAGGATGAAGCAATATTCAAGGTACTGAAAAGATATATTGTGGAATCTACTGACATACGATTTGAGGGAGACGGTTATTCTGAAGACTGGGAAAATGAAGCCCGTAAAAGGAATCTTTCGAATATCACAAGCGTCCCTGAATCACTGACCAGTTATCTGAGCGAACAGTCAAAAAAGGTTTTGATAAACGGTGGTATTTTCAGCGAAAGGGAGCTGGAAAGCCGCGTGGGAGTGGAGCTGGAGAAATATACCAAGAAAGTGCAGATTGAAGCAAGGGTGCTTGGCGACCTGGCAATTAACCATATCATTCCTACTGCAATAAAATATATGACCGATCTCCTGGATAATATTAAGTCGCTCGGCATGGTCTTCAGCGAGGTTGAGTTTGAAAGACTGGCAGGGGCCAGGAAGGAAGTGGTAGTAACACTTTCAGACCATATATCAGAAATAAAAATACTTGTTAATGATATGGTGGAAGAAAGAAAGCAAGGCTAATGTTATTACAGATGCAAGGGAGAAAGCCATTGCCTATGAGAGAAATGTTAAACCATACCTTGAAAAGATAAGATCCCATATAGATAAACTGGAGCTTATCGTTGACAATGAAATATGGCCGCTACCCAAGTACAGGGAACTGCTCTTTACCAGGTGATTTTATCCCTACTGCCTGAATTAAGCCAGGCATCCGGATCTTGTTTGCATAATATTTGCAGCATGATCTGCGTTTATCTATTGCTTAATCTTGTGATAGTTCTGGTTAAGGATTAAAAAACATTAATTTTACGTAAAATTTTGAAGCAGGGATTATGGTTCGGACAGTGGTGTTGATAATGATCATTCTTATTCCTTTTACCGCCTACCCACAGAAGAGGAAGGCTCAAAAAGCATATGATGCGTGGGAGGCGGGCGAATACTTTGAGGCGATTGACCTTTTTAAGGATGCTTATTCGAAAACCAGGGATAATACCGAGAGATCGGAATATGTTTTTATGGTGGCGGAGAGTTACAGGTATACAAATAATCCCCGAAGTGCTGTAACATGGTATAAAAAGATAGCAGGTAAGGATAACGCACGGCCCGAAGCAAGTTACTGGTATGCCCGGTCTCTTAAGATGAATGGTAAATATGAAGATGCAATAGAGGCATTCAGGGAATACAAGCAGCTGGTGCCTTCCGATGCCAGGGCTGATATTGGTATAAGGTCCTGTGAGCTTGCCATTGAATGGATGGAATCGCCGGAGCAGCATGAGATAGATGATGTAAGGGACCTCAATTCCAGGGCCTCTGACTTCTGCCCTGCCTATGCGAGGGATGATTACGGTATGGTATATATCACTTCATCAAGGGAAGAGGCTACGGGCAATAATGAGCATGGTGCCACGGGCGAGAGTTTCACGGATATATTTGAAAGCCGTCTGGATAAGAAAGGCCGCTGGAGTACTCCCGTGCCGGTAAATGATATTAATACAGAGTTCGAAGATGGTGCCGCCAGTTTCAGCTCTGACTTCAGGGACATATATTTTACCCGTTGCGATATGGGTAAGCGGGAGAACAGGGGATGTGTTATCATGACAGCCAGCCGTGCAGGAGAGGGCTGGAGCCAGCCGGAAAAGCTGGACATACTGCCTGACACCCTTGTGGCAGCACATCCTGCAATATCAGCTGACGGTCTTACATTATTCTTTGTATCACAACTGTCTGACAGTTACGGAGGCAAGGACATATATTATGTTACAAGATCATCAGCCGGTGATGAGTGGTCAAAGCCCGTAAACGCAGGACCTGATATCAATACAGTTGCAGATGAGCTGTTTCCTTATCTGAGGGCCAACGGCACTTTGTATTTTGCCTCGGATGGTCATATTGGTATGGGCGGACTGGATATTTTCAAGGCTGAAAGGGGAGCTGACGGCCAGTGGGTGGTCGATAATATGAAGTATCCCATTAATTCAAGCGCCGATGATTTTGGTATCAGCTTCCAGGGCAACAGTGAAAAGGGACTGTTCAGCTCCACCAGGAAAGGCCGCACCAATGATGAGATATATTATTTTGAACTCCCTCCGCTGAGATTCTCGGTGCAGGGACTGGTAAAAGATGAGGAGACAGGTGAACCCATACCGGAAGCAAGGGTGCAGCTGATAGCCAGTGACGGAACAACGGTAAGCGATGACACGGGTGAGGGTGGTGAATTCAGGTTTATGCTCAATGAGGATGTGGATTATATATTCCTTGCCTCGAAAGAGGGCTTTCTTAACGGCAAGGAGAAGGAGACAACGCGCGGACAGGATAAAAGCCGGGAATTCCTCACCACCATATTGATGACATCCATCGATAAACCCATTGAGCTGCCGAATATATTATATGATTTTAATAAATGGGATCTCAGACCCGAATCGATGGTGTCGCTTGATAAGCTGGTTGAGACACTGAATGATAATCCAAATGTTACCATTGAGCTTATGTCGCATACCGATTCACGTGATACCGAGGAATATAATATGGAGCTGTCCCAGAAGAGGGCGCAGTCTGTTGTGGATTACCTGATAGAAAAAGGGATTGATCCGCAGCGCCTGTCAGCACAGGGTTATGGTGAATCGCAGCCCAGGGTCATTGATGAAGAGCTGGCTGTTGATTATCCCTTCCTGACAGAAGGCGATGTTCTGGATGAGGAATTTATTGCGCAGCTGCAGGATGATGAGCAGAAAGAGATAGCTCACCAGATTAACAGGCGTACTGAGTTCAGGGTTCTCTCAACTGATTATGAGGCTGAAGAGTAGCTGATTATCCATATAGCAACTATATCTCCAGGTAGCCCAGCACGGTAAGGATGTTGACTGTATTTACCACATCAGCCAGTTTTATCTCACCTGTTTTCATCTGTCCGTCAAGAAGTATTTTTATATCAAGTACATTATGATTGCCGTCGCAGAGCCTCAGTATCTCGTTTGCATCAGGTCTTCCTTCCACTGGATACTTTTCCGTAAGGCCTTCTTCCATTGCTTCTCTCATGATCTGTCGTCCGGCGCCGTATCCCGACTCCGTCAGCTTAGCTGTTATTACGGGTACTGTCTTTGAAGCTTCCTTCTCCGCGGCTGACATGGAATATTTTAATGGCTTCAGTCCAAGCAGGCGGGCCTTTTGATCAGCATACAGGGTAAAACCGGCCAGGCTGGCCTTTCCTGTTTCTTCAATATTATCAATATGCCCGGCGATAAAATCACCGTGCATCTTCCAGTCCCAGTTCACCAACCGACATTATCGTGGCTTTTTCATTGAGAACGGCAGCTTCAATATACCTGTATCCCCTGAACCACATATCCCTGAAGTTCTCAGCGTCGGCTTTGTCCAGCAGGTCGGTTGCCCTGAGCAGCTGAGCCCCTATTCTGCCTGAGGCATTGCCGGCAACCTCGCTGGCTATCTTCAGGGTTATCTCCTCATCGGCAGCCGCAATGGTATAGGCAGCGGCTGCAGCTATCACACAAACGCGTTTCATCTGTGTGGGGTCACATTTGTCAGCCCTGTCCTGTGAGGTATGATAGTACAGGTCAGGCCAGGTGATCATCATTATCCCCGGTACACCTACTGCCGGGTCGTTAAAGACCTCGTGATCAGATGCACCGTAATGGTCATCAATACTGTAATAAAAAGGCTGATCGGTGCCGCTGGGAGCAACGATACGCTTAAGGAAGCCACCCCGGCCTGATATGGCCAGCCCTTCCCTGTTGGTTATTCCAACATACTCATAATAATTTTCCATCACATCATTCAGGTAATGTGCATTGCCGTAGGTTGTGCGCTGCATGCAAAGGAATGATTTACTATCGGCCATATTGAGGCCCACCATGTCCAGGTTTATATTACACAGTGTCCTGTCCATTAGCTCCATATGCTCCTGTACCCATGGTATGGTGCCTGAAAATTCGGGTACCCAGATAAACCTTATACTTCTTTCAGGCCTGCTTATTTTACCCTCCTCTATCATGGATTGAAGCATCCTCGCCACCTCGAGGATGGCCGCCGAACCTGATATATTATCATTGGCCCCCTGCTTGACATATCCTTCAAAAAGGTGGGCTGTAAGTATTAATTCCTCTGCATCAGGCTTACTGCCCCTGATTACACATTCCGGAACTTCGAGCTGGTAGTCAAGCACCTGTGATTTGACCTTAGCATGAACCTTTATCGTTTCTCCGCGCAGCAGTCTGTCGCGTAATATATGACCCTCCCTTGGGGGGAGCAGAAATCCGAATGTGTTATTTTCCTCTGATCCGCCTCTTCCGGCTATACCGGTAATGGGTATCGCCAGGGGTACTTCCAGCGGCCTTGGTGAATAGAAACTCACAATTCCCAGCGCACCATGCTTAAGGGCATTATTATGCACCATTCGGGGTGAACCTGAGGATAGTACTACCTTGCCTTCCACCGCTGCCTTAATGATCTCTTCCTCGCTGCCTTCGCCAACCCATACCAGTTCAGCCTTAACATCGGTATTGGTGCTGCCTGAGGCCAGCATGGCTGTCAGGTCCTTGTAATCAGCCAGCTTTGACAGTCCCGGGCTTACTTCCCATAGCTCAGCACTTATACCATCCCAGTAGCTTCCCCCGGGATACCTGTTTACTGTTACTCCTTCAAGTCCATATTCATTGAGTTTTGAGATAACATAGTCAGTTTCAAAAAAGTTGCCGCTGTATTCACTTGCCGGCCTGTTATGGTTATAGGCCCCCATCTCTATTATGTGGTTCATGGCAGTCTCACCCGATGCCTCACCTATTATCATGTCCATGATGTTCTCGGGCAGCAGACTTCTGTATGTTGAGTTCTGGGCCTGAGCCGTGAACAGAAAACTCATGGAAAGGATAAGACAGCTGATGATGCTTTTATTTTTCATAGGTTTAAAATTTTATTAGTTTTTAAAGGTAATGTTCTTATCGTTCCCCTGCCACCCCGGCAAGTGGTTTTTACATTATTTAACATTTATCAAAGTCGGTTTATTTTAGTAAATTTGCATCCTGTAAAAAGAGCATATGAGCGCAGGATCAAGATACGGCAAAAGAGGTGTTTCAGCATCAAAGGAAGATGTACATGATGCTATCAGGGATATGGACAAGGGACTGTTTCCCGGCGCATTCTGTAAGGTGCTGCCCGATATACTGGGCGGTGATCCCGATTATTGCAATATAATGCATGCAGATGGTGCGGGTACCAAATCATCACTGGCCTATATCTACTGGAGGGAAACAGGGGATATAAATGTGTGGAAAGGGATAGCCCAGGATGCTGTAATAATGAATATAGACGACCTCCTCTGTGTGGGAGTGACTGATAATATCCTTCTTTCATCAACCATAGGCAGGAATAAAAACCTGGTGCCCGGCGAAGTCATAAAGGCAATAATTACCGGAACAGAAGAGGTGCTTGAGCATCTGAGGGAGCAGGGTGTGGGTGTTTATCTTGCAGGTGGTGAGACAGCCGATGTGGGCGACCTGGTACGAACGGTGATTGTGGATTCAACCGTCACAGCCCGCATGAAGAGATCAGGAGTAATAACAAACGATAAGATCTCTGCAGGGGATGTTATCATTGGCCTCTCGTCCGGCGGACAGACAACATATGAATCAGGATATAACGGTGGCATGGGTTCCAATGGTCTTACTTCCGCCAGGCATGATGTTTTTGCTTCTTACCTGGCAACAAAATACCCGGAGAGTTATGATCCGGATATGGATGAAGATTTGGTATATTCAGGTAGTTACAGGCTTACGGATAAGATTGAAGGACTGGGACTGGATGCAGGCAAACTGGTGTTGTCGCCCACAAGAACATATGCCCCGGTTATCAGAACGGTGATTAAGGAGCTGGCACCGCATATACATGGAATGATACATTGCTCTGGCGGCGCGCAGACGAAGGTGATGAATTTTGTAAATGATATCCATATAATAAAAGACAGCCTCTTCGATATTCCGCCACTGTTCCGTATAATACAGGAAGAGTCAGGTACTGACTGGAAAGAGATGTATAAGGTGTTCAATATGGGGCACAGGTTTGAGATATATATTAAGCCGGATCATGCCCAAAAAATAATGGATATAGCATCCTTATTCAATCTGGATGCAAAGATTATAGGGCATTGTGAAGCGGGCAGCGGGAAGAAGCTTACCATAAAGGGTGAAGAAGGGAGCTGGGATTATTAATAAATAGTTTTTTTATGGCAGATAATGTGATCCTTGAAAAACTCAGGGGTGTGAAAGAAAGGTTTGAAGAGGTTGGCAGGCTTATTACGGAGCCTGATATTATTGCCGACATGAAAAGGTATGTCAGGCTGAATAAGGAGTATAAAGACCTGGAGCCGATAGTGGAGGCATATAATAAGTATGAAAATGTTATTTCCAATATAGACTCCGCAAAGTCAATGCTCGCTGACGAGAAGGATACTGAACTTAGGGAGATGGCCAAGGCTGAGCTGGAAGAGCTGAATGATAAACTGCCGGCAATGGAGGAAGAGATTAAGTTCCTTCTCCTTCCTGCCGATCCTGAAGATGACAAGAATGCAGTGGTGGAGATAAGGGCCGGCACCGGTGGTGATGAGGCCAGTATCTTTGCCGGCGACCTGTTCAGGATGTATTCCAAGTATTGTGATGAAAGAAACTGGAAGGTGGATGTGAATACCATAACCGAGGGAACGGTGGGAGGCTATAAGGAAATAGTCTTTGCTGTCAGCGGCAAAGGTGTTTACGGGGTGATGAAATATGAATCAGGTGTGCACCGTGTGCAAAGAGTGCCGCAAACAGAAACGCAGGGGAGGGTTCATACATCGGCTGCAACGGTGGCCGTGCTGCCCGAAGCCGATGAGTTTGATGTGGAGGTAAAGCCGGAAGATATAAGAAAGGACACTTACTGTGCCTCGGGTCCGGGGGGCCAGTCCGTTAATACCACCTATTCTGCAATAAGGCTTACACATGCGCCCACCGGCATTGTTGTTACCTGCCAGGATGAGAAGTCGCAGCTGAAGAACCTTGACAGGGCAATGAAGGAGCTGAGGACACGCCTGTATAACCTTGAGTACCAGAAATACCTCGATGAAATATCATCCAAAAGGAAGACCATGGTGTCTACCGGCGACCGCTCGGCAAAGATCAGGACATATAATTATCCGCAGGGGAGGGTGACGGATCACAGGATCAACCTTACCATGTATAACCTTGAATCGGTGATGAACGGAAATATACAGGAGATAATCGACAGGCTGCAGATGGCCGAAAATGCAGAGCGACTGGAAGAAAACAACCTTTAAACCTCTTATATATGACAGCTGATGATTTGTTTAAAAAGATACAGGCAAAAAAATCCTTTCTGTGTATAGGCCTTGATTCTGACATTGATAAAATTCCTGCCTTCCTGCATGATGAGGAGGACCCGGTGTTTGAGTTTAACAGGGGCATTATTGAGGCTACACACAAATATGCCGTGGCATACAAGCCCAATATGGCTTTTTATGAATCAAGAGGTGCCGGAGGATGGATAAGCCTTAAACGCACGGTTGACTATCTCAGGGATAATCACCCCGGTATTTTTCTTATAGCCGATGCCAAAAGAGGGGATATAGGAAATACATCAAAGCTTTATGCCAGGGCTTTCTTTGAGAATATGGACTTTGATGCCGTAACGGTTGCTCCCTATATGGGTGAAGATTCAGTAAGCCCTTTCCTGGGATATAAGGACAAATGGGTTGTACTGCTGGCCCTCACATCAAATAAAGGCGCTGATGATTTCCAGTATCATCCCGATGCTGAAAATAGTTTATATAAGCTTGTTCTCAGTAAGTCGCAGTCGTGGGCAGACCATAATAATATGATGTACGTGGTGGGTGCAACAAGAGCTGAGATGCTGTCTGAGATAAGGAAGACCGTTCCGGATCATTTCCTGCTGATCCCCGGCATAGGTGCACAGGGAGGAAGTCTCGATGAGGTTGTTGCCCATGGTATGAATGAGAGATGTGGTCTGCTGGTTAACTCCTCAAGGGGAATAATCTTTGCTGATAATACTGAAAAATATGCAGAGGCAGCAGCGGCTAAGGCGGCTGAACTGCAGGATCAAATGGAGGGACACCTGAAAGCTGCGAAACTGCTGTAATCATCTTCCAGCCTCTACAGCCTCTATAGCCTCACCAGCATTTATAGCCTCTATAGCCTCTCCAAGTCTTTCCGCTTAATTAATTATTTTTTCCTATCTTTATTATCCGCTGTACAGGAAGATAATATGAGAGAGGAATTTCTTCATTTTATATGGAAGAACCGTTTATTCGGAACGGAACATCTCTATACCAGGGAAGGTCGTACCCTGGTGGTGATTGATCCCGGCGATTATAACAGAAATGCAGGTCCCGACTTTTTTAATTCACGCCTCAGGGTGGGTGAGACCATATGGGCCGGTAATGTGGAGGTTCATATTAATGCTTCAGACTGGTACAGTCACAGACATCACCTGGACCATGCCTATGATAATGTTATACTGCATGTGGTGGCTAATTATGATGCAGCGGTTGAATCAGCCGGAGGCACGGTACCCGATACCTTTATTATAAGCTGGGAAGCACGGGTGGAAGAGAAATATAACGAGTATCTTAATAATCCGGATATAATAGCCTGCCGTAATGACCTTGATAAGATACCGGGTTTCACTCAGAGACACTGTATATCCAGGATGGCGGCGGAGCGCCTGGAGGTAAAGACCAGGAGGATCAAAGAGACACTGAATTCAACTAATAATGACTGGGATGAAACGCTCTACCGCCTGCTTGCGAAATATTTTGGAATGAAGGTAAACGCCGGCCCCTTCTATCTGCTTTCACTTAACCTTCCCTTAAGGATTATAAGGAGGCATGCAGATAAGCGCCTGCAGGTGGAAGCCCTTATGTACGGGCAGGCAGGCATGCTGGAGCCGGGTGCTTTTGACAGGGAGATATATGATGAGTATTATTGCTCACTGCTTGCTGAGTACAGGCTGCTCAGGCAGAAGTACAGCTTAAAGCCGGCAGAGTCATGGATGTGGAAATTCCACAGGCTGAGACCGCTTAATTTTCCCACCATAAGGATATCACAGCTTGCCGGAATTATGAGTACGGGCAGATCATTATTCGGAATGATGAAAAGTTGTGCCGGTACTGCTGAGCTCCGGGAGGTATTTACCTCAGCGGCTTCGGCCTACTGGAATGATCATTATATTTTTGGAAGCTATAAAAAAGGGAAAGAGAAAAGAACGGGCAGCATGATGGTTAATATGCTGCTGATAAATACAATAATACCCATGTTGTATTATCTATGGCAGGGAGACAGGCAGGGATGAATATTGCAGCAGGGCCGTGGATATGCTTGATGGGATTCAGGCGGAGGATAACCGGGTAATAAGAGAGTGGTCAGAGGCAGGCATAAGACCCTGTTCTGCTCTCGAATCGCAGGGATTGATACATATACGGGAGGCATACTGTAAAAACAGGCAATGTTTAAATTGCCCGTTTGGAAGTAAATTGATAAGTTTGGGTGGTAATATTGATCCCGGTAATAACTATATGCTGGAAGATTCCGGTAAATAACAACAATTAAGGTGCCTGAACTTTATCACAGACATAAGACAGCCTATATTGAAAATGCAAGGGCCCTTATTACAACCCTGCCGGCGGATGCGGACAATCTTTTTGTTGTCCTTACTGCCCGGCAGATGAGGCCTGATATGCTTATAATCAGCCGGGCCTCTGATGATAATTCAGACACAAAACTCAAACGGGCAGGGGCTAGCAATGTGATAATGCCGGATAAGATAGGAGGCACGCGTATGGCCCGGCTGGTGATAGACCCTGACGTAGTTGAATTCATTGATACGGTACTGCTGCAACCCTCCGGTGTCAGGATAGAAGAACTTTCATGTAAAGGCCTGGCAGCCTGTTTCGCCGAGAAATCGATCAAAGACCTGGATATACATAATAAGACAGGAGCCAATATTATAGGACTCAGGGATAAGAACAAGGAGTATACCGTAAACCCGTCGGCAGACACCAGGCTGTCACCTGACGATCAGCTGTTTGTACTGGGGACCGATGAAGAACTGGAGAGCCTGAGAGAATTAATGAAAAAAGGAGTCTAAGCGGATTTTGAAGTAAAAACCCGGAAGGGTGCATCCTTTTCTTTATTTCTCTAGTCAAAAAAAATCATACATAAGTCAAAAAAAAATAATGCATACTTGTTCATTTGTTTATTTGTTTATATTTATGGGGTAATATTCAGGTAATTAATCTCTCGGCATATGGGACAAAACCCACATCAATCTTCTGCTTTTCAACAGGCGGGAAAAGCAGACCTGAATAAATCAATCCTGGAATCAACAGCCGACGGAATCCTGATTGTTGACAAGAAAGGCAAAGTAATTGCTACAAGCAGCAGGTTTGCCAAACACTGGAAAATCCCGGCTGAGTTACTCGAAAAGGGAAACGATAAGGAACTGCTTTCCTATATACTCGATCAATTAGTTAATCCCGGTGAATTCCTGCAAAAAGTAAAGGAGCTATACAAAAGTGCAGAAGCAAAAAGTTTTGATATTCTGCATTTTAAGGACGGCCGAATTTTTGAACGGTATACACGCCCCCTGATCTTAAATGGGAAAACAGAGGGAAGGGTATGGAGTTTTCGCGATGTAACCGAACAAAAAACAGCAGAACAAGAACTCCGGTATACGCAGCGCAAGCTCGAAATACAAAATCAAATAACAGAATCGTTTATCAGGAAGGAGTTTGATGAAGCATTTTACGAAGTATTAAAGAATCTGCAAAAAGTTTTTAAAAGCAGCTTTGGTTTTTTTGGTTATATAAATCAGGATGGCGACCTGGTTAGTCCTTCACTCACCAGAGAAATCTGGGAAAAGTGTCAGGTGGAGGACAAAAGTATTGTATTTCCAAAATCTTCATGGACAGGTTTATGGGGTGACAGTCTGATTCAAAGAAAGAACCTGCTTAAAAACGAAAATCTTATCGTCCCGGAAGGCCATATACAATTGGAAAACGCAATGGCTGCTGTTATAATTTTCAAAGATGAGTTGATCGGGCAGATTGTACTGGGAAATAAAGAGGGTGGATGCTCAGAGTCTGATCTAAATGAACTGACAGAAATTTGCAATTACATTGCACCCTTGCTTAACGCAGAAAGGAATGAGGATTTTTACAAAGCCGAACTTATTGCAGCAAAAATAAAAGCTGAAGAGAGCGAAGAAAAATTCAGGGTTGCTTTTTATACCAGTCCCGATTCAGTTAACATAAATAAAATGAATGGGGAATATGTTGAAATCAACCAGGGTTTTACCCGTATAATGGGATATACCAAGGAAGATGTATTGGGCAAACTTTCGACAAACCTGGAAATCTGGGCCATACCGGAACACCGGAAAGAATTAGTTTCGCGCTTAAAACAGGATGGCATTGTAGAAAACCTCGAATCGGTTTTTCGCGCTAAAGACGGTAAACTTATCCCTGCCCTTATGTCGGCTCGAATTATAACTTTAGATGGCGAACCCCATATTCTGTCTGTAACAAGACAAATTGCAGAAAGAAAGAAGATGGAAGAAGACCTGAAGAAGGCACTGAAAGAAGCGCAGGAAGCAGACCGTCTCAAATCGGCTTTCCTGGCAAATGTGAGTCACGAAATCCGCACCCCCATGAACGGCATCATGGGATTCACCAACTTACTTAAGGAGCCAGGGCTTTCGGGTGATGAACAAAAAGAGTATATCGACATTATTCAGGAAAGCGGGGAGCGGATGCTTACCACGGTAAACGACTTAATCGATATTTCGCGGATAGATACAGGGCAGGTGACGCTGCAAAGAAAGAATGTCAACCTGAACGAAGAAATAGAATCACTATATAAGTTTTTCGGGACTGAAGCCAGCAAAAAAGGACTGCGGCTTTTACTGAAGAATGATTTAACTAAAGATAATTGCATCATACAAACCGATCCGCAAAAATTCAGTTCAATCATTACCCACATCGTTAAAAATGCCATTAAATTCACAGCTGAAGGTTTTGTTGAAATCGGCTGCAGGATGAATGACGGAGAATTTTATTTTTATGTAAAAGATTCGGGCATCGGTATTCCACCCGAAAGACACAAAGCGGTATTCGACCGTTTTGTGCAGGCCGATACATCCTACTCGCGTGACTTTGAAGGATCTGGCCTTGGCTTGTCGATTACAAAAGCCTATGTGGAAATGCTGGGGGGTGAAATAGGTCTTGAATCGGAAGTGGGTGTTGGTACAACATTTTACTTCACCTTGCCTGCAGAAGGAGCAACTCAGGTTGAGAAAGAGCAAATATCTGAGATGCCCGGTAAGAAACCACACACAACAAATAGAAAGCTTAAAATTTTGGTTGCTGAAGATGATGAAACAAGCTATTTACACTTATCAATTATTTTAAAAAATATTGCCGGCACTTTACTGCATGCCAGCACCGGAACAAAAGCTGTTGAGATGGCGCAGTCAAATCCTGATATCGATCTCATCCTGATGGACATTAAACTTCCCGGGATGGATGGTTTTGAAGCAAGCCGTAAGATCAGGGAGTTTAACAAAAATGTGGTCATTATTGCACAAACGGCCTACGCCTTCCATGGCGACCGCGAAAAGACCCTGGAATCCGGCTGCACCGATTACATTGCCAAACCCTTGAACAAAGAAGATTTACTGGCATTGACAAATAAATACTTAATGGAGAAATAATGCAAGAAAGGACCATTAAAGAACGCAAGATAGAACCAACTGCCTCCCTTAAGACAAAACAGGTTAAATTTTCTAAGAACAAGATCAGTACCACTGCTTGGGTGCACTATTTGCTGATGGCCTTGTTGCTTGTTATATTTTCCATTTCTATTGTTAGTATTTTATGGGAGAATCTTTTATGGCGTCATTTTGAAATTGTCCATTACCCAATTCATTCAACTATGGAGGCACTGGGAGCAATTGCTGCCATACTGGTTGCATTTATGCCCTTGCAGGTGTTATTTGGAAAAGACAGGCCCTCGTTTGTATTTATCTCGGCCGGTTTTCTGGCAATGGGGCTTTTGGATTTATCTCATTCCATATACGAAATAGGTCAGGGATTTGTTTTTACCCATGCTATCGCTTTGCTGGCAGGCGGTTTCTTTTTTGCCCTGTTTGTTTTTCCATGGAAAATAGATGCAGACAAAGTCAAACCCAGGCTGCTGCTTTTCGCAGGTACCAGCACGATTTTGCTGATTGTTCTTGTCTCACTGAACCGGGAGTTGTTTCCCAGGATGTTGAACGAAGGAGTGTTTACCCCGGCGGCCAACAGCATCAATGTATTGGCAGCCCTACTCTTTCTAATAAGTGCCGTTAAATTAGTTGTTATTTACATTGAGGAGAAAAAACTGGGCGTACTTGTTCTAATATTTACTGCTCTTTCTTCTGCCATTGTAGGCTTTACCTTTCAATTTTCTGAGGCCTGGATCGACACCTGGTGGCTATGGCACATCATTCGTTTAATTGCATTTCTGGCTTTGCTGGTTTACACATTCTCGCAAATTCAAACAATCAGTAAAGAAAGAGATGAAGCGCTCCGGAACATAAAAGAAAACAATGATTTGTTAAGAGAAAGTGAAGAGCGATTCAGGCTCGTAAACGAAGCAACCAGCCATGGATTGTGGGACTGGGATGTTATTAATAACGAGGTCTATTTTTCACCCGTATGGAAGATGCAGGTGGGGTACCGCGACGATGAACTGGAAAACATTTTCGATAACTGGGCTAAACTTCTTCATCCTGAAGACGCGGAGCGCAGCTTTAAAGCAGTGGCCGATTACCAGGAAAATCCCGATGAAAAATTCATCATCGAATTCCGGTTCAGGCATAAATCAGGTCATTATGTCTGGATTCACAATGAAGCTGCATCGGTGAAGAATGAGCAGGGAAAGGTAATACGTATGTTTGGCGCCCATACCGATATTTCAGCCCAAAAAATTGCCGAGCAAAAGTTGCAGGACAGGGAGAAACAGTTCCGCATAATTTTTGAAGATTCGCCACTGGGTAAATCGCGCACAGGACTGGATGGATCACTTAATATCAATAAGGCCTTTTCCGAAATAACAGGATATGAACTACAAGAATTACAGCAAAAAAACTGGAAGGAAATAACACATCCCGATGATGTAAAAATAAGTGAAGAGGTAATACAGTCATTGATCTCCGGGGAAAAGAAAAGTGTCTTGTTTGAAAAGCGTTACATCCATAAAGCCGGGCATTATGTCTGGACCGAGGTGAGTACATCATTGCACCGCAATGAAGACGGCGAACCTCAGTTTTTTATTACTGCAATCAGCGATATAACCCAACGCAAGGAAGCAGAGGAATACATCAGGCAGAGTGAGAAAAAATTTAAAGGGCTGTTTGAGAACGATCCGAGCGCAGTTTTCATTGCTGATCCGGAAACCGGTTTGTTACATGATGTTAATCCTGCCGCTGAACGGTTGATGGAAATGAGTCGCGACGAAATGATTGGGATGCACCAATCGAAACTGCATCCGGAAGAAATAATGCTGGAGCAACAAGAGAGATTCAAGAACTTGCTAAACCAGCCAAATATTTCACTGGATTCCGAAATACTTACCAGGGCGGGCAAACGGAAACCGGTGGAGATTAAAGTTTCGATGGTTGAAATTGAAAACAAGCCCTATATTCTGGGCATTTTTCATGATATATCGAAACTGGCAGAACAGCATCAAAAAATCCGGGAGAGTGAAGAAAAATTCCGCAACCTTTTTAATTCAGTTTCCATTCCACTTTGTCATGTAGAGGAAGACGGCAAAATCGAATCCATGAACGATCGTTTTAAAAAGGATCTGGGCTGGACACTCGAAGATATCCCTACAATCAGTCATTGGTGGGAGAAGGCTTACCCGGATAAAAAATATCGCGAATGGGCAATAAAAAACTGGAATGAGGCAGTTCAGTTTTCCATTGAAAACGGCACTGACATTAAATCGGATGTTTATCATGTTACCTGCAAAAATGGCGATGTACGACAAATAATTATTGCAGGTATTACATTCGGAAAAAAACTTCTTGCCACTTTTATCGATGTTACGGAACAACGAAAAGCAGAAGAGGTCATTATACAGGAGAAGGAGTATAGCGAAATGGTTATCAATGCACTCCCCGGAATATTCTACCTGTTTAACGAGCAGGGGAAATATCTTAAATGGAATAATATGCTGGAGGAACTATCCGGCTTCACGGCGGAAGAAATTGCCGAAAAATCACCCCTGGATTATTTTGCTGATTACCATAAAGAAAAAGTTACCAGAGCCGTTGAAACTACTTTTAAAGAAGGGAAAATTAGCGTTGAGGCAGATTTTATGTTAAAAGGTGAAATCCCCACACCTTTCTACTTTACCGGTCATACTATTGAGCTGGAAGGAAAACCACATCTATTGGGGGTTGGTCTGGATATTTCGCAGCGTAAAAAAGCTGAAAGGGAAAAAGATCAAGTTCTTAATGAGCTCAATAAAAGGATGAAGGAACTCACCTGCCTTTATGAAGTAAATGAGTCTATCAAAAATACCCGGGAGGATGTACCGGGGGTCATGAAAAAGATTATCCGCTTTATTCCCAAAGGCTGGCATTACCCTGAAAAAACAGTAGCAGAGATTATGCTCGATGACACTAACTATCAAAGAAAGGGGTCAGGGGAGAGCGAATATTATCTGCTGGAAAATATTATGGTAAACGACAAGGAAAGGGGCTATATTAAGGTAAGTATTGTCGATGCTGACAGCCAGCAGTCAAAAATGCCTTTTCTTGAAGAAGAAAAGGAACTTCTGAAAACAATTGCCGGTAATGTATCCATTTATGTCAACCGTGTTGAAACTGAAAAGGCAATACTGGAAAGCGAAGAGAAATTCCGGAATGTATTTTCAGGCTCCCCTGTTTCATTGTGGGAAGAAGACTGGACAGAAATCATGGAAATGATTTATAAGCTGAAAAAGAAAGGGGTAAAAGACTATAAGAAATACTTCAGTGAAAACAGGCAATTTGTAAATAAAGCACTTACAAAAGTAGTGGTTAACGATGTAAACAAGGCCACATTGGAAATGTTTGAGGCGGAAAGCAAGGATGACCTTGTGAAATCGCTTGAAGTTGTTTTTGCCACCGAAGATACCCTGCCCGTATTTATTAACGAATTGGTTGCTCTGGCCGAAGGGAAAAGGGTGTACGAAGCAGAGATGAAACTCAACACAGTCAAAGGTAATATGATAAATGCTATGTTGCGGATGGCCTTCCCGGCACAGGAGCGGCAGCACGGACAGGTGCTTGTAAGTATTATGGATATTACCGAATTGCAAAGGGCCCAGGAGCAACTAAAAGTTTCGATGGAAAACCTCCAGCGCTCGAACAAAGAGCTGGAACAGTTTGCTTATGTTGCCTCGCATGATTTACAGGAGCCTCTGCGCATGGTGGCAAGCTATACCCAGTTGCTGGAGCGCCGCTACAAAGATCAACTGGACGAGCGCGCCAATAAATATATTTATTATGCAGTAGACGGCGCCAAACGTATGCAAAACCTGATAAACGACCTGCTTGACGTTTCACGTATATCCACCCGTGGTGATAAATTCACCATAACCGATACCAACGAGGTAGTAAAAAATGCCCTGAAAAGCCTTGAGGCACGGATAGATGAAACCGGCGCCCGGATTAAAACAGGCAAATTACCGCTTATTAATGCCGATTCCGGCCAGATTGAGCGCTTATTCATGAACCTTGTCGGCAATGCCTTAAAGTTCAGTAAGCCGGATGAGAAACCGTTTATCGAAATTGATGCCAGCGAGCAAAAAAATAACTGGCTGTTCAGGGTAAAAGATAACGGTATTGGTATTGATGAAAAATTCAAAGAAAAAGTATTCGTCATTTTTCAGCGCCTGCACGGCACCACTCATTACAAGGGTACGGGCATAGGGCTGGCCATCTGTAAAAGGATTGTTCAACGCCACGAAGGCGAAATATGGTTTGAATCTGAGGAGAATAAAGGAACAACTTTCTATTTTACATTAAAAAAACATACATTGTGAGGCCTCAAAAATAAAACAACCAATAGTAGAAATTATGAAGAGAGAAGAGAAACTGGAAAAACTAAAATCAATTGATATCCTGCTTGCGGAAGATAACCCCGGAGATGCTGATCTGGCTATAGAAGCGCTGGAAGAGAGCAAGATGAAAAACCGTTTGTTTACTGTTTCTGACGGACAGGAAGCACTGGATTTTCTCTACAAAAAAGGAAAATACCAGGATATGCCGCGTCCTGATTTAATACTGCTTGATTTGAATATGCCCAGGGTGGACGGTCGCGAAGTGCTGAAAATTGTAAAGGAAGACAAGGATCTAAGAAGTATCCCGATAGTCATTCTTACGACATCGAAAGCGGAGGAGGATATTATAAAATCCTATAACCTTCATGCAAACTGTTATATCTCCAAGCCCCTCGATCTCGATAAGTTTATTGAAGTGGTAAACAACATCGAAGATTTTTGGATAAGTATTGTAACTCTGCCCAAAAAATAATATTGAGAATGGAGCAAAAACTCAACATTCTGTTGGTAGAGGATAATCCGGGCGATGTAATGCTGATGGAAGAGCTTTTACTGGAAAGTAAGCGATTTAATTTTAGCCTTACCAATGCAGAAACATTAGGGGAGGGACTTGAACTGGTACAAAAGGATGATCCTGATATTGTTTTGCTGGATCTTGGCTTACCCGACAGCCAGGGACTGGGAGCGCTGGAAGCAATGCTTGAAAAAGTGAACCATATTCCCATTTTGGTTATTACAGGTCTCGACGATGATGAAACAGGCCGGTTAGCAATTAATATGGGAGCACAAAGCTATATTATCAAGGGGTTAACCAGTGCCCGTGTGCTTACAGATGCCATTACTCATGCGATTGAGCGGAACAACATCCTCCTGGAGCTAAAGAAAAAAGATGCAGAGATGGCGAGAATAAATGCGAGATTGCAGGATGCCAACCATGCCAAAGAACGTTTAATTGCTTTGCTTTCGCACGATTTAAGGGGACCGGTAAAAACTGTTGTTTCCCTGCTTGAATTACTCAATGATGGTTTTAATGATTTTAACGATGAGGAGAAAAGGCATCTACTGAACACCTGTGTGAACAGTGGAAAGAGCACGGTGGAATTAATGGAAACCCTTCTCGATTGGGCCCGGCTGCAGTCGGATGAAAGAAAAATACAAGCCCAAAAGGCTAAGCTAAAGCCTTTTATCGAAAAGTCAATAGAACCTGTCCGGTCAATGGCAGCCCAAAAAAATATACTCATCAGCAATAATACATCAGATGATCACTTTTTTTATGCCGACAAAGATATGATTGCAACGGTGGCAAGAAACCTCCTGACCAATGCCGTAAAATTCACGCCAAAAAACGGTACTGTCACTCTAAAGTCAGAAAAAAGGGCGAATGGGGAAGTGCTTATCTCTGTTGAAGATACAGGAGTGGGGATAAAAGAAGAAGACATGAGTAAGATTTTTGATATCTCAGCAGGATTTACAACACCGGGAACTGAGAATGAAAAAGGCAACGGATTTGGAATGATACTTTGCAAGGAGTTTGTGGAGAAAAATAAGGGGGATATGAAAATAGAAAGTAAAGAAGGTAAAGGCACAAAAATAAGTTTCTCGCTACCGGTTAATAATTCTGATTAGCTTCCCTTAATTTTTTAGCCGGTATTTACGTCCGGTCCATTTGAGTATATCGCTGCAAAAGATGATAGTAGCAGACGCAATCAACAAAACCCTTTTATAAGTCAGACGAAGGTCCGGGCCCTCCCCCTCATAGCTGATTTTATCTGCAACAGCTATAATTTGGTATATATGTTTGACCAAACATTGAAAAATTTTGACGAATGGTCGCAGAAAATTGACTTTTTACGCAACTGACGGCATGATTTATGCGTCTTTATTATAGACGGAGTGTTATTATTTGTGGTGCCGTACAGTAATTTAAACAGCTTGAACCCCACTTGTATATTGCCCGTCAAGAATGGAGCTTAAACAATACTCTTTTTTTGTATTATGTTTGATTTTATTGATAAAAAAATTATATCTTTGCAGTCCAAATTCAGACAGGTGATTCTGAAAACTAATAATATTTATTTGACGGATATGTACTTAACAACAGATAAGAAGCAGGAAATATTCAAAAGTTATGGCGATTCAGAAATGGATACCGGTAGTGCCGAAGGCCAGATAGCCTTATTCTCATACAGGATCAGCCATCTTACCGATCATCTTAAGAAAAACAAGAAGGACTTCAGTACACAGAGGGCCCTTGTCAGTCTTGTAGGCAAACGCCGCAGGTTACTGGACTATCTTAAAGGAAAGGATATCGAACGATACCGTGAAATCATTAAAGCATTGAAGCTGCGTAAATAAGCAATAATTCAAAAAGGCAATTTCAGATTGCCTTTTTTTATTTTATTTGCGTAATTTCGTGACCTTAATATAAGGATAATAAAACTATGTTTAAAAAATTTGAAAAAACTATCGACCTCAGCGATGGAAGGACGATAACACTTGAAACAGGCAAAATGGCCAGGCAGGCCGATGGTTCTGTACTGTTAAAAATGGGCAACACTATGTTGCTTGCCACTGTAGTATCTGCCAGGGAGGCAAGGCAGGATGTTGACTTTATGCCTCTCTCAGTTGATTATAAGGAGAAATATGCTTCACTCGGAAGATTTCCGGGCGGATTTCTGAAGCGCGAAGCCAGGCCTTCGGATTACGAAGTGCTTATTGCAAGGATGGTAGACCGCGCCTTACGTCCCCTCTTCCCGGAGGATTACCATGCCGATACTTTTGTAACCATTAACCTGGTGTCGGCCGATGAGGAAGTGATGCCGGATGCACTGGCCGGACTGGCAGCTTCAGCGGCACTGACCGTATCTGATATTCCTTTTGGAGGACCTATCTCTGAAGTGAGGGTGGCCCGCATAGACGGTGAATTTCATATAAACCCCCTGATCAGTCAGATAAAGAATGCAGACCTGGATATTATTGTTGCAGCAACAAGTGATAATATACTTATGGTAGAAGGGGAGATGAAAGAAGTATCCGAAGATGTAATGCTGGAGGCTATTAAATTTGCCCATGAAGAGATAAAGAAGCATTGCAGGGCGCAGCTGGAACTGGCCGAGATGGTTGGTGCCACCGAGACACGTGAGTACGGTCATGAAGAGAATGATGAAGATCTGAAAAAGAAAGTATGGGATGAGACTTATAAGAAGGTCTATGATGTTGTATCCAAAAGGTTAGCCGATAAGCATAAGAGATCAGAAGAGCTGGACAAGGTGCTTGAGGACTTTATGTCTCAGTTCACCGAAGAGGATGAGGTGGATGAGAAGCTTGTGGGTAAGTATTTTCATGATGTGCATAAGGAGGCAGCCCGCAAAATGGTGCTTGATGAGAAGCTGAGGCTTGACGGAAGGAAAACAGACGAGATAAGACCGATAGAGTGTGAGGTGGATACCCTGCCCGCAGCTCATGGTTCAGCTCTTTTTACCAGGGGCGAGACACAGTCGCTGACAAGTGTGACACTGGGTACCAAGCTGGATGAGAAAATGATAGACGAGGTGCTTTTCCGGGGAACGGAAAAGTTTGTTCTTCATTATAATTTCCCGCCTTTCTCAACAGGTGATGCAAGGCCTGAAAGGGGCACAAGCCGCCGCGAGGTAGGACATGGTAACCTGGCCCGCAGGGCTCTTAAGAATATGATGCCGCACGATGATGATAATCCCTATGCCATAAGAGTGGTCTCTGATATACTTGAATCAAACGGTTCTTCCAGTATGGCTACAGTGTGCGCTGGCTCACTGGCACTGATGGATGCAGGTATAAAAATGCGGAAGGCAGTGTCAGGTATAGCGATGGGACTGATAACCGATACTGAAAGCGGAAAATATGCCGTTCTTTCTGATATACTCGGAGATGAGGATCACCTGGGCGATATGGACTTTAAAGTGACAGGTACCAGGGACGGAATAACAGCAACACAGATGGATATAAAGGTTGACGGACTGCCCTATGAAGTGCTTGCCGAGGCCCTTGATCAGGCCCGCAAAGGGAGGTTGCATATACTGGATAAGATGGAGGAAACCATTAAGGAGCCGCGCGCCGACCTTAAACCGCATGCCCCGAGGATAGAGAAGATCATTATTCCCAAAGATATGATCGGAGCAATTATTGGTCCGGGTGGAAAAGTAATACAGGAGATACAGAGAGAGACAGAGACCACCATAGTTGTGGAAGAAGTTGATCAGATGGGTGTGGTTGATATTTTCGGTGATAACCTGGAGGGTATAACCGAAGCCCTCAACCGCATAAACAGGATAATAGAAGTTCCCGAGATAGGCAAGACCTATAAAGGAAGGGTAGTCTCAGTTGTCAGCTTTGGTGCTTTTGTCGAGATAATACCTGGCAAGGAAGGACTGTTGCATATTTCCGAGATAGAATGGCATAAGATCGATACAGTTGAGGATGTCCTGAAAGAAGGAGATGAGGTTGAGGTTAAGCTGCTGGATATTGACCCGAGGTCGGGCAAGCTGAAATTATCACGCAAGGCACTGCTGCCAAGGCCGCCAAAAGATCCTAATGATGACAGTCAGGACAGAGGTGGTGACAGAGGTGGTGACAGAGGTGACAGGAGGCACAGGGATGACGACCGTCGCCAGGACAGGCGTCCGGGAAGCGACCGTGGAAGAGGCTCTCGCAGATAACTGCAGATAAAGACCGGAAAGAATAATACGGGCAATGCTTTATTACAGGCATTGCCCGTATTTATTTGGCTTTTAAGTTTAGAAACTTTTATCTTTCCGGGCATTATTGGTTATTTTTATAGACTATGAGGGCAGAAAGCGAAAATGATTACCGGTATATTGTTATAGAGGGCAATATAGGGGCTGGTAAAACCAGCCTCGCCAGGATGATATCCGATACTTTTGATGCCAGGCTTATACTGGAGCGCTTTGCAGATAACCCTTTCCTTCCAAAGTTTTATAAAGATCCCGGCAGATATTCATTCCCCCTTGAACTGTCTTTTCTGGCTGAAAGATATATGCAGCTGAAAAATGAGACAGGCAATATTGATATCTTCAGTCCCTTTACAGTAGCCGACTTCTATTTTATGAAATCAATAGTGTTTGCATCGGCTACTCTCGAGGAGGATGAATTTAAGCTTTACCGCAGCTTATTTAATATAATATACCAGTCGCTGCCAAAACCCGACCTTTATATATACCTGCACGTTGAAGTACCGCGTCTTTTAGAAAACATTGCCCTCAGGGGAAGGGAATATGAAGCGGCAATAGACGAGAAGTACCTGCTTGAAATACAAAAAAGCTATTTCAGCTGGTTCAGGCAAAATCCGCAGCATACTTACCTTATTCTCGATATTAATAATATTGATTTTGTGAATGAGAAAGAGGATTATTCTAAAATACTTGAGACAATATTTGAAAAAAAGCACGATAAAGGCATAAACAGGGCTATTTTAAGATAATTTTAGAGCCAAACTGCTACATATTCTGTATTTTTTTTATTAAATTTGCATTATTGTGCTTGTTAATACTTGATCAACAATTAAATAAATTAATATTTGTTACCATGAAAAAAATCAGAAGCTATTTTATTCTCATTATTGCCGCAGCTGTTCTTTCCGGCTGCAGTGGTTTGAATAAGATGAAAGACAATGCCGACCAGGTGAGATACGAAGTTATTCCCGAGGTGCTTGAAACACACGCAGGGACTGTCGACCTGACCATAAAAGGCACTTTCCCTGAAGATTATTTCGATAAGAACACTATACTGGAAGGAACTCCGGTGCTTGTTTATGGCGGTGGGGAAACACAGTTTGAAAATGTTACACTGCAGGGAGAAAATGTTCAGGAAAATAATGAAGTAATTACCAGTTCAGGCGGAAATTTCAGCTATAATAGCTCAATTCCTTTTGATGAGGCTATGCGGAAATCAGAATTGATGCTCAGAATTACAGCCACAAGGAAAGGGAAATCAGTTGATTTTGAGCCGACAAAACTTGCTGATGGTGTAATAGCTACATCAACACTTGTTCAAAAACCTGCCAGACCAATTATGATGTCTGATAACTTACAAGCGTATTATTGCTGATGATAAGATGGCTGATATACATTATCTTATTAACAGGGCCTTTATCAGGAATGAAGAGCTGAAGGCCGAGGATATTGCGGCTATGAAGGAATATCTTGAAACAGTCAAAGGATCAGAAGACCTTGAGTTTGTGGATATGCTTGTAAGCGCTTATGCATCACCTGACGGTCCGCTTGACTTTAACGAGAATCTTTCAGGAAAGAGGCTGGAGTCAGCAAGAAAATATATAATGCGCGAATTTGAAAAAGCCGGGATAGAAGATATCAATAAAGAGAGTTTCGTTAACACTGAAACCACATCCGAAGACTGGGAAGGCTTTAAGGAGAAAGTGGAAAACTCAAATATTGAAAATAAGGACATGATTCTGCGAGTGCTTTCAATGTACTCGGATTCCGCGGTGCGTGAGCAGGAGATAAAGAATATGGCAACCACCTTCGAGGTCCTTAAGGATGATATTCTTCCCCAGTTAAGAAGGTCAAAGCTTATTGTTAACGTTAATAAGATTGGGCGATCAGACGTGGAAATACTTGAGCAGATCAATTCCGATCCTACAGTTCTTGAACTTGAGGAACTGCTGTATGCAGCCACACTGACTGACGACCTTGATGAGCAGCTGAAGTATTACCAGATTGCTGCAAAGCAGGTGCCCGAATGCCTGAGAGCACATAATAATATTGGTGCTGTCTCGCTTAAACTCGGTAATGTAAGCGATGCCAAAGCTGCTTTTGAAAAGGCCAAAGCCTTAAAGAATATCGATGTTGTTAAGAATAACCTCGGATTTGTTGCACTGAAAGAAGGCAATATTGAGGAAGCTGAGGAGTACTTTACATCAATGACCAGCTCAACCGATGAGTCCAAATTCGGGCTTGGTACCATAGCCATCATTAATGGTGAATATGACAAAGCTGTTAACTACTTTGCCAATGAGCCTTCATTCAATAATGCGCTGGCACATGTGCTTAAAGATGATCTCAGTAAAGCCAAGAATATGCTGGATAATATGGATGAGGAATGTCCTGTAGGCTCTTATCTGAAAGCAGTAATCGGTGCAAGGATGGATAACAAGGATTATATGCTTAACGGTCTGCGTGAAGCTATTGAATTTGATGCCAACTGGAAAGAATATGCTGCCGATGATATTGAATTTGCCAAATTCTTTAATGACAGTGAATTCACTTCATTGATACAGTAAATAATAATATTTGTAAAAATTGAATGGTGTCCCACGGCGGGACACCATTTTTTTATTACCGGCTGCCGTAATAAACTTTCGAGAAGAGATCCCATAAGACAAT
This sequence comes from Bacteroidales bacterium, assembly GCA_034521735.1. Lineage (GTDB taxonomy): Bacteria > Bacteroidota > Bacteroidia > Bacteroidales > VadinHA17 > UBA9300. The sequence continues at coordinate 112,711 of JAXHLX010000002.1, forward strand.
TCCTGCGCTGACCGATATGTTAAATGAATGTTTGGTTCCGAACTGGGGTATCTCCAGGCAAAGATCTGACATATCGATAATCTCCTGCTGTACACCCTTTACTTCATGGCCGAAGACCAGGCCGTATTTGTCCTTTATGCCAGGAATGAAATCCTGCAGATATACAGATCCCTCAGCCTGTTCCAGGGATAATATCTTATATCCCTTTGATTTCAGCTCATTCACCGCCTCTGCTGTCTCTTTATAGTAATGCCATTCTACTGACTCAGTGGCACCAAGAGCCGTCTTGTGGATATCGCGGTGGGGTGGTGTTGCCGTGATGCCGCATAAATATACAGCTTCGGCCTTGAGGCAATCAGCTGTTCTGAATACCGAGCCGATATTATTCAGGCTCCTTACATTATCGAGTATAATGGTAAACGGACTCTTGTCCGATCGCCGGAATTCCTCGGCTGTCTTTCTATCCAGTTCCGACATTTTAAGCTTGCGCATAACATCAGCATTTTTTACTAAAATAGAGAAAAAAAATGTAATTTGGCTGTCGTTTAATGAACGGGGTAAGACGAAAATGAAACGGACGCAGTGCTCCCATAAAAGAAGTTAGTAATTAAATATAAAATATTTTAAACCTATGAATATTCACGAGTACCAGGGAATATCAATCCTGAAAAACAATAATGTCCGTATTGCAGAAGGCTTTGTTGCTGAAACACCCGAACAGGCTGTAATGGTTGCAGAGCAGCTTAAATCAAAATTCGGATCGGATAAGTTTGTTGTTAAAGCCCAGATCCATGCAGGAGGAAGAGGCAAGGGCGGTGGTGTGCTTATAGCCAAATCTCTTAGTGAGGTTGAAGAGCTGGCTGCAAAAATCCTGGGAATGCAGCTTGTCACACACCAGACCGGACCTGAAGGCAAAAAAGTAAATAAAGTATTAATATCTCAGAATGTTTATTATCCGGGTGAGTCAGAACCGGAAGAGTATTATATGGGGGTGCTGCTTGACCGCGACACAGGCAGGCATGTTATTATGTATTCACCTGAAGGAGGCGTGGACATTGAGTCAGTGGCGGAAAAAACACCTCAGCTGATCTTCAGGGAGTATATTGATCCATGTGTGGGTTTACAGGCCTACCAGGCAAGAAGGATAGCCTTTAACCTGGAACTGAAGGGTGATGCATACAAGGATATGCTGAGATTTGTTCCCGGACTTTATGATTCCTTTATAAACAGTGATGCCCAGCTTCTTGAGATTAACCCGGTACTTAAGACAAGTGATAATAAGATTCTTGCTATTGACTGCAAAACCAGCATTGACGACAGTGCCCTGTTCAGGCATAAGGATATTATGGCTATGAGAGACCTGTCCGAAGAAGACCCTACGGAGCTTGAAGCCGGTGAATATAATCTTAATTTTGTTAAGCTCGATGGTAACGTTGGATGCATGGTTAACGGCGCCGGTCTTGCCATGGCTACCATGGACCTGATAAAGTTATCGGGTGGCAATCCTGCCAACTTCCTTGATGTAGGGGGCACTGCCAGTGCTGAAACGGTGGAAGCAGGATTCAGGATAATACTTAAGGACCCAAATGTAAAGGCAATACTTATAAATATTTTCGGAGGCATTGTAAGGTGCGACAGGGTGGCAAACGGTGTTGTTGAAGCCTGCAAATCAATAGGATCATTGCCTGTTCCCGTTATAGTCAGACTGCAGGGGACAAATGCTGAAGAGGCTAAAGAGATAATCGATAATTCAGGGCTGCAGGTATACTCAGCAGTATCATTTGAGGATGCTGCTGTCAGGGTTAAAGAGCTGATAGCCTGATATTACCAGCTTACTGCCTGCCGGACAAGGGGCATGGTCATGCACCGGGCCCCTCCGCCACCGCGGGCCAGCTCTGATCCCTCAATACCAATGATGCACCTGTCATAGTCATTGATATTAACCTTATTCTCAATAAGCTCCCTGGCCCTGATAATCTCAAACCCCTTGGCTGACAGTTCATCGAGGGTGTGACTGTTCCTTATATAGCCTATCAGCTTGCCGGGGGCCAGGGCAAAGAAATTGGCGCCGCTGTGCCACTGTTCACGCTCCTGTACCCATATATCATTGCTGCTGCCGCAGATGGCCGGACTGAGATCCATCCCGAGGTCCCTCAGTGCCGATGGTATATTATCAACCTCGCTGATTGATGCCACTTTTTTATTCTCGATAGTGATTTTTGCCGTCTGATATTTATTGCTTTTATGTATAATGGGATCGAAAGCCATATACAGATCTTTATCCAGCATGGTAAAGACCATGTCAAGATGAATGAATGATTCCGGTGAATACGGAAGCTCCTGTACAATAATATGGAACCTGTCTCTTGTGAACCTTGTCGATTCCTCAATTAACCTGTCAATACCTTCCGTACTCGTTCTGACACCATTGCCCACCAGCATGATATCATCCCTGGCAATAAGTATATCGCCGCCTTCAAAAGTGCAGGCTGAGCAGTTGCCGGACAGGTATTCAGGGTTCAGAATTCTTGTCTTAAAGTCTTTATGATAGCTGAAAATGGTGTTCATAATATCAGCCTCCCTCTGCCTTACCTTACTGGCCATTTGCCCTATAAGCACAGATTCGCCTATGACCACTGCTGAATCGCGGGTAAAGAAGAAATTATGCAAAGGCCTCAGCTCAAACCTGTCTTTACTGAGGAATTTGGTGAGATTATTTCTTTCAATCGGCAATCCTTCAATAAGTGCAGAAGCCAGATGATTATTATCCAGTGCGTCGAGTCTTGACAGTAGTTGATTATCTCCGCGGGAAACTTTTCTTACCAGGCTGTTGCGGGCCTCTGTGTCAGAAATGCTTTCCGTAAGGAGGTCTTTTACCTCGTAGGTAGGGGATACTTTTTTAAGTACGCCACTGAACTGGCTGTACTCTTCACCTGCAACCGAGAGATTCAGTATATCACTGTAAAGGGCACGCTCTGCATTCTTGGGAGTCATGTTTTCAACCTCCGGACCGGGAGTATGGATGATGACAGCGTCAAGAACGCCTATCTCCGAATTTACTTTTAGCTTCATGTGCTTCTTCAGTTATGCTGTTTATTAGTGGATATTCACAGAGTGGCTGTGCGGCTTAAAAGCTATCAGTCTTTTCTGTGTGATCCGTCGCAGAAAGGTTTTTTTGATGATTTTCCGCATCTGCAAAGATATACTTCTGAGCCTGATTCAACAGGAAAATTATTTTCTTTCAGCAAGGTAAAGCTGCCGGCAACTTTAAGAGGACCGTTCCTGATTATAGTTATAAGGGGTGTTTTTGATTTATCCTGCATCATTTAATTTATTAAGATTTGAATTTAATAGTCCTGTGGGTGCCGTCGCAGAAGGGTTTCAGTTTACTTTCTCCGCAGCGGCAAAGGGATACCGTACCGCTGAATTTTGAGCGTGTAGAATTTTCCCTTTCAAGAAGAAAACCACCGGCGATAACAAAAGGTCCGTTCTCCATGATATTTATTGTTACCCGCTGATCTGCTTCAGCAGTCCTTTTTTTCAGCAGGGACCGTCTCATGTTTTTTATATGGTTAGGATGCTCAATACCCACATCCTTGTTTTGCTCATCATCGTTATATTTCCATGTGAGTGCATCAACCGGGCATTTATCAACAACCTCAATGATTTTTTCAGTTTCCGAAGCATCCATTTTTACCCATGGCCTGCGCTCAGTGTCAAAAACCGCCGGCAGTTCATTGGTACATGCCGAAGCATGAATACATGATGAAGGCTTCCAGTATACCGTTATCTCATTATTTTTATATTCTCTCTCTGCTGATTCCATAAATGAAATGTTTATATTTTAACAATATTTAAGCTTTTTGGTTGTGACAGTCAGGATTAATTAATAATTTTATATTATGTTCTGTTTTACAGGTTGGCAGCTGTTAATCCTGCCGGTCAGGTAAAATTAATACTTTTTAAGAAATAATACTGTCTGGTTTTCTTAACATGCATTAAATGATATGGCAGTCGTTTTAATATGAAGCCTGGACTTTCAAAATTAGTCTTAATTGTTTTATTAAGAGATTATTATAATAACTTATTCCGTCCGGTATGGCAATACTGAATATTTTTGATAAAATTCTGATCCTTATGGCCGGCCGGTCCTTCGATTTTATGGAATCCATGCCACCCTATATTCTGGAGTTCCTTTTAACACTGATAAGTGCACTGGCCGTTTTTATCACCCTTAATATTATTGTTCTCAGGAAAAGAAAAAAGATAAACCTGGAGCTGAAATCCAAAGCGGAAGAAATTGAGAGCTCCAATCGTAATCTTGAAAAGCTTAACAGGGAGCTGTTGGAACAAAATGATACCATTGCCAGGGAACTGGCTAATTCTGAGATGCTGTACAGGATTATACTGGACTCAGCCGATGACGGTGTTATCTTTTATAATACTGATTGGACTGTTAAATTTCTGAATCCGGCAATATATTCCATTATCGGACTTGAATCTGAAACTGAAGAGCTGGTTGATTTACTGAATGACGAACGTTTTATCCATCCCGGTGATTCCGGTTTTCATACACAAAGGACAAAAGCAATAAAAGAGAGAGGATCCTATGAATCGGAGATAAGGCTGAAGCATAAAAACGGTAAATATATTGTTCTTTCAACAAAGCTTGTGGAGGTAAAGGATGAGACTGGCTCTGCCCTCGGGATATTATCCATTTCAAGGGATATAAGCTCGCTGAAGCTTACACAGGATCAGTTGATTATTGCAAAAGAAAAGGCGGAGGAAAGTAACCGGCTGAAGTCTGCATTCCTTGCTAATATATCACATGAGATAAGAACCCCCCTCAACAGTATTGTCGGTTTTGCAAACCTGCTTGAGGATGTAAGCTCCAGTCCGGAGATGAGGGATGAATATGTGGGATATCTTAACCAGAACACAGAGAAACTATTGCAGATTATTACAGATATAATTGATCTTAGCCGGCTGGAAAATAATGAGATAGAAATACGGTATCAAGCGGTAAAGATAAATTCAATCATGGATTATGCCAGTGAATATGCAGAAAATTTAATCAGGCGCAGCGGGAAGACTATTGCCTTCAGTGCTGAAAAAGGACTGAGCGATGACAAGGATATTGTTTATACAGATGACCTGTGGCTTAAACGTATTTTCAGGCACCTGGTTGATAATGCCGTTAAATTTACCAGGGAGGGTTCTATAGAGTTGCGTTCACTTATGGCAGGCTCCTCTGTTATGTTTACCATAAAAGATACCGGCATTGGTATAAGCAAGAAGAACCTGAAAACAATATTTGAGCAATTCAGGCAGGAAGAGAACGGTCATCACCGCTCTTTTGAAGGACTGGGTATAGGACTCACCATGGCACGCAAAGTAGCAGAGAATATGGACGGATTCTTATGGGTTGAGTCTGTTAAAGGCGAGGGATCAGAGTTCTTCTTTACTATCCCATACAGGCCTGTTGATGCCTCTTCTTTTAAGGAAAAGGAAAAAAGTTGGATGAGACCCTTATAAGTCAGGACTGGAAACCAGACAGCCTTCATAGATTATAAGCAGTCCGCTTAAGCACATCATTAAAACGTATGGACCCTGATTTTTCGTTATTCATGCATGGCATATCCTGTAAGCCACATTAGTCAAATAAATTTTTTTAACAATGCCCATGTAATTATTCAGTCATATTATTTATGACTATTTTTAAATTATTAAGATTGGAGCTATGCCAGATGATCTGTATGCCGATATTATCCTCCCCCTGTCCGTGGACAGGCTATACACCTATAGGGTGGGCTCCGGGATAGAAGATAATATTGTAAGGGGAAGCGCTGTTATCGTACCTCTTGGTAAAAAGAACAGTTACACCGGCATAGTTTTCAGACTGCATAATAATAAGCCTGACCTGAATACTGTAAAAGATATTATCCGGCTTAGCGCCAATGAACCCTTTCTGGAAGAAGAGCAGCTGTTGTTATGGCAGTGGGTAAGTGATTATTACCATTGCAGTCCCGGAGAAGTGATGAATGCAGCTATCCCTTCCTCATTGCTGGCCACTGACAGCAAAAGATACTTCAAAAGAAAAACAGAAACACAAATCGCCCTGGTGGATGACTCTCCAGACAATAAGATGAATGACTTGCTGGACAGCATGCAAAAGACTCCGGCAAGGCAAAGGCTGTTGAACACCTATCTTGATATGATATCCGGCGACGGAGAGATTAAAGCTGTGCCTGTCTCAAAAAAACGATTGCTTGAAAAATCAGATACCTCGGCTTCCGTGCTTGATAAACTGACGGAAGCCGGTATTTTCAGATCCGTTGAGGTGGAGGTTTCCAGGTTCCCTGTAAGTACAAAGAGAAAAGCCGCGATAAAAGAGCTTAGCAGCTCTCAGAAGAAAGCTTATGAGCAGGCGCTGTTGGGTTTCAGTACGAAGGGTACGGTGCTCCTTCATGGTGTTACCTCCAGCGGGAAAACAGAGATTTATATCCATCTCATAGAGGATACCCTTAAGAGGGGTCAGAAGGTTTTGTACCTGCTGCCTGAGATAGCTCTCACCACCCAGATAATTAACCGCTTAAGAAATAATTTCGGCAAGCTTGTGGGAGTGTATCATTCAGGCCTCAATGATAATGAGAAAGCCGAGGTTTACAGGAGGGTGAGCGGTGCATCCGGACTGGAAGAATACAGTATATTACTGGGTGTCAGGTCGTCAGTGTTTCTTCCTGTTAATAATCTGGGACTGGTGATTATAGATGAGGAACATGACAGTTCCTATAAGCAGTTTGATCCTGCTCCCAGGTATAATGCAAGAGATACTGCAATTATGCGTGCCCATATCAGCGGTGCCAGGGTATTGCTGGGATCGGCAACACCCTCTGTTGAATCAATGTATAATGCTCTTACCGGGAAATATGGATATGCCCACCTGGACCGCAGGTACGGTGATATAAATATGCCGGAGATCATACTGGCCGATTCAAAAGAGGCATACCGTAAAAAGATGATGATATCTCACTTTACACCAGAGCTGATTGAGGCAATTGATCAAGCACTGGGTAAGGGAGAACAGATAGTCCTTTTTCGTAATCGCAGGGGCTTTGCGCATTTCATTATCTGCGCCGACTGCGGATGGACACCGGTATGTCCTAACTGCTCGGTAAATTATGCCTATCATAAGAATACAGCGCGCTTATACTGTCATTATTGCGGGTCAACAGAACAGCTGCCGGACAGCTGTGCCAGTTGCCAGTCAACCAATATCAGCCTGAGAGGATTCGGTACCGAAAAAGTGGAAGATGAAATATCAATCCTTTTCCCTGATGCTAAAGTTGAAAGGATGGACTATGACAGCACCAGGCGCAGAGGATCGGTGGAGAAGATTATTGATGATCTTGAAACGGGAAAGACAGATATACTTATCGGGACACAGATGATCTCCAAGGGACTGGATATCGAGAATCTAACGGTGGTAGGTATACTCAATATTGACGGTATGCTGTTTTATCCTGATTTCAGAGCTTATGAAAGGTGTTTCCAGCTGGCCTCGCAGGTTAGCGGCCGTGCAGGAAGGAGAAAAACACGGGGCAGGGTGATTATACAGACATCAGACCCTCATCATCCTGTGATGAGGCAGATAATTAATAATGACTATAAAGGAATGTACGAAAACCAGCTGGCTGAAAGAAAGGAATTCTCTTATCCTCCCTTCACCAGGCTTATAAGGATATATTTAAAACATAAAGACCGTGATACACTCAACAGTGCAGCCGGTATTATGGCAGCAAACCTGAGGGAATCGTTGCCGGGCAGGGTCCTTGGGCCTGAATTTCCACCGCATTCAAGGATACAAAATCTGTATATTAAAACCATATTACTGAAAACCGAAAAGAGTAAATCATTTAAATATATAAGAGAATTGATAAACAGGAATATCCTGGTATTACACCGGCAAAAAGAATATCCGGCACTCAGGATATATTCCGATGTAGATCCACAGTAGACCGCTACCGTTAGAATAAAATTTGGTACATTTACAGGCTTAAGAAAAGAGTAAAAAATGAAAGGCAGGGAAACTAAAATTTTTACCGGCTTTTCATGCTAATAAATATTCAAACTTATGAAAATTGAAGTGTCTGATGGTGAGATAGTTGATAAGTTGACTATTATTGAAATAAAACTGTCAAAAATAAAGGATAGAAAAAAACTGGATAATCTAAGGAAAGAATTTAAGGTTCTTGATGCTGCGGTAAAAAGTATAATTAGCAAAGATGATCCCTTATACAGGGAGCTGTATGATATTAATCTTAAGCTGTGGGATATAGAAGACAGGATCAGGGAGCTTGAGAAGAACAGGGATTTCGCTGCGGAGTTCATTGAGACCGCCCGTTCCGTATATTTTACCAATGACCGCAGGGCGGAACTCAAACGTATGATAAACGGGCAAACAGGTTCTGATCTTATTGAAGAAAAATCATACGAGGATTATAGCTGATAAATGGCTGAAAAGAAATACATACTGGTGATAAGGCTATCTGCCATGGGTGATGTGGCCCTCAGCGTTCCCGTTATAAGGGCTGCAGATACGGGCAGCTATAAGGTGCTTGTTTTAACCAGGCCTTCCTTTGCAGGTTTTTTCAGTAATATTGAAGGGCTGGAGGTGTTCAGTGCTGAAACCGGTGGCAGGCATAAAGGTCTGCCCGGTATTATCAGGCTGTACAGGGAGATAAACAGCTTATACAATATTAAGATGGTGATAGACCTGCACAGTGTGCTGCGTACATGGCTTCTCGGACTTATTATATCTTTTAAGGGGTACCAGCGTATACAGGATAAACAAGGGAAGGAAGGAGAAAAAAGAATTTATAAAATACCGGCTGAGAAAAGATCTTCCACATACTGTTGACCGCTACCGTGATGTTTTTTCAAAGGCAGGCTTTTCAGTGGGTGAACCTTTTATCCCTGCCTTCAGCCTGTCGGGCAAAGCTGAAAAAGAAGCAGCTGAGATTACAGCAAGCAGTAACCCGGCCGGTCATAAGATGATAGCCGTTTCACCCTTTGCAAAACACAGGACCAAGATGTGGCCTCTGGGGAAAATGGAATCACTGATGGCTCTTTTGACTGAGAGGGAAAAAGTTTTCTTTATGCTTTTTGGAGGAAGGGATGAAGCCGGTGACCTGGAGCTTCTGGCTGGCAAGTTTCCTAATTCACTTGTAGTAGCGGGAGGCTATGATCTGCAGACTGAGCTGGCATTGATAAGCCGGATGCAGTTTATGATAAGCATGGATTCCTCCAATATGCATATGGCGGCATTGTCAGGGATACCAACTGTAAGCATATGGGGAGGCACTCATCCTGATACGGGCTTTGCCCCGGTGGGAGATCAGGGCCATATTATTATTCAGACTCCCAACAGTGAGCTGGGATGCAGACCCTGTTCCGTCTATGGCGCCAAACCGTGTATACGGAAAGATGTGATAAATAAATGCCTGGAAATGATAAGTCCCGGGATGGTGGCAGAAGATATAAAAAGAGGGGGCTTCCTCGGTAATCAGTCAAGAGACAGTGCAAATTCCAGTAAGTTGTTGTAGCGGTAGTCAAATAGTTTTTCATCTGACATCGTTTCCGGGCTGATAAGAACATTTATCATACCCGTTTTTTTCCCGAATAACATATCTGCAACGGAATCACCTGCCATCACAGACTTACTGAGATCAGTGTCAGGGTATTTACTAACAGCCTCCAGGGCCATCCCCGTTCCCGGTTTTCTTAACGGATCTTTATCCTTTTCAAGAGAAGGAGCAATAAAAATATCTGTAATATGTCCACCGGCGCTCTCAATCTGTTCAAGCATGTAAAGGTGTATCCTATATACTTCTTCAATACTGATAAGGCCTTTTCCAATGCATTGCTGGTTTGTGACAATAAATATGTGTTTGAATCTGCCGGACAGGATGTTTATTGCTTCAATAGCTCCAGGAATGAAGTCAAAATTGTGTATTGACATAACGTAACCATCGCTTATTTTTCTGTTTATTACGCCGTCACGGTCGAGGAATAGGCTCCAATTATTATTTATCCTTCTGTCATAGCTCATCCTGTGCTTTTTTATAGTCTGCAGGTGTTCCTATATCAATAAAATATGCACTGTCTGTATAGCCATAAATATTCGACTTTCTGAGCAGAATGGGAAAAAGGTCTTTCTCTATAGAGAATATATCAGGTAATACCGCCATTTTTAATACGGATTTGTTTATTAAATATATACCTGCGTTTATCATTCCTTCCACTTTTTGGTTTTCTTTTTCAGAAAATGAGAGTATCCTGTTATTATCATTAATCGAAATATTTCCGTACCTGCTTATATCATCCATCTTTCTAAGTGCTATTGTTATATCTGCACCTGTTTCTGAGTGTTGATGTGCCATCTTTTTCAGGGATGTTTTGAAGAGGGTATCACCATTCAGTACAAAGAATTTGTCTTCCTTTATCATAGGTGCAGCAAGAGCTATTGCACCGCCTGTGCCCAGTGGCTTTTTCTCTTCCGAATAGCTGATATGTATATTGCCAAAATTTTCTCCGAGGTGTTCATTAATAACAGAAGAAAGATGACCTGTTGATAATATTACCCTGTTTATGCCTGACAGATCCAGGTATGTAAGGAGGTATTCAATAAATGGCTTGCCCTTTACCGGGGCCATTGCCTTTGGGATATCTCTGATAGTACCTCTTAAGCGTGTCCCCAGTCCGCCGGCCAGTATAATAGCTTCATTTACCATCAGGAAATAATGTTTGTTCCACTATCTGGCAGATAATATGTCCCAGGGTAATGTGCATTTCCTGAATCCTGGGGGTATCTGTGGAGGGGATGTTTAAGTTCAGGTGCGATAGCTTCTTTAGCCTGCCCCCTTTATTACCTGTAAGAGATATTACGTTCATCCTTTTTTCCCCGGCTGTTTCGGCTGCTCTGATTATATTTTCTGAATTACCGCTTGTGGAAAGGGCGACAAGTATATCACCTCTTCTTCCCCGGGCTTCCACCATTCGTGCAAAAACTTCACTGTAGGCAATGTCATTTGCCACAGCTGTAAGGTATGAGGTGTTTACATGCAGAGCCTCTGCATAGAGAGCCTTGCGGTCATAGTAGAATCTGCCTGACAGCTCAGCAGCCAGATGTTGTGCATCAGCTGCACTGCCTCCGTTACCACAGAAAAGCACTTTCCCGTCCTTCCTGTAGGCAGCTGTTATTGATTTGGCGGCCAGAATGCATTTCTCAGTTATTTCTCCGGATTCAAGCATGTTTCTGTATAGCTCAAGCTTATAGTTGATAATACCTTCTATGAGTTCTTTACTGTCCATGTCTCAAGTCCTTTTTCAGTGAATTCGAATGGTTCTATGCGTCCCTTATATGCAGAAAGAGCTTCATTCATATTATATTTTGTTACGCCCGGGCAATAAAGCACGAGGTAACCTCCTCCTCCTGCACCTGATATCTTACCACCGCTTGCACCATTTTTAATGGCGGTGTCATAGATAAGATCAATACCCTGATTTGATATTCCTTTTGCCATATCTTTTTTGTATTTCCACCCGAAGTTCAGGGCCGGGCCTATTTCGTCGAACTCACCTTTGAGAATGATTTCTTTCATTAACCTGGCCTGTTCTTTCAGCCTGTGCATTGCTTCGATTGGCTTTTTGGAACTATTCTTAACATTTTCAGACTGCTCGGATATTATTTTGGATGATAACCTGCTTATACCGGTGTAATAGAGAATGAAGTTATGTGACAGTTCATCCATTAACATGGGCTTTATTCTCAGTGGGTTAACAATAACATTCCCATTATTGAATTCCATGTAGTTAAATCCTCCGAATGTGGCTGCATATTGATCCTGTTTGCCACCATCCATTGAAAGATCCTTCCTTTCGATTTCCCATGCCAGCCTGGCAATATCATACTCACCAAGCGGCAGACTTAGCCATTCAACAAAGGCTCCCAGAACAGTTACGAGAAGAGTGCTTGAGGTCCCCAGTCCGGTTCCCGGAGGAGCATCAACGTAAAGAATAAGATCAAAGCTCAGCGGGTGGCCTGTAAAATCCTTCACTATGCGGTTATAAACCGCTGTCGCGATGCTGTCATCATTTTTAGTATCAAGAATCAATGAAGCATCATGGTTCATGACCCGTGATTTATTTATAAGATGTATAATTATCTTCCCGTCATTCCTTGGTATAAGGGTGGCATAGGCATAGAGGTTGATGGTAGCGTTAAGGACAGCACCTCCATAACGGTCAGAATAAGGGGCGACATCAGTTCCTCCGCCTGCGAGTCCTAATCGTAGTGGTGCTTTGCTTCTAATTATCATGAGGATCTGATTTGTTCCGATAACAAATATACATTCTTTACCATTTTTTCCCAGCTGTATTTTCTTTTTTCTGAACGAATTCCTTCAGTGAACTCGTCCTGCCTGTTGTTATCAAAAAAATCAAACAGTGCATCTGCCACGTCATTTGCGTTGGGTTTTACAACATATCCGGCTTTGCCGTGAGGGATAATCTCAGACAGTCCTCCCACATTACTGACAAGCATTGGCCTGTCAAAATGATAACCTATCTGGGTAACCCCGCTCTGTGTGGCTGATTTGTAGGGCTGGGCAACAATATCCGAGGCACAGAACCATCTTGATACTGCGCTGTCAGGTACAAAATGTGGATGTAGAATAATGTCTTCTTCCAGACCATGTTCTCTTATTAGATGTTTATATGGTTCGGGTGAGGTGTAAAACTCGCCTGCAACGATAAGTTTTAACTTTTTATACCTCAGCTTATCGTTGGCAAATGCATTGATCATTATATCAAGACCTTTATATTCCCTTACCAGGCCGAAAAACAATATATACCTGTATTCAGGATCAAGATCAAGTTCACTCAGTGCCTGTTTTCTGCTAACAGGCCGGCCGAAATTATCAAAGACGGGATGTGGGGAAAAGAGTCGCGGTTTGTTGATGTCAAAAACATCCAGATCTTTCAGCACTGAATCAGACATGCCAATAAAGCCATCGACAGATTTTACAAAATACCCGGTAAGTAATCTGTCGCCCGGTCTGCCTTCATGTGGTATGATATTATCAAGAATGGTTATTATCTGAGTATGCCCGTTCTTTTTTATTATACGGGCAATAGAACCAAAGCAGGGAGCCATCAGCGGAAGCCAGTATTTAAATATCACGATATCAGGTTTCTCCTTTCTTATTCTTTCCGCTACTTTCACCCAGTTTGGCGGCCACACAGAGTTAACGCTCCTTTTTATACTGAGATGATCAGGTGCCGGCCAGTCGGCATACTGTGTCTTTCCCGGGAAGAGTATATCTGGATATTGTAAAGTGAACGTTTCGAGCCTGACACTGTCATTTCCGTTTTGAAACTCGGTGGCAAGTCTCTCGTTAAACGCTGCAAGCCCCCCCCTGTATGGATGGGCCGGTCCTATAATCACGATGTTATACATAGTCTTTCAGTACTCCCTGCAAAGATAGTTAAGTAAGGACATCTTTACCAGAAAGCAGGCTCTAAAATTTTTTCACATAAAATATTTGTCCTCCTTACTGCAGCTTCATCACTGGAAAAAGGGCAGTTGAGCGGGAAGCCATTGAATTTATAAGCCTTTACCCCGACATATCAATTGTAATAATGGATATACGCCTGCCTGACATTACCGGTCTGGAGGTAAGCAGGGAGATAAAATTCTATAAGGGAATCAGCTGGCCAGTACTTCTGCTATTTCCAGCAGGTTGCGGCTGACATTCTTATGTAGCTTGATAGCCTTACGGAAAGGAACCAGCACGACTTCATTATTCTGCAATCCAACCATAACGCTTTTCTGATCATCCATCAGTGCTTCCACGGCGGCATATCCCAGTCTGCTGGCCGTCACCCTGTCGAAGGCAGATGGACTGCCACCCCGCTGCAGGTGTCCCAGTACAGTGATTCTTATATCATAGCCGGGATAATGTTCTTTCACCCTTCCGGCAAGGGCGTATGCACCACCTTCCTTATCCCCTTCGGCTACAATTACTATATTGCTGGCCCTCTGTCTTCTGCCGCTTTCAAGTAACTGGTTAAGCTTTTCCACCTCATCACTTACTTCGGGTATTATAATAGCTTCAGCTCCGGTGGCTATACCGCTGCGGAGGGCTATAAAACCAGCTTCAGCTCCCATAACTTCAATAAAAAACATCCTGTTATGTGCACTTGCTGTATCCCTTATTTTGTCAACGGCTTCAACAACGGTGTTAAGGGCGGTATCATAACCAATGGTATAGTCAGTGCCGTAAAGATCATTATCAATGGTTCCGGGTATACCGACCAGGGGTATATCAAATTCCTCATTGAATATCCTGGCGCCGGTGAAGGTGCCGTCACCGCCTATTACCACAGCGCCATTAACACCTATCTCCTTTAAATTATTATATGCTATCTGCCGTCCTTCAGGAGTTTTAAACTCCATGCACCTGGCTGTCTTAAGGATTGTTCCCCCGCGTTGAATAATATCGCTGACATCATTGCTCCACAGCGGCACAAAGGACTTTTCAATCATCCCCCTGTATCCTTCCCTGATGCCAATCACTTCCAGCTTATTATATATGGCTGTGCGTGTGACAGCCCTTATGGCAGCATTCATTCCGGGAGCGTCACCTCCTGATGTCAGTACTGCTATTTTTTTTATCCTTGTCATTTTTATTTTCTGTTTTATGGCTACAAAAGTAGTTTATTTATCGGGTAAAATTTAAATTCTCTTACCATCTGCCATTTTAATTTTCTCTGCCACTTTTCTGATAAGCCACTTTGGGGTTGATGTGGCGCCGCAAACACCTACCGAGCTTACTCCTTTGAACCATGAATAATCAATTTCTGATTCATCTGAAATAAAATGCGAGTCAGAATTAACATCGCTGCATACCTTGTAAAGCATTTTACCGTTTGAGCTGTTTTTTCCGCTGACAAATATTATTATATCATATTTGCTGCAAAACTTCTTTAAGCGTGGCTCCCTGTTTGCAACCTGAGCACAGATGGTGTTATTAACCTGCAGCATAAAATCCGGGTCATGGCCTGCCTTTTTATATTCTTTTTTCAGGGCTTTAACCAGTTGTGCATATCTCTCCCTGCTCCTTGTGGTTTGCGAGAAGATTGCGGCCGGGCGGTTAAAATCCACCTTTTCTATGTTTTCCAGTCCGGATAGTAATATTGATTTACCGCCTGTCTGTCCTACTAAGCCTATAACCTCCGCATGTTCCTCTTTGCCAAACAAAAGGTTCTGAACCTGCTCGCCGTTATTATTATAGTCATCCTTTATTGTTTTTTGTATACTCTTGACAATAGGGCAGGTAGCTTCAATTAATTCAATATTATTATCACGGGCTGTGTCATATGTCTCAGGCGGTTCGCCATGGGCTCTGATCAGCACTTTCTTATTTCGAAGTTTTCGGAATTCATCGTGGTTGATGGTTACCAGTCCCAGTCGCTCCAGTCTTTCAACCTCTGCTTCGTTATGGACTATATGTCCCAGGGAGAATATCTCTTCGCCGGCATCAAGAGCTTCCTCCGCCATTTTGATTGCTCTTTCCACTCCAAAGCAGAAACCTGAATGCTTTTCTATCTCAACCTTCATTTTCCGGTCTTTTCCTTTAATACTTTTCTGAACCATTCCATTTGCTGGCTTACTGTCATATCCGAGTTGTCAAGCAGCAGGGCGTCGTCTGCCTTCTTCAAAGGACTCATCTCCCTGCCCGAGTCAATGCTGTCCCTTTCTGATATATTGGCAAGTACTTCCTCAAAGTTGGCCTCAAAACCTTTCTCCTGCAGTTCTTTAAATCTCCTCATGGCCCTTACTTCCTCAGATGCTGTCATAAATATTTTAATATCAGCATCAGGAAAGACAACCGTACCTATGTCCCTGCCATCCATAACAATGCCTTTCATCATGCCTGTCTCCCTCTGCATTGCAACGAGCTTTTTACGAACCGGCCCTATTTTGCTTATAATACTTACAAATGATGCTACCTGCTTCTGCCTTATCTCCTTCTCTACATTCTCGCCATTCAGGTAAGTTTCGTGTTGCCCGGTGTCAGCATTATATCTGAATGTAATAGTAATATTTGCTATACTGTCAATTATCTCTTCTTCTTTTAGCACTGATCCGGATATATAAGCCCTGCGCATACAGTGTAAGGTAACCGCCCTGTACATTGCCCCGCTGTCAATATACAAATAGCTCAGTTCGTCTGCTATTGCCCTGGCAAAAGTACTCTTGCCACACGATGAATAGCCGTCAACAGCGATTATTAGGTTTTTATTCATGCTTTGCTTATTGTTGGGGCAAAGGTAAGAAATTCATCTTATCTGAAGCTTTTAAAAAGGGCGGGTTTGATAAGCAGGGAGAAATTTGTGGATGATCCTGCCAGGTGGTACCTGGCCCTGCTGAAGCTAATGTCAAGCAATGAAGTCTTAATACCTGCACCCATGCTGAAGCCCACGGTTGATGCCCTGGCTTCATATAAGAGTTCCTTTCTTCGCTGGTAATTAAATCCTGCTGAAAGGTAGAAGTTTTCTGTGGGTATCAGCTCGGCTCCGAAGATAAGGTGACGCATTATGTTTTCAGCTATTTTTTCAAGGCCTGAATACCCCTGATCTCCTTCCAGTTCAGTATAATCGTATACAAGATCATATTTCTCCAGGTGCCTGGCGGTAAGACTGAAGCGGAAAGGTGCATGTCTCAGCCTGCTGCTTATTCCTGCCATTATTTCAAACGGAAGTTTTTCATTATTTCCTGTGTACCTTTTTATCTGAAATCCCATATTTCTGATGACCAGACCCGCATTCAGCTGCCCGTCGCGACTCCTGTAGGATGCACCTATATCCAGGGCCATACCAACAGAAATATAGTTTTCAAGCTGTGATATTACCGGTTTAAAGTTTGCGCCAAAGCTGAACGATGAATCTATCTGCCTTGCATAAATTATATTGATGGCATATTCCGAAGCAGTGAAATTACCGTTTATGTTACCTGCTTCGTCAGCCCTGTTGAACTTACCGTAATTGAGATAATTAATGCCTGCTGTAAATGAACCGAGACTGTCTGAGTAATGTGAGTACACGGCAGATCCGTAATTGATGCCTGCAAAATAATTCACATAATTCAATGCCATTTTACCATGAGTCATTTTACCGGACAGGGCGGGGTTGATCATGGCCAGGCTTGGGTCCTGGCTAAAAGTGGAAATATTAAAGCCACCCAGTGACGATAAATAGGCATTGGGTCCCAGATTCAGGAATTCATATATATTATCCCCTCCGGTCTGCGGATATAAACCGTTGAAACTGCATGATAATACTGTAAATATCACAATTCGTCTCATGCGGGTATATATTTTATTCCTCTGGTTCATGAGACCGCTTCAACTGGTTCATGTTCGTTATATTCATTACTATTTAAACGCCTGTTTAAGGCAAATATTATAGGCTAAATATATGGAATTATGTCTAATCTGTGTTTCCTGCAATAACTCTTTGATTAATGGTACTGATAATGGCATATACCATTACTGATGTCGTAATACCGAATATTATAGGGTCCAGTCCAAGAGGCAACTCAAGTGGCAGCACAATAAGCAGGAATGTTACCGATCCGCCTGCTATCATCGACCATAGTGATCCCTGGTTATCAGGTTTTTTTGTGAAAAGGGCAGCCAGGACGGGGATTAGCATACCCGACACCATAAATGCGTAGGAATGAAGCATCAGTTCAAGAACATTGGGCATTTTCATTGCCAGGAGCAAGGCTGTTACTCCTATGGCCAGGGTTAAAAGCTGTGACAGCCTGAGGCTGTGTTTTGATTCATGCTTGCCCAGGATATCGGTTATAATATTACCTGATGAAGCCATCAGGCAGCTGTCGGCCGTAGACATAATGGCGGAGAAGTATGCTGAAAGCACTAATCCCATTAGTCCTACAGGCAGAATGGTGCGCAGGAGGGCAGGCAGGCCCATCTCCGGGTCTATGGTGCCCCCGGCAGCAAAATCCGCCAGCACCCCGGCATCCAGGGCCACCCTGGAGAACAGTCCCAGTAAAACACCGGTGAATGCCATAACCGGATACTCAAAAAGACCTGCTATAAACCAGGCCCTCTGTGCCGTCTTTGTATCTTTAGAGGCATATATCCTCTGGTACAGGGTCATGCCTATAAACCATATGGGTATTATGGTGAAGGCCCAGTTAAGTATCTGCTGCCATTTTACATTGGTAAGGGTCAGGAATTCGGGTGAGACAGTGTCCCTGATAGCTGTAAACCCTCCAAGTTTAATATAACTCACAGGTATTGCAATGAATATTAGTCCGGACAGCAGAATTATCCATTGTACGGTATCGGTGTATATAACGGCTTTGAGTCCACCCACAACAGTATAGGTAACAGCTATCACTCCCATTATCAGCAGGGCTTTGTTCAGGGAGAGATCAAGAAATGTTGCCGAGGCCAGCTTGGCTCCAGCAAGTATCTGTGAGCTGGTGAAGCCCAGGTATCCGATGGCAGAAATAATGCCTGCAATAAGGGCCACTCTTTTATCATACATGGTTTCAAGGAACTGGGGGAAGGACAGCAGGCCCTTTGCCCTTGCTATATCGGATACTTTCGGGATAAGTAGCACTGCGCTGAGCCAGGCTCCTATCAGTCCGGTGAATAGAAGCCAGCTGCCTGATAGTCCCATTACAAAGCCCAGTCCGCCCAGGCCGATGGAGAATCCCCCTCCCACATCCGTTGCTACTACTGACAGTCCGATATGCAGGCTGCTCATTCCACGGCCGCCAACATAATAGTCGTCAGTTGTTTTGTTCCTTTTAAGAAAGTAGAAACCCACGCCAAGAACAGCGATAAGGTAAACAACAAAAATACTCAGATCAATCCAGTGCATATTAGTGCTTATTCTATTTTAAGGATTTATACAATATATTCATGCTCTCAATCCTGCCTGATATGTTTGTGTTTTTAATCAGCGTCCCGGTATACTTATAACCCTGCCTTAAAAAAGTCCTGTTCATTGGCAGGGAGTTAAGCCTTGCTATGGTGTACAGTGTTTTTATATCAATTTTTTTCATATGCTTCTCCATCTCCTGTAACAGTCTTATGGAGAGCTTTTTTCCCCTCTGGGATTTCAGTACTGCAAAATCAGTCATCTCCGCACACAGGTTTTCCGTATCAACCTCGGCTGATGATATAGCAATGAATTTATTATTCTTATCCCTGATACCAAAATATTTGGTATTATCGCGCATCGACCTGATGATAAATTGAGGATCGTGGATAGGGAAGGGGTATGTTTCAAATACCTGTCTGAACAGGGCAGCTGCTTCTTCAGCATCTTCCTCCCCGATAGCATCTATACCGCCGCTGTCTTCCGGTATTTGTTTATCTGCCACATAGCCTTTATTCAGCAGAGAGCTGAACTGTTCCAGCATATCTGTCTCAATACCCAGGAGTCTGTCAGAACTAAGGAATTTGGATACAAAATGAATATCTTCCATCCCCCTGATATAGCCGGGTATATAAGCTTCGGAGATATAACCGCCGGCCTTGAAGAGGGGCAGTGCCCAGAGAGGTATGCGTGCAAATATTTTTCCATATTCATTATTACGGGCCAGCTCATCCATCTCACTTATAATGGCAGGCACATCCTTCTCCCCCAGCTTCATAAGGTATATCCTGTCATTAAATTTTCCGTGCTGAAGTACAGACCCCTTATCTGTCTTTATCACCCTGTCTGTCATATTAATCCCTTTTTTTATGCCTTATATTATCATCCGGTATAAGCGAAATGGTTTTATCCTGGTCTGAAAGCAGTTTCTCAATACCCAGGGCAGCATACTCATCAGCCCCATCAAGCTGCAGATCAAGGTTACATGCCTCACAGTTCCTGTCACAGAATTTTGCTTCATAACTTTCAGGCTCACGGTAGGTTGTTATGATGCCCTCATAATTCCTCAGCACAACTTTATTTGTTGACCATGAGATGATATAATTGGGCATAACGGGTATCTTTCCTCCCCCTCCCGGGGCATCTATAACATAGGTCGGTACTGCAAGTCCGCTGGTATGGCCAATAAGGCTTTCCATTATCTCAATGCCCTTTCCTACAGGGGTCCTGAAATGAGACAGGCCTTCCGAGAGATCGCATTGATAGAGGTAATACGGACGTACCCTGTTCTCAACCAGTTTGTGCACCAGTGATCTCATGATCCTGGGACAATCGTTTATGTCAGCCAGCAGCACAGACTGATTGCCCAGGGGGAAGCCGCCGTCAGCCAGCATTGCCAGGGCTTCTCGTGATGAGCTGGTTATTTCCCTGGGGTGATTGAAATGGGTGTTTATCCATACCGGCTGATGCTTCTTAAGTATTTGCACCAGTTCATTGGTTATCCTGTATGGCAGGACTACAGGCATCCTTGTTCCAATGCGGATTATTTCCACATGTTTAATCTTTTTAAGTTCGCCCAGGAGCCAGTCAATATAACTATCCGGTAGCATAAGGGGATCACCGCCGGAAAGCAGGACATCCCTTATGACCGGTGTCTTTTTTATATACTCAAGACCCTTTCTCAGCTGGTCTTTTGAAGGTATATAATCAATATCACCCACCTTCCTCTTTCTTGTACAATGCCTGCAGTACATGGAACAGATATTGCTTACATGAAAAAGAACCCTGTCGGGATACCTGTGGGTCAGGCCTTCAACCGGGCTGTCTTTATCTTCAGCAAGCGGGTCCTTGAATTCAGAATCATGAATCGTGAGCTCATCAATACCACCGAAGGCCTGTTTGAAAACCGGATCATTGCGGAAATTATCAGTATTGATCAATGATAGATAATAGGGGGTTATGGATAATGGAAATTTCTTAAAGGTCTTTTCCAGGTTCTCCCTTTCCCCATCCTCAAACTTAACACCGCTAAGGTGTTCAAACTTATCGATTGATTTTATTGAATGCTTTAATTGCCACCGCCAGTCCTTCCAGTTGGAAATATTACTGTTCTCTTCTATCTTATTTGCAATGGACTGCTGTCCCTTATTGAATATTGACATAATACCTTAAAATATTTACTTTGGTGGCAAAAGTAGCCATATAAAGGCAAAATTCAAAGGGAGGGGCTTGAGTGCAGGGGTGGAAACATGGCGTAATGATCATATATACAGATTATTACAGGTGGAAAGAGTATATAGCAGCATCATTATCCTGGCAGCAAAGCAGCACTTCCCTAATTAAGCTCTGTTATTTTTCTTTTTCCTGAAAAGCGTATCTGTGCCATATAAAGGCCGCTGATCATAATTATAATGCCGGTGAATTTTTCTATGGTAATGATTTCACCTATTGAGTAATAGGCAAATCCGGCTGTTAGAACCGGGATAAGATTGGCAAAAAGATTTGCCCTGGTTACCCCTATAACCCTTACCGTATATCCGAAGAGTATAAAAGCACCGCAGGAAGCAAAGATGGCTAGCTGGGCAACTGCTATCACCGCTTCAGTATTAAACACCATGTCCTTTAAATGGCTTCCTTCGAATATTAAAAATACAGGAAGAAAAAGACTCAGGCCTATAATATTCTGGACGTTTACTATATAAACAGGCCTGTAGTTATTCGCCAGACGCCGCAGTATCAGTGAGTAACCCGTGGCACACATAACCGCCAGGAACATGAGTATTATACCCTTTGGATTAAAAGACAGGTTGCTTTTACCGGTCACGGTAAAAATAAAAATGCCTGTAAAGGATACTATAATACCAAGGTAATTAAACAGGCTCAGTTTTTCCCTGAAAAGAATAAGTGCTCCTATTGCCGTAAAAATTGGTATTGTTGCTATTACAACAGATGCAACGGTGGATGAAACAAAGGACAGGCCGTAACTCTCAAATATAAAATACAGGAAAGGCTCAAACAGTGCAATAAAGAAGAAGTATATCCTGTCTTCTTTTCTTATCTTTTCAAACCTTTTTGTCAGGTACAGGAACAGACTCAAAACGATGACCGCTGTTGTCAGCCGGAAGAAAACTATTGTCAATGGCCTGTATACCTGGTTTGCAATCTTAAACCATACATACGAAAAGGCAAAGAATGCCATTGAAAATAATATTGCTATATATGCTTTTGTTAAGCTGCTCAAAACGGCCATTTTTTTATTGACGGCGAAAATAGAAATTTATTTGGAAATATACAGCCTGCCCGGGATACCCGGGTTTGTTAGTCATTCATTTTTTTATATATTTGTTCGCTCAAAAGGTTAGATATGAGAGGGTTAATTTTTATATTTAAGCCGGTAATTAGCTATAAAACATAACATTAAAATTTAAAACTATATACATGAAAATCCTTGTATGCATCAGTAATGTTCCTGATACAACGACTAAAATAAGGTTTACCGACAGTGGCAAACTTGATACTGCCGGAATACAATGGGTAATCAATCCATGGGATGAGTTATCACTAACACGTGCGCTTGAATTGAAAGACAGCAATCCCGGACTTATAGAGTCGGTAACAGTTGCCCATGTGGGTCCGGCTTCTTCAGAGCCTGTAATACGGAAAGCTCTGGCCATAGGTGCTGACAACGCTATAAGAGTTGATGCCGAAGCTCTTGATGCTTATTTTGTGGCATCACAGCTGGCCTCTGTTGTGAGGGCGGATAATTTTGATATTGTTCTCTGCGGTATTGAATCCAGTGATTTTAACGGATCGACAGTAGGCAGTATGATAGCTGAGTTCCTGGATTATCCTTCAGTGTCAGCAGTGTCTGGAATAGAGATAGAGAACGGGGATATACTTATAACCCGCGCGATTGATGGGGGAAAGGAGCTGGTATCTGTTCCGCTGCCTTTTGTTGCAGTTGTACAGAAAGGAATTGCAAAGGAACCGAGAATAGCTGCCATGAGAGGCATTATGATGGCCAGGTCAAAGCCGGTTAAACTGGTGGAGCCGGATGAAACGGAAGCTCTTACCGAGATTGTCTCCTACGAGATGCCTCCTGAGAAGGAAGCCTGCCGCTTTATTGATGCTGATAAGCCGGAAGAGCTGGTTGATATCCTGCAGAACCAGGAGAAGGTTATTTGAAATTACTGTTTAATTAAATAAGAAATATTATGTCTGTATTAGTATATACCGAAAACTGGGACGGAAAATTTAAGAAATTATCTTACGAGCTTGTATCATACGCCAGGGGGATAGCTGATATGCTTAACTCCTCTGTTACAGTAGTGTCAATAGGGGATGTGGAAAAGGACGAACTGGAAACGCTGGGTAAGTATGGGGCTGGCAGGATACTTAGTATAAAGAGCCCTCAGCTGAAGGGACTCGACAGCAGGGCATACAGTGCCATACTGGCCGATATGGCTGTTAAGAATGATGCAAAAGTGATAGTGATATCCAATAATAATACCGGCAAAGCACTGGCTCCCAGGTTGTCGGTGCGACTTAAGGCAGGAGTTGGGGCAGGCGTAGGCAGGCTGCCTTCATCAACAGAACCTTTTACCGTAAACAAAAGGGTGTATTCGGGTAATGCCTATGCCAGTGTTATTATTAAGTCGGAGGTAAAAATACTTACCCTGGCACAAAACTCATATGAGATTACTGAGTACCCTTCTGAAGCTGAAATCGAAGAAATGAGCTATGATGTTGATAAGAATCTTATCAGCACTGATATCAGGGATGTCAGTAAACAGAGCGGCAAGCTTCTTCTTACCGATGCCAGCATTGTTATTTCAGGTGGCAGGGGGATGAAATCACCCGATAACTGGGAACCATTGGAAGAGCTGGCCGGACTCCTTGGTGGAGCCACAGCATGTTCACGCCCTGTGTCCGATGAGGGCTGGAGGCCGCATGAGGAGCATACAGGGCAGACGGGTAAGATTATAGCTCCTGATCTGTATATAGCTGTTGGTATCTCGGGGGCAACACAGCATATAGCTGGTGTGAGCTCATCAAAATGTATAGTTGCCATTAATAACGATAAGGATGCACCTGTTTTTGAATCGGCCAAATATGGTATTATTGGTGATGCAATGAAGGTGTTGCCGGCCCTTAATGAGGCGGTTAGAAAGGCTAAATCCAGCTAACAACCTTTTCAAAAAATGTGATATGCATAAGCAGATTATTTTCTCTATCGTGCTGATTATCACTCTGGGTGTTTTTTTATATACCACACTGAGGCTGATACGTTTTTTTAAACTTACAAAACCGGCTTTCCCTGTAAGAGATATGCGCAAAAGGCTGGCCGTGACAATGAAGGTTGCTTTGGGGCAGTCAAAGATTTTCAGGTTGCCTGTTATAGGTTTTTTTCATGCCCTTGTTTTCTGGGGATTTTGTGTTATCCTGCTGGGAAGCATTGAAATGATAGTCGACGGCTTGGCCGGTACTGAGAGAATATTTAAATCCCTTGGAATAATATATGATATAATAATAGCTTCCGGTGATGTATTTGCACTGCTGGTGGCTGTGTCAATACTTATATTCCTTGGACGCAGGTTATTCTTTCATATAGACAGGTTCGAAGGTGCGGAGATGAAAAAGGCATCACATATCGATGCCAATATAGCCCTTACCCTGATATTATTGCTTATGCTCAGCCTTCTGGGTATGAATGCTGCCTGGTATGCATATAATTTAAAAACCGGACATGCAGTGGCAGGTGTTTTTCCTGTCAGTTCACTGCTGGCCGGTATTTTTACAAATGTCACTGCAGAAGAGATTTATACACAGCATGAAATATACTGGTGGTCACATATATTGCTTATATTCATCTTTGCCAATATACTGCCTTACAGCAAGCATTTCCATGTGTTTATGTCAATTCCCAATGTTTACCTTTCCAGGCTGAGACCACTGGGCAAGATAGTTAATATGGACAGTGTGACAAGGGAGATCAGGCTTATGCTTAATCCGGATACCGCTTTCAGTGCGGTACCGGCTGATGAACAGCCGGAGCGATTCGGCGTAAAGGATATTGAGGATGTGACATGGAAGAATTACCTTGATTCTTTATCCTGTACCCAGTGTGGCAGATGCACAGCTGTTTGTCCGGCCAGTATTACCGGAAAAAAACTGTCACCAAGGAAGATTATGATGGATGTGCGTGCCCGGATGAATGAGAAGGGACCCGGACTGGCAGGCAAAGGGAAGGATTATGATGATAGCAGGAGCCTGCTGGGGGATTATATTACCGTGGAGGAGCTGTGGGCATGTACAACATGTAATGCCTGTGCTGAAGAATGTCCGGTTAATATCAATCATCCTGAACTGATAATTGATATGAGAAGGTACCTGGTAATGGAGGAAGGGCAGGCTCCGGGTGAAGTGAAGGCTGTATTCAACAATATTGAAAATAACGGAGCCCCGTGGCAGTATTCATCTGAAGACAGGATGCAATGGGCCCAAAATATTGAATTAAAGGTCAAAGAACCACAATAAACCCTTTTATGGAGACAAAAAAGATTGACGTGCCTGTGATGGCAGAGCTGGCCGGGAAAGGAGAAAAAGCGGAATACCTGTTCTGGGTTGGTTGTGCCGGTGCCTTTGATGACAGGTATAAAAAGGTAGCTGCTGCTTTTGCCAAAATCTTGTCATACCTTGGTGTAAGCTATGCAGTGCTGGGTAAGGAAGAGACATGTACGGGAGACCCCGCAAGGAGGGCAGGGAATGAGCTGGTATACCAGATGCAGGCCATGCAGAATATAGAAACATTTAAAGCATATGATATAAGAAAAATTATTACCATATGCCCGCATTGTTATAATATTTTTAAGAATGAATATCCTGACCTGGGTGCTGATTTTGAGGTTATAAGCTATGTAAGCTTTCTTGATGATATGGTAATAGAAGGCAGGCTTAAGCTGGACAGCAGTGTTCTGAGCGATAAGGTCATAAGCTATCATGATCCCTGTTACCTCGGCAGGGCCAATAATATTTATGAGCAGCCAAGGTCATTGTTGAAGAGTATCAGCCCGAAGCTAAAGGAGATGGAGCGGAATAGAAGCTTTGCCCTTTGCTGCGGGGCCGGTGGAGCCCAGATGTTCAAGGAAGCAGAGAAAGGGGATAAGGAGGTTTTTATTGAAAGAACGGAAGAAGCCCTTGAGACGGGTGCCGGTATCATCGCAACAGCCTGTCCTTTCTGTATGACTATGATAACGGATGGTCTCAAATATAAAAACAGGGAAGAAGAGGTGAAAAATATGGATATAGCTGAAATTATAGCCGAAGCATTAGAAATATAGATTATTAATTTAAATAAACCAATTGAGATGGAAGACAATAAACTCCTGAAAAGCGGAGAATTCCTGGTACGTGATGTTGATCCCGCAGATGTATTTATCCCGGAAGAATATGATGAAGAACAATTAATGATAGCACAGACATGTAAAGATTTTCTCGAAGCGGAAGTTTATTCTAAACTTGATGCACTCGATGAGGGAGATCGTGAACTGATGAAATCATTGCTTAAGAAATCGGGGGAACTGGGATTGATGGGCATAGCTATCAGTGAAGAATATGGTGGCTTCGGGCAGTCTTTTGTCACCCAGATGCTTGCCGCCGAAACCATTGGAGCTGCTTATTCCTTTTCAGTGGCTTTTATGGCCCATTGCGGTATAGGCACACTGCCTATTCAGTATTTTGGTAATGAAGACCAGAGACAGAGGTATGTCACCAAACTGGCTACCGGTGAGTTGCTGGGGGCTTACTGCCTTACAGAGCCAGGAGCAGGCAGTGATGCCAATTCAGGGAAATCCAATGCCGTCCCTTCTGAAGATGGCAGCCATTATACACTCAATGGTCAGAAGATGTGGATAACCAATGCCGGCTTTGCAGACACCCAGATAGTATTTGCCAAGATAGAAAATGACAGGGTTCTCAGCGCTTTTATAGTCGATACTGACAGCGAGGGAGTGGTTATAGGTCCGGATGAGCATAAAATGGGAATTAAAGGCTCATCAACAGCTCAGATATATTATAACGATGTAAAAGTGCCTTCATCCAACCTGCTCGGCAAAAGGGGTGAAGGTTTCAGGATAGCCCTGAGCATACTGCATATGGGGAGGATAAAGCTTGGAGCCAATGTGATTGGGGCAGCCAAGAAAGCCATTATTGACTCTGTTCAATATGCCAATGAGAGAAAGCAGTTCGGTACCGCCATATCCGGTTTCGGAGCTATCAAATATAAGCTGGCAGAGATGGTGATCAGAACATTTGCAGCAGAATCGGCCACATACAGGGTAAGCAGGGATATTGACAGGCTGGCAGAGATCTATAAGTCTGAAGGCTGTGAGAAAGGGCGTGCCTCAATTGATGCCATAGCTCATTACGCGGTGGAGGCAGCCATACTGAAGGTTTATGGTTCAGAAATGCTTGACTATGTTGCGGATGAAGCAGTGCAGATACATGGCGGAATGGGATATTCAGCCGAGATGGATGTTGAAAGGGGTTATCGCGATTCAAGGATAAACAGGATATTCGAAGGCACAAATGAGATCAACAGGATACTGGTGGTTGACACTGCTATGAAAAGGGCAATGAAAGGGAAGTATGGAATGTTTGATGAAGCTGAGAAGCTGGCTGAAGATGTTTCGTCGGTGCCTGTTTACAGGAAGAAAGATAAGGATGATTTTTTTACAGCCAACTCAGGATATACAGGCAATATGAAGAAAATTGCACTGTTGTTGCTGAATGCTGCATCCAAAACATACGGGCGTAAGCTGGTGCATGAGCAGGAGGTGCTTAATAATATTTCCGATATAATTATGGAGATATATATAGCAGAATCACTGACTCTGAGAGTGAAGAAGATTGCAGATATTAAGGGAGAGCCAGGAATTTACAGAAACATACTTGATGTATATGTTTATGATGCAGTGCAGCAGGTGCGTAAAGCTGCCCTTGATGCTGTTTATTCAATTGAAGACGGGGATATAACAGCCGGATTGCCGGGACTTGTCAGCAGTCTGACGGAAACGGAAGGTGTTAATGTAAAGGAAGCCCGGAGACTTATTGCCGATAAACTGATAGATGATAATACCTACAAATTTTGATTATATCAGGCCGGAATTACATATAAGCCATAAATACAGAAAAGGCAGCTGAATTGCCGGCTTTAAGAAGAGAAAAGCGTCAGGAAATAGCTGAAAACATGATTTATGTCAATAAAATTAGCCATAAAGATCAGTTCTAATCATGTAAACGTATCTGTTACCCGGGCTATGCCTTCATATTTAGATACGATATATTTACCTATTGAATAATACTTAACAGATATTAATATAAGCTAATGAAAATGAACAGAAAGATAATGATGGCTATCAGTAATATTGCTCTGGCATTAATTATTTTAGCGATAGCAGGATTAACAGGCATGTGAGCAATACAGCTATGATCCGCCGGTCTATGAACCGCCTGATATAACACAGCCTTATGATACGGTTTATTACAGTACGGACATTGCACCGCTGTTTCCGGCTTATGACTGTACGGGTTGCCATGGGGGTGGAATTAAGCCTGATCTCAGGGAATCTGAATCATATGAAGAGCTGACAGAAGGCAATTATATTAACCTTGATGAGCCCGGGGAAAGTGTTTTGATGATAAAGATAGATGATCCGGGTCACGGTGGCACATGGAGTAATGATGACCGCTTTTTGTTACTGGACTGGATATACCAGGGAGCACAGAATAATTAAAAAACTATAACCAATATAAACCGAAAACGATGAAAAAGATATTCTCATTATTACTTATTGCTTTTATTGCAATCCCCATGTTTTCACAGGAGGAAGAGGAGGATTACCCGGTGATGTTCACTTTTGAAGCAGGCATCCTGGCGGATAACCAGACCATTATGACACCCTATAAGGGCATGATTGAATTTCAGATCCACCACCGTTTCGGTGAGGTGACAAACGGACACCAGTCACTGTTCGGTATTTATTCACCCTCCAATATCAGGCTTGGGCCTGAATTATGGTATCACCGACAGGATTATGGTTGGTGTCGGAGCCACCAAGGACCTGAATATATGGGAGCTGCAGGGTAAATATGCAATACTTCAGCAAACCGAATCAGGGCGTATGCCGGTGTCTCTGGCCTATTACGGTAATATGGCCGTTGAAGCCAGGGCTGATGATAATTTCGGACCGCCGGAAGAGTTCAGGTTGATACATAAACTGTCATATTTCCACCAGCTGATCGTTGCAAGAAAATTCTCTGAGGCTATATCTTTACAGGTAGCCCCAACCTTTATCTATTTGAATGCAGTGGAAACAGGTTATAATAATGCTAATTTCGGATTGCATGCGGGCGGCAAATTCACTTTTGTCCCTTCACATTCAATTATTTTTGAATATGATTATCTTTTCACTCCACCCGATACCGATCCTGATGGTGACGGAACAGATAACTTTGACAGGACATTGCCGCAGATAGTTTTAGGATGGGAGAAAAGTACACCTACCCATGCTTTCCAGCTTTTCTTTGCCAATTATAAGGCAATTGTTGGTCAAAGGAATTTTGTATATAATAAAAATGACTTCTGGGAAGGCGAATTTCTTGTTGGAATGAATATTACAGTAAGATTTTAAACATCTTTGCTAAAATTATGAAAATTGCATTAGCTCTTTTTACGGCAATTCTTGCCTTTGTTTTTATGACAGCAGAAGATGGACCCGTTTTACAGGAACCAGAAGAAGATTTCCAGGTGGTAAAGGGTATAGAGAATAATATTTTCGCTGAAGACAATGAGAAATGTCTGGTTTGCCACGGCGAGCCTTATTTTGAGCTTAGCGATACTGCCCTGGGAATTACACAGAACAGGATTATGCCTGATGATTATTTTGTAGACAGAGATGAATTTTACCAGTCCAATCACTGGAGCTTTGCATGCACCGATTGTCATTCCTATGATTTTGAGGAATTCCCGCACCCGACAGCAGCCAGGCTGGAAGAGCCGTATAATTGCAACGATTGCCATGGATACGATGAGCAGTATGCCAAATACCAGTTTGAGGAAATTGAGAATAAATATCAGGAAAGCACACATGCTGAGATAGAAGGCTTCTCCTGCTGGAAGTGCCATGACCCGCACAGCTATGAGGTGCTGATAAGGAATACAACTGATTTTGAACAGGCAATACTGGAAAATAATAATATATGCCTGGAATGTCATGCCAATTACGATAATTTCCAGCTTTTGACTGACCGCGAGGAAATAGAGATAGTCGAGAGTCATGACTGGCTGCCTAACCAGGAGGCTCACTTTAAAAATGTGAGATGCCTGGAATGTCATACCGAGATTAATGACAGCGTACTGATAGCACATAAGGTGCTGCCTATGGAGAAGGCAGTTAAAAGGTGTACCGAATGTCATTCAGCCGACTCACGCCTGCTGGCAACCCTTTATAAATACCAGAGCAAGGAATTCAGAGGTGATGTGGGATTCCTGAATGGCGTTATCCTGAACCAGTCCTTTGTTGTAGGGGCACACAGGAATGTTATCCTTAATTACCTGAGTTATATAATTTTTGCCGGAATAATTTTTGTATTATTAGTACATGTGTTTTTTAGAGTAATAAAGAAGAGTTAATAAATGGGAAAGCGACTTATATCTATATCCGGTCTGGATCAGGTTATGGCATCTGCTCAATGCCGTGTTATTTCTTATCCTGATATTTACAGGTATCGCTATGCAGTTTGCATCTGCCGAAGGATCATTTTCCCTTATCCGTTTTGACCAGGCGGTGGCATGGCATAATGTGGCAGCTATTATTCTCACGGTCAATTATGGAATTTTTGTCCTGGGAAACATACTTACATCAAACAGCAGGCATTACAGGATTAAAAAAGAAAATCTCTGGCAAAGGCTCTTTATCCAGTTAAAATTCTATGCCTTTGGGATGTTTAAAAATGAAGAACATCCTTTTCCTACGACCTATCAGGAAAAATTTAACCCACTGCAGCAAATATCCTATGTTCTGGTAATGTATGTTGGTTTACCCGTTATTATTATTACCGGCTTTGGACTGCTCTTCCCTGAAATACTGGTACAACAGTTTTTTGGTGTCAGCGGTTTATTGATAACTGATATATTGCATATTTCCATGGGATTTATCCTGTCGGTTTTCCTGGTTATACATATATATACCTGTACCCTTGGTGAAAAACCGACAACACTTTTTAAAAGTATGATTTACGGTTATCATGAGGAGCATGAAACGCATGAATAGCATATAATTATAGAAATTAATGGGCTCTACAGGTAAGGAAGAAAAGTCACGGCGTAAGTTCCTGAAAAATTTCGGGGCGGGATTGGGTGCTATTACTCTGGCTGGAAGCGGGGTTGTGGCAGGCAGTAAATTGAATGATTCTTCTTCGGAAAAAGTTAGGGTTTTGACAGCAGATGGTAAGTTAGTGGAGGTGGATAAGGACTCGCTTAAAGAGGTTAAGAAAGCTTCCGGTGAGCTTAGGGAGACTGCCCGGGAGGGACTTCCTGACAGGAAGTTTATCATGGTGATAGACCTGGCAAAATGTGCCAATGCCCGGAAATGCACAGAAGCATGCCAGGAAGGCCATATGCTGCCAAAGACTCATGAATGGATACAGCTTTACTCCATGCAGGATGCTGAACATACCGCACCTTACTGGTTGCCCCGGCCATGTTTCCATTGTGACAATCCCCTGTGCGTAAGCGTATGCCCGGTAGGAGCCACCTATAAGAGGGATGACGGCATTGTGCTGGTGGACAGTAAGCGCTGTATCGGCTGTAAGTTTTGTATGACAGGATGTCCCTATTCAGCCCGCTCATTTCACTGGAAAGACCCTGAAGCCGAGGTTCCCGAAGACCATGTATATGATCCTGAGCTGAATACACCACCGGTAGAAGGGACAGTGGGGAAATGTGTGTTCTGTGCCGATAAGTTGAGGATTAATGAGTTACCACGGTGTGTGCAGGCCTGTCCAATGGGTGCATTATATTTTGGTGACCTTGTTGAGGATGCCATAACCAATGGACAGGAAACACTGCGGTTCAGGGAGACAATGGAGCAGAAACACGGTTACCGCTATCTGGAGGAACTGGGAACGCACCCAAGTGTGTATTACCTTCCTCCTGTTAACCGCCTTTTCGATTATGACAGTGGAATGGAAGGATTGAGTGAGGAGAACAAGGAAAGATATAAAATAACGGGTCCAAGGGACAAGAAAAGATAAAATATCATAATAATGAGGGAAATTACTGATAGAAGCCTGGTCAGGGATCTGACTCCTGAAATTGTTTCCACATCAAAGAAATGGTATTTCATCTTTGGCACCTTCGTCTTAATATTTGCCTGGGGGATTTACGGATTGGTACAGCAGATAGACAAAGGTCATATCGTAACCGGGATGCGCGATAATGTAGTCTGGGGTGTATATATTGTAAATTTCATATTCTTTATGGGTTTGAGTTATGCCGGGGCACTTATATCCGGTGTGCTGCACCTTTTTAAATCGCCCTGGAGGGCCCCGGTTATACGCTTTGCCGAGCTGATAACAGTGATCTCTTTATGTATTGGCCCATTCTTTATCTTCTTCTGTATAGGCAGGCTTGACAGGTTACCTTTCCTTTTTGCCTATCCCAGGATACAATCGCCCATAACATGGGATGTGATTGCAATTATAACTGACCTGTTCGGTTGTTTTATTTTTCTTTACCTAAGCCTTATTGAAGATTTTGCAATACTGAGGGATACAAAGGAAATCAGTGTTAAACCCTGGAAAAGAAAGCTGTTCACCATTCTTGCAATTGGATACAGGGGTACCGAAAAACAATATAAAGTACTGTCAAGGGCCAAAAATATAATGGCAGCAATGATAATTGCCATAGCTATTATTGTATATTCCGTTCTGGCATGGATATTTGGAGTTACGCTTCAGCCCGGATGGCACAGTACAATATTCGGACCGTACTTTGTAATTGCAGCAGTCTTTTCAGGAACCGGCCTGCTCATAATACTGATGCAGATATTCAGGAAAATATACCACCTGGAGGAGTATATCACAAAGAAACATTTTATCAATGTTGGTGTCATCTTACTTATCATTGCAGCCTTTTACGGCTATTTTACCTTCAGTGATTACCTGACCAAGTGGTATGGATCGGTTAAGATGGATAAGATATTGATAGATAAGCTATTCAGCGATTACTACTTCCTGTTTATCTTTGCCAATTACATTGGGATCATTATCCCCATTATTATTGTGGGTATCCCAAAGTTCAGGACTATCAGGAACATTGTAATAGCTGCTGTGATAGCCCTGCTGGGACTGTGGGTCAACAGGTATATTATTGTAGTGCCAACGCTGGAAACACCATTTTTGCCAATACAGGATTACCGGATGGCTTTTATAAAATACTCACCTACCTGGGTTGAGTGGGCTCTTACGGCTGCAGGTGTTGCGGTATTTGGTATCTTCCTTATGCTGGTGTCAAAAGTGGCTCCGATGATCTCAATATCCGAAATGAAGGAGTCTGGCAAAAACAGTGAAACGTAAACAGGATGAATATGAGAGAGATCGTATACAAAGGATTTGTATTATTTTTTCTGCTTGTTGCAGGTCGAGGAGATAGGGTATCCGGACAGTCAGTCGGTGAGGAAGAGCTAATAAGCCCTTATATTGAGTTCAAATACATAAAGAATACAGAGGGGAACAAAATCCTCGAGGCAAAATTATTCCACGCCACGGACCTGGGTCTTGATCCCATAGAAGGACTGGTAGTGGAATTCTATACTAATAATATTGAGGAGCCTGTGTTGCTCGGCCAGGCTATAACAGACAGCAGGGGAACTGCCCGTTATTTTATTCCTGAAGGTACAGAGCTTCCCCTTGACGAAGATGCTTACTGGTGGTTTTATGCATTATTTGAAGGCAGTGAGGGCTATGAGATGACAACGGAAGAGATAAGCCTTATGGATGTTAACCTGGAGATGAGCCTTGAAAAAGAAGGTGAAGATAAAAAGATCATCCTTGAAGCCTATACAATGGATGAAGGAGTGAAAACACCTGTCAGCGATGAGGATATTTTTATATATGTTCCACGTATGTTCAGCCTGCTTCCGGTTGCTGAAGGATACTTTATTGATGGAGTGGCCGAGGTTGAATTTCCGGATGATGTGCCAGGTGATGAGGAGGGCAGGCTTACCGTTATCGGACGTTTTAACGATCACTGGCAGTTTGCAACGGTGGAACAGAGGACAGAAACGGAATGGGGAGTGCCATCATCTCATGAGGTGGCCGAAACACACCGTGCCCTGTGGACACAGATTGCTCCCACGTGGATGATCGTTACCCTGAGTATATTGCTGGCAGGTGTATGGGGACATTATCTGTTTGCCGTAGTGAGTATTATAAGGTTGAAAAGAATCGGGAAAAAGTCAGATTAATAAATTGCACGATTATTGTTATATTTATATTGAATTAAAAATTTAATTATTATGAGAACACTTAAAATTCTAACTATTAGCCTGTTACTTACAGGATTGGGAATTGCATTTATGGCAATGACCCCTCAGAGACAAAAGATGCCCGAGCCATGGGAAGTGCCGGCAAAGTATAAGAATATGGAAAACCCCGTTGAGGCTGATGCAGCCAGTATCAAAAAGGGTGAATCATTATACAAGAGGTATTGTGCATCATGTCACGGTAAAACAGGACTGGGCGACGGTGTAAAGGCAAGAGCCCTGAAAACATTTTCGGGTGATTTCTCAGGCGACCTCTACCAGGGCCAGACAGATGGAGAGCATTTCTACAAAACCAAATTCGGACGTGGAGAGATGCCTGCCTATGAGAATAAGATACCTGATGAGGATATCTGGCATATGGTAAATTATATGCGTACTTTTAAGGCAGAATAACATCTGCTTATCTGTCATGTCAGGATTTGTACAGGCCGCAGCTTAGATAGTTTGCCGGTTTTGACCGGCAGATTGGCGGTGGGATCACAAAAACTCGCACAGACAGAATAGTCAGAAAATTTCAAATATTGAGAAAGCGCGGATCTTTACAGGTTCGCGCTTTTTCTAATATATATCCATGCATACTCCTGTTGGCAGAGGGCATACCTGCCTTGTCTTCTTTAAATAGCCATTCAATCCTATTATCCTTCTGCTGTAAGGGAGTATACCTGGCTTGTGTTTTCCCATTTTGTACATATGCCTCTGAACTGAAGACGACTTTTTGGCCGGGCGCACAAAAAAAGAAACCGTCTCACTCTTATGAGACGGTTCAACGATGGATAAAAAAAGAGACTGCCCTTTTGAGACAGCCTCCTCTTGTATATTTGATTTAAAACTATCTGTATTTTATATACCGAAGACTATTTCAAGAGTATTTTCAAGAACTGCTTCTGTATATTGCGGGTTGTGAAAACCAAGGCTCCTGTCTCTCTCAATTGCCCTGAAGTTGAGAAATGCAGCAAGCTTTACTTTTGTATGCTGGCCTGTTATAACATGGTAATCGGCATCCATAACACCTGCGGTAATAAGCTCTGCCGCCAGCGCATCGAGAAGGGCTCCGATGTCTGTCTGTACCTGCGCCAGGATGTGTATCAAGCTCCTAGGTGCCATTCCACCGTCACAATGTGTACTACTACATGAAGCTGACCAGTTTGCAACTGTTGATCCGTGATATGCATATCCGAAATTCATTGTATGTCCTCCTGCCTGCACTCCGTATGCATCGTTCATATGACATGTTACACAACCGTCCGGGGCAGCACCTACAAGGTGATTGTCATCTGTGGGATATGCTGTTGTGCCTTCAAACTCATACAGTCCTTCTCCTGCATATACATTATACTGTGTTCCGTAGTGCAGTGAATAGTAAGGAGATGTGGGTGTTGCAGTACCTCCGTCTGTCCAGTCTTCGCCAAGTAACCATCCTCTGTTCTGGCCTGATGGCAGCCTGTACACATATTACCCGCTCCGATATCAACCGTGGTGGCTGTTCCGTCAACACTGTGCCATGCAACAGTGGCATCTGTTTTGTTAAGGGTCCAGTCATCGCTTGTATACGTGCTATGTATATCATGACATGTATAGCAGTTTGGCTGGACGGGATTGTCAATAGCTGCTGCCGTTGTTTTTGCGCCGATTGTTGATGCAAAATCACCCGCTGCATTCACTTCCAGGAATCCCTGGCTGGTGTGGCAGGGTGCGCAATCAGTGCTGTTTCTTTCAGCATTGCCGCCTGTGGCATGTACTGATGCCTCCCACTGGGCTGATGCGGCAGTTATGATCTGGCTGTTATCATGACATTCAACACAGCCTGCTGTTCCGGCGGGGCCTGTCGGTCCTGCAGGTCCTATTTCACCCTGTGGACCTTCCGCTCCCTGCGGTCCTTCCGGTCCCTGTGGTCCTTCACAGGAGGTGAATACAAACATTGCTGCTGCAATAATTAATAAAAGATGCGATAGTTTTTTCATTGTTCCAGATTTAAATTGTCAGTAATATTATTTTTTCAGATATACATTTATTAAATGCAAATTAATAGCTGCAATATAGGCATTTTTTTTATATGTTACTTTTATAACACTATTGATCTTGCCCTTTGCATTTGCTGATAGTTTCCAGTATCTTTATTGATAAATATCAATGTATGCTTATTGATAAATATCAACACGCAAAATGTTTTTCAGCATCATTCATATTGATATCATATTTCAGTATTGTCGTATAATTATGTGCTCTAATCGGGGGTAATTCTATGGTAAAAGAAAATATTTGCAATTGCGTTGATTGTAAGGAAGGCTGGAGAGGTTTAAAATCGCTTGCAGAAGAAGAATTTGAACTTCTTGAGCGAAACAGGTACGAGGCTGATTTCAGGCCCGGGGAAATGATACTGAAGCAATCATCCCCGGCTTCAAATGCAGTGTTCCTGCGTTCGGGCATGGCTAAGATTTACCTGGAAGGACAGGGGCGTAAAAACCTTATTATCAGCATAGCCAAACCGGGAATGATGATAATGGGCCCGGGCGTTTATACGGATTTAAGGCATTCTTTTTCCGTATCAGGCATTAACGAGGTAAAAGCCTGTTTTATAAGTGTTGATATAATTAAAAAGCTGTTCAGCACTAACAAGGTGTTTGCTGAAGGTGTTATTAAGGAAATGAGTATAATGTCACATTTTTATCTTGACAGGCTGCTCAGTATGACACAGAAAAAAATGCCCGGAAGGGTTGCGGAAGTTCTTTTATATCTTGCAGATAAGGTTTTTTGTTCTGACGAGTTCAAGCCTCTGCTCAACACGCCAGGAACTGGCCGATATGGCTGGCATGGCAAAGGAGAGCATAGTCCGCATACTGAGAGATTTCTCTGATGAGGGTATAATATGTTCAGATTGCCCTGACATAAGGATAGTACAGAAAGATAAATTGAAAATGATATCTGATAACGGATAATTATACTTATGAAAATTAATATTAGAATGCTTTTTTCACCCGTTTTTACGGGTGTTTTATTTGTGGCCTTTATAATTGCCATGGCGGTGGCTACATTTATTGAGAATGATTTTGGTGCTGCCTCAGCCCGGCAGATGATTTATAACAGCCGGTGGTTTGAGCTGATATTCCTGTTGATGGTCGTTAACCTGGCCGGACAGATATTTACCTTTAAACTATACCGGAAGAAAAAACTGACTGTGATGATGTTTCATCTTGCTTTTATAATAATGATAGCAGGGGCTGCAATAACAAGGTATACGGGTTACGAAGGACGGGTTCATATACGTGAGGGACAGGCTGTTTCATACGGACTCAGCACGGATAAGTATATGTCTGTCAGTATTCTTGATAATAGTGGGGAAGAACTGATGTCACATTCTGAGAGAGTGATGGTAACAAGCACCTCCCTTGGCAGTTTCTATAAGGATGGAGAAATAGGGAATACTCCTTTTTCAGTCAGGTATTCGAGATATATCCCCAATGCAAGCGAGTCAGTTGTGGATACACAGGATGGAGTGCCGATAATAGCCCTGCTGGTAACACGCGGCACGAGGTTCCGTGAAGTCATATACCTGGCGGAAGGACAGAGCAGGAGCTTTGGCGACTTTAAGATAGGCTTTGCAGACGATACAAATCCGGATGTTAGTATTACCCTTCAGGATGGTTTATTTAAAGTGATATCAAAGGATGGACTGAACAGGATGAGTATGATGACCCGCGAAACAGAAGCCATAGCTGCCGGGGAGGAGGCTGATTTTGAGGAGATGATAATATATAGTACCCCTTCCTACAGGATCGTTCCCCAGAAGCTGTCAGTCAGCGGCAGGATAATGCCTGTAAGCGTTGAGAGGCAGAACTCAGTAGAAGGAAAAGATGCATTTGAGCTTGAAGTGAGGTGGGGCAGTGAAATGGAGAAGCTTTATGTTTATGATATTTACAGCGGCAGTATTGACAGCACTGAGACCACTTTCGGGGATAAGCGTTTCGTTCTTACTTACGGACCAAAAAAGATAGACCTTCCTTTTACCATTATGCTTAAGGATTTTATACTTGAAAGGTACCCCGGTTCATCGAGCCCCTCAGGATATCGCAGCGAGGTGGTGCTGATAGATAAAGATAATGATGTCAATATGCCATATTCAATATATATGAATCATATTCTGAAATACCATGGTTACAGGTTCTACCAGTCGTCATACGACCCTGATGAGAAAGGTACTATTCTCTCTGTAAACAGCGACAGGGCAGGGATGCTGGTCACATATACCGGTTATGCTGTGCTCTTTATTTTTATTGTGCTCTCTTTGATTAACAAAAATTCATTATTCCGCAAAGTAAAACCATCGATGTGGCGGAATTCAGCATCAAAGCTGCTGGGGATGTTGATATTGTTTTTATCACTGAGCACAATAGCTGAGGCTAACCCGGTTAAGATAGTGTATGATAAAGATAAGGCGGATGAATTTGGAAAGGTGCTGGTACAGGATCAGAAAGGAAGAACAAAGCCAATTTTTACGATCAGCAATGATATATTAAGGAAGATAAGCCGTAAAAAGAGTTATGGAGAGTATTCTCCCATGCAGGTATTTATGGGGCTGAGCACTGATTTTCAGAACTGGCAGGACGAACCACTGATAAAAATATCCAATAAGGATCTCAGAAAAACATTAGGTATAACCCGGGAATATACTTCAATAAACAGGCTGGTTGACTTTGAGAGAGGAGAGTATGTCTTGTCCGGAATGATACAGGAAGTGGTAAATAAGCCTGCTGGTGAGAGGGATAAGATGGACAAGGAGATTATAAAGGTTGATGAAAGGGTGAATATTATTATGATGGTGGCCCGCGGTGAATTTTTCAGGATCTTTCCCTTAAGGGATGGTACGGATAACTGGGGAACTCCTTCACAGGCAGTGAAGAATGCCCTGAACCATGATGACAGCCTGTATATAAGTAATATACTGTCCCTGTACACCAATGCCCTTATGGAAGGAAGCAGAACAGGCAATTTTGCACAGGCCGATGAGTACCTTGAGTCACTGCTTACTTACCAGAGAAAATTTGCAAGCTATGATCTGCCCTCCGAGGCGAAAGTTAAAGCCGAGATATTTTACTATAAGTCGCTGATCTTTGAACGCCTGTTTCCCTATTATGCTACAGTTGGTATAGTAATGCTTATATTATTAATATCAGCAATAATAAGGGGAAGGTCAAAAAGATCTCCGCTAATAAAAGTCTTTAACTGGCTTATCCTCCTTGGCTTCCTGTTCCATACACTTGGACTGGGTGTGAGATGGTATATCTCCGGCCATTCGCCAATGAGCAATGGTTATGAGTCACTGATTTTTATCTCATGGGTAACGGTTCTTGCCGGACTGTTTTTCAGTCGCAGATCATCGCTTACCCTGGCGGCAACAGCTGTGCTGGCATCACTGACCCTTATGGTGGCACACCTGAGTTTTATGGATCCGGAGATAACAAACCTTGTTCCGGTACTGCAATCTTACTGGCTGACACTTCATGTTTCTGTAATCACCGCCAGTTACGGGTTTCTGGGACTGGGAGCAATACTGGGACTTGTAGTCATGATACTGTATTCACTCAATAATAACAGGAACAGGAAACAGATACTGAAAACAGTGGATGATCTTTCCGTTATTAATTACCGGTCCCTTACACTGGGATTGTATTTCCTGACTATAGGAACATTTCTGGGAGCGGTATGGGCCAATGAGTCATGGGGACGCTACTGGGGATGGGATCCCAAGGAAACCTGGTCGCTTATTACCATTATCGTATACGCCTTTGTGTTACACTCAAAGAATATAAAGTCACTGAACAGCATCTTTGCTTTTAATATAATGTCGGTATATGCATTCTCCTCAGTGCTGATGACATATTTCGGAGTTAATTATTACCTGTCCGGATTACATTCATATGCCGGAGGAGACTCCGTTCCCATACCTTCATTTGTCTATATCTCTATTGTGGTGCTGATGATACTGTCTTTTTACTCGTACAGCAGGTATAATAAAATGGTCAGGACATTGACAGACTGATTGTCCGGGGCGGAAAGGGAATGACGGTAAGCAGATAAAATCACAGATAAAGCTAAAAAAAAGAACCCGGCCTGTTGCAGACCGGGTTTTTTGCTTGTAATTTTTTCTTTTAGAGTGTTTAAAACATTCCCTGTAAAACTTATCTTCAGGGCAGTCAAACGCTTTATTGTAAGATTGTTAGAGGGTGGAAGACCGGATTCGAACCGGCGACCTCTGGAACCACAATCCAGCGCTCTAACCTACTGAGCTACATCCACCATGTTTGGACTGCAAAGAAAACGCAAAAATCATAATATTGCAAAAAATTAATGCTTTTTGATTTACCGGCTGCTCAATTATTATCTTTGCACGGTTCAGTAAATAATAAAACCTGAATGCAATATTTTGATATGCCGGCTGTTATTAGGATTAGCACCCAGGATAATACGATAATATTTTGACAAGACCCAGGTTTGTAAATAATGTCTCCGGCCTGCAACTGTTCCAGTTGTTACGTTTTGTGGTATTCTTTATTATAAGCATTGTTTTTACCAAAAGCCACCTTACAACAGAGCAGATTGGTTCCTGGGAGATGTTTATGTTTATTGCCAGCTTCCTCAGTTTCTTCTGGGTTACCGGGATAATACAGTCCTTACTGCCCCTGTATAACCGCAACAGGTCTTTCAGGCGCCTGGGTGAGAATATAAGCGAGAAATCCCCCGAAATATTCAATGCGTTTTTACTCTTACTGGCTTTCAGCCTTTTGTTTTTTATATCCGGACATGCTCTTAAAAGCAGCTTTTCAGTATATGGTAATACAGGTAATACGCCTTACCTTAACCTCCTGCTTCTCTACCTCTTCCTTAGCAGTCCCGTTTGCCTTATTGAATATATTTACCTTTTACGCGACCGTTCACACCGTATATTTCAATATGGAATATATACTTTCCTGGCACAGCTCATACTGATACTGACTCCCGTGCTTGCAGGAAAAGGTATTATGTGGGCTATCTACGGTTTGCTGGCCATTA
This sequence comes from Bacteroidales bacterium, assembly GCA_034521735.1. Taxonomy (GTDB): domain Bacteria; phylum Bacteroidota; class Bacteroidia; order Bacteroidales; family VadinHA17; genus UBA9300. Next base: position 154,344 of record JAXHLX010000002.1, read on the forward strand.
CCCTTGTAAGATGGGTATGGCTGATATTATTGCTTTTCAGGTATGCTGAGTTCAAAATATCAGCTGCCTTTATGAAAGAGCATATGAGACTGGGCTGGCCGCTGATAGTCACTGCGCTGATAAGCGGTTCAGCCCAGTATATAGACGGTATTATCGTTTCGGCACATTTTGACGATCCCCGTATGTTTGCCATATTCAGGTACGGGGCCAAGGAATTTCCGATTGTTATGATGATGGCAACCGGAATGAGCAATGCAATGCTGACTCAGTTCGGTACCAGGTCAAAACTGAAGGAATCACTGGCGGTGATAAAACGAAAATCCCGCCAGCTGATGCATTACCTTTTCCCTTTGTCAATGCTGGTTCTCCTTTTTGCCCGCTGGCTGTATCCGCGCATGTTCACCCCTGAATTTGCGCGCAGTGCCGATGTGTTTATGGTCTATATTATGCTTGTTATACCACGACTGCTGTTTCCGCATACCATAATAATAGGCAGGAAGAAAACAGGTGTGGCCATGACTGCTGCACTAATTGAACTGACACTTAATATACCGCTGAGCCTGTGGCTGGTGACCGACTATGGCTCTGTGGGTGTGGCCCTGGCAACCTTCGTTGTGTATTTTATGGGCAAGGCATATATAGCAGGCTACCTGTGGGTGAAAATGAAGATCAAACCGGCCGATTATATCCCCGTGTTAACATTTCTGATTTATTCGGTACTGCTTTCCATTCTCTTTGTGCTTATAGACCACAGGATAATCGATATAAGCTAAAATCTGCCCTGAATCTATCCTTGAAAAAAAACTCTATATTTGTATCTCTTTGTGCTATGTAAATTATGACATGAGATAATCATGTACCTGGCAAAGCCGTTCATCCGTAATGGATTTATCTCTTTTACTAATAAAATGAAAATTTCAAACTTGTGAATGATCTGGAAAAGTACTTTAAGCAATACAGGGATAATATAGTTGGCATTGACGAATATTATGACTCACCTTACGGCAGACAGCAGATAGTTTATTGTGACTGGATAGCCAGCGGACGGATGTACAGGCCACTGGAAGAGAAGATGGTGAATGAATTCGGTAAATTTGTTGCCAATACACATACCGAGACAAGTGAAACAGGTAAGCGTATGACCTGGGCTTACCACCAGGCACAGAAAATCATCAAAGAGCACGTTAATGCCGGTCCGGATGATGTGCTTATAACTGCCGGCTCGGGTATGACAACTGTAATAAATAAGTTTATGCGCATTATGGGGCTAAAAAGCTGCCAGCATAAAGACCTGCCCTGCCTGAAGGAAGTCGAAAAGCCCATTGTGTTTATCTCACATATGGAACATCATTCAAACCAGACATCCTGGTACGAGACCCTTACAGATGTGGTTGTTCTCCCTCCGGGCGATGGCTTGCTTGTTGATCCGGATATACTCAGGCGCGAACTTGATAAGTATCAGGACAGGAAGTTTAAATTCGGGTCTTTCACAGCCTGTTCCAATGTCACAGGTGTTTGCACACCTTTTTATGAGCTGGCAAGGATAATGCATGAGCACGGGGGTATTTGCCTTATTGACTTTGCCGCTTCAGCCCCCTATGTTGATATTGATATGCATCCTGCCGACCCCATGGAGAAGCTGGATGCGATATTCTTCTCACCTCATAAATTCCTGGGCGGACCGGGATCTTCGGGTGTAATGGTGTTTGATTCGGCTCTTTATACCCGAAAGGTGCCGGATAATCCGGGTGGCGGCACTGTTGACTGGACCAATCCATGGGGTGAATATAAATATATTGATGATATTGAGGCCAGGGAAGACGGGGGCACCCCGGGCTTTCTGCAGGCTATACGCACCTCCCTGGCAATAAAGCTGAAGGAAAAGATGGGAACCGGCATAATCAAAAAGAGGGAAGATCAACTGGTGCAGAAAACATTTAGGGTGCTGAGGTCAATAAAAGGCCTTAAGATACTGGCAGATAATATTGAAGACCGCCTGCCCGTTTTTTCGTTCTACCTTGAAGATGCACATTATAACCTGGTTGTTAAGATTTTAAGTGACAGGTACGGGATACAGACCAGGGGCGGCTGTGCATGTGCCGGTACTTACGGACACTACCTTTTGCAGGTGACATATGATAAAAGCCATGAGATTACTGAGAAGATAAACAGTGGCGACCTGTCTGATAAACCCGGATGGATAAGAATGTCCCTGCATCCTACAATGACCGACAGTGAACTCGATTATGTTCTTAATGCAATCAGGGAGATATCAGAAAATATCAGTGAATGGGAGAAAGACTATATTTATAAAAAGAAGAGTAACGAGTTTGTTCATAAAAATGAATCCCCGGGATCAGAGCGAATAGTAAAGAACTGGTTTCAAATGGATAATTAAAGAGTCGCAATATGCATATCAGGGAAGTCGTTGATAAAAAAGACAGCAAAAGATTTCTGGAATTTCATAAATGGCATTACCGTAATGACCCTCACTGGGTTTGTCCGCTCGACTCCGAATTCAATGCTGTGTTCGATCCGGATAAAAACAGGACCTTTGAACACGGTATACTTAAAAGGTGGCTGCTGCTTAATGATGACAGTAAGGTGATTGGACGTATAGCTGCTTTTATTGACCATTACCGTTCAAAAGCATACAGGCAGCCTACCGGTGGACTGGGTTTTTTTGAGGTTATCGAAGACGAAAAGGCGGCATTTATGCTTTTTGATACGGCAGTGGCATGGCTTAAGGAAAATGGTATGGAAGCGGTTGACGGGCCGGTAACATTCGGATCAAATGAAACAAACTGGGGACTCCTTGTTGAGGGCTTTGTGCAACCCACATACGGGATGCCTTATAATAAGGAATATTACCGGGACTATTTTGAGAAATACGGTTTTAAGAATTATTTTGACCAGTATAGTTTTAACAGGGATCTTGCCTCGGTAAATGTTTTTCCGGAACGCTTTATGAAGATTGCCGAATGGGTAAGCCGTAAACCCGGTTATTCATTCGAGCATTTCACTTTCAGTAATTCCGATAAGTATATTAATGACCTTGTCGATATATATAATACCACATGGTCTGAATTCCGTGAAGATTTCCAGCCAATGGAACCATCGGATTTTAGTGATACACTCAAAAAGGGAAAGGCTTTCCTTGACCCCGAGCTTATATGGTTCGCCTACCATAACGGGAATCCTGTGTCTTTTTATGTTATGTTCCCTGACCTGAACCAGATACTAAAGCATATGAACGGTAAGCTTAATCCCTGGAATATACTCAAATTCTTCTGGCTGAAAAGGAAGCATACCATGACCCGCATAAGGGCCCTGGTTGCCGGTGTTAAGCCTGCTTACAGGAATAGCGGCATAGAATCCGCCATATTTAAATGCCTGTACCATGTGTTTATGAAAAAGCGTTATTATACGGACCTTGAACTGTCGTGGGTGGGTGATTTTAATGAAAAGATGCTGGCTATATATAAAGCGGTGGGCGCTGAACAGACAAAGGTACATGTTACCTACAGGTATCTGATAAATAAGGATATTGAATTTATACGCCTGAAAGATGAAATGGATGAGCTGGTGGGTGAAAATGAAGATAAATGATGGAATAATAAATTAAAACTTTGTGTTTTAATAATTCTTGATTAATTTTGCGAGCCCTAAGAGTAGGAATTATATTTAAAAACAGATAGAGATGAAAAAGGGAATACATCCGGAAGATTACAGGTACGTGGTGTTCAAGGACATGTCAAATAACATATCCTTTTTGACAAGATCTGCCGCTGCATCACGTGAAACGGTAAAATGGGAAGATGGCAATGAATACCCGCTGATAAAGCTGGAGATATCAAATACATCGCATCCTTTCTATACCGGTAAGATGAAACTTGTTGATACGGCAGGACGTGTTGATAAATTCATGAACCGTTACAAAAGTCATATGGATAAAAATAAGAAATAGGACAAATTTGCCTTACTTGTCGAGCCCCTGTTTGTAAGGGGCTTTTTTTTTGTCAGCCTATATGGTGAAGGCTGGCATAATGATTGTTATTATAAGCAGGAAGCAGAAAATTACTGTTATTACTGAAACAAAATGTAATTTTGGCATATTAATGGAATATGGATAGAAAACAGAATAAAGCATTGAATAATATTTTTTTACCGGATATTGTGGATGAAGAGGGGGAGATAATACCTATTATCGCTGATGGTGATGATGAAGAGATGGATGATAGCCAGGTTCCTGATGAACTGCCTGTGCTGTCCCTGAGGAATAATGTTCTTTTCCCCGGTGTTGTGCTTCCTATCTCCATAGGAAGATCAAAATCCGTTAAACTGATAAGAGACGCTTATGAGGGTGAGAAAATTGTAGCTGCCGTGGCACAGATTGATCCTGAAATTGAAGATCCCAGGTTTCGTGACCTGCACCGTATAGGCACTATTGGTCATATTGTGAAACTGCTCGAGATGCCGGACGGGTCAACCACGGCAATAATACAGGGCAGGAAAAGGATTGAACTGATAGAGAATGTAAAAGATACTCCCTATCTGGTGGCAAAGGTATCCGTAAAGCCGGAAGAGAAAAAAAAGGAAAAAACCAGGGAGTTTGAAGCAATAGTAAGTTCCCTCAAAGATTTGTCTATCAGGATAATAAAACTTAATCCAGGCATAGCCCAGGAGGCATCATTTGCAATAAAGAATATTGAAAACAGGACATACCTGATAAACTTTATCTGCTCAAATACCGAAATAAAGGTAAAAGAGAAACAGAAGCTTCTGGAAGCTGAAAGCCTGCATGACAGGGGGGTAATGCTTCTGGAAAACCTGGTGCAGGAAATGCAGCTGCTGGAACTGAAAAATGAACTGCAGTCAAAGGTTAAGTCTGACCTTGACCAGCAGCAGCGCGAGTTTATGCTGCTGCAGCAGATGAAAACAATTCAGAATGAGCTGGGTGATAATCCGCAGGAGAAAGAGATAGAAGAATTCAGGGAGAAGGCAAAGGACAAGAAATGGTCCGAAGAAGTGGAGGATGTGTTCAATAAAGAACTTGAAAAGCTACAGAGACTGAATCCTGCAGCAGCAGAATATTCCGTGCAGGTGAATTACCTGCAGACCCTGGTTGACCTGCCCTGGTCTGAGTTTACAGAAGACAATCTTGATCTTGGACATGCTAAGAAAATACTTGACCAGGATCATTACGGACTGGAAGAGGTTAAAGAAAGGATACTCGAGCACCTGGCTGTTATTAAACTTAAAGGTGATCTCAAATCTCCCATTCTTTGCCTCTATGGACCTCCGGGTGTGGGTAAAACATCACTGGGCAGGTCTGTTGCCCGCGCACTTGGCAGGAAGAGTGTCAGAATGTCACTTGGCGGACTGCATGATGAAGCCGAAATAAGAGGACATCGGAAAACATATATAGGAGCTATGCCCGGCCGGGTGGTGCAGAACATTAAGAAAGCAGGCTCATCAAACCCGGTATTTATTCTTGATGAGATAGATAAGGTAGGTAAGGATTTCAGGGGTGACCCGGCTTCAGCCCTGCTCGAAGTTCTTGATCCGGAGCAGAATAACGCTTTCCATGATAACTTTCTGGAAATGGAATATGACCTGTCCAATGTCTTATTTATTGCAACAGCAAATACCCTTTCCACTATAAGCCCTGCTTTGCGCGACAGGATGGAACTGATTGAGATAAACGGTTATCTTCTGGAGGAAAAGATAGAGATAGCAATGAGACACCTGCTGCCAAAACAGCTTGAAAATCACGGGGTCAAAAAAAGCCAGCTGAAGCTTAAACGACAGGCGCTGGCCGGACTGATAGATAACTATACCAGGGAATCGGGTGTCAGGGAGCTTGATAAGAGATTATCAAAGGTAATACGAAGTACAGCAAGTGATATAGCATACGGTAAGGAGCATGATGCCTCGCCCGGATTTGAAAAGATATCATCAATACTTGGTCCGCCCAGGTATAAAAGAGAAGAATATGCAGGTAATGAACAGGCAGGAGTGGTTACCGGTCTTGCCTGGACAGCAGCGGGCGGTGAGATATTGTTTATCGAGACAAGCCTCAGCAAGGGTACGGGTAAACTGACACTGACGGGTAACCTGGGTGATGTAATGAAAGAATCGGCAATAATAGCACTCGAATACCTTAAATCACATGCCGGATTGCTGGGATTGCCTGATAATTTCTCTGATAACTGGAATGTCCACCTGCATGTTCCTGAAGGAGCCATACCCAAAGACGGACCCTCGGCCGGTATCACAATGGCAACATCCATAGCCTCAGCTTTTACCCAGCGCAAGGTGAAACGTAATATAGCCATGACGGGCGAAATAACCCTGAGGGGTAAGGTGCTGCCTGTTGGTGGTATAAAGGAAAAAATACTTGCAGCACGCAGGGCAGGACTGAAAGAAATTATATTATCATCGGAGAATAAAAAGAATGTTGATAATATAAAGGATGTGTATCTTAAGGGACTGAAATTTTCGTATGTTGATACAATAATGGATGTACTTGATTTATCCCTTTTAAAACAGAAGGTTGCAAATCCGAGGAAGATAGTTTAATTTTAATCCTTTGCCGATTATGACAGCTGAAGAAAAAAGAATAGCGATTTTTCCGGGTTCATTTGATCCTTTTACACGTGGTCATGAGTCCATTGTTAACAGGGCCCTCAATCTGTTTGATGAGATAATAATTGCCATTGGTGCCAATGCCCTTAAGGATGGTTATTTCACCCTTGAAAACAGAGAAAAAATGATAAGTGATGTGTTCAAGGGAATAGATATGGTAAAGGTTACCCACTATAAAGGCCTTACTGTTGATTTCTGCAGGGAGAAAAAGGCGTCTTTCCTGCTCAGGGGCGTAAGGACAGCTGCTGACTTTGAATATGAAAGGGCTATCGCCCAGCTTAATAAGGCCATGGCCCCGGAAATAGAATCGGTTATGCTGCTGACAACACCCGACCTTACACCGGTAAACAGTACCATAGTGCGTGATATTATACGCAATGGTGGTGATGCCTCCCAGTTTTTGCCTTCAAGCATCAATATCAATAATTACCGTTAGATGATCAGGATTATACTGTTAATCAGTGGAATTATCTTTTATTCTGCAGCAGCAGAAGGGGGAGAAGTACAGCTCAGAGCTTATGCTACGGGTGCTGCAGATGAAGAGGCACAGCTCAGAGCTTATGCTCCAGGTGCTGCAGGTGAATATATTGAGGTATACAGCCAGGCCGATCCGGTAACCGGCTTTTCGGCCATGATTGACAGGGTACAGGTTAAGGCTAATGATTATGTTACTCTCAGTGTGGATTGCAATAATCTGTGCTGGCTCAGGCTGAGATATGGTATTTATGATCTGCTGGTACTTGTGGAAGAAGGGGGTTTCTATGAAGCGGAGCTGCCCCGGTTTACAGGACTGACAACGGGAGAGAAGCTGAATCCTTTCTTTAAATACAGGACTTTCCAGATCAAACTTGCCGGCAATGGGAATATAAATAACAGCATACGCTTTATCGACTCCCTCTATTATGATTATATTGCCAGTATAACACGCGGTATTTATCTTGGTGCAGAAGCTCAGAAGCAGGGATTCCCTGCTGGCATCGTTTGAGGGCTTCAGGAAAGAGCAGGGGGACGGATATTCACTGAAGTATTTTGACTGCAGGCATAGCCTGCTTGGAATGGTGTCTGAAAAGAGAAATACGCCTCCGGCGGATGATATACGGCTCATAAATAAAGAATTTATGCCAGGTATGCCTGCTTACACTGATCTTGTAAGCCAGGTTTTCAACGGTTACCTGCGCCGGCTGTCGGCCGGTCCGGACGGTGATGCAATAAAGTACTGTATCAATTCAGCCGGTCCGTACAGTGAAATTAAGGATATCATGGCATCGGACGGACTGCTCAGTAATGAGTCACTGATAGAATATGTGCTGCTGCAGAACCTGTATAATGAATACTATAAAAACTATTTCAGGAAAGAGGCAATAGAGGAAATTATTGAACAAATGACGGAGAATGCCTCTGACAATTATAACAGAAAGCTGGCAGTCAGGATAACAGAAAAGATAAACAGGCTTAAGCCCGGCAATAAACCGCCCGGTTTCAGTCTTGAGAATAAGGACGGTGAAATATATACCCTCGACAGCCTGAGAGGTAAACACACTATACTTGTATTCGGCACAGTGGCATTGCCTGATACCAGGGCGGAGCTGGATATACTGAACACCTGGACGGGGCAGTATGATGAACAGCTGTCAGTGCTTGTTATACTGCTCGATAAGGATTTTGAATCATCACTGGAGAAGCTGGGGGAGGGGAACTACGATTTTATCTTTCTTGACGGATATGGTTCAGGCAGCCTGGAAGAAATCTATGAATTAAAATACCTGCCGGCATTTTATTTCCTTGACAGGGATATGAGGCTTATAGAGTCGCCCGCCCCTTTCCCTTCAGAAAACTTAAAGGGCTCAGTCGTTCCCAAGCTCTGAGATGGCATTATGGATGAGATCGGATATTGATGGCCAGGTGCTGCTGTGTACCTGTTGAAGGTCGTATTTATTAAACCAGCTGACTTCCGTTATTCCCTCTTCTTCCTGTGGCAGGGCCCTTCCTTTGCCGGAATAAGAAAAAATATACCATTGCGTTACCTTCAGTATGTCTTTACCACCTGACTTATAAATATGATAGCCCGGTTTAAGCTTGCTTATCATATCGCCCGGTACAAGTCCCGTCTCTTCCTTTATCTCACGAGCAGCACATTCATGTATGGACTCATCTTTCTCAAGATGACCCTTGGGAGCATCCCACCTGCCGTGCCTTTTAATAAATAATAATTCCTCCCTGTCATTGCACAAAAGTCCTCCGGCAGCCGGCCTTACCTCAAAATACTCCTTAAAAGCCAGCCAGAGAGCATCTACTTTGTATGAATATATATTCAGGGAGGTTATTTCGGGCTTATTGAGGAAAGCAGATATCTGTACATAAAGCTCATCAATATCATGGTATTTAAGGAATAAGCAGTATTTTTGCATGCGGTCGGGTTGACTGCTGATTACTATAAACCTGTTACCAAGATAAATCTTATACATCGATCTATGGAAAATATTGCAAAATCAATTGCAGCTTCTTTATTACAAATTAAAGCAATTAAACTGCAACCGTCAAATCCGTTTACATGGGCCTCGGGCTGGAAATCGCCTATTTACTGTGATAACAGGAAGACCCTTTCCTTTCCGCAGGTCAGGCAGGCTATCAGGGATGCTTTTGCAGACAGGGTAAGGGAATTATACCCTGATGCCGAAGTGATAGCCGGTGTTGCCACAGGGGCAATAGCCCATGGCATACTGGTTGCAGAGGAGCTGGGACTCCCGTTTATTTATGTGCGCTCAGGAGCAAAAGGGCATGGTCTGGGTAAGCGTATTGAAGGTTTTTATGAAAAAGATCAGAAGGTGGTTGTAATTGAAGATCTGATCTCAACAGGAGGAAGCAGCCTGACAGCTGTCAGTGCCCTCAGGGAAGCCGGTTGCAATGTCCTGGGGATGCTCGCCATCTTTACTTACGGGTTTAAGAAAGCAGAGGATAACTTCCGGGATAATGATTGCAGCTTATCCACTTTGAGTGATTATAACAGCCTGGTGGAGAAAGCTGTTGAGACGGGCTATGTTACAGATGGTGATATGGATACACTCGGACAGTGGCGGCAGGATCCTTCAAACTGGGGTAAATAAAGAAAATATGGAAAATTTCAGTTCATATGAGAGCAGGATAGCTAAGATAGATGCCGGATCAGCAGAGATATTTGATTTTGTAAGTGATATGAGGAATTTTAAACGCTTCCTTCCTGAAAAAACAGTGCAAAACTGGCAGGCCTCAGCTGATGAGTGTTCATTTGAAGTGACACCGGTAGGCAGGTCAATGATAAAAATAGAACGGAAAGATCCCTATAATACGGTGAAATTTGCCGGCCAGGGGATGAATAATACCGAGTTTTATATATGGGTGCAGCTCAAGGAGCTTGCCGAAAAGGATACAAGGGTTAAGCTGACCATTAAAGCCGATCTTAACCCGGGAATAAAGCTGATAGCCTCAAAGCCTATAAATGATTTCCTGGAAAAGATGGTGAGAGGAATGGAAAAATTTGATGATTGGGGAGACATCAATCTCTGAATTCAATGTATGAACTTAATGTCTGAACTCAATCTCCCTGAACCCGTAATAACTCAGATTGCCTTCAGTCGATTCAATAATAAGCCTGCCAAAGCTGTCAACACCTGCTATCCTGCCTTGCAGCCGGTCACCACCTGCTGTGCTGAACTCAGCCGTTTCGTTAAATCTGTAAAGTCTTTCGAGGTAAGGTTCATTGATATTTGACAGATGCCCGGAGCGCAGCCTGCCGTACCATAAGTCAAATATGCGACAGAAAGCAGACAGCATCTTTTCAGGATGGTATTCACGTTTGTTTAATATTTTCAGCGAGACAGGATTTGGTAAAGCGGGAGGAAAGATGGTCTGGTTGATATTAATGCCCGTACCTATAATCGTATTTACTATTTTATTTCCTTCAAGGGCGTTTTCAATCAGTATGCCTGCAATTTTGTCATCTTTGTGGTAAATATCGTTTGGCCATTTAATGCTTATCGATGCTGAATAATCATCAAGTAGTTCGGCTATTGCCAGCGATACAGCCTTTGAAATCATAAATTGCTGTCCGGCTTCAAGAAAGTCCGGGTAGAGTATTATGCTCACAGTCAGATTTTTGCCGGGCTCACTTATCCAGCTATTGCCTTTCTGTCCCTTCCCTTCACTCTGCTCGTATGCATATATCAGGGTGCCCTCCTCCGGCCTGTTACTGCTTAGCATCTGTGCTGCCAGAGCATTTGTTGATGACAGTTTTTCACGGTATATAATATTTGAGCCTATAATCATGATATACAGTATATTAAGATAAGAGTCATATGGCTTTTTTCCCGGAACTGGCATTGTTTGACAATCTGGCATTGTAATTGTAATTATTATGATGCTATGACAAAAGTAGAAATAATGTTCGTATTTTTACGGGCGTTAATAATGTAATAAACAGAATCTGAGATTAATGACAGAAAAGAGTGACGGGACATTACCACTGATTGAAAATATAATAAACGGGATCTTTGAGAAAAAAGGGGAGAGGGTTGTAGTACTTGATTTCAGGGCTATTGAAAATTCAGTATGTGACTATTTCATAATATGCCATGGTAATTCAGTTACACAGGTTGATTCAATAACTGATGCAATAGAGTTAAATGTTAAGCGAAACACAGGAGAGCACCCTCATCACAGGGAGGGGCTTGAAAATTGTCTGTGGGTATTGCTGGATTATGGTAACGTGGTTGTACATATATTCCAGGAGGAGTACAGGGAATATTACAGGCTTGAATCCTTATGGGCTGATGCAGTTATTGAAGAGATAAAGGACAATTAAAAAATTAGGCACAGCAATGACAGAGAAGAGTAAAAGGGAACAAAATACAGGAAGCCAGGGAAGCGGATCGGGAAGCGGATCGGGTAGCGGACAGGGTAGCGGACAGGGAAAGAATGGAAAACCCAAAATTAATCCTACATGGATATATCTTGCAATAGGTGTAGGCCTTATTGCCATTAATTTTATGTTTGGCGGTCAGCAGGTTGAGAAGGCTGAGCAGTGGAGGGAAGTTGAACAGATGATACAGCAAAAGGACGTCCGTAAAATTATTGTGGTCAATAAGGAGTTCGCGGAAATATACCTTACAGCCCAGGCACTTGAATCAGGAAGGTATCCTGATGTTTCAGGCTCCGGCAGCTTCAGTCTGTCAGGTCCCACACCCAATTATATTTATAACTTTGCCACGGTTGAACTGTTTGAGTCGAGGCTGGCAGAGATACAGGAAGAATATGGCTATTCTGAATCAGAGTGGATACATCCTGTTTATGAAACCAGGAAGAACTATTTCGGAGAGGTGCTGGGCTGGATATTGCCCATGCTTATCATCCTTGCCATCTGGTTGTTTATTTTCAGGCGTATGGCCGGAGGAGGCTCAGGCGGTGGCGGAGGTGCCGGTAATATCTTTTCGGTAGGCAAATCAAAAGCAAAAATATTTGACAGGGAATCAAATGTGAAGATTGACTTCAATGATGTTGCAGGCCTTGAGGAGGCCAAGACAGAAGTTAAAGAGGTGGTTGACTTTCTCAAGAACCCTAAAAAATATACCGCACTGGGTGGTAAGATACCCAAGGGTGCTTTGATAATAGGCCCTCCCGGAACGGGTAAAACATTGCTGGCAAAGGCAGTGGCAGGCGAGGCCAATGTTCCCTTCTTTTCAATCTCGGGATCCGACTTTGTGGAGATGTTTGTTGGTGTTGGTGCCTCAAGGGTGCGCGACCTTTTCAAGCAGGCAAAAGAAAAAGCACCGTGCATAGTGTTTATTGATGAGATAGATGCAGTGGGCAGGGCCAGGGGCAGGAACCCGAGCATGGGAGCCAATGATGAAAGGGAGAATACCCTTAATCAGCTGCTTACCGAGATGGATGGCTTTGACAGCAATATTGGTGTTATCATACTGGCAGCCACCAACCGTGCCGATGTGCTTGACAGGGCACTGATGAGGGCCGGCCGGTTTGACAGGCAGATACATGTTGAGCTGCCTGACCTGAATGAGCGAAAGGACATATTTAAAGTCCACCTGCAGCCCTTAAAGCTTCCCAAATCATTTGATATAAGCTTCCTTGCCAAGCAAACACCCGGTTTCTCAGGTGCTGATATAGCTAATGTATGTAATGAAGCGGCCCTGATAGCAGCACGAAAAAACAGGAAGATGGTTGGTAAACAGGACTTTCTTGATGCTGTAGACCGTATAATAGGCGGACTGGAACGAAAGAACAAGATAATCTCAAAAGATGAGAAGTCAACCATTGCTTATCATGAGGCGGGACATGCCACAGTAAGCTGGCTTCTGGAATATGCAAGTCCCGCTGCTTAAGGTCACCATAATACCACGCGGACGCACACTGGGAGCAGCATGGTACCTGCCCGAAGAAAGGCAACTGACAACCAGGGAGCAGATACTTGATGAGATTGCATATGCCCTGGGCGGAAGGGCAGCAGAACAACTGGTCTTCGGCAAGATATCAACAGGAGCCCTTAATGATCTGGAAAAGGTGACCAAACAGGCTTATGCAATGGTAACATACTTTGGCATGAGCGAGGAGGTCGGTAATATGAGTTTTTATGACTCATCGGGACAAAATGAATATGGATTTACAAAGCCATACAGTGATAAGACAGCGGAACTAATTGATAAGGAAGCCAAGCGGATAGTTGATGAAGCATACCTGAGAGCCCTCGATGTATTGAAGAAGAACAGGAAAGGACTGGAAATTCTGGCCGCAAAGCTTCTTGAAAAAGAGGTTATCTTCAGTGAGGACCTTGAAAAGGTCTTCGGAAAAAAGGTAGGGAATGCACCCCCGAGGGTAGAAGAGGGAAGACAACCGGTAAGAAAAAGAAATACCGGCAAGGCAGCCTCAGCAAAGAAGAAGGATGCGGAGGATGCAAAAGACGCGGATAAGGAAAAGGGCCAAAAGGCTGGCGATGGCGGTGCCGGTAAAAAGAATGATGCAGGAGATGATGCCGGTAAGTAACAACCTGGTATATGGAGAAGGACTGGGTTAAAATATTTGAGTCATCCAATGAGGCAAGGACAGAGATGGCCCGCCAGTTATTAAGGGATAATGATATAGATAGTGTTATTATCAATAAAAAAGACAGGTCTTACGGCTTTGGTGAATATGAACTGTATTGTATGCGAGATTATGTAATAAGGGCAAAATTATATTTAAAAGAGTTCCAGCCTTGAAAAACTTATCCAGAAGAACAATAACAGGTGCGTTTTTAGTAATTATTATCCTGGGAGGCATATGGCTGCATCCTGTCACCTACCTGCTGATCGGCGCACTTTTGCTGGCAGTATCAATCCATGAATATTATAAGCTGGTGTCTTATGCAGGCATCAGACCACAAAGGCTCGCCGGTATTATTGCAGGAATAACGGCATATACAATCTCGGTGCTGGTATCGGCACAAGTGCTGGAAAGTGTTTTTTACCTTATTATTATAGCTGAACTGGGACTGATAATGATAATTGAGCTTTACAGGAAAAAAGACAGACCTTTTGATAATCTGGCCCATACTGTTTTCGGTGTAATATTTATTTCTGTTCCCTATTCGCTTTTCCCCTTTATGGCATTTGGCTTTAGTGGAACGGATACTCTTTTACAATCAGGTATCTCCCCATTCTCACCCGGACTTATACTGGGATTCCTTGTTCTGTCATGGAGCTTTGATACAGGTGCTTACCTTTTCGGGTCATGGTTCGGAAAACATAAGCTCTGGAAAAGAATATCACCCGAGAAATCATGGGAGGGCTTTATTTCAGGAACTATCATTACACTTATTATTGCCTGGCCCGTATCAATATGGATAGATATAACCGGTCTTAAAAGCTGGCTTATAATTGCTATGATTATATCCATTACCGGTACCCTGGGCGATATGGTGGAATCAATGCTTAAAAGGAGTGTGGGGGTGAAGGACTCAGGATCCCTGTTACCCGGACACGGAGGGATGCTCGACCGCTTTGACAGCCTGATATTATCACTTCCTTTTGTGTTTATATATATAATACTTTTTGTTTGATTTATACTATATGATTAGATTTGCTAAAGATGAAGATTCACCGGGAAGGATATAGCCTGGTATTATACAGTCTGGGTGCCACCGCTGTGCTGAATACCATTATTATCTTATTATTCAATGAGATAAAATACCTCTGGATAGGCACTCTTTCCATTTCGGCACTTTTTGTCTGTTTTCTTCTTTACTTTTTCCGGAAAGCGGAAAGGGAGCTTAGTGAAGATGCCGCTAAAATATTCGTACCTGCTGATGGTGAGGTGGTTGCCATGGAGGAAAGTTTTGAAGATGAATATTTTAAAGATAAGCGGCTGCAGCTGTCTGTTTTTATGACAATATTTAATGTACACAGTAATACCTACCCGGTATCCGGAAAGATAAAATATATTAAATACCATCCGGGAAAATTTTTCATTGCCAGTCATCCAAAATCATCAGTGTATAACGAAAGGCTATCGCTTGTTATTGAAACAGAACAGGGGGTGGAAATATTGGTAAGGCAGATTGCAGGAATGGTAGCACGGCGGATAGTGTCATATGCCAGTCAGGGGGCAGAAGTGAAACAGGGAGACGAGCTGGGCTTTATTAAATTCGGGTCCAGGGTCGATGTATTCCTGCCTCCGGGAACAAAACCGGAAGTGGTACTGCATCAGAAGGTGCGTGCCAATATTGATATACTGGCAAAGCTGGATAATCAACAATAAGACAGAGGGGAATAAAACAGGCTTAATAAAAGTTTTGTAAATTATCATGTCCAAAAAATTTAAACATATGAAAGAAACAGAAAGAAAGGAAGACAATAAGGTAGTCAGGGTAAGTGATGATGTTAGCTGGATAGGGATACTTGATTATGATATAGTTACTTTCGATATTGTTATGGAAACCGAGTACGGGACAAGCTATAATTCCTATTTTATTAATGCAGATAAGAAAGCCATAATAGAAACTGCCAAGGAAAAGTTCGCCGACACATATATTGATAAGATAAAACAGCTGGCCGATCCTTCTGAGATAGAATATATCATTCTCAATCATACCGAGCCTGACCATTCGGGCTCCCTCAGACATGTGCTGCGGCTTGCCCCCGAGGCAACGGTTGTGGGCAGCGGTAATGCCATACGCTATCTGAAAGAAATGGTTGATATTCCTTTCAAAAGCATGGTGGTAAAAGATGGCGACAGTCTTGATCTGGGAAATAAAACTCTCAGCTTTATTTCAGCTCCCAATCTGCACTGGCCGGATACCATGTATACCTACCTGGAAGAAGATAAGCTGCTGTTTACCTGTGACTCTTTTGGTGCACATTATTGTGATGACAGGATCTTTGATGATAAGGTTGGTGATTTTGATGATGCTTTTAAGTATTATTTTGATGTTATTCTGAAACCCTACAGCCGCTTTATGCTGAAGGCCATTGATAAGATACGGCCACTTGAGATTGATGCCATATGCACAGGACATGGGCCGGTGCTAAGAAAAGGGTGGAAAAAGTATGTTGACCTGAGTGAGAAATATGCCCGTGATTATCTCGATATCACATCAGGCGAAAGGAAAAAAAGAGTTCTGATAGCCTATGTCTCGGCTTATGGCTATACAGAAGAGATGGCAGAAGCCATAGCCATGGGTATAGAAAGTGAGGGTAACACAGAGGTTAAATTGCTGGATATAGAGCATATTTCTATGGGAGATGTTGAAGCGGAGATAGTAAAATCGGACGGACTGCTCGTAGGTTCACCCACCATAAACCAGAATATACTGGTGCAGGTGTATAAGCTTTTTGCAGTCATAAACCCGCTCAGGGATAAGAATAAGCTGGCAGCATCATTTGGCTCATATGGATGGAGTGGTGAGGCCGCCGGTATTATTGCCTCTAACCTGAAAAGCCTTAAGCTTAAGGTTATGGATGAGAATGCTGCTTTTAAGTTCAGGCCGGAGGAAGAAAAGAGGACGGAGCTTGTGGCTTTTGGAAACCGTTTTGCCAAAGAACTGGCATCATGAGCTTAATAAAAAATACCGCCGCTAAGGTTTTTCGTTTCTACAGGGATGGTTTCAGAAGCATGCCAGACTGGGGGAGGAAAGTATGGCTGGTAATTATTATCAAGCTCTTCCTTATGTTTGCTGTCCTGAAATTGTTTTTCTTTCCCGATATGCTGAAAAAGGACTTTGACACAGACAGGGAGAGAGGGGATCATGTCTTAAAGGAATTATTAATTAAAACAGATACAGATGATTGATAATATCGATCTATCACTGGTTGACTGGTCAAGGGCCCAGTTTGCACTGACAGCCATATATCACTGGCTCTTTGTTCCTTTAACACTGGGATTATCCTTTATCCTGGTGATAATGGAAACAAAATATGTGCGGACAGGCTCGGAGAAATGGAAGAAGACAACAAAGTTCTGGATGAAATTATTCGGGATCAATTTTGCGATAGGTGTAGCCACAGGGCTGATCCTGGAGTTTGAGTTTGGCACTAACTGGTCCAATTATTCCTGGTTTGTAGGCGATATATTCGGGGCCCCGCTGGCCGTGGAAGGGCTGATGGCCTTTTTCCTGGAGTCCACCTTTATTGCCGTTATGTTCTTTGGCTGGGATAAGGTAAGCAAGCGTTTTCACCTGGTGTCAACATGGCTGGTAGCCATTGGCGCCAACCTGTCGGCTTTATGGATACTGGTGGCCAATGCATGGATGGAGAACCCGGTGGGTATGATATTTAATCCCGATACGGCACGCAATGAGATGATGAACTTCTGGGAAGTATTGTTTAACCCGGTGGCCATAGATAAGTTTTTCCATACAATAAGCTCGGGCTTTGTGCTGGCATCCCTGTTTGTGACCGGTATCAGTGCATGGTTCCTTATACATGGGCGTGAAAAGGAGATGGCCCTTAAGAGCATGAAGGTGGCCGCTATTTTCGGCATCTTTTCATCCCTGCTGCTGATCTATACCGGTGATACATCTTCACGGACAATAGCCGATGTACAGCCTGTTAAGTTTGCTGCCATGGAATCACTGTATGAGGGGCAGACACAGGCCGGACTTACAGTCTTCGGCATACTCTCAGCAGTGGATGAGAAAGACGGCTTCGTTGAAAGGGAGATACTGGCGCAGATAGAGATCCCCGGCTTTCTGTCTGTTATGACCCATGGTGATAAGGATGGGTATGTACCCGGACTCAAAGACCTGGTGTACGGTAATGAGGAATATGGCATTATGCCGGCCGCGGAAAAGATGGAAAGAGGTAAACATGCAAGGAAAATATTGCTTGACTACAGGGAGGCCAGGGAGATGGACAATACCGTCCTGAAAGACAGTCTCGGTGCTGTTTTTGCAGCTGAAGATTTCCAGGAGGAGTATTTCAGGTATTTTGGATACTCATACCTGAATCGTCCCTCGGATATTCTCCCCAATGTGCCCCTGATCTTCTATAGCTTCCACCTTATGGTGGCCCTGGGGTTCCTGTTCCTGCTGCTGCAGGTAATGACATGGTTTTATTCCCGGAGGGGGACACTGGGCAAAAGAAAATGGTTCCTCTGGGTACTGCTGCTGGCCATACCACTACCATACCTGGCTTCCGTACTGGGATGGCTGGTAACGGAAATGGGACGCCAGCCATGGGTCATACAGGACCTTATGCCTGTAGGCATAGCGGTCTCAAATATCAGCACCTCAACAGTGCAAACCACTTTCTGGTTGTTCGCCGCACTCTTTACAGCCCTTCTTATAGCGGAGGTATCGATAATGACCAGGCAAATAAAAAACGGACCTAAAATAGAGGAGGAATAATTATGATTATACTAATGTCACATGCCTTTCTTCAGGAATACTGGTGGTTTATAATCTCCCTTCTTGGAAGCCTGCTTGTATTTCTGATGTTTGTTCAGGGTGGGCAGTCTTTTATTTTTACCCTGGGCAATACTGAAAATCAAAAAACGATGATAATAAACGCCATGGGCCGCAAGTGGGAATTTACCTTTACCACCCTTGTTACTTTTGGCGGGGCCTTTTTTGCCTCTTTCCCCCTGTTTTACGCTACCAGCTTCGGT
This sequence comes from Bacteroidales bacterium, assembly GCA_034521735.1. Classification (GTDB taxonomy): domain Bacteria; phylum Bacteroidota; class Bacteroidia; order Bacteroidales; family VadinHA17; genus UBA9300. The sequence continues at coordinate 173,118 of JAXHLX010000002.1, forward strand.
GGTGCCTACTGGTTATGGATGGCTATACTCTTCAGTTTCATAATACAGGCTGTTGCCTATGAGTTCCGCAGCAAACCGTCAAATTTTCTGGGTAAAAGAACATTTGAAATATTCCTCCTGATAAACGGCACCCTTTCACCTCTCTTGATAGGCATAGCCGTTGCAAGCTTCTTTACCGGAGCAAATTTTTCCCTTAATGAAATGAATAATGCCAGCTGGAACACGCCCTGGCACGGACTGGAAGCATTTCTCAATATAAGGAATATAGCACTCGGTGTGGCTGTTCTTTTCCTTGCCCGCCTGCTGGGCCTGTTGTATATAATCAATACAATTGATGATGATACCCTCACCGTGGCAGCAAGAAAGAAAGTCATTGCCAATGCCATACCATTTTTGGCAGGGTTCCTGTATTTTGTCATAAGCCTGCTCTTATCCGAAGGCTTTGCCCTTGATCCGGAAACCGGAACGGTCTTTATGGAAAAAGGCAAATACCTGCATAACTTTCTGGATATGCCACTGGTATTGCTTGTTTTTCTTGCAGGCACATTGCTTGTGCTGTTCAGCCTCTACCGCAGCGTCTTTACAACAAAAAGCGATCCGGTGTGGTTCGGAGGTGCAGGAACAATACTGGTTGTACTGTCCTTATTCCTGATAGCAGGTTATAATAATACTTCTTTCTATCCCTCAGCTGCCAGCCTGCAGGATTCACTGACCATCAGAAATGCTTCATCAAGTCATTTTACGCTGACGACATTATTTTATATATCATTCATTATTCCTTTTGTGGCAGCATATATATGGTATGCATGGAGGGCGATCAACAGGAAGAAGATAGATGAGAAAGAGATAAGCGGTGAGGGTCATAAGTATTAGTATAAAACAGTGAGATGGGTATATATTCTCTTCAGGACTGGTTTGATGAGCCGGGTAGCCGGCCTTTTATTATAGCAGGGCCCTGCAGTGCCGAATCGGAAGAGCAGATACTGGAAACAGCTGGTTTGATAAACGGTGAATGCCGTCCCACACTTTTCAGGGCCGGACTGTGGAAGCCCCGTACGCGACCGGGTACCTTCAGCGGGGTAGGTTCAAAAGGCCTTAAATGGATGGCGAAGGTGAAAGAGCAGACGGGGATGAAGGTAACAGTTGAAGCTGCCAGTACCAGGCATGTGGACTTATGCCTGAAGGCTGGTATCGATGCTCTGTGGCTGGGAGCCCGTACAGTGTCAAACCCTTTCTCGGTGCAGGAGATTGCAGAATCATTGAGGGGGGTGGATATACCAGTGCTGGTAAAGAATCCGCTGAACCCTGATATTGACCTGTGGATTGGAGCCATTGAGAGAATCAATAATGTTGGCATACAAAAGCTGGCAGCCGTACACCGCGGATTCTCCCCCTATGAGAAAACAAGATACAGGAATATGCCCAAATGGGAAATCCCGATAGAGCTGAGACGCCGGATAAAGGATATCCCGGTGATATGTGATCCCAGTCATATAGCAGGTGATGCAAGGCTTGTGCCTGAACTGGGGCAGAAGGCAATGGATCTGAATATGGACGGTTTGATGATAGAAGTGCATAAAAACCCTTCTGCAGCCTTAAGTGATAATGCCCAGCAGCTGTCTCCTGCCGCATACTGTGATATGATGAAAAATCTGGTTGTCAGATGCTCGAAAGCCGGAGGATCCCGGATTCATTGATTACCTTGAAGAACTGCGTAACCAGGTTGACTCAGTAGATCAGCAGCTTATTGATCTGCTCGCAAGACGCCTCGAGATAATAGATCTTATAGGAGAATATAAATCACGTAATAATGTGGCGGTGCTGCAGATGGACCGGTGGCTGCAGATACTTAAAACACGGCTGAGGCAGGCAGGGATGTCAGGACTTGACCGTAGCTTTACGGAAAAATATCTCAAGCTGCTGCACCAGGAATCAATACGCAGGCAAACGGAGATCATGCGTGAGATGAAGGAGAAAAAGAAAGGATCAGGTGATGATGGCCCAGATGATTGATACGAATATATAAAGTATTATTACCAGGGGCAGGGAGGCAAGTCCCGCTCCCGCCACCAAAAGGATGGTGGAGCCCAGAAATACTATTCTTAACTCATTGCCTTTGAACCTGAAATGTTTGAACTTAAATGAGAACATGGGGATGTCCGTTACCATAAGCACGGCGAAGAGAAGGGTGAGAAATGAAAGGACAAACCTTGAATCGAGCAGACCCTCAATAAGCTGGCTGTTACCATATTCACCTGCAAAAACCAGCGAGATAATAAAGAAAGCTGTGCCCGGTGTGGGCAGTCCCCTGAAATGATCACTCTGTGCCCTGTCGATGTTAAACTTTGCCAGGCGCAGGCCTGAAAAGACCGGGATGAGAACAGGGACGTACTGCAGGTATTCTGCAATATTGTCTGCACCACCTGCAGAAAGGATAAGACTGTACATCAGGAGTCCCGGTGCCACACCAAAGCTGACCATGTCAGCCAGACTGTCAAGTTGAAGGCCTATCTCTGAATATGCATTTAACAGCCGTGCAGCAAGGCCGTCGCAGAAATCAAAAAGCAGTGATGCAGCAATAAACCAGACTGAAAGAAGCAGATGTCCCTTCATTATCATGATAATGGCAATAAAACCAGAGGCCAGGTTGAGTAAAGTAAGAAAGTTGGGTATCTGTTTTTTCATTATATTAATGCTGTATCAATTGTAAAATTAAGATAAATTTTATCAATAATCCCAATTTGTATATTTTTACAGTTGTGATCAAAAAGAGAAATGGAACACTTACAGAATCTTAAAATAGCGGTTGATTTTGACGGCACAATTGTTGAACATGAATATCCTGGGATAGGAAAGGATAAGCTCTTTGCCTTTGAAACATTAAGAGAGCTGCAGAAACATGGCGCCCTGCTTATCCTGTGGACCTTCAGGGCCGGCCCCGAGCTCGGTGAGGCTGTTGAATATTGCAGGAAGAAAGGGATAGAGTTTTATGCCGTAAACAGGAATTACCCGGAAGAGGTGTATGACGGGTCAATGAGCCGTAAGATAAATGCCGATGTATATATCGATGATAAGAACATAGGGGGATTCCCGGGGTGGAGCAGTATATGGCAGCAGCTGAGCCTGTATGATGAATGGGAAAAAGAGGCGGAAAAAAATATGAGCCGAAGGAAGCCGTTTTTAAAGAGACTATTCGGGAAGGAAAATAAAAAACGGGACAGTGATCAGGTATAAATAGAAATTGTTATGAGGTATTTTTATATTATTCAGACCGTAATATTATTATTTGCCGTATCATGCAATGGTCCGGCTGAGTCTTCAGGCTCCCGGGATCAAAGCCGGGACCATACTGAGAAAAGTCAAAAAGTGCCGGCCGCCAGTCTGGTGGACATCAGTGAGCCTGCTGACGGAGCAAGGTTCAGCTCGGGTGAAGAGATAAAGCTGGTGCTTGGACTGCGCGGTGAGATTATGCCCGACTCCGTTAAAGTGTATTTCGATGGCAGGCCTCTGGCAACACTTAAAGACGGTGTGCTTGAGTATACAGTTGAAACAGCTACGGTACGGCTGGGCAGACTAGCCCTGAAGGTGATGGCTTATAAGGATGATAAAAGAGCCCAGGTAATCACTCATTTTATAAGCATTATTTCCGATATCGAACCTGCTCTGTATGGCTACAGGCTTATAGATATGTATCCTCATGATAAGAAAGCCTACACACAGGGTATTATTTATGAAAATGGCTTTTTCTATGAGAGTACGGGAGGTGAAGGAGAGTCAACACTTAGAAAGGTGGAGGTAGAAACAGGCAGGGTGCTCCGGGTGCATAATCTGGAAAGGAAGTTTTTTGCCGAGGGACTGGCAGAGCATAATGGCCGGCTATTCCAGCTTACCTGGAAAAATAAAGTGGGCTTCGTATATGATATGCAAAGCTTTGAAGAGAGTAAGCGTATTCATTATACAACGCAGGGATGGGGTCTTGCTTCCAATGGTGAAGAGCTTATAATGAGCGACGGAACAAACAAAATATACTTTATGGAACCGGGGTACTTTACCGTACTGTCGCACATAGAGGTTTATGATAATAAGGATCATGTATGGCAGCTTAATGAGCTGGAGTATATCAATGGGGAGATATGGGCCAATATATATATGACAGACCGTATTGCCCGTATTGATCCGGCAACGGGTAAGGTGCTGGCCTATATAGACCTGTCCGGGATACTGCCCGCTGAGGATAAGCATCCTGAGCTGGCTGAACTGAATGGTATAGCATGGGATGAAAAAAATGAACGCCTCTTTGTTACAGGGAAAAACTGGCCCAGGCTTTTTGAGATAGAGCTTGTAAGGCGGCGGTAAAAAAGCCGGATATTTCCGGACGGCAGTTTTTAGTGCGCTGAGGTCGTGATAATTACAGGAGACAAGCAATTACGATCAGTAACTTTTCGGAACGTGGGCTCTCAGTTGCCGCTGACACCCTGTATGACCTGTATCGACCTTGGCAGTATATCAAAAACTATGGGTGAATGGCCCAGTGATTCTCCATCAGCCTCAACATGTATCAGCGGATCTGAATCTATCTTTATCTTTTTGCCTGTATATCCTTCAACCTTGGGATGATCCAGAATGGTCCCGTTATACAGCCTTTTGAGGCTGCGTATAACCTCCCCCTTGCGCATCCTCTTTATCAGAGTAAGCTCAAACAGGCCGTCATCGGCAATCGCCCCCGGCGTTTGCATCATACCGCCCCCTGAATATTTTCCTATCCCAAGGCTAATGGTGAAGGTGTCATTCTGTATCTTTTTGCCATCTATCTCTATGCTGGTATTGGTGTGCCTGTACGAGATAAGACTTCTCATAAGCGTCCACAGGTAGATCGTTTTGCTGCTGAGTCCCCTCTCCTTATACCTGTTGGACCTCTTTGTTACCAGTGCATCAAAACCAAGGCCGGCAATATTGATAAAATACCTTTTGTCCATATCCGTGCCCGAATAGAATGTTATAATGCCCGCATCCTGTAAAAAGGTATTTTCCGTTTTAATAAGCTGTATTGCAGATTCATAATCCCGGGGAATATTGAACATTCTACCCCAGTCATTGCCGGTGCCCACGGTTATCATGCCAAGGGTAATATCAATGGTGGATACCTCCGTCTGACTGAAGGCACCGTTCACCACCTCGTTCATGGTGCCGTCGCCCCCTACAACCAGTATCTTCCTGTGCCCTGACCCTATGGCTTTGGAAGCAAGTTGAATGGCATGATGCTTTGCTTGTGTGAAGTCGAAGGTAAACGATATGTCATATTTTTGCAGAAGCCCTGAAATTAAATCCCAGTCTTTGATGCCTCGCTTTTTCCCCGCATTGGGATTGACAATAACATACCAGCCGCTTTGTTTATCTGATTTGCCCATTTTATTTTAACGGGACAAAGATGCTAAAAATAAATCTATTCTGAAAAACCGATCTTTTCACGGTGTAAAAAGATGTTAACAAGATGTTGAAAACCGCAAAAAAAATGTTTACAATTACATGTCTGTTCAAAGGCCTGAGGCAGTCATAATAACTATTTTTGGAACAATCAAATATTCCGGATAAATTAAATAAATATATATATGGCGAGGATAATCTCATTAGCGAATCAGAAGGGTGGAGTGGGTAAAACAACAACGGCCATTAACCTGGCTGCCAGTCTTGCAGCCCTGGAGATGAAGGTGCTGGTAGTGGATTTTGATCCACAGGCTAATTCCACATCAGGTCTTGGAGTTGATAACCGTAAACTGGATAAGACAATATATGACTGTATCATCAATGATGTTGATCCCTCTGATGCGGTCATAGGATGCGGTATTGATAATCTGCAGCTGATACCATCCAATATCGATCTTGTGGGTGCAGAGATAGAGATGCTTAATACCGAAAGAAGGGAGAGCATACTGAAGGAGGTTTTGAAGAAGCTGCCTGACAACTATGATTATATTCTTATAGACTGTTCCCCCTCGCTCGGTCTCTTAACGGTCAATGCTCTGACAGCCTCCGATTCTGTTATTGTACCTGTGCAGTGTGAGTATTTTGCACTGGAGGGACTGGGCAAGCTGCTTAACACCATTAAGATAATACAGAAGAATCTGAACAGGGAGCTTGTAATAGAGGGTTTCCTGCTGACCATGTATGATTCAAGGCTGAGACTGTCAAACCAGGTTGTTGATGAGGTAAGGAAGCATTTCCAGCAGATGGTGTTCGATACCATCATACAGCGTAATATAAAGCTGAGTGAGGCTCCAAGTTACGGACAGCCGGCCTTGCTGTACGATGCTGAGTCGCGTGGAGCTGTTAACTATCTCCACCTGGCACAGGAAGTGATAGACAGGCATAAAGCCTTACAGGACAGTGAAAACGATAAATAGGCAAGGGGTTTAATTTTATATCCAAAAAAAATGACAAAGAAAAAAGCATTGGGCAGGGGTCTGGGTGCATTGATGGATGATGCAGAACGCGAGAAACTTGAAGAAAAGGTTGAAGCCAACCTCGAGATCAATATTGATGATATAGAACTTAATCCTTTCCAGCCGCGCACCAGTTTTGATAAGCAGGCACTGGATGAGCTGGCCGCTTCAATAAGCAAGCTGGGTATAGTGCAGCCGCTGACAGTAAGAGAATTACCGGGCAATAAGTACCAGCTTATTGCAGGTGAGAGGAGGCTTAAGGCAGCAAAGCTGGCCGGACTGATATCCGTTCCTGCCTATTTGCGGACAGCTGACGACCAGGCAATGCTGGAGCTGGCTTTGGTGGAGAATATACAGAGAGAAGACCTCGATGCTATTGAGATAGCTATAAGCTACAACAGGCTGATAGAGGAATGCGACCTTACCCAGGAGAAGATGAGCGAGAGAGTGGGTAAACAGAGATCAACCGTCACCAATTACCTGCGCCTGCTCAAATTACCGGCAGAGATACAGCTGGGGATAAAAAACAAGCAGCTGACCATGGGTCACGCACGAACACTTATCAATATTGAAGATCCCGGACAGCGGATAAAAGTGTATTACCGTATAATTGATGAGGGCCTTTCTGTCAGGCGCACTGAAGAGCTGGTGCGTAAGCTGCAGATAAATAAACTGAAGGATCCGGATAAGAACAAGAAGAAAAAGCAGCTGAATGAGGATTTCCGGAACCTGTCAGGACACCTGTCCGAGGTATTCAAATCGGATGTGCAGTTCAGGATAAATGAAAAGGGAAGTGGCAAGATCGTTATTCAGTTTGATAATAACGAGCAAATGGAGCGGATTTTAGAGCTGCTGGATAAACTTAAGACCTAAAATATATATCTTTGCCTTATTGTCATCACGGGAGAGAACAGCAGCAGTAGGGGCTGTGGGTATTCCGGATTTTCGGAACCCGCTTTGACAGACAGATAATAATACTTTAAGGCATTGATAGTATTGAAAATATTTAAATTTTGCATATTATTTTTTCTGCTGGCTCTTAGTGCTGCAGCGCAGGTAGGGGAAAGAGAAGGTGATAGTCTGGACTTTGCTAACCAGCAGGAAGGTAAATTACCCGGGGATACCAGGATTTTGTCTCCTGTAAAAGCTACAATGGTGGCTGCTGCCTTTCCAGGCCTTGGACAGGTCTATAACAGGAAGTACTGGAAAATACCCCTTGTCTATGCCGGATTCGGGGCACTGGGATACAGTATTATAAGAAATTCTCAGAACTTTGAAGAATCTTTTACAGCCTACCAGGATCTTACCGATAATATACCGGAGACAAGCGGATATATAAAGTTAATAGAAGGAATTTATGAGCCCGGGGTGGTTGATCCGGCACTGGGGGCCGATAGTTATGATGCGAAGGTGAATTCTACGATCAAAGACTATTTACTTAACAGAATTACATATTACAGGCGCTACAGGGATTTATCATATATAGGCGTCGGCTTCTGGTATATACTGTCCATACTGGATGCCAATGTTGATGCTGTGATGTCTGATTATGATATAAGTCCGGACCTGAATGTCAGTGTAAACCCGGTGCCGGTGAACACAGTATATGGGAGCACTATGGGTGTGGGAGTGAAGCTAACATTTTAACAGCTTGATTATGCGGAAACAGTTATAAATACAGGGAGGATAGTTGTAATTATGCAGAGAACAGTTATAAGTATGCAGAGAACAGTTATAAGTATGCAGAGAACAGTTATAAGTATGCAGAGAACAATAATATTATTATCATTGATCTTTCTTTCCGGGCTGCCGGCTGCAGCCGTGAATGACACAATCATTGTCAATGAGGACACTACTTTTATTACAAGGCAGCTTGACAGCCTTACACATATATGGTTCCTGGAAAAGATGTCCCCGTACAGTGATACATCTTCCACCGATGCCATACCGGTGGTTGAATTTCCTGATTCGGTATACCGTGAGCGCCTGCATAATATCCATTCGGTGGTTAACCTTCCCTATAACAGTATAGTGAGAAATCATATACATGTTTACACGGGTAAGAAACGGGATAAATTTGAGATAATGCTGGGCATGAGGGAGCGGTTCTTTCCCATGATAGAAGATATCTTCGATTATTACGGTCTGCCCGCTGAGCTTAAATACCTGGCTGTTATTGAGTCTGCCCTTAACCCCAATGCCGTATCAAGGATGGGCGCTACAGGTCTCTGGCAGTTTATGTACAGCACGGGCAGGGCTTACGGGCTGACGATAAACTCGGTTATTGATGAAAGGAGGGATCCTATTAAGTCGACCCACGCTGCCGCCCGCTACCTTAAGGATCTTTACGGGATATATAATGACTGGGCCCTGGCTCTTGCCGCCTATAATTGCGGACCGGGCAATGTGAACAAGGCCATCAGGAGATCGGGTAACAGGAGAGATTACTGGCAGATATATTACCGTCTTCCGCGCGAAACAAGGGGCTACCTGCCTGGTTATATTGCTGCTGCATATTCAATGAATTATTACAGGGAACATAATATAAGACCCGTTCAGCTTAAACTCCCTACGGCAACCGATACAGTGATGATAACCCGGGATGTACACCTGGAGCAGGTATCGGAAGTAATGGGCATACCACTTGCTGAAATAAGAGCTCTGAACCCTCAGTACAGGACGATGATAGTACCGGGCAGGAGCGGGGCCATGGCCCTGACACTTCCCATCAGGCATATAGGAGACTTTATATCCTTGCAGGACTCGGTAACAGCCTACAGGGCTGATCATTATTTTAACCCCGAGCTTAAAAATGCCAGTCCCACCCAATCAAAATACATACCCCCAAATATCAAGGGTAAAACCAAACTGTTATATACGGTTAAAGAAGGAGATAACCTGGGTTATATAGCCAGCTGGTATAATGTAGGTGTGTCTGACCTGAGGTACTGGAATAATATTTACAGAAACCTTATCCGCATAAGCCAGCAGCTGGCAGTGTATGTGGATCCCTCTGAAAAAGATTATTATTCCGTAGTTGACGGCCTCAGCTTTCAGGAAAAACAGAAGAGAATAGGAAAGCCTGCGCTTATAAGCACGACTGCCGTTGAGCCTGCTGACCCTGACTTTGTCTACCATACTGTCCGTTATGGTGATAATGTATGGGACATTGCCAATAAATATTCAGGTGTCAGCGCTACAGATATTCTTAACCTTAACGGACTGGGACGTGATGGTAAGATTCATGTTGGACAGAAACTGAAGATAAAGAAAAGAAGTTAATATAGCTTATCTGAGCCTATAACAGCCAGACTATGCGTCCTTACAAGACCTTTCTTGTTTTCCTGGTCTTAATGGTGCTTCTGTTCGGACCCTCATATTTTATGAGCGAACCGCTCAGGATAGCACCCGGTATATCTGTCAGCTGGCCGGAGCTAAGTCAGGAATTAAGTCTTTGGCCGGAGACCCCTACCGGGAGCGACACTATCCATGATGCGGATACTGATATTCCTGGTGCAGACAGCCATGATACAGACAACCATGATATAGATAGCCATGATACAGACAGCACTGATGCTGTCAATACTGATGCAGACAGACCGGTTAAAAAAAGACCGGGTGGATTTCTTTATGATTTTTCTGATGATGCAAAGCTATCAGGTGGTCTGGATGATATTGTCAGGGGCGGGACGGGCCAGTGCAGGATAATGTATTATGGCGACTCACAGCTTGAAGGAGACCGCATAACAGACCAGCTGCGCCGGGAGCTGAGAAAGACAGCAGGGGGCAGGGGGCCCGGACTTTTAAGTCCCGTGCCCCTGGTCCCGTACACAAGGACAACATATATTAAAAACTCACCCGGCTGGGAGAAGTATGATTATCTCTCCTATCGCAAAGGTCGCATTGATCACCGCAGCCTGGGACCACTGATGAAGGTAAGCAGGTTTAGCGGTGTGCAGGATGGGGCTGAGGGTGAAAAGACAGCATGGCTGAGTGTTGAGCCTTCCCGCTTTGCCGACTCCCTGTCGGCTGTATATAATAAGCTGCGCCTTTTTTATGGCAGGCTGGATGATACACTTATAATAAATGTCAGCACAGGGGCGGGCGTGTTGAGCAGGGACACTCTGGTACCGGTAAGTGCGGAAAGTGAATATTCCGTGACTCTTGGCGCTGCAGATTATTTAAAGCTTGAATTTACTGGCAGAAGCAGTCCGGATATTTACGGGCTGAGCCTGGAAAGTGATAGTGGTGTTATTGTCGATAATATCCCCGGCAGGGGCAGTGCCGGTCTGGAGTTCACAATGGTGCCGCGTGATAACCTGGCCCGCCTTTATGGAATGCTGCAACCCGATATGATAATACTTCATTACGGGCTTAATGTAGTCCTTAATATCAGCTCTGATTATAGATATTATGAAGACGGCCTCTACAGCCAGGTTAAAAGGCTGCAGGATATTTGTCCGGATGCAGTCATTATGATGGTGGGTCTTACAGATATGGCCCACAGGGATGGTAACGAGATAATATCATATAAAAATATACCACTGATAAGGGATGCGCAGAAGAGGGCAGCGGAGAGGGCCGGTATCTTATTCTGGGATGCATGGGAAGCTATGGGTGGTGAGAATTCAATTCTTGAGTGGAGCCGGCGTAAGCCCGCCCTGGCGGCGAGCGACTATACCCACCTGACATATGCAGGGGGAGCAGAGCTGGCAGGATTAATGGTACATGACCTGTTCAGACCGGGTACCGGCTCTCAGCAGGCAGGGAATGTTCATTCAGGCGATACTCTTAAAGCTAAGGTGGCAGCACAGAGTGATAAAGCTCCTGGCATAACAGCAATGCAGATTATTACTTACGATCATGGCAAGCCCCTGTTGTTTACAGGCACTTCATTCTGGATACTGCTGTTTTTCGGGCTTATGATATACAGCCTGGTATTTAAAAAACCCCTGATACGGAATACCTACCTGTTCCTTTTCAGCCTGTTTTTCTACTATAAGTCGGGTGGTGTATTCTTTTTTCTGCTTATCATATCCACCCTGGTTGATTATACTGTAGGACTACTTATCCATTCTGCCAGGAGGAAGTCTGTTAAGAGGCTGTTCGTGTTTTTTAGTTTGCTTGTCAACCTGGGCATGCTGTCCTATTTCAAGTATACCGGATTTTTTCACCGGCATAGTGAATGATATCTTCAATACTGATCTTCCCGTTATTGACTGGGTGGCTGCCCTGTCCAACTTCTATCTGGACACCGGTTTTAATATAGAAAGCATTATCTTGCCTGTGGGTATTTCTTTCTTCACCTTCCAGACCATAAGCTACACTATGGATGTTTACAGGGGGAAGACGGAGCCCGTGCGCAATATACTGGATTTTGGATTCTATGTGTCCTTCTTTCCTCAGCTGGTTGCAGGACCCATTGTCAGAGCCTCCGAATTCATACCCCAGTTGTATGCACCGTTCAGGCTTTCCATGAGGGAATGGGGACATGCACTGTTTCTGATAATGAGCGGACTGATAAAGAAGATCATAATATCCGACCTTATATCCGTTAATTTTGTTGACAGGGTGTTTGAAACACCACTGATGTATTCGGGCATGGAGAACCTGATGGCCATCTATGGTTACGGCCTGCAGATATACTGTGATTTTTCGGGTTATACTGATATAGCCATTGGCATAGCTCTTATGCTGGGTTACAGGTTGCCGCTTAACTTTAACTCACCGTATAAGGCCTATAATATTACTGACTTCTGGCGCCGCTGGCATATATCACTGTCGCGCTGGCTAAAGGATTACCTCTATATATCAATGGGAGGTAACAGGAAGGGACGTATCCGAACCTATAGAAATATTATGATAACAATGCTGCTGGGCGGACTATGGCATGGTGCTGCCTGGAGGTTTGTGATATGGGGCGGACTGCATGGGGCGGGACTGGTGGCAAACAAGCTGTGGATGAACTCATTTCCCCGCCGCCGGCAACCGGGAAGGATAAAAAGGTTTATTTCTGTTCTTATAACTTTTAATTTTGTCAGCTTCTGCTGGATATTCTTCAGGGCGCCGGGTATTGATTCGGCAGGGCTGATGCTCAGGCAGGTATTTACGGCTTTCAGTCCGGGCAGTGCAGTGGATATTTTTACCTCATACAGCCAGGTGATAATAATAATGCTTAGCGGCTATATCCTCCATTTCCTGCCGGTGAGGGTAAAGGAATCATACCGCGGCCTGTTTATCAGGCTTCCGCTGGCTGTAAAAATAATATTTGTATACCTTGTGGCACTGGTATTGTACAATGTACAATCATCAGATATACAGCCATTTATCTATTTCAGGTTTTAAGTCTGTCCGGCAGGGTGCAGCTGTTTGACCGGGCTGTTCCCTCTGTCAAAATTTTCGTCCGCTTCCGCTGTTTAGAGATAGTCTGTTCCTTTATGGCTCCCTCCGGTAAAGGGGGATACGGCTCTTTCGTATATGCCCTGCACCCATGCTATGGCCATACCGTAATTGGTAACGGCTACGCCGGCTTCTATTGCCGGTTTAAGCCTGTTATGCAGTTGCTTGCGTGTTATCATGCATCCGCCGCATTGTATTAGCAGGGCATAGTCTTCCACCGGCCTTGGTGTGGAATCGAGTCCCGATACAACATCAAAATGAATCTTCTTACCGGTAAAACTGCTTATCCACCTGGGTATTTTAACCCTTCCTATATCATCACAGGAAACATGATGGGTGCATGATTCGAGCAGCAGTACCCTGTCGCCGTCTTCCAGTTCAGATATTTTGGGTGTGCCCCTGAGGTAATTATTGAAATCGCCTTTCAGCCTGGCAAGGGCTATGCTAAAGCTTGTCAGCGGTATGTCCGCCGGCACTGAAGCATCCGCTTTGACAAATATCTGTGAGTCAGTAAGGGCAAGAGCCGGTTTGACCGCCGACCTCTGCAGGAAGCTGTCTATCTCTCTTTCCTTAAGGACTATTGCTATGGCATCATTATCCAGTATATCTCTTATGGCCTGTACCTGCGGCAGTATGATCCTGCCTGCCGGTGCCTCTACGTCAATGGGTGTGATAAGCAGCACCATATCCCCCTGGCTGATAATATCACCCAGCAGGGTTGGTGTTTGCAGTGCATGGTCAGGGATTGTTTCTTTTATCAGGCTGATAAGCTTTTCATAGTTTTCTTTCGTGACGGATGAGAAGGGCAGGGGTTTTTTACCGCATGCCTTTATCACTCCGGCTGTGAAATCAGCGGCAGGACCGGCCAGGTCTGATTTTGTCTGCACTATGATATAGGGCGTATCAGTTTTATTAAAACGGCTGACGAGCATCTCCTCAAATTCACCCCACAGCTTATTATTCAGAACCAGTATGCCAAGGTCAATGATATCCATTGTTTTGATTGAGCGTTCCACCCTTTTCTGTCCCAGATCACCTGTGTCGTCAATACCTGCCGTATCGATAAGTATTACGGGACCGAAGCCTGTTATCTCGAATGATTTTTTTACCGGGTCTGTTGTGGTGCCTGCCTGCTCCGAAACAATGGCTATATCCTGTCCTGCCAGTGCATTTATAAGGCTGCTTTTGCCGCTGTTTCTTCTTCCGAAAATGCCTATATGTGCTGTGCTTTCACGTCCTTTCTTCATATATCACATCATTGTTTTAGATTTTTGATACTTCTTTTATAGTGCAGTTTTGATTTTAGTCCCTGGCACCCACTCTTTATCTGCTGCAATGTCAGCCCTTATCATTCACCAGTGTCTTTGCTTATATCATCAAGTGAGAATCCCAGCTTGAGCAGGTTGCCGGCCTCCAGTACCTCTCTCAGCTTTTCTATATCCATAAACCCTGTTTGCTTACAGGCATCAAATACGTCAGTATCATTCTCCTGCATGAACAATGCTATATCAGCTGCCTTATTATAGCCTATATATGGGCTCAGGGCAGTGCTTATCACCGGGCTTTTCATCAGGGTGTCATACGAAGCTTTGCCGTCAACTTTCAATCCTTTAAAAAGGTTCACGGCCATGCTTTTGTTCACGTTGATAAGCAATTTGAGGCTTTCGATCAGGCTGTGTCCTACCAGGGGGAGATAGGGGTTGAGATCGAGACAGCCCTGTCCGCAGAGATTACTTATAAGCATATCATTGGAGTATATCTTATGAGCTGTGGAAATGATAAATTCGGGTATCACAGGGTTTACCTTACCCGGCATTATTGTGCTTCCCATCTGGCGTTCAGGTATACTTATGATTCCTGTTTTACTTATATCGGCTGCCAGAAGCCTTATGTCTGATGCTATCTTTTCGAGGTTGACGGCATGGGCCTTTAGTATTGCATGTATCTCAACCCAGGTGTCGAGATTGGATGTGGCATCACCGAGGTTCTCACTGCGTGTCAGGGGCAGTGAAACAATATTTCTCAGTTCAGGAACCACCTCAATAATAAAGAAGCGTGGAATTGCCAGTCCCGTTCCCGTTGCTCCCCCGCCCAGGTTAATAACCTTAATCCTTTCCTTGCATTTTGACACCCTCCACCAGTCGCGAGACAATGCATCATTATAGGCACTGAACAGCCTGCCGAAGGATGAGGGCACTGCCTCCTGCATCTGTGTATAGCCCGGACGCAGGTAGTCGCGGTACTTCTTCTCAAGCTCTTCGACATATTGCCTCATCAGGTTGATAGAGGCCTCCAGCTCCTCAAGCAGCTTCATGGAGGCAACAGTCAGCGCCGTGGGTATAACATCATTGGTGGACTGGTATATATTGGCATGTTCAATGGGGTGGATAAGTGAATATTCACCGGCATTCCTGCCCGTATTAATAAGTGCAGCGTTGGTAATGATTTCGTTAATATTCATATTTATGCTGGTACCGGCGCCTCCCTGCATTGCCGGCACTATAAAATGGCTGTAATACAATCCTTCAGACACCTCTATGGCTGCAGCTTCCAGGGCATTGATAGTGGAAGGAGGAATAAGCTTAAGGGGGGGCTTGTCTCCGTATTTTGTGAGGGCAGCTTCTGAGAATCGCCTGTAAGCACGGTAGCAGGCCTGCTTTACCTGTCCGGCAGCCATATACCATTCTTTATGAAAAGGAATATCACCGGGAAAATTCTCTTTTGCCCTTATTGAGTTGATGCCATAAAGGGCTTCCTCCGGTATATTTACATTGCCGAGCCTGTCAGATTCAATACGATCCATATTTTCAATTGATTGCTGAGCAACAAATTTAGTTAAAAAATACGGATGATAGTAAAAGCTTAATTGCCAAAGCGTGGATTTACCACATTATTATATATTGATCCGAAAGCGAAGCTCAGTCCCACTTCAAAGGAGTAGGAATAGTTGGTTTTCAGGGCTATCTGCCTTGTCAGAACCTCCTGTTCAGTGGCATCACCCTTGGGCAGGTTTCGCTGGTCGTGGATAAGGTTAGCCCTTGCCTGTAAATTGACAGACAGTCCTTTATATATCCTGTAATTGATGCGGGAGTGAAAGCCAAGGTTGTTTTCGCTGAAATCGTGCAGGTAATTGGACCATGTTAGAGATACCCAGCCTGATCCCCATGGCTGGTTAAAGCCGAGTGAACCGCTCAGGTAATGTTTCAGAAGTGTTTCACTGGTCTTGAAGTAGGTTGTTGTGTCATTATAATCATTGTACTGGGCACCGATACCGTACTGTATCCTGAACTGCCTGCTCGATGATTCTTCATATGGGAAAAGGTTGTATTCAATGGCCGAACCAATCTCAGCGGCCAGCTGGTAATTATTATATGTGTCACTTTCAAGTGATGCCCTTCCTCCGGCAGACCAATTAGGACCCAGGCTTTTTACCAGCAGGCTCCTGGCACTCCAGTTCTTACGGAAGAATACATTATCGGTACTGGTGTAGAGAGTCTGCCTGTATGAGTAACGCAGGTCAAACTCAATTTTCAGTTCGGGTGTCACCCTGTCTGCAGAGAGCGATGAGCTGGCTCTGGTGGTCTCGTAGTTCTCATCTTTTTCGAACTCGCCTGATCCTCTCAGCCTGAACATCCAGCTGTTCCATGGATCATCCTGGATATTACCTTTAAGGTTTCTGGTCGTGGAGCTGCCATTATCATCTTCATACGTGATCTTAATATTGCTGCTCAGTGGTGTGCGGGCCACGAATTTCATCAGTCCCATAGCTATTATATTGGTACGGGCTTTCCTTGTTTCATGGGATGTCTCATTGACCGGGGAGAAAAACATCATCTGCTCCTGTATATCACTGTACTCCCCCTGGCCTATGAAGTCAATTGTATACTCACTACCACCGCCGCCTGTACTCCTTCTGCGAACCAGTATATGTACATCTGCCTCATCCTTGTTATTGACATAATTCACAAAGGGGATATTTTCCCTGATATAATCACTGTCGCACCGGTGGCAATCAAGGAATACATTCAGGGCTTCATCCCTGAGGTTAGTGCTTACAGATTCTTTTTCAATTTCAATCCGGCTATCAGTATTAATATCCTGGCCTTCAGCCGTAAGGGTCAGGATAAGGAATGGTATTATCAATAAATATTTTGTCATCTCGGTTATTATGTGAAAATCATTTGCAAAATTACCCAAATACCCTGTTAACAGGGTACAGGGCATGTTAAAAAAGGTTAAGTATTAATAATAAACGGGCTATTGCTTATTACCCGAAATAGGGTGGGCGAATGAGACCACATCTTTGCCTGTGATCTTATCCGGACAAAGGATGATAAGGCGTTCCAGCACATTCCTGAATTCCCTTATATTACCGGTCCATTTAATCTTGCTGAGCTCCTTTATGGCACTCTCTTCTATTATACGGAGACCTACCCCGTATTCCTTACAAATAAGGTGGTTGAAATGTTCAGTCAGCAGGGGAATATCTTCAAGCCTGTCGTTTAGTTTTGGAACATCTATCAGTATGACACTGAGGCGGTGGTACAGGTCTTCCCTGAACCTGTTATTTTCTATTTCTTCACTTATATTTTTATTGGTGGCAGCTATTACCCTTACATCAACCCTGATATCTTTGTCTGAGCCGACACGTGATATTTTATTTTCCTGCAGGGCTCTCAGTACTTTAGCCTGTGCTGCAAGGCTCATATCCCCTATCTCATCCAGGAATATTGTTCCTTCCTGTGCCTGTTCAAATTTGCCTATCCTCTGTTTATGAGCTGATGTAAAAGATCCTTTCTCATGACCGAAAAGCTCACTTTCTATCAGTTCGGAGGGTATGGCTGCACAGTTAACTTCAACAAAAGGGTTTTTTGCCCTGGGACTCTTTTCATGTATCTGGTGTGCTACCAGCTCCTTACCTGTTCCGCTGGGCCCTGTTATCAGAACCCGGGCCTCGGTGGCAGCAATCCTGTCAATCATCTCTTTCACTTTAACTATTGCCTCCGATTCACCAACTATTTCAAACTTTTTGCTAACCTGTTTTTTCAGTGTCCGTGTCTGCGTTATAAGGCTTGACTTATCCATGGCATTTCTCATGGTTATAAGCAGTCTGTTAAGGTCGAGCGGTTTCTCAAGGAAGTCAAAGGCCCCTTTTTTTATTGATTCAACGGCTGTATCAATATTACCATGCCCTGATATCATTATTACCGGTATATCATTGCTTATCTCCTGTATCTTTTCAAGCACTTCAATGCCATCCATCCTTTCCATCTTAATATCACAGAGGATAACATCATAGCTGTTTTTTTCAAATAACTCCAGTCCACCCGGTCCATCCTCGGCCACATCCACTTCGTGCTTCTCATATTCAAGCACCTCTTTCAGGGTGTTCCTTATCGCCTTTTCATCATCTATTACCAGTACTTTTGCCATTAGTGAGTGTAAGTTATTTAAATAGTATATAATTCCGAATCATAAATAAAGGATCCGTATTTTTATTAATATTTATTTACCGGAGTCCTCAGGCAACCATGCAATTAAAGCATCAGCCCCGGTACCTGATCCACTTCCACATCTCCTTATAGCCCACTTTCTTTCCGTACATCAGTATGCCAATACGGTATATCCTGGCGGCAAGGTAAACAAAGAAGATAAAGGTAGCTATAAGCACAGCCACCGAAACTACGATCTCCCATACCGGTACTTCAAAGGGTATCCTTGCCATCATCACAATAGGTGAGGTGAAAGGTATCATTGAGAACCAGAAAGACAGGGAGCTTTCCGGGTTTTCCATTGTGCCCATGGCCACGAACAGTCCCAGTATTATTGGCAACATTATCGGGAACATAAACTGCTGTGTGTCTGCGTCGGTATCTACGGCTGATCCCACAGCTGCAAAGACTGAGGCATAAAGCAGGTATCCGAAGATAAAATAGAAGAAGAAGGATACCAGTATCAGCGGCCAGTTAACATTCATCAGGTTGCTGAATATCTTTGCAAATTCCTGTTCCTGCTCTGACAGCTCAATTGTTTGTTCAGCTGCAGCAGCAGACTGTGATGCCTGCACCTGATTCATCACGCTCTGTGACATCTGGATGCTCATTTCCCGCGGATTGTCAGGCAGCACTGTTGCCTGGACAACGCTTAAAATCCCAAAGGACAGTATTATCCATACAGAGAACTGTGTAAGCCCGACAAGGGCTATGCCTATTATCTTACCCATCATCAGCTCCACGGGTTTAACCGAAGAGATAATTACCTCCACTATACGGCTATTCTTCTCTTCAAAGACACCTCTCATTACCTGTACTCCAAAGAGAAGTACAATGATATACATAAGGAAGGCACCCACGTATGCCAGTACCATTGAGATACCCGTGCTTGTCTCTTTTGTCTGACCGGCATCATCTATCCTTATTGTCTGCACTGACACGTCAGTCTGCACGCTCTTAAGTATATCGTCTATATTTTCAATATTATAGGCCAGCAGCTTCTTGTTTTCAATATCCTGCTCCAGGCTGCGTTCAATATATTGCAGCAGGTCGAGGGGCGGTTGCTTTTTGGATATCAGTTGCACTGCCTGCGGCACATTTGTCACAAGGGGTGATATATACAGCACACCGTAATATCCTGCTTCTTCAAAGCTGCTTTTTAGCTGGTTGACATCTGCATTTTCAAGGTATGCAAATTCCACGTCATCCCTGTCTTTCAGCACTTCTTTAAACAGCGTGCTGTCCATCTTCCACAACAGCTATTTTCTTAAATTCCTTATCCTCGTTACCCATTATGAGAATCGGGATAATAAATAGAGCAACAAAAATAAGCGGGGTCAGCAGGGTCATTATAATGAATGATTTCTTTTTTACCCTGGTGCTGTATTCTCTTTGTATTATGGTTGATACGTTTGACATGATTACTGGGGTTTGGATCAGTTGTTTTTATTTGCTTCAACTACTCTGATAAATATCTCGTTCATGGAGGGGAGGGCCGGATTAAAGGATATTACCTGTCCCTTAGCCGTCATATCCTTTATTATATCATTCGTATCATTCTGACTATTTGTTTTTATGCGGAAGAATGTTTTTTTATTATCCTTCCTGCTGTCCAGTACCTCATAATGGTCGTTTGTCTTAATATCAGCTTCGCCCCTGAACAGAATATCGTACTCATTGGCGGCCCATTCTTCACGTATCTTTTCCACCCTGCCTTCAAGTATTCCCTTTGACCTGTCAATAAGCGTTATATGGTCGCACAGCTCTTCAACAGATTCCATATTATGGGTTGAGAATATTACCGTTGCTCCTTTTTCACGAAGCTGAAGTATCTCATTCTTCAGTATCTTTGTATTTATGGGGTCAAAGCCGCTGAAGGGCTCGTCGAATATTAACAGTTTGGGCTCATGCAGTACAGTTGTTACAAACTGCACTTTTTGCTGCATGCCTTTGGAGAGCTCCTCCACCTTTTTATCCCACCAGTCTATTATCTCCAGCCTGGTAAACCAGCTTTTCAGTTTATCCATGGCTTCCTGCTTGCCCAGTCCTTTAAGCCGTGCAAGATAAAGGGCCTGTTCACCCACCTTCATCTTTTTATACAAGCCCCTCTCTTCCGGAAGGTAGCCTATCGAATGGAGATCTGCCCTGGATATTTTATGACCGTCCAGTTCAACTGTTCCACTGTCGGGTGCCGTTATCTGGTTTATTATCCTCAGCAGGGTTGTCTTGCCTGCCCCGTTAGGTCCCAGCAAGCCGTAGATGGATTGTTTGGGCACTGACATACTGAGCTTATCGAGGGCCAGGTGGTTGCGGTACTGCTTAACTACATTTTCAGCCTGTAATAGTGACATTGATCCGGGTTTACACTGTTTAACAAAGAAAATATAAATATATATTAATTAGCCATTATAAAACAATAATAACTATCATTTAAAGCTGAGCAGTACCCTTATACCACGAAAATTTACTCAAAATAGGATTTCATTCGCTCAAAGAAGCCCCTGTCGTCCTTGCTCGGCTGCGGTGTGAATGATTCGGAGTCCATCATTTTTTCAATCACCTTCTGCTCTTCACCTGTCACCTTTTTAGGTATCCAAACATTTACATTTACCAGCAGGTCGCCTTTACCATAGCCGTTCACCTCCGGCAGTCCCTTGCCTCTCAGTCTCAGCATCTTGCCTGCCTGTGTCCCGGGTTCAATCTTTATTTTCACCTTGCTCTCAATTGTCGGTATCTCAACATTGGTGCCCAGTATAGCTTCCGGCACGCTGATATACAGATTATAGATAAGGTCTTTTCCTTCCCTGTACAGTTCAGGGTGCTCTTCTTCGTCTATCATCACCAGCAGGTCGCCCGGCACGCCACCTCGCCTTGCGGCATTACCCTTGCCGTTAACGGTCATCTGCATCCCTTTTCCCACACCCGCGGGGATATTGATTTTTATTACTTCCTGTTCCTTTACTATTCCTTCACCATAGCAGGTATTGCATTTCTTCGTTATGATCTTGCCTTCACCTCCGCAGGCAGGGCATACTGAGGCGCTCTGCATCTGTCCCAAAATGGTGTTTGTTACACGGGTAACCTGGCCTGAGCCGTGGCATGTATCACAGCTTGAATAGCTGTTGCTGTCCTCTGCCCCCGAGCCACCGCAGCTTGAGCAGCTGACATACTTATTGACCTTTATCTTTTTCTCGGCACCGTTAAGTATATCCTTAAGGCTAAGTTTGACTTTAACCCTCAGGTTAGAGCCTTTGTTCACCCTCTGACGGCTTCTTCCGCCGCCGCCAAAACCGCTGAAACCGCCAAAACCTCCGAAAGCATCTCCAAAGATATCCCCGAAAGAGGAAAAGATATCATCCATACTCATGCCTGCACCTCCGAAGCCGTTCTGTCCGCCGAGTCCTGCATGGCCATAATTATCATAGCGGGCTTTCTTGGTATCATCGCGCAACACCTCGTAAGCTTCAGCTGCCTCCTTAAACTTATCCTCGGCCTCCTTGTTACCCGGATTTTTATCCGGATGATATTTGAGGGCCTGCTTGCGGTAGGCCTTTTTTATCTCCTCTTTTGTTGCATCCTTTGATACACCCAGTACCTCGTAATAATCTCTTTTACCCATCCTGTCTTTTATTATTCTCCTACTACTACTTTAGAATATCTTATTATCTTATCATTCAGATAATATCCTTTCTGTATTACATCCACTACCTTTCCTTTTTTCTTTTTATCAGTAGCAGGTATCTTTGTGACTGCCTCATGTAAATCGGTATCAAAATCCTTGTCCATGGCCTCTATCTCTTTTACCCCGTTCTGCCTGAGGAATTCCTTCATCTTGCCATATATAAGGTCTACTCCGTCTTTTATTGCCTTGCACTCAGGTGTTGGCTCCATCAGGTTCATGGCCCTGTCAAAATCATCCATCACCGGCAGAAGACTCAGTAAAATGCTCTCCCCGGCCGACTTCGTGAGCTCTATCCTTTCCTTCAAGGTCCTTCTGCGGTAATTATCAAATTCCGCTGACAGCCGCAGGTATTTATCCTGCAATTCTGCCAGTTTTGCTTCCGCATCACCTTCCTTTTCTTCATTATTGTCAGAGTCCGGTTCTATTTCTTTCTCTCTATCCTTTTCGTTATTATCAGATACAGATATATCTTCCTCTGTTTCCCCAACAAATTGCTCTTCTCCCTGATCACCGGCGTCACCGGTCTTATCTTCTATATTAACAGATTGTTGGGCTTTTGACTGCCTGTCTTTTTCCTCTTCTTTGCTATTTTTATTCTTTGCCATATATTATCATTTTTCAGTGGTCATAATGCTTATCAACAAATAACCTGCCATATGAGCTGCCGGGACAAATTGTCATGTACCCTATGGATAATCTTGCTGCTTTGACAGTAAGCTCAAAGGGGCATGAATATTGTCAATATACCTCTTAACAAAATCATCTTTTAGCAAAAATATATGGTCTTAAATGCAACCAAAAGATTTTACTGTTGTTATAGACTGTAATAATCAAATTTAAAACATCTGATATCTGCTATGGAACTGGAAATATTTTTTGAGGATAATAAAAAGGTTAATGCAAGCCTTAACGGGTCGGTTATTAAAACCGATCAGTCAGTAAAGAACGGGGGAGACGGTACAGCACCCGAACCCTTTAATCTCTTTCTAGCCTCCATTGGCACCTGTGCAGGTGTTTATGTAAAATCATTCTGTGATAAAAGGGGTATTGATGCAAGCAATATAAAGATAATACAGCGTCATACTTTTAATCAGCAGACCAGGCTGATTGATAATATCGAGCTCGAAGCAGTGCTGCCGGACGACTTCCCTGATAAATACCGTAAAGCGATTATAAGTGCAATGGATCTTTGTACTGTAAAAAGACACCTTAAAGACCCGCCGCAGATAAGTACGATTACAAGTAAAGACAGCAGACAGGACATTTAAACCGATTTCCGTCAACATAATATGGCTCATAGGTCCCTGGCCCGGTAATGATCATTAACTGTTACAGTAACTAAATGCGATTAACTGCAAGGCAGCCAATAAGAGATGAAGCCCAGGTCTTGAGTGTTGATTGTTAAGGATCAGATAGCAGCTATTGCTTCAATCTCTACCAGAGCGCCGTAATGGAGCTCTTTTGTCGGGACTACTGACCGTGAGGGTTTAAAACTGCCAAAGAACTTTTTATAGACCTCATTAACTGCAGGCCACAGTGAGATATCAGAGATATATACCGTTGTCTTCAATATCTTTAGTTTGTCAGAGCCACAGTCTTTAAGTATGGTACTGATATTCTCAAGCACCTGTATTGTCTGTTCCTCAATATCACCTGCTACCCTTTCGCCGGTGAAGGGGTTAACAGGCAGCTGGCCTGAGATATAAATTGTGTCATTAAATTGCACTGCCTGTGAATAGTGACCTTTAGGTTCAGGGATATTAGGGTGTATACAGCTCTTTTATTCTCCTGTCTTTTTTTGTCATCATACAATTTTCAGTTTTACATAGCACAAGTTAATATAATTAGCCTTATCTGCAAGGCTGCCTCAACTGTTACCGCCACTTTATTCCCTCTAATCTGCCTGGCTTCTGATTGTACAATGCGAAGTAAAGCCTTATATTATTTTATCGCGAATCAAGGTCTTAATGCTGGTATTGATCTGCAGGGTGTAATAGCCGGGCGGAATGAACCGGCTACTCATTGATGCGCTGAATACTGGCTCCCAGTGCGTTCAGCCGGCCGTCAATATTCTGGTAGCCCCTGTCTATCTGTTCAATATTATAGATGGTGGATGTCCCTTCGGCAGAAAGCGCTGCCAGCAGGAGGGCAACACCGGCCCTGATATCGGGTGATGACATAACGGTGCCCTTCAGGTTTATCTTTCGTTCAAGTCCTATCACCGTTGCCCGGTGAGGATCGCATAATATTATCTGTGCTCCCATATCTATCAGCTTATCAACAAAGAAAAGCCTGCTTTCAAACATCTTCTGGTGTATAAGCACCGAGCCTTTGGCCTGGGTGGCTACAACAAGGAAGATACTTAAGAGGTCAGGTGTCAGTCCCGGCCATATAGCATCCGCTATGGTCAGTATTGAACCGTCAATATATGTTTCTATCTCGTAACATGTTTGTGCCGGGATATAAATATCATCGTCCTTTTTTTCAAGCTGAATGCCCATCCTTCTGAACGAGTATGGTATTATACCCAGCTTATCCCAGGATACATTCTTTATGGTTATTTCTGAGCCTGTAAGGGCAGCCATACCAATAAAAGAACCTGTCTCTATCATATCGGGCAGTATGGTGTGATCGCATCCTCCCAGCTCTTTCACTCCCTCTATATACAAGAGGTTGGATCCTATGCCTTCTATACTGGCACCCATGCTTGCCAGCATATGGCATAGCTGCTGTATATAAGGCTCGCATGCGGCATTATATATGGTGGTTTTGCCTTCTGCCAGCACAGCTGCCATTATGATATTGGCAGTGCCTGTTACCGATGCTTCGTCCAGGTGCAAATAAGTGCCTTTCAGCTGCCTGGCTGTTACCGAGTATATTGATTTTTTGGGGTTATAATCAAACCTGGCGCCCAGCTTGCTGAACCCGCTGATATGGGTGTCTACCTTGCGCCTCCCTATCTTGTCACCACCCGGCCTGGGCATACTTGCCCTGCCAAAGCGTGAAAGAAGCGGACCCAGCACCATCACCGAACCCCTGAGTGATGAGCTTTGCTCTATATACTCAGGTGATTCCAGGTAGTCAAGATCAATATTTGCTGCTTTAAATGAGTATGTGTCCGCACTCAGTTTTTTGACTTCAGTCCCCAGGCTGCCTATAAGTTCTATAAGCCTGTTGACATCACTGATATCAGGGATATTTCTGATTATTACCTCATCATCCGTCAGAAGAGTTGCGCAGATAACCTGCAGGGCTTCATTCTTGGCACCCTGTGGTTGTATATCACCTTTCAGTTTCCTGCCTCCTTCAACTATGAATTTGCTCATTACCGTTTCGACTGGTATTTTTTCTTATGCTGTTTGTTTTGTTTGCCCTGTGGTTTTTTCTTTTTCGGTCCCAGCAGATCCTTTACTTCAAGCAGCCTTGTTCCCTCGGGCAGCTTAAGTTTGTCATCCGACATTACTTTAAGGTCCTTTATTATTACATCGTCATTTATCTGGCTGCGGTTCCATGTTGCAGAGGCCTTCTTCATCTGGTTGGCAATAAGCAGAACCAGGTAGCTCTTCTCCTCACCGTCTTCCATCTTGCAGGCCTCCTCTATCATCATCTCTATTATCCTGCCGTAATGAAGATATTTTACCTTACCTTTCTTATATCCAATTTCCTTTGGCTTCTCATACAGTGTCTCCTTCTCAGGCGGGGGATAGGGCGAATCTATGTCAAGCTCAAAATCGGCCATTATCATAAGGTGGTCCCATAATTTATGCTTTATGTCGGTCGAATCCCTGATGTTGGGATTGAGGTTGCCCATAATCTGTATTATTGACCTGGCTGCACGTGTGCGCTCATCCCTGTCGCTGATGGTTTTTATATGCTCAACCATTTTCTGCACATTCCTGCCGTATTCGGGCAGGGACATCTTTGTTCTCTGAGTGTTATAATCGTGGTTCATTAAAGTGATTTTCTGCAAATTTAAGTATTTTTACTTGTAATGAGGTAATATGCTTACTTTATATTTGTATCATCAATAAACATTATTATTATGAGGATCATTACTTTTCTGCTGCTGGTTTTTGTTACTGTAAATCTTTCTGCAAGCGACAGGTACCCTGCCGGCAACATAGATGTGCTGCATTATGAATTCAGCATATTCCTTTCAGACAGCAGCGATCTTATAAGGGCTGAGGCTGCAATCAGGCTTATCCATACGGCAGCTGCCGGACAGATAATCCTGGATCTGACCGGCAGGGGTGAGGATGGCAGGGGCATGAGGGTGAAGCAGGTGAAGTCGGGTAATATACCTGCTGAATGGGAACATACTGATGACAGACTGCTGGTAATGTTGCCTGAAGAAAAAGCGAAAGGTGATACATCAGTTATATATATAAGCTATTACGGTGTGCCTGCCGACGGACTTATAATTTCAAATAACAGGTATGGAGACCGGACCTTTTTTGCCGATAACTGGCCCGACAGGGCAAGGAACTGGATACCATGCATTGATCATCCTTCGGATAAAGCCACTGTGGATTTTAAGGTGTATGCACCTGCAAGGTATAAGGTGGTGTCAAACGGTTTCCTTTACGAGGAAAGCATATTGCCCGGCGGTAATACGCTTACACACTGGAAAGAAGAGATAAGTATACCGACAAAAGTGATGGTTATTGGGGTGGCGGAATTCGCTGTTAGACTTGCTGCCAGGGCAGGGGATATTAATATCTGGAGTTATGTATTTCCGGAAGACAGGGAGCAGGGTTTTTATGATTATTCTGTGGCGGTAGATCCCTATAACTGGTATAGTGAAAAGATAGGTCCATATGCCTATGAAAAGCTGGCCAATGTACAGTCAAAAACAATGTTCGGCGGCATGGAAAATGCCGGCTGCATATTCTATTCGGAAAGATCGGTGACGGGTCAGGGTAAGGCAGAGAGGCTGATAGCACATGAAATAGCACATCAGTGGTTCGGTAATTCAGTTACCGAGCAGGACTGGCACCATATATGGCTGAGCGAAGGTTTTGCTACTTACCTGACAGCTCTGTACCAGGGCTATAAGGAAGGAGAGGCAAAGCTGGCGGATGTGATGACGATATCAAGACAGAGGGTTCTGGCATATTATGACAGGAACCCTTCTCCTGTGGTGGACACCACTATCTTTGATTTTATGAGGCTGCTGAGCACAAACTCATACCAGAAAGGAGCATGGGTGCTGCATATGCTTAAAAATAAGACAGGGGATGATATCTTCTGGGAGGGCATGCAAACATATTATGCCAGGTACAGAAACAGTAATGCCCTTACATCTGACTTTAAGGAAACTATGGCAGAGGTATCGGGAATGGAGCTGGATGATTTTTTTCACCAGTGGTTATTTCTCAGCGGTCATCCCGTAGTGGATATAAGCTGGACATATGATGACCGGAGCAATGAGCTGTCAGTGCTGGTTGAGCAGCTGCAGGACGGACATATATTTGAATTCCCGCTGGAGCTGCAGATAAAGGGCAGCTCAGGTGAAAGACTTGAAGATGTGTTTATTAACAGGGCCAGCCAGACTTTTATTTTCAGTTCTGATAGCCCCCCTGATAAGGTAATAGCCGATCCCGGTGTTAAGCTTCTTTTTGAAGACAGGTCGCGATGAGAGAGTCAGAATCCTTTCGTGGTGGATATCTTCTATTTGAAAAACAGTATACAGTGCTAGAGATAGTATCTGTTCCCTGTGAATATCTTCTGGTCGAAAACAAATGCTGAGAAGAGTCTTATTTTTTTCTCCTTTTAATAAAGCGCTCATCCCTGAAGCGCAATGCACTCCACTTATCATCGATGCATACCTGCCTGACAGGCCTGAAGCCGTGGGCGCTGACAATATCCCAGCCCTTATCCCTGCTGATATCCGGATCAATAGTTTTTGAGCTTTGCCTTGGGTAGGCAAACCATAGCATGCCGTCTTCCGAAAGGTTATGAATGCTCTGCGGGGCTGTCTCCCTGATATCAGACTCATTCTTTATAAAGATCAGGAAGAAACCATAAAGAAATTTCGGGTCAATCTCCCTGTCGACCCTCAGTGAAGGCCTGACCTTTTTTATATCTTTGATGAATCCATTATTACCGTTAATAATGCATATCCTGTCCTGGTCCCTGTAATTTAGCTTCTTTAATAGATATTCCATTTCCTGTCCCCTGCAAAAATTTGCGGGGCAAAAGTATAAAAGTTTTTATAAATGATATAATCAGGCTCATATTTGCAGACAAACAGCTTTCTTCTTAACTTTGCAGTATCAAAGAAATGGGGTGCCTTAATATTACGGGCTGAGATCATACCCTCTGTACCTGATGCGGATAATGCCGCCGTAGGAAAAGAGCCCTCATTCTTTTGATTTTTGTAATAATCAAATCAAAAGAAAAATGAAAAAACAATTATTTCGCTTATTGCTTCTGACTCTCATTTTCTTCAGTGTAACAGCCAATGCCCAGGTCCGCAAATGGACTATCAGCGGCAGTGTTACTGATGAAAGCGGCATGCCTCTGCCGGGTGCTGCCGTCATTATCAAAGGCACATATCTGGGCGTGACTGCGGGCCCCGGTGGTGAGTTCAGCTTCAAGCCAATGCGCCCGGACAGCTACACAGTGGAAGTGTCATACCTTGGGTATAAGACGGAGGAAAAGGAGATTCAACTGGACCGCGACCTCTACCTTGAATTTATTCTGGAGACAGCACTTATTCCCGCTGACGAGGTAATCATTATGGGTACACGAGCCTCCGAATCCACCCCTGTTGCCTACAGCAACCTGGCCAGCGGGGAGATACAAAAGCTTAATACCGGGCAGGACCTGCCTTACCTGCTGTCCTCACTGCCTTCGCTGGTTCAGACATCAGAGGCCGGAACCGGACTGGGCTATACCAACTTCAGGATACGGGGCACAGGTCCCAGCAGGATAAACGTCACCATTGACGGTATACCGGTCAATGATGCTGAGTCACAGCAGGTCTTCTGGGTTAATATGCCTGACCTTGCCTCTTCCATATCGGATATTCAGGTGCAGCGGGGCGTGGGCACTTCAAAGAACGGGGCTGCCGCCTTCGGGGCCAGCGTTAACCTGCAGACGGAGATGCCGTCCGATGAGGCTTATGCCATGGTCAGCAGCAGCGCAGGGTCCTTTAATACTTTTAAGGGCACCGTAAAGATGGGTACCGGCCTGATCAATGACAGGTTTAAGATGGACCTGCGGCTGTCTGGACTGACAACAGACGGTTACATAGACCGCAGCGGCTCCGACCACCGGTCGCTGTTCCTGACAGGATTGTATAATTCTAAGATCGGGACCTTTAAAACCAATGTTATACTCGGAGAGGAAGTGACAGGTATAAGCTGGTGGGGTGTGCCGGAGGGTATGCTTGACAGCGCGCGCACCTATAACCCGGCAGGTGAATACACTGACTCATTCGGCGATACACGCTATTATAAAGACCAGAAGGACAATTATAATCAATATCATTTTCAGCTGCTGTATAATATAGACATAGGTGAATATCTGCAGCTGAATGCGGCATACCATTTCACTTATGGCAAGGGTTATTATGAGCAGTACAGGGAAGACGAGCTGCTGTCCGACTATAACCTTCCCAACTGGATGGCCGGTCCCATCCTTATTGACAGGGTGGATATTATCAGGCGAAAATGGATGTATAATAATTTTTACGGGGGCATGGCCGGGATAAAATACAGTAAGGGCAAACTGGATGTTAATGCTGGTGCCGGGATAAACAGGTATATTGGCGATCACTTCGGCAGGGTCGTCTGGATGAGGGTGGCCGGATGGACGGAGAAGGGCTACCAGCCCTATTTCAACAGTGCCATGAAAAGCGAGCTTAATTTCTTTACAAAGGCTGATTACAGGGTTAGCAGCAGTGTAAGTGTATTCGGTGATATGCAGTACCGCCGTATCAACTATATTATGGCAGGGGAAGATGATGACCTGATGGACCTGGGTATGAGTCGCGACTTTAACTTTTTTAATCCCAAGGCCGGACTTTTCTTTGATATAGACCAGAACCAGGATGCCTTCCTCTCCCTTTCGGTGGCTAACAGGGAGCCTACAAGGGCTAACTATAAAGATGCCAAAGGAGACCCTGATGCCATGCCACGGCCTGAGACATTATATGACCTGGAGGCCGGCTATGATCTCAGCCGCTCGATGTTTATGGCGGGGATCAACCTGTACTATATGCATTATAAGGATCAGCTCGTGCCCACGGGTGAACTGAGCAATGTGGGATATCCTATTATGACCAATGTGCCGCTGTCTTACCGGGCTGGACTGGAACTAACGGCTGCCATAAAACCGGCAGAGCTGTTTGAGTGGAGCGCCAATGCAACACTCAGCCGTAACAGGATAAAGGATTTTGTGGAGCATTATGTGGATTACAGTACGGTGACAGACGAGGAAACAAGCATGACCAAAGAGCATGGTGATGTGAATATTGCCTATTCGCCCGCCCTGATAGTAAACAGTGATATGGCAGTCTTGCCGTTCCGTAACTTTGAACTGCATCTGATCAGCAAATATGTGGGAAAGCAGTATTTTGATAATACCAACAGTGAAGACCGAGCCCTCGATCCTTACTTTGTCAATAATATAAGGCTTGATTACAGCTTCAGCCTGGAGGCTGTTGAGAATATATCCCTGCAGCTGCAGGTTAATAATATTCTTAACACATTATACGAGAGCAATGCCTACGGGGGTAATTATTATGTTGACGGGCAGGAGTATACCTGGGCCTATTATTTTCCCCAGGCCGGCATCAATTACCTGCTAAGGGCAGCAGTAAGCTTTTGATTATTATGGAATGGTTTTATGATCATTATATCGAAATATTCGGAGCACTTGCCGGCATTATTTATGTGGTGCTGGAGATACGTCAGAGCATATGGCTCTGGCCCCTGGGACTAATAACATCAGGCATCTACGTCTGGGTTTTTTTCAGCACGGGATTCTATGCTGATATGGGTCTGCAGGTTTATTATGTGCTGATAAGCATCTACGGCTGGTACTGGTGGCTCCGGGGAGCAAAGGAATCTGACTCAGGCACACTGCCGGTGGTACGCATAAAAAGGAAGCCGGCAGCCCTGCTGCTCCTTGTCTTCCTGTTCCTGTTTGCAGCAATATGGTATATACTCACTAATTATACCGATTCATCCGTACCCCTGGGCGATGCCTTTACCACCGCGCTGTCGATAGTGGCTACCTGGATGCTGGCACGTAAGATAATAGAGCACTGGATATTATGGGTGGTGGCTGATATAGTGTCGATGGGTCTGTATATTTACAAGGGACTTTATCCCACGGTAATACTGTTTGTTGTTTACACTGTTATGGCGGTCATAGGTTACCGTGAATGGAGAAAAACCCTTAAGTCGGTATCTCCAGAAAAACCAGCGCCCTGCCATGATCAAAGTTGAGGCTGAATGAATCGCCCGTGCATTCATTAAGCGTTCCCATCCACCAGTTTTGCAGTTCTGTATTGTTAAGTGGGTATTTAAGTCCCGTTGAGCTTATCAGCATTCCCTTATCCATGGCGAATATTGATACCTGCTGTCCCGGCCAGCTGCTGATACTGGTGCCCGGTCTGGCAGGGATGAAAATACCGTAATCAGTAACCATTTTAACCGAGACTGACTCGGCATAATCAGCCAGCAGGGAGATATTGCCAAGGCTATGGTCTTCCCTGAGGCCTGTGGCGCCAAGGATAACGATATCGGTGATCCCCTGTTTAATACAAAACCTGACCGCCTTGGTAAGGTCATTTGTTTCCTGGTCACCGGATTGATGAAGTTTGCCGGCATATTTTTTCCTGATATTTTCCGGCACCGAATCGAGATCGCCTGCTATAGCCCATGGTTCGAGACCGTATTCGATAAGCTTTACTACCGATCCGTCACAACAGACTATCCGTCCGGCATTATTGAGGTATCCCAGGGCCAGGCCGCTTTTTGGGAAACGCCCGTTAGCAAGAATAATAACAGGTTCTGACATAGGGCCAAAGATAAAAGATAATATTCAATAAACCGTGTAATGGTGGCCGGCAATTATAGAGATATCCTGCCAGTGCAATTGGCTTATTGAGCCCTTGCCTGCAAGTATGAAGGTTATAGCGCCCACTAAGGTGTGAACCATGGAAATTAAATCGCAAGTAACCTAAGCTAAATAAGAACATGTATATTTGAAGACTGATGTCAATTACTGACAAACTAGAAAATGCCGGTAAGAATGCGGAAAAGTAGAACCTTAAACAGAAAATTCTCACTATAGATATTTATCACGGGAAATATAGCATTGAATATAAAATTAAATGTGAACTAACTTGAAACGACAAATCTTCAGGCACACTGGATGGAACATTACCAAAAAGTAATTAAAAATGCGACATAAAGTTAGAGTAAAAAGTAGAAAGTTGAAGGTAAGAAGTTTGGGAATGATGCTACTTTTATCCTGCATCTTTATTTTTTCTACTGTAACAGCACAGGAAAGCATTAAAGCCGCAGGTGGCAGTGCTTCAGACAGTTGAGGCTTGTGAGTTATTCGACAGCTTGCATACAGACATACACCGGAACGATGTCTGTAGCCGGGTAGTACAGAAACCTTACGACATGACTAATAACAGGCATTGAAGAAGCCAAAGGCATAAGCCTTTCAGTTATAGCTTATCCAAATCCTGCTACTAATTATCTTATACTGAGGATTGATGAATTTGACACTTCAAATTTATCGTACCAACTGTATAACATGTGGGGAGAACTTTTACAAAATGCAAAAATCACAGGTAATCAAACAAGCATTACCATGAGCAATCTTATTCCGGCAACCTACTTTGTAAAAGTTATTCAGGGAAACAAAGAAGTAAAAACACTTAAAATCATTAAAAAATAATACCATAAAAAAATTATTTACCATTCTTCTGGCATTTTCATTTGCCACAGGTATATTCTCGCAGGCCCCCGGAAAAATGACCCCCGCGTACCCTCGGGCATCCAGGCGGACGAAATGAAATACTGGGATAGTTCTGAATAGATCACCGTTTCAGCCCGCAAAACGGCAACCTGTGGCAGGGCGTAGGCGGCAACACCTGATTTGGTTAAAGGTGTTTCGCTTTTCATATACCACCGGAGTGGCACAGCGAAGAAGCATTATTCATTAAACAGATCAATCATGTTTCTGGCCATGGCTGCCACCCCTCCCCGGAAGGTAGGGTGGAAGTCGGGGTAAAAAGCCGCATTATGGAGTCCCGGCAGCGGAGTGCCGTTCTCAATATGATCCCTGTATTTTGACTCTTCCACGCCGCCCAGCCAGAACAGTGCTATGGGTATCTTCTCTTCAGTGCGACCATACCTGCCAAAGTCTTCCCCCACGGTGCTGGGGTTGACCTTACGAATGCTTCCCGCACCGAGTATGCTTTCCATTGAGTTTATTCCCTTCTCCACCAGCACGGGATCATTGGCCACCGGGGGTGTCAATCCCTCAAGCGGAATAACGTCGGGCATCTTATCTTCTGACAGTCCGGCCGAGATAGCGATGCCACGTGTTATGCGTTCCAGTCCGGATATTATCTGCCTGTATATATCATCCGAGAAGAAGCGCACCGTCAGCTGAAGGTCCACCCTGTCAGGTATAATATTATGTTTGCTGCCACCATGTATTGACCCTACCGTTACCACGGCAGGCTGGAAGGGCTCTATCTCCCTTGATACCAGTGTCTGGGTTGCCATCACTATGCGTGAGGCCAGCACCACCGGGTCTGTTGTTGTATGGGGCATGGCACCATGACCCCCATAGCCGTAAACATGAATATCCACTGAGCTTACGCCGGCAAAGATAGGTCCGGGGTAATAGCCTACAGAACCTGCCGGCAGCTCGGCACTGACATGGTAGGCCAGGGCATAATCGGGAACGGGGAACTGCCCGAACAGCCCTGCCTCAATCAGCCTGTCAGCCCCGGCGCTTACCTCCTCGGCCTGCTGTGCTATGGCCACTATGGTCCCCTGCCATTTATCCTTCATCTGTACCATGGTGTTGAGTGTTCCGAGCCACACTGTCATATGCATATCATGACCGCAGGCATGCATGGCCGGTACTTCATTGCCGGCATTAT
Source organism: Bacteroidales bacterium (assembly GCA_034521735.1). GTDB lineage: Bacteria > Bacteroidota > Bacteroidia > Bacteroidales > VadinHA17 > UBA9300. Next base: position 207,276 of record JAXHLX010000002.1, read on the forward strand.
CCTTCATTACCACCGTGCTGGCAAAAGGCAGTCCCGTTTCTTCCTTTATGGGCAGTGCATCCATATCGGTGCGCAGCATGATAACAGGTCCCCTGCCATTTTCCAGTACACCCACCAGGCTGTTGCCCCCGATATTGCGGCTCACCTCAAAGCCCAGTTCTTCAAGCTGCCGTGCCATCCTGGCGGCTGTCTCAAATTCCATCAGCGACACTTCCGGTGTGGCATGCAGCTGTTTATATAATTCAAAATGCGCATCCTCTATCCTGTCGACAGAAGATAATATATCCCTGTTGATCTCATCCTGTGCATAGGCAGGGATACTAAGGCCGTATATCATACATGCTCCCAGCAGTAGTATTTTTTTCATAGCTTTTTGTTTTTACTTCTGCCAAATATATAAAAAACAGGCTAAAACCGGTGTAATTTACAAGCATTAAAAAATACAGGCATGGATGGTTATTATTTCCGGAAGATATATTGGCCCTGGTAATTGCGGAACATTCAGATTTTTGAAAGGAGGGCCTACAACTTACCTGTACAGGTAGACGAAGCCGCGGTATTCCTCGCCTTCGTAGAGCACATCATCCCAGCCGCTGGCTCTTATGATATAGAAATATATGCCCGGACTGGCATTGCTGCTGCCTATCTTGCCGTCCCAGCCCTGCCAGTCATTAATAGCATCGCTCCTGCCGTCAAAAACATAGACCCTCTGGCCGCTTTTGCTGAAAATCTGGACGTAGATGCTCCTGAGGGACTTGTTATCCACATAGAAAAAATCATTATTACCGTCGCCGTCGGGTGTAAACACATTGGGTATATCAAGTGATGAGGGCTCTACGGTTATACTGACACTGGTGGAGTCGCGGCAGTACCTATCGCTTTCAATGAATAGACTCAGTTTATAGCTGCCGGGTATATAATATATATATGACCCGGGCTCAGCCAAATAGGATACCGAGTCATCACCAAACTCCCAGGTATAGTTGCTGGCCCTGGTGGATTTATCACTTAGAAAGACCTCCAGGGGAGCCTCACCCTGCAACGGGTCTGCCTCAAAATCAGCTTCCACATGAATGGATTCATAAAAGAAGGATGAATCGGCCGTGCAGCCGAAGCTGTCAACAACATGAAGGTTATACCATACATCATCCAGGGGAGGGTCAAAGGTCTGGGGGTTGAGATCCAGTTCGGGATAGGGTATGCTTGAGGAAGGGTCGGATGACCATATAAAACGGTAATCATTGGGCAGCATTATCTGTTCACCGCTGTTGATATCTGAATAGAGGAATGTGTCAATGGCTGCATGTCCTGACAGTGCAACATAATTACATTTATAATCGTTTAGTCCGGCAACGGACACCGGGCTGTCAATATGCACCCAGGCTGTTGAAAGCCGTATCCAGACCAGCCCCGTTGCTTATCTCCACCCTGTAGCCACCCTTCGGCAGCCCTACAAGCTGTGAACTCATAACTTCCGTCATCCTGTGCGACAGGCTATGTGAAAAGGCAGAAGCTACCTCGTCCCATGCATACCAGCTGAAATCAAAGGGGCCGTTGTCCAATGGGCTGAATGCACTCAGTGTGGCATCAGAATGCCCGTCGGAAGAACAAAAGATAAAGACAGGGTCATTCACTGCCGGTGGATGAATAGTCAGTATACCTTGTGGCGCTTGCCCCGGGAGCTGTTATCTGTGACCAGGCCGTCAATGAGCAGGTCAGAAATGCTATGGTGATATATAATTTCACTCTTTTTATAATGCTTGGTCTGAAAAATAACGGCAAAGGTCCTGGTTTGGTATATCTGTCTGCAAGTATAATAAATGTGCCTTGCCTGTGCAAGCATTATCATACTGTTTTGTTTGTTGAAAACTTAATGTTGATTGCCACTTTTCCCTTACCTATGTATAAGCACTTTTAGTAACTTTGTGCTCACCTTAATGTGGTAATATCCCTATGGCAGTTAATTATATCAGTGAATTGAATGAGGCCCAGAAAGAGGCGGTTATCAATACCGGCGGGCCGGCGCTTGTTATTGCCGGGGCCGGCTCGGGTAAGACAAGGGTGCTTACATACAGGATAGCCCACCTGCTGAAAAATGATGTTCCCGCTCATTCTGTGCTAGCCCTCACCTTTACCAATAAGTCAGCTGCCGAGATGAAAGAAAGGATAATGTCCATTGCCGGCTATGATAACAGCAGGAGCCTGTGGATGGGGACCTTTCACAGCATCTTTGCAAGGATACTGAGGGCCGAGTCAGATAAGCTGGGCTATCCCTCAAGCTATACCATTTATGATTCATCTGACTCTCGCAGCCTGATCAGGACAATAATAAAAGAGATGAGTCTTGATGACAAAATATACAAACCCTCATCAGTGGCCTCAAGGATATCGGCGGCTAAGAATAACCTGGTGACGGCAAAGGCCTATGCCTCCAGCAGTGCGATAGTGGAAAGGGACAGGATGGCCAAAGTGCCTATGATGCCGGATATATACCTGCGCTATGCCGCACGCTGCTACAAATCGGGGGCAATGGATTTTGACGACCTGCTGCTTAATACCAATATACTGTTCAGGGATTTTCCCGAGGTGCTGGAGAAATACCGCGAAAGGTTTAAGTATATACTTGTTGATGAGTACCAGGATACCAATTATTCACAGTACCTGATAATAAAGAAGCTCTCTGAGAAACACCGCAACCTATGCGTTGTTGGTGATGATGCACAGAGTATATATTCATTCCGCGGGGCACGCATTGAAAATATACTGAACTTCAAGAATGATTACCCAGATTATAAATTATATAAGCTTGAACAGAATTACAGGTCAACAAAGACCATCGTAAAAGCAGCTAACAGCATTATATATCATAATAAGGGGCAGATCCAAAAAACGGTATACTCGGAGAATATACAGGGAAACAGGATAAAGATCATCGAATCGATGACCGACGGGGAAGAGGGCTTCAGGATAGCCTCCGATATTTTCGACCGCAGTATTTCGGATCAGGTTAAATGGCAGGAATTTGCGGTATTATACCGTACCAATGCACAATCCAGGATATTTGAGGAGACCTTCAGAAAGAAGAATATACCCTATAAGATTTACGGTGGACTGTCATTCTATGAGCGTAAGGAGATAAAGGATATACTGGCTTACTTCAGGATGCTTATCAATCCGCGCGATGAGGAAGCCCTCAGGCGCAGCATCAACTATCCCAAAAGAGGCATTGGCAAGACAACCATGGACAGGATCTTTGAGGCAGCAGTGGCCGGGGAGACAACAGCCTGGGAGATTATTACCGGTCCCGCTGCATACAAGTCCCTGCTCACACCGGCCACATGGAAGCGCATACAGGTATACACGGAATTAATAAAAGATATAGAAACAGAATGTGAGGGACTGAATGCCTGGGATGCGGCAATGCATATAGCCACGGCCACGGGCATCATGAAAGATCTTAAGTACGGGCAGACACCTGAGGAGATAAGCAGGTATGAGAACATGCAGGAGTTGCTGAACGCCATCAGGGAGTTTACCGATTCGGCCGAGACCAATGGTGAAGAGTCCGGACTGCCAGCTTACCTCGAATCGGTGGCCTTGCTGACTGACAGGGATACAGAAAAGGAGGAAGACAGAAACAAGGTGACGCTGATGACAATGCACTCGGCCAAGGGTCTTGAGTTCAGACATGTGTATGTAGCGGGACTGGAAGAGAACCTGTTTCCCTCTGTTATGTCTCTTAGTGAAGACAGGGGGATAGAAGAGGAAAGGCGCCTGTTCTATGTTGCTGTGACAAGGGCAAAGGAGCAGGCAACACTCAGCTATGCCCGTAACAGGTATAAATGGGGTAAGCTGGAAAACTGTGAGCCCAGCAGGTTTTTATCAGAGATAGATGATGACTACCTTGAATTTCCTCCTGCGGGTGGCAGGGGTAAAGCCGGGATGAGTAATGCAGGCAGGAAAAGCAGCAGTGATAGCGTTTACGGCAGGAGGCGGTCCGGGGTAAGTGAAAAAAGGACCGTTCAGCGAAGAGACCCGGGTCATAACTTTAAGAAGGTGGGTTCATCCGTGAATCAGAATACGGTAAACCGGGAAACGGCGAGTCAGGAGGCAGCAGCCCCGGGTGAGCTTGTGGAAGGAGCAAGGGTTTATCACGATCGTTTTGGCAGTGGTGTGATAAGGCAGATAGATGGCGAAGCACCCAACACAACCGCCGTGGTTGACTTTGATAAATCAGGTGAAAAGAAATTATTGCTCAGGTTTGCCAGGCTTAAACTTAACTGAGCCCTGACTGAGCCCTGGCTATTGTAATTTTCTATTTCTGTCCGCCCGTGCCCACATTCATTATGGAATAAGAGTCAAGAGAGAATGATTTACTGATATTCTTCTTAATATCCCTGACATACATACTCATTGTCTTTACCTCATCCTCAAAAACATCCATCTCCATTACCATACCGCCTTCAAACGGGCCTTCATCATACATGGGTATACCTGCTTCCTTCATCTCTTCCCTGCCGGTAGTGAAATCAGTATCATGGGTAACCCATACCTCAGAACGGCTTTCTTCGTCCACTATAGTGTACTCCTCGCACTTATATCCATGTATGTTTTTAGTCCGGCCTGTTTTAGTGTAGGTCGTTTCATCGCCTTCATCAGGATAATCTTCGTCCTCTTCATCACCGGGCATGCTTTCGATCTCATCCATTGGTGTGGCTATAGCCATCTTCCGCTCCCCCTGGCGGGTCAGCATGAATACTGTGTTATTATCCCTGTCGTAGATCATGGTCATGTCAGCCTCGTAGCTACCTCCTTCCGATTGTGGCTTTATATCAATGGCCACATCCGATGTCTTTTCATTAATATATGTAGTATACCCTATCACCGTAGCTTCATCAGCTTCACCATTCTCATAGCTCAGTATTTCCATATTAATGCTTGTATTGAAATCGTAGCTTTCCTTATGTGGCACATCAGCACCGCCGCCTCCCATTATTGCTGACAGGGCACCCATTCCGAGCTTCTTTCTTACCTTTTCTTCAATTTTTTCATCTTCAGTCTCGGTTTTTTCTTCGGTATTTTTCTTCTTTTTTAGAATGTTGATAATCTGTGCCTCTGCGTTTAATGATACTATCAGCATTGCACATACTGTTAAAAGCAAAAATTTAATTTTCATGGTTCTTTGTATTAGTCAGGTTTTTGATAATATAAAACGATGATATAAAAATACTCAAACTTTTAATATACGGATATTTTTTTTCAATTTGTTTAGAGCCTGTTTCACCGGTACATTTTCACCGTTCACCGATTTTAATGGAAATTTAACACAAAAAACTTTGGGAACCCGGAAAGTTTTACCATTATTGCACGCTATTAGAATAAACAGGCATGGATTACAGAGAAAGAATAACTGAGGAGGCAGCGGACTTATTTATGAAGTACGGGATAAGATCCGTAACTATGGATTCCATTGCTCACAACCTTGGCATGTCGAAGAGGACTATATATGAGCATTTTGCCGATAAGGATGAATTGCTTTACAGTGTAATAATGAGTATGTCAGAAAAGCAGAAAGTGGCTTTCAGAAAGATCATGGATGATTCGGATAATGTAATAGAAGCCCTGTTTGAGATACTGCATGTTGCCACTACGCATATCCGCAATACAAACCCTACATATTTTGTCGATCTTAAGAAGTATCATCATAAGGTTTTTGAAAAGATATGCAACAGGGGTGATATAAGGAATTATGAGATGTCCCTGGCAATGCTCAGAAGAGGTCTTAAGGAAAAGATTTTCAGGGATGACATAAATATAGATATTGTAAATGCAGGTATACATGGCATAATCAATCTTACCGGCGACAGTGAGTACCTGCCTGCCGGTAAATATTCGAGGTTTGAGATAATTGATAACCTTCTTTTTAATTACCTGATCGGTATTTCAAGCCCCCGGGGGCAGGAGCTGATAAACAAATATAAGAAACAGAGAAAATTTGAATAAAATGCGAATGATGATGAGAATTAAATGGCTGATATTATTAATAATCCCGCTTTTCAGTGGGGTGGTATGTGGACAGGAGGCCGATACCATACTTACCCTCTCACTGGAGGAAGCGCAGGAGTATGCTGTAGAGCACAATAAAATGGTCAGGTCTTCAAGGTATGATGTCAGGGCCGCAGAGATGTCAAAATGGGAGGTGATCTCAAACGGTCTGCCCAGGCTTGACGGCAGCGGATCACTGAATGATAACCTTAAGTTAATGACAACACTGCTGCCAGGTGAGATAATAGGCCAGCCCGGGGTCAAGGTGCCGGTGCAGTTCGGATCAAAATATAACAGCAGCTATGGTTTCCAGGCCAGCCAGATGATATTCAATGCGCCCTTATTTTGTGGGTGTGCAGACGGTTAAGCTGGCAGAGAAGATGAGCCGGCAGTCGCTTGAAAAGTCAGAGATAGATATCAGGGAGCAGGTGATAAGTACCTATTACCTGATACTCACATCACAGGAATCCCTCGATCTTCTCAGTGGCAATGAGGAGAACCTCAGGGAGATATACCGCTCAACCCGCTCAATGGAACAGGTTGGTATGGCTGAAGAGACTGATGTTGACCAGATGCTGACCAATGTACGTGGACTGGAAACAAATATAAGAGCTATGGAGAGAAACCTTGAGTTCAGTTATAATATGCTCAGGTTTCAGCTGGGACTGGATATGGATACGGAGATAAAGCTCAGTACCGGCCTTGATAAGCTGCTTGCTGAAGCAGATATAGAGTCTTTGATAGACAGTGATTTCAATTACAGGGACCATATTGATTTCAGGCTGGTGGAGACGCGGGAGAAGATGCAGGAGCTGACTGTTAAGGATGCGAAGGCCGGCATGCTGCCATCTTTATCTGCCTTCTATTCATGGAATAAAAACGGTATGGGTGATAAGCTTAATGATCAGCAGTGGTTTCCCAACAGCATGCTGGGTTTCCAGGTATCAGTACCCATATTTGCAAGCGGTCAGCGCTATTCGAAACTGAAGAAGGCACAGATAAACCTTGAGAAAGAGAGGAATAATAAGAGTATGGTCTCAGATCAGCTCATGCTGCAGGAAAAGCAGCTGAGGTATAACCTTATCAGTGCACGCGAACAGTATAATACCCAGAAAGAAAATGTTGAAGTGTCCTACAGGGTGTATGAAAGTATTGAAAACAAGTACAGGGAAGGTGTGGCTTCCAGCCTTGATCTTACGCAGGCACATAATAATTATCTGCAGGCCGAAAATAATTATATCAGTGCCTTAATGGACCTGTTGCAGACCAAGCTGGCACTGGAGAAATTATTAAATAGTTTTTAAAAATGGTTAAAAGAATAAATATCAGGGAAATGAAATACAGTAGATTATTTTCAATTATAGCCATCCTGGCAGTTTTTTCTGCAGGATGCGGGCAGCAGGACCAGGATGGCCAGGCTGCAGGTACAGGTGTCGATGCACAGGAAACACAGGAAGTGGTAGTGAAGACTCAGCCTCTGGAACTTTCAACGGTGCAGAGAACTATAGATTACACAGCAGACCTTGAAGCTTTTGAGGTTGTACACCTGGCTCCTGCATCACCAGGCAGGGTCAATGAGATTTTTGTTGAGCCGGCAGACCGGGTGAAAAAAGGCCAGAAAGTGTTCACGATGGATAAGACACAGCTTCGCCAGGCCGAGATACAGCTGGAGAACCTGCGGACAGACCTGGAAAGACTTTCTACCCTGCTGGAGACGGGTGATATACCCAGACAACAGTATGACCAGCTTAAAACACAGGTGGAAGTAACCGAGAGCAATGTGGAATTCCTCAGGGATAATACCACTATCTATGCTCCCTTTTCCGGGATGATAACAGGAAAGTATTTTGAGAACGGTGAAATGTATAGCGGAGCACCCAATACAGCTGCAGGTAAAGCCGCAGTACTTACACTTATGCAGATGAATCCCGTGAAGGCGGTTGTCAATATCTCAGAACAGTATCTGCCGGATTTAAACAGGGGCATGGAAGCAGATATACTTGCTGATGTGTATCCCGGCGAGACATTCAATGGCAGGGTGAGCCTTGTTTATCCGACCGTTAACCCTCTCACCAGGTCTTTTGAGGTTGAGATAACACTTCCTAATAATGATATGAGGCTTAAGCCGGGTATGTTTGTAAGGGTGGCAATATCCCTTGGTCAGGAGGAGGCCTACCTTGTACCGTCCAATGTGGTGATACAGCAGGAGGGGACAAATAACCGCTATGTTTTTGTCAACAAAAGCGGTGTGGCTGTCAGACACCGGGTACAAACAGGAAAACGGTATAATGAAAGGATTGAGATTATCAGTGACGGGCTGGCCGAAGGTGATATGATTATTGTTGAAGGACAGGCCAAGCTTGATGATGGCGACAAAATAAAAGTGATTAAATAATTTTTCAGAAAATAAACTCATGAGTATATATAGCACTGCAGTAAAAAGACCGCTTACCACCATCCTTATATTTGTGGCGCTGATGGTTGTGGGCCTCTATTCGCTTTCACGGCTGCCGGTAGACCTTTATCCCGAGATTGAACTGCCATTTCTTACGGTTATTACATCCTATTCAGGTGCCAGCGCAACGGAGATAGAGACAAATGTTACAGATGTCCTTGAGAACCAGCTTAACACGGTCAGTAACCTTAAAGAGATAACATCGGTATCAAGTGATAATTCTTCCATGGTGTTTCTGGAGTTTGAGTATGAAACAAATCTGGATGAGGCAGCCAATGAAATAAGGGATGCCCTCAATTTTGTTGTACGCTTTCTCCCCGAGGATGCGGAAGACCCCACCATACTGAAATTCAATTCCAGCATGATGCCAATTATCTTCTATGCCATCACAGCGGATGAAAGTTATGCCGGACTGGAAAAGATACTGGATGAAAAGGTGGTGAACCCATTGAACAGGATTGAAGGGATAGGTTCCGTGGGTATTGCAGGCGCCCCGGGCAGAGAGATATATGTTGAGATAGACCCCCGTAAGCTGGAGGCCTATAATCTGAGTGTGGAGCAGATAGGTTCTGTGTTGATGGCTGAGAACCTGAACACACCTGCCGGTTACCTTGAAATGGGTAATCTTGATTATCCCCTTCGTATACAGGGCGAATTCGAAGGTAGTGATGTAATAAAGAACCTGGTGATAGGAAGCTTTAATGGCAATACAATCTATCTGAGTGATGTGGCGGAGATAGATGATACGGTGGCCGACACCAAGCTGGAGGAAAGGATCAATGGTGAGCTGGGCATGCGGATGTTCGTGCAGAAACAGTCAGGAGGCAATACCGTTAAGGTGGCAAGGGAAGTAAGGAAGACACTGGCAAATCTGGAAAAAGACCTGCCGCCGGATGTTAAGATACAGCCTATTTTTGATTCATCGGAATTTATTACAGGATCCATTAAAAACCTTACCAATGCACTGCTTTTTGCAGGCATATTTGTGGTGCTGGTGGTGCTGTTCTTTTTGGGACGCTGGAGGGCAACATTCATTGTTGTGCTCACAATACCCGTGGCACTTATAGTGGCTTTTATCTATCTTTTCCTGTCAGGTAATTCGATTAATATAATTTCCCTCTCATCACTGTCGATAGCCATAGGGATGGTAGTTGATGATGCCATTGTTATACTGGAAAATATAACCAGGCATATAGAACGGAAAAGCAGGCCAAGAGAAGCCGCAATATATGCCACTAACGAAGTGTGGCTGGCAGTGATCGTAACAACCCTCACCGTAGTGGCCGTATTCCTGCCGCTTACATTCGTGGGAGGATTAACGGGAGTGCTCTTTAAGCAGCTTGGACTGATAGTGACACTAACAACCGTTACTTCGACAGTTGCTGCAATAACACTTACACCCACCCTCAGTTCTTTGCTTCTCAGGTTACGTACCAATAACAAACCCAGGAGAAGACTGAGCTATGAAAATACCATTAAAAGAGGGCTCGACCGCTTTGAAGGCTTTTATGAGACAACACTGAGATGGGCCCTCAGGCACAAGACAGTGGTATCACTGGGGGCAATCCTGGTATTTGCAGGGTCGATGTCGCTGTTGTCTTTTGTGGGCACTGAATTTATGCCTGAGGCGGACCAGTCGCAGATAAGCGCAACAATCGAGCTGCAGACGGGCACCAGGGTTGATGAAACAAAGGAGGTGACCCGGCATATAGACAGTATACTGACAGCAGATTTTCCGGAAGTGGAACTTGTTTCATCATCCACCGGATCGGATGAGGGCGTAAACTTTGCAACTATGTTCTCCAATACCGGAACACATACCATAATATATACCATTGCCCTGTCTGATGTGGATGAAAGGGAAAGGACGGTATGGGATATAGCTGAAGCTTTCAGACAGGAATTGCAGGAATTTCCGGCGATCATCAATTACCAGGTAACATCCGGTGAAGGAGGCATGAGTGGTTTCGGCGGCAATAATATTGAAGTGGAAGTGTATGGTTATGATATCTCAGAGTCGAATATTGTAGCGCAGGAACTGGCAGAAAAGATTAGCAGGGTAGAGGGTGCCAAAGATGTGCAGATAAGTCGCGATCCTTCCAAGCCGGAGCTGCAGATCATTCTGGACCAGGAGAAGATGGCTGTTCACGGCCTGAACACGGCCACAGTGTCTTCGGCTGTGAGAAACAGGGTAGCAGGGATGACTGCCACACGCCTGAGACAGTTCGGGGATGAGTATGATGTGGTGGTACGCTTTAAAGAAGAGTCCAGAAACTCCATCACTGATGTAATGAATATCAGTGTAATGAATAGCCAGGGACAGTCGGTGAGGCTGGGTGAGATTGCCCAGGTAAAGGAATACTGGTCGCCGCCGAATATAGAACATAAAAACAGGGAAAGGATCGTAACGGTTTCAGCCACTCCCTTTAAAAGGGCGCTTGGTGATATAGCAGCCGACATAGAGGCTATAATTGCTGAAACCGAGACACCGGCAGGTGTAACAGTTCAGATGTCAGGAACAATAGAAGAGCAGGCTGAATCATTTGCTGACCTGGCTGTGCTGCTGGTTGTGAGCCTGGTACTTGTCTACCTGGTTATGGCCTCCCAGTTTGAATCGCTTAAGATGCCCCTGATAATAATGTTCTCCATACCCTTTTCCTTTGCGGGAGTTGCGCTTGCCTTGTTTATTACGGGCACAACGCTTAACCTTATTGCCGGTATAGGTGCAATAATGCTTATTGGTATTGTTGTGAAGAATGCCATAGTCCTGGTCGACTTTATTAACCTGCAGCGCGACAGGGGACTGGAACTGTATGAAGCTGTTGCCGTATCCGGACGCTCAAGGCTGAGACCTGTACTGATGACATCGGTAACAACCATACTGGCTATGTTGCCGCTGGCAATAAGTGTGGGTGAAGGATCAGAGATATGGAGTCCAATGGGTGTGTCCGTGATAGGTGGCTTAATATTCTCGACAATGGTTACCCTGGTGCTGGTTCCGGTTGTTTATGTAATCTTTGCCAGGAGCGGTGGAAGGAAAAAGAAATCACTGGAGCGTTATGACTTTCTTGAGGCAGAATCTTCAAAAGATTAACTAAAAGTGATTATGAAAACGAGCTGAGGGCGTTTTAATCAGGGAAGTGAATTAAAGGCCCTGAGAGCCGTATGAAAAATGAAAAATAATATATTAAGCATATGAAGGCAGTATTTATTGTATATAACCAGGCACATAATGAGAAAGTGGAGTATATCCTTGACAGTTTAGGGATAAGCGGGTATACTGAGTGGAATGATGTAAATGGCCGTGGCAGCAGGGGCGGGGTGCCGCATCTGGGAACTCATACATGGCCCGAGATCAACTCCGCCACCCTCACCATTGTTGATGATGATAAGGTGGATGAGTTGCTGCAGGCTGTTAAACAGATGGATGAGCTGAACACCGATGTCGGTGCCAGGGCTTTTGTCTGGGATATTACAGAAGCAATTTAAGACTGTATTATTCTTCTTCCTGCTGATCCGCGTAGGCCTTGATAACTGTATCCTGCACATCAGAAGGAACCTGGACGTATTCAGCAAATGTCATTGTAAACATTGCCCTTCCGCCGGTTATTGAGCTGAGTGATGTGGAATATTTATTCATTTCAGCAAGTGGGACCCTGGCATTGACTACCTCGAATCCTTTCTCGCTTTTCATTCCCTGCACCATACCCCTTCTGCCCTGCAGGTCGCTTATAACATCACCCATACGGTCAGACGGGACCATTATCTCAACATCATATACAGGCTCAAGTATTTTAGGGCCGGCGTTTTTGAAGGCATTACTGAAAGCATTTCTGCCCGCCAGCTTGAAAGATATTTCATTTGAGTCAACGGGATGCATCTTGCCGTCATACACATAAACCCTTATATCACGTGCATAGGAGCCTGTCAGCGGACCCTCTTCCATTTTTTCCATTAAACCTTTCAGTATGGCAGGCAAAAACCTTCCGTCAATGGAGCCTCCCACTATACAGTTTACAAATTCCAGCACACCACCCCATGGCAGCTTATGCTGGTCCTTGTCGCGTATCGACAGTTTAAAATCCTTGCCGTTAACTTTCATGGCCGGATTGGGTTCCGAGCCTTCCTTATATGGTTCAATTATCATATGCACCTCGCCGAACTGGCCTGCGCCACCCGACTGTTTCTTATGCCTGTAGTCGGCCTGTGCTGCCTTGGTTATTGTTTCGCGGTATGGTATCTTGGGAGCATAGAACTCTGTTTCGATCTTAAAGACATTATCCAGGTGCCATTTGAGTATATTCAGGTGGTATTCACCCTGTCCGTGAAGTATTATCTGCTTCAGCTCCTTTGAATATTCAACCAGTATTGTCGGGTCTTCCTGGTGCATCCTGCTAAGGGCTTCGCCCAGTTTTTCATCATCTCCCTCACTCAAAGGCCTGACAGCCGCGCGGTATTTTGGTTCGGGGAACTTGATCGGCGGAAATTTATGACTGCCCTGGCTGTTCAGTGTATGATTTGTTTTGGTGTTCTTAAGCTTTACCACTGCACCTATATCACCGGCCACCAGTTCTGATACTTTTGTCCTGTTCTTACCGGCACTGACATAGAGCTGTGACAGCCTTTCTTTTGTGCTGTTATTGGCATTTACAACATCAATGTTCTCAGTAACCTTGCCCGAGATCACCTTAAAGAAGTTCACTTCTCCGATATGCTCTTCCAGTGAGGATTTAAAAACAAATAATGAGCATGGCCCTTCAGGATCGAAATCAATTGTTTCGCCACCCTCGCTTGTCCAGCCCGGCATATCCGAAGCAAGAGGGGCAACATTGGATATGAATTCGCTTACCCTGTCAACACCTATATTCTTTTTTGCGGCTGAACAGAATACGGGGTATATGCCTTTTTGCATAAGGCCTATCTTTATACCGCTCCTCATCTCGTCTTCTGTCAGGGTATCATTCTCAAAGAAAGTCTCCATCAGGGTCTCATCATTCTCGGCGGCTTTTTCTATCAGCTCCGACTGCAGGTCAGCTGCTTTATCAGCATATTCTGAAGGGATATCCACTTCTTCATACCTGCCTCCGTCAGCCGGATATTTAAGCATCTTCATTTTGATAACATCGATGATTGAGTCAAACTTTTCACCTTCATTCACGGGAAACTGCACAAGTGTCACATTGCCTCCAAGCCTGTCTTTGAGCATCTCCACCGATTTGTCAAAATTTGTTTTTTCATGATCAAGCCCGTTAATGCATATAATAACCGGCTTGTTCATATTGCTGGCATGACGGTAATGGATCTCCGTACCCACCTCAACGCCGTTCTGCACATTAATCATCAGCACTGTTGATTCCACAGCATATAATGAAGATATCACGTTGCCTGAAAAATCGTCAAGTCCGGGTGTATCAAGAATATTAATCTTTTTATCATCATACTCCGTATGCATTACTGATGAGGAAATAGAGTTCTCATTCTCATGTTCTATGGGTCTGTAATCAGATGCTGTATTCTTGCTTTCCACGGCACCTCTCCTTTCAATAATTCCCCCGTTAAAAAGCATGGCCTCGGCAAAAGTGGTCTTGCCTGAGCCCGAATTACCAAGAAGTGCTACTGACTTTATCTGTCCGGCTTGATATTTTTTCATCCCTTGAATTTATTTTTATTATACAATATATATACAGGTTTTGAGCGCCCAAAGATAGAAAAAACTTTTTAAAATATCAGACCGGCACACTAACAGTTAATTTTATCTGTCATGCGTTTTTTTAGCATAAACACTTGCACAGTAAAAAAATAATATCTTACTTTGCGCCCGGTTTTAGACCCAGGAGTACCGGTGGTCTTCTCCTTAAAGTAAGTGAATAAAAAATATTCTCAGGGAGATTGTCGGGAAGGAACCTGTAAATAACTTACGTTTTTCAGGTATAAGATGAGAGAAAAACCGCTTAAACTGTCGCAATGGTGGCAGGCAGGGATTTTTACCCTGTATGATGAAGAATATTTGTTTTTTACAGTTTAATATAAACAATTGTATTTATGCCAACAATACAACAATTAGTCAGAAAGGGCAGAAAAAGGCTGGTAGAGAAAAGCAAGGCTCCGGCACTTGATTCCTGTCCGCAGAGACGTGGCGTTTGTGTAAGGGTATACACAACCACACCCAAGAAGCCGAATTCGGCTATGCGCAAGGTGGCCAGGGTAAGGCTTACAAATAGCAAGGAAGTTAATGCTTATATTCCGGGTGAAGGACATAACCTTCAGGAGCACTCGATAGTGCTTATAAGGGGTGGAAGGGTGAAGGACCTTCCCGGAGTCCGGTATCACCTTATACGAGGTGCACTTGATACATCAGGTGTAGAGGGACGCACGCAGAGACGTTCAAAATATGGCACCAAAAGGCCAAAGAATTAGTTGTTAACAATGTAAGGACTTAGATAATGAGAAAATCAAGACCAAAAAAGAGGATCATTCTTCCTGATCCGAAGTATAATGACCCTTATGTAACCAGGTTTGTGAATAACATGATGCTCAGCGGCAAGAAGAATCTCGCATTTACGATATTCTATGATGCTCTGGACATTGTTGAAGGGAAGCTGAAGGATGAGGAGAAGAGTCCGCTCGAGATATGGAAGCATGCCCTTGACAATATCACTCCCCAGGTTGAGGTGAAGAGTCGCAGGGTTGGAGGAGCCACATTCCAGGTACCCATGGAGGTAAGGGGTGACAGAAAGATCAGCATCAGTATGAAGAACCTTATTTTCTTTGCCCGCAAAAGACCCGGTAAAAATATGGCCGACAGGCTGGCCGCCGAGGTGATAGCAGCATACAAGGGTGAAGGAGGAGCATATAAAAGAAAAGAAGACACTCACAGGATGGCTGAAGCGAACAAGGCTTTTGCCCATTTCAGGTTCTAGACAGGAGAAAGTTTTTTATGAATAGTAATCTCGAATATACACGCAATATTGGCATAATGGCCCACATCGATGCCGGTAAGACCACTACAACAGAAAGGATTCTGTTTTACACGGGTATTACCCATCGCCTTGGTGAGGTTCATGATGGTAATGCTCAGATGGACTGGATGGTCCAGGAGCAGGAAAGGGGTATTACTATTACTTCCGCGGCCACCACTACTTTCTGGAAATACCTCGATAATGATTATAAGATCAATATTATTGATACACCTGGGCATGTGGATTTTACCGTTGAGGTGGAACGCTCACTCAGGGTGCTCGACGGAGCTGTTGCTGTTTTCTGTGCCGTTGGTGGCGTGGAGCCTCAGTCGGAGACTGTATGGAGACAGGCAGACAGGTATGGTGTACCTAAGATAGCTTTTGTAAACAAGATGGACCGTGTGGGAGCTGACTTCCTCGCTGTTGTCGACCAGATAAAGGATAAGCTGGGCGCAAATGCTGTTCCTGTACAGATACCCATGGGCTCAGGAGATGATTTCACAGGTGTTATTGACCTGATAGAAAATAAAGCCGTGGTGTGGTTTGCCGATGAGACCCTCGGAACAAGGTATGAGCTGCATGATATACCGGATGATCTGAAAGAGGAGGCTGAAGAATGGAGGGTTAAGCTGATAGAAGCAGTGGCTGAAACCGATGACACCCTTCTCGAACGGTATTTTGAAGATCCGGATTCAATCACAAAGGAGGACATGCTTTCGGTGATGCGTAAATCAGCCATCAGCGGTCATGCCGTACCCGTATTATGCGGATCAGCTTTCAAGAATAAAGGAATACAGAGATTACTGGATGCCGTTATTTCATATTTGCCTTCGCCGCTTGAGGTGGGAGGCGTAACGGGTATCAATCCTAAAAATAATGAAGAAGAGATTCGGATGCCGGATATTAAGGAGCCAATGGCTGCACTGGCATTCAAGATAGCAACAGATCCTTTCGTTGGCCGCCTGGCTTTCCTGCGTGTTTACTCGGGTGAGTTAAAGACAGGCGATATGGTGCTTAATATGCGCACCGGCAAAAGGGATAGAATCAACCGCCTGTTCCAGATGCATGCAAATAAACAGATACCAAAGGAGAGCATCTCTGCCGGTGATATCTGTGCTGCAGTAGGTTTTAAAAACCTGAAAACAGGTGATACACTGTGCGCGATCCACAAGCCTGTATGGCTTGAGTCTATGGAGTTTCCCGAACCGGTTATCGGAATTGCCGTG
The DNA here is from genome assembly GCA_034521735.1 of Bacteroidales bacterium. GTDB lineage: Bacteria > Bacteroidota > Bacteroidia > Bacteroidales > VadinHA17 > UBA9300. The sequence continues at coordinate 223,961 of JAXHLX010000002.1, forward strand.
GAGCCAAAAACACAGGCCGATATTGATAAGCTCGGCGTGGCACTCGGCAAGCTGGCAGAGGAAGATCCTACATTCCAGGTGAAAACCGATGACGATAGCGGTCAGACCGTTATCAGTGGCATGGGTGAATTGCACCTGGAAATATTAGTTGACCGTCTGAAAAGAGAGTTCAAGGTTGAATGTAACCAGGGACAACCGCAGGTTGCATACAAGGAGGCACTTACCACCTCTGTTGAACATCGCGAGGTGTTTAAGAAGCAGACAGGTGGAAGGGGTAAATTTGCTGATATAGAGGTTGAAATAATGCCTGTTGAAGAGGAATTTGCCGGGCTTCAGTTTATCGATAAGGTTAAAGGAGGTAATGTTCCGCGGGAATTTATACCATCAGTGGAAAAAGGTTTTAAAACAGCCATGTTGAATGGTCCGCTGGCCGGTTTTCCTATCTATAACCTTAAAGTTGTACTCAAAGACGGTTCATACCATCCGGTTGACTCCGATGCACTGTCATTTGAAATTGCCGCGCGCCAGGCGCTCAGAAATGCCGCGCATAAATGCCGGCCGGTGCTTCTCGAACCTATCATGAAAGCAGAAGTGGTTACACCCGAGGAGTACGTAGGTGATGTGGTAAGTGATTTCAACAGGAGAAGGGGCAAAGTGGAAGGTATGGAATCGAAAGCAGGTTCAAGGGTTATAAAAGCAAAAGTGCCGCTGGCAGAAAACTTCGGTTATGTTACTGTACTCAGAACCCTGACTTCAGGAAGGGCTACTTCAACCATGGAGTACTCACATTATGAGGAAGTACCTGCAGATATTTCAAAAAAGATTATAGAACAAATTAAAGGAAAATTCTATTAACGATGAGTCAGAAAATTCGTATTAAACTGAAATCTTATGATCACAACCTTGTGGATAAATCCGCAGAGAAGATCGTTAAGACGGTAAAATCTACTGGTGCTGTTGTTAGTGGCCCTATACCGCTTCCAACGCATAAAAGGGTGTTTACCATACTGAGGTCGACATTCGTGAACAAGAAGTCGAGAGAGCAGTTCCAGCTGTCCAATTATAAAAGACTGCTGGATATTTACAGCTCAACGCCAAAGACAATCGATGCTTTGATGAAGCTCGAGTTGCCCAGTGGGGTGGAAGTAGAAATAAAAGTGTGAAACCAGTAAAGATTAACTAAAATGCAGGGATTAATAGGCAAAAAAGTTGGGATGACTTCCATTTTCGATGAAAACGGGAAGAATATTCCATGCACAGTGATCGAAGCCGGCCCTTGTGTTGTTACCCAGGTCAAGACCAAGGATAAAGACGGTTACAATGCAATGCAACTGGGCTATGACGACAAGAAGGAAAAGAACAGTACTAAAGCTGAAATAGGACATTTTAAGAAGGCCAATACAGGACCCAAAAGAATGATAGTTGAATTTACCGGTTTCCCGGAAGGGGAATATAAGACCGGTGATGTACTTGATGTGGATCTTTTTAATAATGATACCTGGCTGGATGTCAGGGGATGGTCAAAAGGCAAAGGCTTCCAGGGCGTGGTCAAAAGACACGGATTCAGGGGAGTAGGTGATAAAACACACGGTCAGCATAACCGTGAAAGAGCACCCGGTTCACTTGGCGCTTCCTCATATCCTTCAAGAGTGTTTAAAGGGATGAGAATGGGCGGACGTACCGGTAATGATAAGGTAATGGCTATCAGTCTCAGGGTTATGAAACTCCTGCCTGATAGTAATTTGTTGATAGTTAAAGGATCGGTTCCAGGTCCTAAAGGTGGTTACTTAATAATTACAAAGTAATGGAAATAGCAGTATTTGATATAGAAGGTAAAGATACCGGAAGGAAAGTAAGTCTCGATGACTCAATATTTGGTGTTGAGCCAAATGACCATGCTATATACCTTGATACAAGGCAGTATATGGCAAATGCGAGACAGGGAACGCACAAGACCAAGGAAAGAAGTGAAATAACCGGCAGTACGCGTAAGATTAAGAGGCAGAAAGGAACAGGTACTGCACGTTTTGGTGATATAAAGAATCCCATATTCAGGGGAGGTGGTCGTGCCTTTGGTCCCAGGCCAAGGTTCTACGGTTTTAAACTTAACAAGAAGATGAAGCAGCTGGCCAGGAAATCAGCCCTTACGCAAAAGGCCATGTCCAAAAGCATAATCGTTCTTGAAGACTTTAATTTTGAAGCTCCAAAAACCAGGGAACTTGAACGGCTGGAGACAAACCTGAATGTTCGGGATAAAAAATCACTGATAGTTTTTCCGAAACAAAATAAAAATGTATATTTGTCATCTCGAAATTTGAAGGGTGTTGATGTTGTAACTAGCGATGAATTAAACACTTACATCATTATAAAAGCCTCAGTGCTCATACTTGTCGAGAGTGCAGTTGACGTTTTGCATTCAACTTTTAAAAATTAGAAAACTTTTAGTAATGGATATTTTACTGAAGCCGATTGTAACCGAAAAAATGACTGACCAGAGTGAGAAATTTAACCGCTATGGCTTCATCGTTGCAAAGGATGCAAATAAGATACAGATAAAGAATGCTGTTGAGGAGATGTATGGAGTAACCGTTGATTCGGTTAAGACAATGGTTTATCACAGCAAGAAAAAGGTTCGTTATACCAAGTCGGGTGTAATGTCCGGGAGGACACCTCTATATAAAAAGGCTATCATAACGGTGGCTGAAGGAGAAACGATTGATTTCTATAGCAATATATAACAGATTATGGCAGTTAGAAAGATAAAACCTGTAACACCAGGTCAGAGACATAAGATAATAAGTGCCCGTGAGACAATAACGGGTAAGCAGCCCGAGAAGTCATTGCTTGGCCCGATCAAGAAAAGCGGGGGAAGGAATAATAGCGGGCGCATGACAGTGAGATACCTCGGTGGCGGGCATAAAAGAAGATACCGTGTTATTGACTTCCGTCGTGATAAAGACGGGATGACGGCAAAGGTAAAGACAATAGAATATGATCCGAACCGTTCGGCAAGGATAGCCCTGCTTTATTATGAAGATGGTGAAAAGAGGTATATTCTTGCGCCTCAGGGATTGAAGGTTGATGATACCGTTATCTCAGGTGCAGGTATTTCCCCTGAACTCGGAAATGCACTGCCACTATCGGATCTGCCCCTGGGTACAATTATTCATAATATTGAGCTCAAACCGGGTAAAGGCGGTGCAATGGCAAGAAGTGCAGGATCATATGCACAGCTTGTTGCACGTGAAGGTAAATATGTTACCGTTAAACTGCCTTCGGGTGAGACCAGGATGGTGCTGGCAAAATGCAAGGCTACCGTTGGTACGGTATCCAATCCTGACCATTCACTGGAGATATCCGGTAAGGCAGGACGCAGCAGGTGGAAAGGGCGCAGACCCAGGACAAGGGGTGTGGCAATGAACCCTGTGGATCACCCGATGGGTGGAGGTGAAGGACGCGCTTCCGGCGGTCATCCGCGCTCCCGTACCGGACTGTCTGCAAAAGGTTATAAGACAAGGAGTCCGAAGAAATACTCCGATAAGTATATCATTGAAAGAAGGAAAAAATAATTGAGATAATATGAGCAGATCTATTAAAAAAGGCCCGTTTATTGACTTTAAGCTCGAGCAGCGAGTGATGAAGATGAACGACGCAGGGAAAAAGACAGTTATTAAAACATGGTCGCGCCGGTCAATGATATCACCGGATTTCGTAGGACATACAATTGCTGTTCATAATGGCAATAAATTCATCCCTGTGTATATAACTGAAAATATGGTAGGCCATAAGCTGGGAGAATTTGCTCCTACCCGTACTTTCAGGGGACATGGTGGAAGACAGAGATAAAAATATTTACTGATAAGATAAAATCTTGACAAATGGGTGCAAGAAAAAGAATTTCAGCTGAAAAGCGTAAAGAGGAAAAAAAGAAAACATACCAGGCGGTTTTGAGGAACTGTCCTACCTCTCCGCGTAAAATGAGGCTGGTAACAGATATGATAAAAGGTATGGACGTTAACAGGGCTCTTGATGTGCTTAAGTACAGTTCAAAGGAGGCATCGCGCGCTGTTGAGAAGCTTCTGCTCTCCGCTATTGCCAACTGGCAGGCTAAGAATGAGGGAGTGCGCATTGAAGAAAGCCAGCTCTTTGTAAAGGAGGCTTTCGTGAACCAGGGGCGTACACTTAAAAGGCTTCAGACAGCCCCCCAGGGACGTGCACACAGGATAAGGAAAAGATCCAATCATGTTACCCTTATTATTGATAGTTTAAATAAGGAAGAAATAGAAAATACATCAAACTGAAATAGATGGGACAAAAAGTTAATCCGATAAGTAACAGGTTAGGCATTATTAAAGGCTGGGATTCGAACTGGTATGGTGGTAATGATTTCTCCGCCAAACTGGTGGAGGATGCAAAAATAAGGGAATACCTTAATGCCAGGCTGGCAAAGGCAAGTATCTCCAAGATAATGATTGAGAGAACGCTGAAGCTTATTACTGTTACCGTAAATACAGCCCGTCCGGGTATCATTATTGGTAAAGGCGGTCAGGAAGTTGATAAACTGAAAGAAGAATTGAAGAATATCACAAATAAAGAAGTGCAGATAAATATCTTCGAGGTTAAACGTCCTGAGCTTAATGCTACCATCGTTGCCAATAATATTGCCCGGCAGGTAGAAGGGAAAATATCATACAGGCGTGCTATCAAGATGTCTATTGCTTCAACAATGAGGATGGGTGCGGAAGGAGTAAAAATACTTATTAGCGGCAGGCTGGGAGGAGCTGAAATGGCAAGAAGCGAGACCTATAAGGAGGGACGTGTACCACTGCATACTTTCAGGGCTGATATTGACTATGCACTGGCTGAAGCTCTTACCAAGGTTGGACTGGTAGGTATAAAGGTGTGGATCTGTAACGGTGAGGTTTTTGGAAAGCGAGACCTGTCTCCTGATGTGGCAATGAAAAGCCAGAAAGCAGCCAGGGGATCCGGGATGAGGAAAAGGAAAAAGTAAATAACTGGATTTATAAGACTTTAAGATAAGAGAAATGTTACAACCTAAAAAGACAAAATACAGAAGGCGCCAGAAGGGTAAGATGAAAGGAAATGCACAGCGTGGTAACCAGCTTGCTTTCGGATCATTCGGCATCAAGGCCCTTGAAGCCTCATGGATTACCGGCAGACAGATAGAGGCAGCACGCCAGGCTGTTACACGCCATATGAAACGTGAAGGCCAGCTGTGGATACGTATCTTCCCCGATAAGCCCATAACAAAAAAACCCGCTGAGGTAAGGATGGGTAAAGGGAAAGGTGCTCCTGAAGGATTTGTAGCACCCGTTACCCCGGGCCGGATAATACTGGAATGTGAGGGAGTGCCTTATGAAGTGGCAAAGGAAGCTATGAAGCTGGGGGCGCAGAAACTGCCTATAACAACCAGGTTCATAGTAAGGAATGATTACGTTCACGATTAACGAGTTAAGACATGAAAACTTCAGAAATAAACCAGTTTACAAGCCAGGAAATCCTGGAAAGGATAGATAACGAGAGAACATCTCTCACCCGCATGAAACTGAACCATGCAATTTCACCCCTTGACAATCCAAATAAGATTAAGGAGACAAGAGGCAATATTGCAAGGTTGCTGACCGAATTGCGCAAGAGGGAGTTGAATGAACAACAAAATAGCTAGTGTCAACAATGGAAAGAAATACAAGAAAAGAGCGTACAGGTATAGTCGTCAGCAATAAGATGGACAAGTCAATTACCGTTGCTGTGAAAAGAAAGGTCAAGCATCCTGTTTATGGCAAGTTCATAAATAAGACCAAAAAACTTCTTGCCCATGACCAGGAGAATACCTGCAACATTGGTGATACAGTGCGCATAATGGAAACCAGGCCAATGAGCAAGAGAAAGTCCTGGAGGTTAATTGAAGTAATCGAAAGAGCTAAGTAATTATGGTACAACAGGAAAGTAGACTATCTGTAGCCGATAATACAGGCGCCAAAGAAGTGCTGGTAATACGGGTGCTGGGAGGAAGCGGAAAAAGATATGCTTCCATAGGCGATAAAGTGGTAATAACAGTAAAAAGTGCTATACCTGCGGGTGAGGCAAAAAAGGGCATGGTGACAAAGGCTGTTGTGGTAAGAACAAAAAAGGAAATACGCAGGGCCGACGGCACCTATATCCGTTTTGATGATAATGCCGTGGTATTGCTCAACGCAGTGGATGAAGTACGCGGCACACGTATTTTCGGACCGGTGGCCAGGGAGTTACGTGATAAATATATGAAGATTGTATCATTGGCACCTGAAGTGTTATAAGAAAAATTAAGCGATGCAAGAAAAATTACATATCAGAAAAGGAGATACCGTAATCGTCATATCAGGCGAAGCAAAAGGACAACGTGGCCGCATCCTGGAGGTTGACAGGGCTAAGAAAAGGGCAATAGTGGAAGGCGTGAATATGGTATCAAAACATACCAAGCCAAATGCCCAGAGTCCACAGGGAGGTATAATAAAGAAAGAAGCTACCATACATATATCAAATCTTATGCTGGTAGACCCGTCTTCCGGTGATGGCACACGCCTGGGACGGAAGTTAAACAAGGACGGGAAACTTGTTCGTTATTCAAAAAAATCAGGGGAGGAGATCAAATAATGTATACGCCTACTTTACAAAAGAAATACAGGGAAGAGATCGTTCCTGCATTGATGAAGGAATTTGGTTACAAATCCATTATGGAAGTGCCGTACCTGGAGAAAATAGTTATAAACCAGGGAGTGGGACAGGCTATAGCCGATAAGAAACTTATTGAGGTGGGTACCACCGAGGTGACTGCCATTGCCGGACAAAAAGCAGTGCAGACCCTTTCATCAAAGGATATATCAAACTTCAAGCTGAGAAGAAATATGCCTATTGGTGTAATGACAACTCTCAGAAGGGAAAGGATGTATGAATTTCTCGAAAGACTTATACGGGTGGCCCTTCCGCGTATACGCGACTTCAAGGGAATAAGCAATAAACTGGACGGACGTGGTAACTATACACTGGGAATAACAGAACAGATCATTTTCCCGGAGATAGATATTGATAAGGTAGTGAAGATTATGGGATTGCAGATCACATTCGTAACCTCGGCCAAAACCGATGAGGAGGGATTTGCATTGCTGCGTCACTACGGATTACCATTTAAAACAAATAAAAATTAAAATATTATGGCTAAAGAATCAATGAAAGCCCGCGAGGTTAAACGCGCCAAGCTTGTCAAGAAGTATGCGGCCAAAAGAGCTAAGCTTAAGGCGGAGGGCGATTATATCGGACTCAGCCGCCTGCCACGCAACTCAAACCCCATACGCTTGCATAACCGTTGCATGATAACGGGCCGCCCCAGGGGATATATGAGACAGTTCGGGGTTAGCCGTATCACATTCAGGGAGATGGCCTCTGAAGGACTTATACCTGGCATAAGAAAAGCCAGCTGGTAATAATTAATATTTAAAATTAGAAAGAATGACTGATCCAATTGCAGATTTTCTTACAAGAATAAGGAATGCTGTTATCGCCGGACATAAGGTGGTGGAAATTCCTGCATCAAATCTGAAGAAGGATATCACTAAGATATTATATGACAAGGGATATATCCTTAGTTATAAATTTACAGACGATGGAGCCCAGGGCATAATCAAGATAGCCCTTAAATACCATCCGGAGAGCAAGATTCCCGCTATTAAATCCCTGGAGCGGATAAGCCGCCCCGGTTTGAGAAAATACGCGAGTGTGAATGAACTGCCCAGGGTGCTTAACGGACTGGGCGTAGCTATACTGTCAACATCACAGGGTGTTATGACTGATAAGGAAGCCAGGAACCAGAAGGTTGGAGGTGAAGTATTGTGTTACGTTTACTAAAAAGAGGATTATTTTAATATGTCACGAATAGGAAAACTACCGGTAAATCTTCCATCAGGGGTAACAGTTAATGTAGCCGGTGATAATACAGTAAACCTTAAAGGACCCCTTGGAGAACTGGCTGTAAAGGTTGATAAGGATATGATAGTGGAAGCAGAAGACAGTGTTATTAATATTAAGCGTCCCACTGAATCAAAGAAACATAAATCATTACATGGTTTGTACAGGGCTTTGATAAATAATGCTGTGGTTGGTGTATCCGAAGGTTATGAGAAAAAGCTTGAACTGGTGGGTGTGGGATACCGTGCAGAAGCTAAAGGACAGAAGCTGGAGCTGAGTGTTGGACTGTCACATGATATAATAATAGAATTACCTGAAGAAATAAAGGTTGAAGCAAAAACCGAAAGAAGGAGTAATCCTGTTATTACACTTAACAGTACCGATAAACAGCTGATAGGACATGTTGCTGCAAAGATAAGATCGCTGCGTCCGCCCGAGCCCTATAAGGGTAAAGGCATTAAGTTCGTAGGCGAACAGCTCAGAAGAAAAGCTGGGAAATCTGCAAGTGTTTAATATTTAAAAAATGAGTGATGAGCTTATCTAAAACAGAAAGAAGAAAGAGGATAAAACTGAGAATACGCAAAACGGCGCATGGTACTGCAGAAAGACCCAGGGTAGCCGTGTTCAGAAGTAATAAGCAGATTTATGCCCAGGCAATAGATGATGATAACGGAAAAACATTACTGTCGGCATCATCAAGGGAGAAAGAGGTAGCTTCCGCTGAAGCAGCCAACAGAATAGAGCAGGCAGCACTGGTAGGCAAGCTGCTGGCCGATAAATGTAAGAATGCCGGGATAGAAAGTATTATTTTCGACAGGGGAGGATATAAATATCATGGCAGGGTGAAATCACTGGCTGATGCAGCCCGTAAAGGCGGTTTAAAATTCTAAATGAATATGAAGAAAAGAGAAATTAAAAAAGTAAAGAACATTGACCTCGATCTGAAAGACAGGCTTGTAGGTATACAGAGGGTGACCAAGGTAACAAAGGGTGGTCGTACTTTCAGCTTCTCTGCCATCGTGGTGGTTGGTAATGAAGACGGAGTTGCCGGTCACGGACTGGGTAAAGCCAATGAAGTAACCACAGCTATAGCCAAGGGAGTGGAGGATGCAAAGAAAAATCTTATCAGGGTTCCCGTTATAAACGGTACCATCCCTCATGTGCAGTATGCCAAATACGGCGGTGCATCTGTCTTCCTTAAACCAGCCTCAGAAGGTACCGGCGTTAAGGCAGGCGGAGCTATGCGTGCTGTGCTTGAGAGTGTAGGAGTAAGGAATGTGCTCGCTAAATCCAAGGGCTCTTCCAATCCTCATAACCTTGTGAAAGCCACCTTTGAAGCCCTTATGGAAATGAGAGATGCTTATACGGTTGCAAACCACAGGACAACATCTATGGATAAAGTATTCAATGGTTAGAAATATATCATTATGTCAAAGATAAGGGTAACACAAGTAAAGAGTAAGATAGGAAGACCTGAGAGGCAGAAAAAAACACTGCTTGCACTGGGTCTTAAGAAGATGAACCAGAGTATTGAGCATGAAGCCAGTCCGCAGGTTTTGGGTATGGTAAATGCTGTTAAGCATCTGGTGAAAGTTGAGGAAATTTAAGGAACTTATAAATATCTGATAGAAATGGACTTAAGTAATCTAAAACCGGCTGAAGGAACTGTTAAGAAGGACAGGCGCCTGGGACGCGGACAGGGTACAGGCAGAGGTGGTACGGCCACCAAAGGCCATAAAGGGCAGAAATCAAGATCCGGCTACTCCAAAAAGATTGGGTTTGAAGGCGGACAGATGCCGCTGCAAAGGAGGGTTCCCAAGTACGGTTTTACCAACCTTAACAGGGTTGAATATAAAGGGATTAATATAAGCACCCTGCAGGCACTGGCTGAAAAAAGGGATCTGAATATTATTAATGTGGAAACGATGATTGATGCCGGACTGATATCTAAAAAGGCGCGCGTTAAAATCCTTGCAAAAGGATCACTCGATAAAAAACTTGAAGTACATGCCCATGCTTTTTCAAAAGCAGCAACTGAAGCCATAGAAGCCAAACAGGGAACTGTAGTAAAAATAGATTAGGATGAGACTAATTCAGACAATACGAAATATATTCAAGATTGAAGATCTGCGGGCGAGGATAATCTATACCCTGGGTATTATTCTTCTGTACCGCTTCGGTAAATATGTTACACTGCCGGGCATTGACCCGTCACAGCTGAGCAATCTTGCCGACCAGACATCTTCAGGTATAATGGGACTGCTTGATATGTTTTCGGGAGGTGCCTTTTCACAGGCATCGGTATTTGCCCTTGGTATAATGCCCTATATCTCAGCCTCAATTGTAATACAGCTGCTGGGTATCGTATTCCCCTATTTCCAGAAGCTGCAGCGTGAAGGTGAAAGCGGAAGAAGGAAGATGAACCAGTATACAAGATACCTTACCGTTGCCATACTCCTGCTGCAGGCACCAACATACCTTGCAAACCTTAATGCACAGCTGCCTGCCAGTGCTTTTATACTGAGCGGCGCATTATTTAAGTTTTCATCGGTGATAATACTTACGGCCGGAACCATGTTTGTTATGTGGCTGGGTGAGAAGATTACAGATAAGGGAATAGGAAACGGTATATCACTGATCATTATGATCGGTATCATTGCCCGGCTGCCGCAGGCCTTTGTTTTTGAACTGGGAGTGCGTGTTGATGGTTCAGGCGGACTGGTAGCATTGTTGCTTGAAATGGTGTTCCTGTTTGCAGTGGTGCTGGGTACAATACTGCTTGTACAGGGTACACGCCGGATACCGGTGCAGTACGCAAGAAGGATAGTGGGAAATAAACAGTACGGAGGTGTAAGGCAATATATACCACTGAAGGTGAATGCTGCAGGTGTTATGCCTATAATCTTTGCCCAGGCAATAATGATGTTGCCCATTATACTGGCAGGATATGCCAGCTCTGACCAGATGTCAGGTTTTGTTACCGCTTTTTCAGATATGTACGGGTTCTGGTATAACCTTGTTACCGCATTGCTTATAATAGCTTTCACTTATTTTTATACCGCGGTAACTATTAATCCCGTGCAAATGGCAGAGGATATGAAAAAGAATGGAGGATTTATACCGGGAGTGAAACCCGGAAGGAAAACGGTTGAATTCCTTGACCAGGTGATGTCAAGAATAACACTTCCGGGATCCATCTTCCTTGCATTTATAGCAATACTTCCTTCCATAGCTGTTAAATTTGGTGTCAGTGCACCGTTTGCACAGTTTTATGGAGGAACATCTTTACTTATACTGGTAGGTGTGGTGCTGGATACGCTTCAGCAGATAGAGAGTCACCTGCTTATGCGTCATTACGACGGCCTGATGAAGTCAGGCAGGATTAAAGGCAGGACAGGCGGAGCTGTCTCTGCAATGTAAATAAAAAGCGTTCTTTGATGTTGCATCTGAAAACAGCGGAGCAGATTGAATTGCTGAGATCAAGTAATATGCTGGTGTCGCGCACACTGGCAGAACTGGCTAAGATTATCAGGCCCGGTATCACAACCCTGGAGCTTGATAATATGGCCGAGGAATATATACGGGATCATAATGCAGTTCCGGGTTTTAAGGGATATAATGATTTTCCCAGTACACTCTGCACCTCTGTAAATGATGAAGTTGTCCACGGTATACCCTCGGATTACACACTGCAGGAAGGTGATATTATTTCCATTGACTGCGGGGTGGTTCTGGATGGTTTTTATGGAGACAGCGCCTTTACCTTCCCGGTAGGTAATATCAGTGACGAAAAAAGAAGCTTGCTGGAATTCACAAGGGAATCACTTGAAGAAGGGGTAAGGCAGGCTGTCGCCGGAAATAGGGTGGGTGATATATCATGGCATGTGCAGAACAAGGCAGAAAGCGGAGGATACTCGGTTGTGCGTGAACTTGTTGGTCACGGACTGGGAAAAAATCTCCATGAGTCGCCTGAAGTACCGAATTACGGGAAAAGGGGACGTGGACCCAAGATGAAAGAAGGCCTTGTTATCTGTATTGAACCGATGATAAATATGGGCAGCAATAATATAAGACAGATGCAGGATGGCTGGACTATTAAAACGGCTGACGGCAAGCCCTCGGCACACTTTGAATATGCAGTTGCGGTGGGTAAACAGGAGGCCGATGTATTAACGACCTTTAAATTTATTGACGAAGAATTGAAAAAAAATATATAATATGGCAAAACAACCTTCGATCGAACAGGACGGAACGATTATTGAAGCTCTATCCAATGCTATGTTCAGGGTCGAGCTTGAAAACGGGCACGTCATAACGGCTCATATCTCAGGAAAGATGAGAATGAACTATATTAAGATTTTACCCGGCGACCGCGTAAAAGTTGAGATGTCGCCATATGATTTGACAAAAGGAAGAATAACATTCAGATACAAATAAATAATTATTGTAGCGATGAAAGTAAAAGCATCTATTAAAAAGCGTAGCGCTGGCTGTAAAATGGTCAGAAGAAAAGGACGCTTATACGTGATAAACAAGAAAAATCCCAAGTTTAAACAGAGACAGGGATAATTTAACTAACTTTGCACACATTTTAATAAAAAGTATATGGCAAGAATTGTAGGCGTAGACTTACCAAAAAACAAGAGGGGAGAAGTAGCCCTTACATATATTTATGGCGTAGGGCCGAGCAATGCCCGTAAGGTACTGACAAAGGCGGGAGTGGATCTGGAAAAGAAAGTTAAGGATTGGAATGATGATGAATTAACTAAGATCCGGAGAATACTCAATGATGAATATAAACTGGAGGGTGAACTCAGATCGGATGTCCAGCTCAGTATCAAAAGACTGATGGATATAGGCTGTTACAGGGGGATCCGCCACAGGAGTGGTATGCCGGTACGTGGTCAGAGTACAAAGAATAATGCCCGAACACGCAAGGGCCGAAAGAAAACTGTAGCTAATAAGAAGAAAGCTGTTAAATAATTAGAATATGGCAAAGAAATCCGGAGCATCAAAAAGAAGAGTAGTTAAGATTGAACCTGTAGGGCAGGCGCATGTTCATTCTTCGTTTAATAATATAATTATCTCGCTGACCAATAATGCAGGTCAGGTTATATCCTGGGCTTCATCAGGCAAGATGGGATTCAGGGGATCAAAAAAGAATACTCCCTACGCTGCCCAGATGGCAGCTGAAGACTGTGCCAGGGTTGCTTATGACCTGGGTTTACGCAAAGTGAAAGTCTTTGTTAAAGGACCGGGTTCCGGCAGGGAATCAGCTATACGCTCACTCCATAACAGCGGAATTGAAGTAAGCGAGATAGTGGATGTAACACCAATGCCACATAATGGCTGCCGCCCGCCTAACAGGAGAAGGGTATAAGCATAATGAATTATTAAGAAGAATAAAAAATACTATTTTCAATGGCAAGATACAGAGGACCAAAATCAAAGATAGCCAGGAAATTCGGAGACCCGATCTTTGGTACTGACAAGTACCTGGAGAAGAAGAATTATCCTCCCGGACAGCACGGTAATATGAAGAGGAGGAAGAAAACATCCGAATATGGTATCCAGTTAAAGGAAAAACAAAAAGCTAAATATACTTACGGAGTGCTTGAGAAGCAATTCAGTAACCTCTTTGAGCGTGCATCCAGTCATAAAGGAGTGACAGGTGAGGTATTGCTGCAGTTGCTTGAATCAAGACTCGATAATGTGGTTTACCGCCTGGGTATTGCCCCCACAAGGGCAGCGGCAAGACAAATGGTGTCGCACCGTCATATAACGGTTAACGGAGATGTGCTTAGTATACCCTCCGCAATGGTGAAAGCGGGAGATACAATCGGTGTACGTGAGAAATCCAAATCCCTGGAAGTGGTGCTCGACTCATTGGCTTCCAAAAGGTATATGAGCTTTTCATGGCTTGAGTGGGATGACACCCAGATGGTGGGTAAGTTCATGAATTTGCCGGAACGCAGCGATATTCCGGAAGATATAAAAGAACAACTTATAGTTGAATTATACTCGAAGTAATAAATTTAAGATTACAATATATGGCCATATTAGCATTCCAAAAGCCCGATAAAGTAATAATGGTTGAAGCGGACAACTATTATGGTAAGTTTGAATTCCGCCCCCTTGAACCGGGATATGGGATTACCGTAGGTAACGCCCTGAGAAGAATACTGCTTTCATCACTCGAAGGCTTTGCTGTTTCAACAATAAAATTTGAGGGTGTCGACCATGAATTTTCGACAATAGCAGGCGTCTCAGAAGATGTTACAGATATAGTGCTGAACATTAAACAGGTCAGGTTTAAACAGCTGACCGAAGGGATAGACAGCGAAAAGATTGTTGTTACTATTACCGGTAAGAATGAATTCAGGGCTGGTGATCTCAATGAATACCTGAGCAGCTTTGAAGTATTGAATAAGGATCAGCTTATCTGTTCTATGGAACCCGATGTAAAACTCCAGATGGAGATAAGCATAAGCAAGGGCAGAGGTTATGTGCCGGCAGAAGAAAACCAGCCGGTGGATGCAGAATTTGGCCTGATAGCTGTAGACTCAATCTTTACACCTATAAAAAATGTAAAGTATGATGTTGAGAATTACAGGGTTGAGCAGAAAACAGACTATGAAAAGCTTGTGCTGGAAATAGAAACGGATGGTTCTATTCATCCGAAAGATGCACTCAAAGAAGCGGCAAAAATACTTATATACCACTTTATGCTCTTCTCTGATGATAAAATAACTATTGACTCGGATGATAAACTGGCCAATGAAGAGTTTGATGAGGAAGTGCTGCATATGAGGCAGCTGCTCAAGACAAAACTGGTCGACCTCGACCTGTCAGTCAGGGCGCTCAACTGCCTCAAGGCTGCCGAAGTTGATACACTGGGCGACCTGGTGAAGTTTAATAAGAATGACCTGCTTAAATTCAGGAATTTCGGGAAGAAATCACTTACAGAACTCGATGAACTACTCGAATCAATGAATCTTTCATTCGGAATGGATGTTACCAGGTACAAATTGGATAAAGAATAATTGTAAACAGCTAAGGAGAAAGAGAAATGCGACATCGTAAAGGTTTTAACCACCTAGGAAGAACAAGTGCTCACAGGAAGGCTATGCTGTCCAATATGGCATCATCACTGATCCTGCATAAAAGGATTACCACAACAAATGCAAAGGCTAAAGCCCTGCGTTCATATGTTGAACCCCTTATAACAAAATCAAAAAATGATACCACACACTCAAGAAGAGTGGTGTTCAGTTATCTGAAAAATAAATATGCCGTCTCTGAACTGTTCAGGGAGGTGTCACCAAAGATTGTCGAAAGACCCGGTGGATATACAAGAATACTTAAACTGGGTAACCGCCTGGGCGATAATGCAGAGATGTGTATAATAGAACTTGTTGACTATAACGAAAATATGCTTGAGGATACCTCCAAAAAGACAAAGTCAACGAGGAGAAGAAGAGGTTCGGGTAAGAAAAAAACACAGGCAGAAGAAGCGGAAGCCTTAAAGGCTGAAGGTACTGAAGAGGCTGTGGAAGCTCAGGAGATTGTTGATGCGCCCACTGAAGAGGAAGTAAAGGAAGAGGCAAAAGCTGATCTTAAGCCTGAGGAAGCCGGTTCTGAAGCTGAAGAAGTGAAAGACGAGCAGAAGGCAGAAACTAAAGAGCAGGAGGCTGGCGCTGAAGCTGAAGAGCTAAAAGAAGAAGACAAGCCAAAAGCCGAAGCAAAAGCTGAAGAAGACAAGCCGGAAGCCGAAGCAAAAGCTGAAGAAGAAGACAAGCCGGAAGCCGAAGCAAAAGCTGAAGAAGAAGACAAGCCGGAAGCCGAAGCAAAAGCTGAAGAAGACAAAAAAGCCGAATCCGGTGAATAATAAGAATCCGGATACGGTAAAGAAAATTCCTGAGAAGAAAAAAAAATAGAAGTTATGAGTCAGATTATTGGTGTTCACGCACGTGAGATACTTGATTCCAGAGGGAATCCAACAGTTGAAGTAGAGGTTATTACAGCCAGCGGTTTTATGGGCAGGGCTGCCGTGCCCTCAGGCGCCTCAACAGGGGAAAATGAAGCCATTGAATTAAGGGATGGCGATAAATCAAGATACCTCGGTAAAGGAGTGCTGAAAGCGGTCGATAATGTTAATAAGATTATTGCGGAGGCTGTAATTGGTATGGATGCCACTGACCAGGCCGGACTGGATATGGCTATGCTGGAGCTCGATGGCACAGCAAACAAGAGCAAGCTGGGAGCCAATGCTATACTGGGGGTTTCCCTGGCTACCGCAAAGGCAGCGGCTGCATACCATGATCTCCCACTCTACAGATATATAGGAGGTGTAAGCGCAGTTACCCTGCCGGTTCCCATGATGAATATTATTAACGGCGGATCTCATTCAGATGCACCTATAGCTTTCCAGGAATTTATGATAAGACCTGTGGGAGCCAAAACTTTCAGGGAAGGTCTCAGAATGGGCGCTGAAGTATTCCATGCTCTTAAAAAAGTGCTTAAGGAAAGAAACCTGAGTACGGCCGTTGGCGATGAAGGTGGTTTTGCACCTGCACTGAATGGCACAGAAGATGCACTGGAATCAATAATTAAAGCAATAGGCAATGCAGGCTATAAGGCCGGTGAAGATATTACAATAGCACTTGATTGTGCCGCTTCCGAATTTTATGCTGACGGCGTCTATGACTATTCCAAATTTGAAGGCGACAAAGGTAAAAAGAGGTCAGCCCGGGAACAGGCCGAATATATCGATGAGCTGATATCCAATTATCCTATCGATTCCGTTGAGGACGGTATGGCCGAAGATGACTGGGACGGATGGGTTATACATACAAAATTATCGGGGAATAAAATACAGCTTGTTGGTGATGACAACTTTGTCACCAATGTTGAATACCTGAAAAAAGGTATAGAAATGGGCTGTGCCAATTCAATACTTATTAAGCTGAATCAGATTGGTACCCTTACAGAGACACTCAGAACTATAGAAATGGCACACAGGGCAGGCTATACAACTGTTACATCACACCGTTCAGGCGAGACGGAAGATTCAACCATTGCCGATGTTGCTGTTGCAACACGCTCGGGCCAGATCAAAACAGGCTCACTCAGCCGCTCAGACCGTATGGCCAAGTATAACCAGCTGCTCAGGATAGAAGAGGAACTGGGAAAGACTGCCACTTACGGTTTTTAATGAACTGGGAAAGACTGCAATTTACGGTTTTTAATGCCTCAGTCTACGGATTTGAAACCCATATCCTGACCGCGAAATAACTGAAAGACTTATTAATTCAGGGCACTGCAGGGTTATTAACAATTGTTAATAACTGCTGTTTAAATCGCGTTGATATATACCCCTCTTAAAATTTGCCGCTAGCCAGTATACTGACATATATTTGTTCTTACCAGGTGAGCGATAAAAGGCCGCTCCTGAAAAGAAGGAAATGACGGATGAGCTTAATTGCGATTCCCGATATTTCAACCGGGCTCCAGGGCCCGCTTCATGAAGGAGCCGCAGACCGGAACTCAGGTTCGCCGGATTTCCGGAAAATCGCTGAAGCCGCATGGCGTTCTTTAGATGATTTTGTCAGAAATGACTCTGCGCCCCGTAAGATCACCTTCGGGTGATCGAAAGGGCAGCCATAAGGCAATGCTGTAACAGGCACTGCCTGATGGTTCAGGGTTGCTTAAAGGCTCAGGCCTTTAAACAGCCGGTCATAATAACAGTAATCTGGCACTGGAGATTACTTCGGTAGCCTTCAGTGAAATGGGAATTATTCGTCAGAATAGTTCCCATTTTTGTTTGGTGGTGTTCCCGGCAGGACACTGATACCCGGAGATGCAAATACCCTATGCGCCCGGATTGTGACCAATCACAATTTTCAGGTATATTTGTATCAAAGAATAATCAATGGCATATAATGGTTTAAAGCAGTTTGCCAGGGCACTGGAACAGCAGGATGAGCTTTTGATGACAGATGAATTTGTTGATCCCGTGCTGCAGGTGGCGGAGCTGGCTGACCGTTTTGTTAAAAACGGCGAAAGGGCACTGCTTCTTAATAATACCGGCACAGCTTTCCCGGTGATGATAAATATGTTTGC
The DNA here is from genome assembly GCA_034521735.1 of Bacteroidales bacterium. Lineage (GTDB taxonomy): Bacteria > Bacteroidota > Bacteroidia > Bacteroidales > VadinHA17 > UBA9300. The sequence goes on from JAXHLX010000002.1 coordinate 242,045, forward strand.
ATCAGACAGACGGATGAGCATGGCCCTGGGGCGCAATGATCTGGAAGAGGCAGGCACCGAGATAGAGGATATATTTAGCAGGATGAGCAGTCCCGCTCAGGGACTGATAGCAAAGATCAGGATGCTGCCAGGACTGACAAAGCTGGCCTCTTATATGCCAAAGAAGATCAGGGGAAAAGGAATATGCCAGCAGAATATAATTGAAGATCCTGATCTGGGCATCCTGCCGGCTCTTAAATGCTGGCCCCATGACGGCGGACGCTTTATAACCCTGCCGGTGGTGCATACCAGGCACCCTGTATCAGGCGAAGTAAATGCAGGAATGTACAGGATGCAGGTGATGGACAGCAAAACAACGGGGATGCACTGGCACAGGCATAAAACAGGTGCCAGCCATTTTGAGGCATGGAAGGAAAAAGGAGAAAAGATGCCTGTGTCGGTAGTCCTGGGAGGCGACCCTGTATATACCTATGCCGCTACGGCACCCTTGCCACAGGGTGTGGACGAATATATCCTGGCAGGTTTCCTGAGAAAGAAGAGAGTGAAAATGGTGAAATGTGTCACCAATGATCTGTGGGTGCCTGATGATGCTGATATTGTGATAGAAGGCTATATTGATCCCGCCGCCGACCTTATATGGGAAGGCCCCTTTGGTGATCATACAGGCTTCTATTCACTGGCCGACTGGTATCCGGCTTTCCATGTAAGCTGTATTACACATCGTAATGATGCTATATACCCTGCAACAGTGGTGGGAGTGCCTCCCATGGAGGATGCATGGATAGGTAAAGCTACGGAAAAGCTTTTCCTGGCACCCATTAAGCTTACACTGCAACCCGAGATAACAGATCTGCATATGCCGCCGCAGGGGGTAGCCCATAACCTTGTGCTGGTGAAAATTAAAAAGAGCTATCCCGGACAGGGAATGAAAGTGATAAATTCATTGTTCGGAGCGGGACAGATGATGTTTAGCAAGTTTATTATCGTAATAAGCGCTGATATAGATATAAGGGATTACAGGGCCGTTGCCGGACAGGTAATATTAAACACAGATTTTGATTTTGATATAATGACAGTCAGGGGTCCGCTTGATGTGCTTGATCATTCTTCAGACACTTTCTCCTTTGGAGGCAAACTGGGTATTGATGCCAGTGTTAAATTGCCGGGGGAGGGTAACAGGCAGGAGCATGCTATGTTTAAACCGGGCGAACCGCTCTCTGTCTTTAAGAATATGAGCCATAAGCTGAAATTCAGCATGCCCCTGCCTGACCTGCCACTGGTGATAGTGGGACTGTCAAAGGAATCGGCAAGCTTCAGCGATATTCTGCAGCTTAAATATTCCGGCGGTGGACTGGTGGCAATGATAGTGGACAGCACAGTTGATATTAAAGATAATGATCTGCTGGCCTGGCAGGTACTGGCAAATACAGATCCGCAGCGCGATATCAGTATGCTTGACGGCAATGTCTTTATTGACTCAACATCAAAGAGCCATCCATCGGATAATTTTAAACGTGACTGGCCCAATCTGGTGGTATCAGATGATGCAACAATAAGTGCTGTGGATAATATAGTGCGCAGGATCAGTCCAGGCACCGCTCCTGAATCGCCCTCGCTTAAGCTTAAAGGTCTGGACATGGGGGGCGGGGCCTCTGTGGATAATGGCCGGTAATGGGTTAACCGGCATATTTTCGTATTTTTGATAAATGAACTGCTGCGGCATGGATGTGTTTATTATCTTATTGCTCTGTAAGTCAGAATACATGGTTTTGCTTGAACTGCTTATAAAAAATAATATGATGTTTCAGGATATTAGTTTCCTGGGGACCAGTATATACCATTATATTATCTATTCTGTACTGGTGGGATTGATTGTTTACCTGGTAGTCCGTTACCAGACAAGCACACTTGTTAAGACAAGACGGCTGCTGCGTGAAAAGGAAAAGGCATATGAAAAAATTACCAGGCAGCGTGAGGAGCTGGAGATTAAGAACAAGAATATAACCGACAGCCTGGTATATGCAAGCTATATGCAGCAGGCATTATTGCCTTCTGAAGATTATTTTAAGAGTATTCTTCCGGATTCCTTTATTTTCTTCAAACCAAAGGATATTGTCAGCGGCGATTTTTACTGGATAACAAAAAAGGATAATGTAATATTTGTTGTGGCTGCGGATTGCACCGGTCACGGAGTGCCGGGAGCCTTTATGTCGATGATAGGGGTGGAACTGCTTAATAAGCTTATACTCGACCAGGATATTCAAAAACCATCCGAGATACTGGAAATACTGGGTAAAGGTATAGCAAGAACATTCGGCAGCGTGGGTGATGATAAAAGCACAATTCTTAAGGATGGTATGGACATAGGCTTATGCGCTATTGATGAGAAGAAAGCGGAGATACAGTATTCAGGTGCTTTTTTTCCTATGTATATTATCCGGGACAATAAGCTGACCGAGATAAAAGGCGACAGGATGAGCGTGGGTGTGCCGGGTGAGATGTTATTCACCAATAAGACAATGAAGATGGAGCCCGGTGATATTATCTACCTTTTTTCAGACGGCTATGCCGACCAGTTTGGAGGACCCGCTAATAAGAAGTTTATGTACAGGCGCTTCAGACACCTGCTGCTGACTATCCATAAATTCCAGCCGGACGAGCAGAAGGCCATTATCCATGAGTCAATAGAAGCATGGAGGAGGGAAAGCGAGCAGGTTGATGATATAATAGTTATTGGAATGAGACCATCTTTTAATCCTGCTCCGGGGCTGTAAGGTACTTATTTATCATTGCCAATAGCTTAACCGGCTGAAAAGGCTTGCTGAGGTAATCATCAATACCTGCGGCCAGGCACTTTTCCTTATCTCCTATCATAGCATTGGCGGTAATGGCAATTATCGGTGTATGCCTGTTGGTGCTTGCCTCTATCTCCCTTATCTTTCTGCTGGCCGTAATGCCGTCCATCACAGGCAACTGTATATCCATCAGTATAATGTCATAATTTGATTTGCCAAACATATCAAGTGCTTCCTTGCCGTCTATTGCGGTGTCAATATTCTTAACCTTTGAAGCAAGTGATATAGTGACTATCTTCTGGTTGGCAATGTTATCTTCAACAAGGAGTATTGAGGCCTCACTTAAAAGCTTCCTTTCCTTCTTCCCGGACACAATATTAAGCCTCCTGATTCTTTCACCCACCGCAGAAACTTTCCTGTCATCACTCATCCTGATCAGCGGCAGGGTAAAACGGAATACCAACTTATTATCTTTTATTTGATATGAATAATGCCCTTCCAGAATATTTATTATTTTGGCAGCCAGACTCCTGTCCGTGGTTATATCATGACTGTGGATATTTTTTTCCTCATATGGTGTCTCCGTTTCAATAATAAACTCTATTATATCAGTCAAACCCTTATTCGATAGCCGCTTAAGGCTTATATCAACCTCAAGCTTCTCTGATTCGGGTATTGTTGACCAGATGCCGAATATATCAATAAAGATCTGCTTTATAGCCACCGGGTCTCCCATATACTCACGGCTGATCTTATCATCCCATGATATATTCAGTTTTATATTGGCGGCTGATTCAAGGTCAAGCAATTCCATTGTGTTATCAATGATTTTTCTCAGTTCAAACCTGATATTGGAGCGTGGCTTAATGGATATCTCTCCGGCTGATCTCATTGTCAGTTCATTAAGGGCTGATATCATATTATTGGTAGACGAGACAAGGGTGTCAAGCAATTCTTTCTGATCTTTTTGTACGCTCAGCTTGCTTAACAAATCATTGATAAGAGGCAGGTTATTCAGCGGGGTCCTTATCCTGTGTGAGAAATCTGATATATAATTGTCTTTCTTTTCTATCTTCCTTTGCAGCTCTGTTACGGCATCCCAGGACTTTTTGATCATATCCCTGATTAGTATGAAAGCAAATACTGTGGTAATCAGAGCAGCCGTAATCAGGAAGACCGAGGTTAACCAGAACTTGAAAAATATTGTTACTATTGACGCAAGCAAAAAAAGAAAGATTAAAACAAGCCAGTATGAAGAGTTTTTATCGAGCCTTTTCTTTATACGGGATAATAAATTCATATTTACGGGATTGTTTTTCTTGACAGTTTTCATTCCCATCGTGAGCTGCGGAATTATTTTGATATATGTAAAGATATGAAAATTCTTTTTTACCTTTCTTTGAAAAGCTTAATTTTGTTTGTGCGGTATGAAATTTGATGGATTAGAGAAGGGAAAATTTATATAATATGAGGAAAGGAATATTTCTGTGTGTTTTGGCGGTTTTTTTTGCAGGCCCTGATGCCAGGGCTCAGGAGAGTGAAATGCTTGAGTTTACACCTGATTTCAGGTTTAATGATGGTATATTTTTTAACTTCGATCAGGTCAGGGCCAATGACCCGGTATCTAAAGCTAAAATTTTAACCTCTGCTGATTATAATGACCGCGACTTCTTTAAAAAGGTTTTTGAGAATGATAATATATATTATTATAATGCCATGGGTATAAGACAGGAGGTAAGCAAGGAAGATATCTGGGGTTATTCACGAAACGGCATTTTATATATACAGGTGCAGGGTGGCTTTAACAGGATAACCTATGTGGGTAACATCTGCCATTTTGTTGCTGATATAACATCATATGACAGGCGGTATTACGGTTCTCCGTATAATTATTATGATCCTTACTATTCACCTTATTCATATAATTCCTACTACAGCCCCTATTATATGCCTTACAGGCCTACTACTGTCTCCAGGAACGAGCTGGTGCAGTATATGATTGATTTTGAAACAGGGAATCTTATCGAGTATGAGCTTAAGAATGTGGAGGTAATACTGTCCAAAGACCCTGAGTTGTATGATGAGTTTATGAAGCTCCGCAGGAAAAAGAAGAAACAGATGATGTTTCTTTACCTGAGAAAGTATAATGAAAAGCATCCTTTATATTTACCTAAATAATTTAATAATGAACAGATTAATGATCTTCCTCGCTCTTTTGTTTGCCGGCAATGTCCTTTTTTCCCAGGCTCCCTTTCCTGAACCTGAAGAGCTTGAAGGGTTTTATAATACCACAACATATGTTGTCCTGGAGAATAATATGTTTTCCACCTATAATGCTCTGATAAAGAAAGCTGTTGAGGATTACTGGAAACTGACGGACTATGATTTTATAAGTACTGCTGAATTCAATGAGAAAAGATCGGACCCGGGCAGTTCATTTATTGTTCTGACCGGAACAAGGTTTGACAAAGATAAATCGGGCTCGGTTTTTAATTTTATTAACCTCCTGCTGGGCAAGGATGTGGCGCGTATTGAAGAGATGCCTGAATTTTGTGCTGTTCCCCTGTCTATAAAGGGTGCAGAGGATACCGAATATTCTCATAAGCTGGGAATGGTAATAAGATTTATGCAGGCTCATGTAGACCATATAAAGGAAGACCCTTCACTGAAAGGCAAACAATACCTGAAGTATTATAATAAATTTATTCCGGAGATAAGCAGCAAAACAATACTTGTAGCGGCAACGGATCTGGAACCCGACCTGAGATCACAGGAAGCAATAGAAAAGTATTATCCATACGATATGAAGATAGTCACTGATGAGGAGGTGGACGAGGCTATCCTCAGTGAGGCTGAGAACACACTTGTCCTGCATAAGGTGGGGCCTGAGAGTACAGGTAAAGGTGGTTTATGCTTTAAGATGCTGCTTGGTACTGATGATGCCAGGATGTATTTCTATGGCGAACACAAGATATCAAACAGAAGACCAAATGGTTTGCTTGTAAATGACCTGAGGCGTATGGCCCGGTTTTGATGATGCAACAGGGGATATTTTTTGACGTCTTTAAAAAAACATGATTATTTCACATTAAGAGTATGATTGTTTTTAATGGTAAGTTCCATGTGGCCAATGAAATAAATTAAATATAATCACATGAATGAAGAGATAAAAGACATAAGGGTTTTAACAGAAAGGGAAAGAAACTGGGCTATGTTCTGTCATCTGAGCACTTTTGCAGGTGCGATAATTCCCTTTGGTGGTATTATAGGTCCGCTCATTTGCTGGTCCACAAAAAGACATGAGTCGGTATTTGTGGACCAGAACGGAAAGCAGGCTCTGAATTTCCAGCTCTCAATGCTGCTTTATACCATTATCTGTATACCGCTGATCTTTATTGTCATTGGCATTGTTCTGCTGGTCGGACTGTTGCTGCTTGAGATGATATGCGTAATTATTGCAAGCATCAAAGGAGCCCAGGGCGAGCTTTATAAATATCCCCTGTCAATACCTTTTATACAATAGGAAAACATTTGGAGCAGCTTCATATTCCTTTTTTAGCTTGTTTTTTCTTAATTTTACGCCTTAATCAAATTTCTGGTATTAATGGCAAAAGGCCCGGGTATTCCTAAAGGAACAAGAGATTTTGGTCCATCCGTGATGGTCAGAAGGAATTATATTTTTAACACCATACGTACAGTATTCCGCCTTTACGGTTACCAGCCCGTAGAGACACCTGCAATGGAAAACCTGTCCACCCTCACCGGCAAATACGGTGATGAAGGCGACAGGCTGCTGTTCAGGGTGCTTAATTCGGGCGACTTCAGGTCAAAGCTGAGTGATCAGGCACTCATTGACTCATCAGCGGCGGAACTGTCATCCATGATAGCGGAAAAAGGTTTGCGCTACGACCTGACCGTGCCCTTTGCACGTTATGTTGTGCAGCACCGCAATGAAATAAACTTTCCTTTTAAAAGATACCAGATACAGCCCGTCTGGCGGGCTGACAGACCGCAAAAGGGAAGGTACCGGGAGTTTTACCAGTGTGATGTTGATGTTATTGGCGATGATTCGCTGTTTAATGAATATGAGCTGATAAAAATTATTGATGATGTCTTTTCACGCCTGTCGGTCAAAAACAGAATAAAGCTTAATAACAGGAAAATACTGGCGGGTATTGCAGAGAGTGTGGGTCAGAAAGAAAAGATAACAGATATTACCATTGCCATAGATAAGATAGATAAGATAGGGATTGATAATGTTAACCGTGAACTGTCAGATAAAGGCCTGTCTGCTGATTCAATCAACAGGCTGCAACCTATTCTTTTCCTGGAAGGACCGGCAGAAGTAAAGTTTGATGAGCTGGAGAAAATACTTACTGGTTCCGTAAGCGGGATAAAGGGCTTGGAGGAGATGCGGACATTAATGGCTTACCTTCAGGATGACACACTGACATCTGAACTTGATTTTGACCTTACACTGGCCCGGGGACTCGATTATTACACCGGAGCAATAATAGAGGTTAAGTCGCTGGACACAGAGATAGGAAGCATATGTGGCGGAGGAAGGTACGATAACCTTACAGGCATTTTCGGAATGGAAGGTGTGTCAGGTGTGGGGGTCTCTTTCGGGGCCGACAGGATATATGATGTTATGAGCAGCCTTGACCTTTTTCCGCTGCACACGGAACAGGATACAAAAGTGTTATTTATCAATTTCGGGGAGAAAGAGGAGAAATATTGCATACCGCTTCTGGACAGCCTCAGGAAAGCAGGCATAGCCTCTGAATTATTTCCTTCCCCGGTGAAGCTTAAGAAGCAGATGGCATATGCCAATAACAGGAATATACCACAGGTAGTCATAGCAGGAGAGGAGGAGATAGAAAGCGGAAAGGTGTCTGTCAGGGATATGAGCACAGGGGAGCAGAAGCTGATAGATAAAGATAAGCTTACTGGTTTTCTTAACGACATAAGTAAGGGAGAATAATGAACAGGATATTTGATATTACGTCCCGGCCATTTGAGGAAACAGGTATTGAAGAGATACTGGATAATAATTACAGTCTTGCCTTATCAGATCATTCTGCAGAGATTATTAATGCCTGCAGGCAATACCTGGATAAGAGGATAAAGCACAGCAAGACCCCTCTTTACGGAGTGACCACCGGCTTCGGAGCCCTGCATGACCGTATTATTAGTCCCGATCAGCTTAACCAGCTGCAGAAGAACCTGGTGATGTCCCATGCCTGTGGCACAGGTAAGGAGGTGAGGGATGAGATAGTGAAATTAATGCTCCTTTTTAAGATACATGCCCTTGCACTTGGAAAGTCGGGTGTGCAGACCGCCACTGTTGAGAGACTGATAGCTATGTATAATGCCGGTGTATGGCCTGTTGTTTTTGAGCAGGGCTCTCTGGGTGCCTCAGGCGATCTGGCACCCCTGGCTCACCTTGTCCTGCCACTGATAGGCCTGGGGGAGGTGAGGTATAAAAACCGGAAATACAGCTCTGAGGCGATAAATAAAAAAATGGGATGGCCCCTTATTGAGCTGCAGTCCAAAGAGGGACTGGCACTGCTTAACGGCACACAGTTTATGAGCGCCCATGGCTTTTACGTTTTAAGGAAAGCCCGGCGCCTGCTGCAGATAGCCAATGCAGTGTCTGCCATTTCACTCGAAGCCTTCGATGGCAGGTATGACCCCTTTCTTAAGAATCTGCATGATATACGTCCGCATAAAGGCCAGCAATACGTGGCATCCTTTATCAGGAAGGCGGTGGAGGGGAGTGAGATAATTGTAAGGCCCAAGAAGCATGTACAGGACCCCTACTCCTTCCGCTGTATACCACAGGTGCACGGAGCAAGTTATGATGCCATTGAACATGCATCGCAGACAATAATGACCGAGATTAATTCCGTTACTGATAACCCAACAATATTTCCTGACGAAGACCTGGTTATCTCGGGGGGTAACTTTCACGGCCAGCCTCTGGCTCTTGTCTTTGATTATCTGGCTATAGCCCTTGCCGAGCTGGGTAATATATCGGAGAGACGTGTCTACAGGCTTATATCCGGACAACGTAACCTGCCCGAGTTTCTGGTGGCCAACCCCGGACTCAACAGCGGCTTTATGATGCCACAGTATACAGCTGCATCCATTGTGAGCCAGAATAAGCAGCTGGCAACACCTGCCTCGGTGGATTCCATACCCTCCTCTAATGAGCAGGAGGACCATGTGAGCATGGGTGCCAATGCTGCCACCAAACTGCTTACCGTGACGGAGAATCTGGAGAAGGTGCTGGCTATTGAGTTGCTCAGTGCCAGCCAGGCCCTGGAATTCAGGCGGCCGCTGAGATCATCGGATTATATAGAGAGTATTATCTCTGCCCTGAGGGAAGAAATATCATTTATAGAAAATGACCGTGTACTGTATACTGAGATAGCTAAGTCAATAAATTTTATACGCAGTTTCGATTTCTCTGTTTAAGAGATGCTCTAAACTTTATACGCAGTTTCGATTTCTCCGTTTAAGAGATGCTCTAAACTTTATACGCAGTTTCGATTTCTCCGTTTAAAGACCTTCAATAAACTGTTCTGCTTAAAGATTTTTCATAAGCTGCACTGCCTCGCAGAGCACCGTATATTATTGGCCGCCTGACAAACGCCCGCGCAAACGCCCGGTCATATAATCTTTAAAGCTTTCTTCGGCATAGTATATCATAATAACCCTCCGGGGTGACAGTACCTGCTTGTATTTTATATGATATTCTGCTTTCAGCACCGCTTCTTCCATCTCGAGGCTTATAAGCCTGTCGCTCCACTCCTCAGGCGCCCCCTCTTTACCCCGGTACTGTCCTGCACGCTCCATAATATCATTCCTCTCTTTCCTTATCTTATCCCTTTTATCAGTGAATTCATTATATACAGGCCAGAATCGTTCTGCTTCCTTTGTGCTCAGATTCAATGTGCTGGTGAAGAATGCAATTCTTTCAGCATCAATCAATTCTGTATGCCCGTTTTCAAGAATATCTTGCTGCTCCTCCCTGCTTATGGCGCTGTTTATATTGCTATCCTCCGGAAGAAGCAATCTCAGTCCGGTATATGATATGATAACAAGTGCAATCATGGCCGTTGCCAGCATAAGCACCGGCCTGGCTATCTTTCTGATATGTGTTTTCAGTGCCCTTCTCCCGCTTTCTTCCATACTGTCATCTGTTCTAAGGCCTTCTGCCCCTTTGCCGGAACCATCCGTCTCATGTCTGCTATTTCCTTTATTATCGCTCATCTTAGCCGGGTTGTTTTATAATCGTTGTTTGATAATTATTTCAGAAAATACGCAATGAGGATGACTTTCCGGATTCAATACTGAACTGTTTCTCTATGGTATAATGCGTGGCTTTTGCATGCAGAGGCCGGTAGATAACAGTATATGATCCGGGCAGCAGCACCAGGGGGATGGATTTTTGAGATGTGTCAATACTGTATATCCCTTCTATATCCCCCTGCTTATCAATAAAGAGTTCACATATACCCGGGTTTTCGATAAGAAAGGTTATAACACCGGGCTGTGGCAGCGTAACTGATGTAATCTCACCTGGTCTTATCTCAACATCATCCAGCACTGTGACAGGTATGGTTGGTATCTCAATATCATAGAGTCCGGTAATATACTTTTTGCTGTCGTTAATTTTTTGACGGCAGAGTGTTTTCATGTCGCCGTCCTGCCTGACAATAAACCTGAGGTCTTTATACTGGTTGCCTCTTTCCTGGCCTATTATTAAAGTCCCGCGCGGTGCATCAATGGCCACTGTATTATGCTTTGCCGGGGCCAGCTGCAAGCTGTCGAGGGTAAGGGGAGGTATCGTATGCACCTTTATGCTGTAATCAATCAGGGGGTCTATCCTCAGGGTGTCGGGTCTGCCCCTGTTATTCATGGTATGAACGAAATTATATTTGAGCCTGCCTGTTTTAAGATTATAGAAAGACATAGGCACATCCGTCTCAGAGGGCATGCCAAAGCCGTCAATAAGGTTGACCTGGAGGCTTGTCTCTGTCAGGGCATGTGTAACAACTATATCCAGCACCTCGCTGAATCGTTCTTTGCTGCCTGCATTATAAACAGTACCCAGGCAGCGGAAGGATTCCTCGAATTCAGGATCCAGACCTATGCCAATGATAAATGGTTTTAGTATTATTCCCTGTTTCTGCAATTCGACGGACACAGCACAGGGATCACCGTCACAGGCTTCAATGCCATCTGTTATAAGGATAATGATATTTCTGCATCCTTCACATTCGCTGAAATCATTTGCCGATGCTGCCAGTGAATTGGCTATGGGTGTGGTGCCCTTGGGCGAGAGTGCGCGCATCTTCCTTTTTATACGGTAGGCATTATCAGGCGCAAAAGGCACCTCCAGCCTTGTGTCGTCGCAATCCTGCGGAGGCACCACGCTCTGGTGACCGTAAACCCTGAGGGCCATTTCAATATTACTGAAGTTGTTCAGGCTGTCAACAGTCCCGGCCAGGAACCTGCGCGCAATATCTATTTTACGCTCATCCTCCCATCGTCCGGACATGCTCTGCGAGCAGTCAAGGATAAAAAGTATCCGGCTCCGTACCCCCTTGTCTTCAGTTTGCTGTGCATGCAAATGTGTTCCTGTTGTGGCAAATGACAGAAGCACAAAAAGGATGCATGCCTTTTTTGTTGTATTTTTTCCTATTCTTTCAAGCAACTTTATACTCATAAAGTATTGTCTGTATAATAAGCTTATCAAATTTACATAAATAATAAACGTAAGTATAAACATAATTATATAAGTCTTGCATTTCTTTTTGATTAAATTTGCCATCTCCAATAATCAATATTATTTATTATGTCACTTCAGTGCGGTATTATCGGTATTACCAATGTAGGAAAATCAACAATTTTCAATTGCATATCAGATACTAAAGTTGAGACCAATGCTTATGCCTTCAGTGCAACAAGGTCGAATATAGGATCGATAAAGGTGCCTGATCCAAGACTGGCGGAGCTCGAAAAGCTACAGCCCACAGAGAAGGTAATACCCACAGCCATCGAGTTTGTTGATATACCCGGACTGGCAAAGGGATCAAGCAGGGGTGAGGGAGTGGGTAATAAATTCCTCGGTGACATAAAGAACACAGATGCCCTTATTCATGTGTTGAGATGCTTTGAGGATGATAATCTGCCGCATATTGACGGCTCTGTTGATCCTCTGCGCGATCTGGAGAATATTGACTTTGAACTGCAGGTAAAGGATCTTGAATCTGTTGAGAAGAAGGTGGAGAGGCTGGAGAAGATTGCCAGATCAGGCGATGCGGATGCCCGCAATGGGGTAAAGGTTCTGAAAAAACTGGCGGAACATATTGAAGGGATGAATAATGCACGCGACCTTGCTATGAAGCCTGAAGAGAAAAGGTATATTGAGGATCTCTTCCTTTTTACCGTAAAACCCGTTATCTATGTATGTAATGTTGACGCTGACTCGGCCGTGGAAGGCAATGCCATGGTTGATAGTGTAAGGGAGCATCTCGCAGGCAGCGATGCTGAGATACTGCTTATCGCCGGGTCCCTGGAAGCTGAGATATCTGAGCTGGATGATGACGGGGACAGGCTTGAATTCTTAAATGATTCCGGCCTTTCGGAGCCGGGCGTTAACAAGCTTGTAAGAAGCGCATACAGGATGCTTGACCTGCGGACCTTCTTTACAGTGGGCCCCAAGGAAATACGGGCCTGGACCATCAAAAGTGGAATGACGGCGCCACAGGCCTCGGGTGTAATACACTCTGACATGGAAAGGGGCTTTATAAGGGCGGAGGTAATGAAATACGCGGACTTTATTGAGCTGGGTTCAGAACAGGCCTGCAAGGAGGCCGGAAAGTTTTATGTGGAAGGTAAAAACTATATTGTGGGGGATGGCGATATCTTGCATATCAGGTTCAATGTGTAAATTTACATATGTTACGGATAAAAATAATACTGCTGATAATTATTACATGCTTTGCCGCAGTGGCAGATGCGCAGGATAAGTCTGATGATAAGCAGCTGGCTGAACAGCTACGCAAATATGGACAGGCGGAAGTCAGTTTTTTATATCCGGGTTATGACAGCCTGAGTGCTATAAGCAGACTGGTACCGGTGTCAGCAGTTAAAAAGGGGACGGTCTACTGTGTTCTCTCAGCAAAAGATATAGATATATTTCAGTCATTAAAGCTGCACTATAAGATAATACCCCGTGAAGAAAGCAAGTCAGTGGAGTCGGCATCATCGGTGGAAGAAGCGATGAACTGGGACCTTTATCCTACCTACGGGCAATATGACACCATAATGCATAAACTGGCATTTGAGTATCCTTTTCTATGCAGGGTGGACACCATTGGCCTCAGCGTGGAAGGAAGGCTTATACTGGCACTTAAGATATCGGATAATGTTAATGAGGATGAGGATGAGCCGGAGGTACTATAGTTCATCCAATATGCATGGCGATGAGTTGCAGGGCATGGTGCTGATGCTGCAGCTGGCAGAGCATTTGCTGATAAATGCGGATAAGGGCGGGGTGGAGCAGGCCCTGACAGACAGCCTGGAGATATGGATCAATCCCCTGGCCAACCCTGATGGTACTTATCACGGTGGCAACACCATAAGTTATCCTACGCGTGCCAACGCCAAGGGAACAGACCTGAACAGGAATTTTCCTGACCCGCTTGCCCCATCCATTATACCTGATGTTGAGAATGAAGCCATGATAAACTTTATGAGGGACAGGAATTTTGTTCTCTCGGCAAACTTCCATGCAGGATATGAAGTTGTTAATTTTCCCTGGGACAGGTGGCTGTCAAAAGTGCCGGCAGACAGCCTCTGGTTCTATAATATTAGCCGCAAATATGCCGATACGGTTCATAATCACTCGGTGGAGGGGTATATGGATTCATATAACGACGGTGTTGTACGGGGTGCAGTGTGGTTCCAGATATTTGGTGGACGCCAGGATTTTGTAACATACGAGCTGCAGGGCAGGGAGGTGACCATTGAGCTGGATTATACAGATCAGACACCGGCAGCCCAGCTGCCATTACTCTGGGAATATAACTACAGGTCATTCCTGGGCTACCTTGAAAATGCATTTTACGGTATCCATGGCAGGGTGGTTGATAATGTTACGGGAGAAGCGCTAAGGGCAAAAATATTCATTGAGGGTCACGACAAAGACAGCTCCCATGTTTATTCAGATCCTGAAACGGGCAGCTTCGTGAGGATGCTGAGTCCGGGTACATGGAACCTCACCATCACTGCCGATGGCTATGCAGAGGAGCACCTGCCAGACATAACACTGGAAGATGGACAGCAGCGTTATATTACGGTAAGATTGGGAGGGGTATCACATGCAGGAAATTTATATGGTGGCAATGATATAAAGTTATGGCCGGTACCGGTGCGCGACCACCTGTATATCAGTGCCGGGCAGCTGGCACAGGGCAGGGTTGATATAAGTATATATAATAAGCAGGGGATGGAGCTGCGCAGATTCATCAAAATCCACAGGGGTGAAGAGAGTATGGAACTGGATATACAGGGCTTATCACCCGGCTATTATATTCTTAGCCTGAAGGATGCCTCAGGACGAATCTATCATAAATCTTTTATCAGCTATTAACTTTTTATTAAAGCATGTTCACGGGCAGGTATAAGCTCTTGCAGATAATATAAAAACATATAATTTAGCGCTTTCATTTTATCTGTTATTTATATGAACCCCCACAGGAGGGATATACCAGCCTTATGAGAAAGATGATAGCGTATACCATACTTTTTTTTCTGATTATTATTTCGTGGCAGGCACCTGCCCAGAATGCCTATATACCTCCTGAAAGGCCCAGACTGGTGATGGGTATAGTTATAGAGCAATTTCGTTATGATTATATAGATAAATACCGTGATATGTTTGGCAGCGGAGGCATATTAAAGCTGATTAATGAGGGCACATTCTGCAAGAATGCCTCTTATGATTTTTTTCTTACACAGTCGGCACCGGCTCATGCCACACTGGCTACCGGCACCTCGCCCCGTCACCACGGCATAGTTGCAGACAACTGGTATGTACCACTCAGGGAAGAGATCATCTATTGTAGCTCTGATAATAGTGTTGATCCCATAGGGGGCAGCTTTGAAAATGGACATCATTCACCGGCCAGACTATTCCCCAGCACCTTTGCTGATGAGCTGAAGATGGCCACAGCCGGGGAGGCAAGGGTTTTTGGTCTGGGCTTCAGGGAGCATGCTGCTATACTGGCAGCCGGACATACAGCAGATGCTGCTTACTGGTATGATGATATAACAGGTACCTGGATGTCAAGCAGCCATTATATGGACTCATTGCCCTCCTGGGTAAATGATTTTAATAATATGGGGCTGGCTGATTTTTATTTCGATAGGCAGTGGAATACATTGCTGGATATGGGTGAATACAGGGCCTGTCTTCCGGATACCAATGACTATGAGGCGGGACTCTCAGGACGCTCTGTCTTTCCATATGATCTGAAAAAGATGAGCACCAGCTCGGTGCTGGGTATGTTTAACAGGAAAAAAGACTATTCACTGCTTGAAAAAGTGCCGGCATCGGACACATATACCACTGATTTTGCCATTCGCCTTATTGAAGAGGAAAAGCTGGGAGAGGATGAGGTAACGGATTTTCTGAGTATTACATTTTCCGCAACAGATAGGATTGGACACAGCTACGGCCCAAGCTCTGTTGAGATGGCAGATGCTATATTGCGGCTTGACCGCAATCTGGAACACCTTCTTTCTTATATTAATGATAAACTGGGGAAAAAGAATGTACTTGTTTATCTTACCTCGGCACATGGTATAGCGGAAATACCTGCTGTTCTGAAAGACAGGAAGATACCTGCCGGCTATTTCAGGCATAACCAGGCTGTATCCCTCTTGCGCAGCTATCTGAATGTATTATACGACCAGGGTGACTGGATTAAGGGATACTATGAAAAACAACTGTACCTGAACCATATTCTTATAGAAGATTCAGGTCTTAAGTTGTCGGATGTGCAGGATGCAGCCTCCGGGTTTCTGACACAGTTTAACGGTATCTCATCAGCGGTGTCAGGGACGGTGCTGGCCAATAATGAGTTTACCCGGGGACATTTTGCCAGGATGCGCAACAGTTTCGACCCTACACGGAGCGGTGATATTATCATTAACCTTAAGCCTGCCTGGGTTGAGAACGGCAGCTGGATAACAAACCATAATTCGGTGTATGAATATGATTCACATGTGCCTCTTATATGGTACGGATGGAAGGTTAACAGGTCAAGCATCACCAGGAAGGTAAATATGAATGAGCTTGCTGCCACCCTTTCGGCATTATGCAGGCTGCCTTACCCCAATGCCTGTTCGGGAGAGCCCATGACAGAGCTTTACAGGTAGTTGGTATGCTTTTTGATTGTTATCATACGATGCAGAGAAAAAAATAAATTTTTATGTTTTATTCATTTTTTTATATTTGCATGAATTTTTTAATCGTAACTAAATTAAAATCAATTACTATGGGAGTGTTATTAAGCAGAAGCCTGAGATTTGTCGCAGTGTTAATATTAATGGGCGTTACACCGCTTATTTACGGTCAGGCGACATTGAATGATGTTAAGTCTTCCTTTAACCAGGCTCTTCAAATAGAAAAGGCTGATCCACAGACAGCTATCAGTTCATATGAATATGTTATAGAGCTGGCAGACCAGGTTGGAGGTGAAGAAGCTGAAAAGATAAAGGAGCAGGCACTGGGCAGGATTCCGAAAATGTATTACGAGGCAGCGAAAAAGCTGGCCGGGGCTAAGGATTATGAAGGATCAGTTGAGATGCTGGATGCCTCAATAGAGGCCTATAATGCTATGGGAGACAGACGTAATGCTGCCAGGTCACAGAGAACGATACTAAGTATAAGAGGTGTGCAGGCTTCCACAGCAATTAACGAGGGTAATTATACTGAGGCCCTGGGATTCTATGATGATGCCCTGCAGAGAGACCCCAATTATGCAAAAGCCTACCTGGGTAAGCTGGTTATATATAATGAGATGGAAGATCCCGCCAGGATGGAAGAAGTTGCAGTAACAGGACTGCAGGTTGCCGAGCAGGAGAGGGATACCAGGACTGCAGGTGATATAAAGAAAGTGATGAGAGGCTTTTATTTTAATAATGCCCAGACAGCCATGGCCTCACAGGATTATGCAGCTGCAGAGCGTAACCTGAAAAATTCTATTGAATATGGGAATAGTAATGTCATAGTTCATTACCAGCTGGGTCTGGCCCTTAAGGGACAGGAGAAATGGGATGAGGCGGTGCAGTCATTCAATGAAGCTCTTGAGATGGAAACCGGGGGTGCAGAAGATAAGGCCAAGATATATTTTGAGCTGGGTGGAGCCTACCAGGCGCTGGGACAGAACACCAAAGCCTGTGAGAGTTATAAGAATGCTCTTTTCGGTGAGTTTAAGGAAGCAGCACAGTACCAGATAGAAAATGTGCTTGCATGTAATGGCTAAGCCTGTATTTTAGGAAAAAGAGAAAATAATAATGGTGCGGGTCCGGGTGATCCGCACTTTTTTATTGCTGTATATTTTTAAGGCTGTATATTATAACTGTCCCTTACTCTGCAGGTTTCGCCCAGAAGGTCCTTATTATCCTCATAACCGTTGCCCAGTACCAGCATGTCAGCGCCTGCATCATATATTTCCCTGGCCTGGTGGGGCGTTCTTATTCCTCCCCCTACAATCAGCGGAACAGAAATGGCCTGCCTCACAGCCCTTATCATTGCTTCCGGCACCGGGTGGGCTGCACCGCTGCCTGCCTCCAGGTAGATAAGCTTAAGTCCCAGCATTTCACCGGCCATGGCAGTGGCCACGGCAATATCGGTTTTTGCTGAGGGTATGGCATCTGTCTGGCTCATATATTCAACCGATGTTTTCACACCGCAATTGATAAGTATATACCCTGTTGGAATAATCCTGGCATTCATCTTTCTAAGGTGAGGGGCTGCCAGAACATGGTTGCCTATCAGCAGTTCAGGGTTCCGTCCGGATATAAGAGACAGAAGGAGTATGCTGTCGGCCCTGTCTGTCAGCTGCAGCAGGTTGCCCGGAAAAAGAACAAGCGGTATATCCGTTACCTCCTTTATTTTTCCGGCAAGCTCCCCCGGATGGACGCTGGTAAGGCTGCCTCCGATAAAAATAAAATCAGGCCTGCTGCCGGGTTCCGCTTCTGCCAGCTGTCCTGTATCCTCCGGACCGTAATTCTCAGGATCAAGTAGCAGGGCTATACATCTTTGCTTTTTTAGTGTCTTTATCATTATAATCCTTTTTTGTCCAGACAATTGCATAATTATCATAGCGTGTGTACTGCAGGTCGAATACCTCTTTCATCATGTCCGACTCTACAATGCCCCTTATATCCCCTGACTCTTCCACTTTAAAGGGTTCAATGGTGATATTCTTCTTCATATTTATCCCTTCCTTGTCGCATATCTTGTACAGTGCCTCTTTGGCACACCAGTGTATATAGAGATGGTATCTCACAAGATCCCATTTGCGCGTTATCTTCTCATTTCTGTTAATAAACCTGGCTGCTATACCAATAATGTTTGAACTCATATGTTCGAGGTCAAGGCCTATCCTTTCGCGTGTGCTCAGCATTATAGCAGTGAGGTTGTTGGAGTGTGATATGCTTATGAAGTGTGAGCCGTCCTTTATAAAGGGTTTATTATTCTTATTATATACTATCCTGGCCTCCGGTCCTATCAGCTCGGCCAGCAGAGCTCTTACACTCAGGAATTCAAGCTTCCTTGAATTACTCTTGAAATTTTTGAATTTCTTTTTGTCCACAGGTCCCAGTTCAACCATGGGCAATAGACTCTCCAGATCCTCTTCAATCTTCCAGACACCCAGCACTGTGTATTCATTAAGATGATGTTCCGATATACAAGCCATTATACTTTTTTAATATTCATTCCCATTCGAGAGTCTCGATGAG
Organism: Bacteroidales bacterium; assembly: GCA_034521735.1. GTDB lineage: Bacteria > Bacteroidota > Bacteroidia > Bacteroidales > VadinHA17 > UBA9300. Next base: position 260,890 of record JAXHLX010000002.1, read on the forward strand.
ATGCACTATATCATCCCTGAAGAAATCGATTACCGGTGCAAGTGAGTCCTTATCGGGCTGTGTATCGAAATACAGGGATCCTCTAAGGTAATGACTTAAACTGTCAGTGACAAAGAACTGCACCGCTGATGCTGCATTGCCGCTTATAAGGTATATAATGCCGTAAACATTTTTTTCGTTGTTATTCCATAACTTCTCTTCTATGGCATCTGCTTTTACCGAATGTTTATATGCAAGGGTATGAGCGTCATCAGTAAGTAGTTTAAGGTTATTGCTCACATTCATATAACTCAGATGCAGCTTGCCCCTGTATTCAGGGAACTCAATATTAAACCAGCAGTAATGATCCATTCCGGGCTCTTTCCTTATCACGCTGTAAACGGGGTATTCAAATGTGAAGGGGCATATTGAGTCGAACCTGGTATATTCCTTTTCGGGCAGGTCTATCCTGAAATGACCCCGGGGCTTGGGCACGACATTATCTCTGCATGACCACAGCGCAAGGCAGAGGCCGGCAAAGAGGAGAACTGATATTTTAAGATTTCTTTTTTTCATTCGCCTTTTTTCTTATCTCCACCCTTAACTTCTTTATCCTGCGTTTATCAGCGGCAAGTATGCTGAAGCGAAATTTTTTATAATCTATACTGTAGCCTGCACCCGGTATTTCACCTGTAAGCTCAAGTATCAATCCGGCCAGCGTGTCGGAATTACCTCTTACCTCTTCAAAAGGATCGGATTCAATATCCATAAGCTTAAAAAAATCATTCAGCAGGGTTTTGCCTTCAAAAATATATATATTATCATTTATCTTTTCAAAAGATATCTCCTCCGTGTCGTTTTCATCAGGAATTTCGCCCACTATCTCTTCCAGTATATCCTCCAGTGTGATGATGCCGCTTGTACTGCCGTATTCATCTGTCACTATGGCCATATGTATCTTTTTTTTCTGGAACTCCTCCAGCAGGTCATTTATCTTTTTTGTCTCAGGTACAAAATAGGGAGGGCGCAGCAGTGACTGCCATTTGAAGGTGTTCTGCTTATGATAATAAGGCAGTATATCTTTAACATATAATATTCCATGTATACTGTCGAAGGTGCCTGAATACACAGGCACGCGTGAATATCCGGAATCAATAATCTGTTTGATAACTTCCCTGAAGGCTGACTTCATATCTATAGCCATGATATCTATCCTGGGCCTCATTATCTCCTTCGATTCTATATTGCCGAATTTGACTATGCCTTTAAGTATCTTTTCATCATCCCTGTTATCTCCTGAAGCCAGGCTTATGGCATGTGACAGCTCACCTTTGCTCAGTCCCTGCTCTTTCTGGCCGGCTCTCCGTTTTATAAGCGAGCCTGAGCGGATAAGAAAAGTGCTCAGGGGTCTGAATATTTTCCTGCACAGGTCGAGGGGCAATGCCATTAAGCGGCTGAAGCGTACATTGGCTTTTGCTGCATATACCCTGGGTATTACCTCGCCGAAAAGAATAAGTATTGAAGTGATAATGATAATCTCCAGTAATAATCCGTTTACCCTGTTTCCGGAAAAGATTGAGAGCTGCTCATATATATAGGCAGAAAGCAGCACAATAGCAATGTTAATAAAAGTATTGCTTATTATTATTGTGCTTATTAATTCTTCCGGCTTGCCAAGTAGCCTGGCTATTGCCGCTGACCTTGATGTCTTCATTTTTGACAGCTCCCTTATATCGTCACGGTCAAGGGAAAAGAATGCCACTTCCGATCCCGAGATCAATGCCGAGCATAGAAGCAACAGTAGCAGTACCGTAATCTCAATGATAATAGGAGTGGTCAATGCAGTGGTTTGTAATAACAGTATTTTCTGAAAGGGGTCAATGGCTTCCAATTGACAAACATTTGATTAACACTAAAAAGGCAGATCATCAGTCTCATCACCGGCACCGCCCATGGCATCCCCTTCTTCTTTTCCAAAAGGATTTTTTTCTTCCCTGGGTGAATTATCTTCTGAAGCAGCTGACTGTTTACCGGTGTCGCCGTAAGATGAATCACTGCCCTCAGAGTCTGATGACTTGTTGTCAGAGCGGCGCCCCAGCATCTGCATATTATCGGCAATAATCTCGGTAATATATTTTTTATTCCCGTCCCTGTCGTCATAAGAACGGGTGCGTATCTTACCCTCTATAAAAAGCTGCGATCCTTTCTTGACAAATTTCTCGGTAACCTCCGCCAGGCCTCTCCACAGCACAACATTATGCCACTCGGTTGTGGTTATTTTTTCACCATCCCTGCTCCTGTAGGTCTCACTGGTAGCAAAGGGGAACCTTGCTACGGGTACATTAGTGTCAATATAGCGCACTTCAGGGTCCTTACCAACATTCCCTACTAAAATAACCTTGTTTACTGACATTATTATTAATTTTAAAGCTACGGTTTCAAAGTGTAAAGTTAGTAAAAATAAAGCTTGTGACAATCAGGCAGCAGAAAATGCAATGTTTTTATTGCCGCCAAATGGTCCCCGGAAATAATATAAATAGCTATATTGTTTTCCGTCACTGTGGCGACTGCAGGGGATGAGTTAATTGATTAACACTAGTTCAATGAGTTATGAATAAAAAAAATGAAAAAATATGTGGAGACGTTTCATTTATATCAAATAAAACTATACATTTGCAAAGTTATTCTGAAAAAATTCTAAAACATATAAATTGTTGAATTAAAACTCATTAAAATGACTAAAGCAGACATCGTTAACGAAATTGCCAAAAAAACTGGTATTGAGAAGGTAACTGTACAAAGAACTGTTGAAGAGTTCATGGATTCTGTCAAGGACTCAATGGTTGATGGAAATAATGTTTATCTGAGAGGTTTTGGCAGTTTTATAGTGAAGAAAAGAGCCAAGAAAACAGCAAGGAATATATCCAAGAACACTACCATAATTATTCCAGAGCACTTTATTCCGGCTTTTAAGCCTTCAAAGTCATTTATCAATAAGGTAAAGAACAATATTAAGTAGAAAATTTATGCCAAGCGGAAAAAAAAGAAAAAGACATAAGATGGCTACCCATAAGCGCAAAAAGCGCTTGAGGAAGAACAGGCACAAGAAGCGTAAATAATTACTGCTGCCTGCAGCCGCTTCACATATTATGCTAAACCTAAAGATTGTCTGATCTTTAGGTTTAGTATATTATAAATGATACAAATAATCAGTAAGATCTATTTTACTTTAATGTGGTAAGCAAGGATTTAATAATAGACTCCGGAACGAAAGAAGTATCCATTGCTTTACTTGAGGATAAACAGCTCGTTGAACTCAATAAGGAAAAGAAGGATATTAAATTCGCAGTAGGAGATATATACCTGGGCAAGGTGAAAAAGATTATGCCCGGACTTAATGCAGCCTTCGTTAATGTGGGGTATGAGCGTGATGCTTTCCTGCATTACCTCGACCTGGGTGCCCAGTTCAGATCATTGCATAAATATTATGAGATAGCCCTGAAAAGGAAAGGCAAGATGTTGCCTGTTCATAAATTTAAGAATGAGCCTGATATAAACAAGGATGGGAAAATATCGGATGTCCTGAAAAGCGGGCAGACCGTTATTGTGCAGGTGGCCAAGGAGCCTATCTCAACCAAGGGTCCCAGACTGGGATCTGAGATCTCCATCGCAGGAAGAAATCTTGTCTTACTGCCCTTTTCAGACAAGGTGTCCATCTCAACAAAGATAGAGAGTGCAGAAGAAAAAAACCGGCTTAAAGCTCTTATACAGAGTATAAAACCCAAGAATTACGGGGTTATAATCCGCACGGTGGCCGAAGGTAAGAAAGTCGCCATCCTTGATGCAGAGCTGCGTGAACTGGTTGAAAGATTCGAAAAGGCCTTTTACGGTCTCCGAAAAGATATATCCAAACCCACTCTCTTTATCAGGGAGCTGAATCTTACAAATGCAATCCTGCGTGATATACTCAATGTGAGCTTTACCAATATCACTGTTAATGATAATGTGCTGGCAACTGACATAAGGCAGTATGTCAGGGAGATAGCCCCGGACAAGGAGAAGATAGTCAAGCTTTATAAAGGCAATAAGCCCATATTTGATCATTTTGGTGTTACCAAACAGATCAAGACACTCTTTGGCAAGACCGTTTCATTCAAGCATGGCTCTTATCTTATCATTGAACATACGGAAGCCCTGCATGTAATAGATGTTAACAGTGGTAACCGTTCTAAAGCCGGCAGTGACCAGGAGACATCAGCCCTGCAGGTAAACCTGGAGGCTGCCAGGGAGATTGCCCGCCAGCTCAGACTGAGGGATATGGGAGGTATTATCGTTATTGATTTCATAGATATGCTGACGAATGAGCACAGGCAAAAGCTGTTCGACACTATGAGGGAGATAATGGCGGAGGATCGTACCAAGCATAATATACTGCCCCTGAGCAAATATGGACTGATGCAGATAACCCGCCAGAGGGTAAGACCCGAGATGGATATCAGCGTTGAAGAGAAATGTCCCGTATGTAACGGCACCGGTAAAATAGGACCCTCATACCTGTATATTGAAAAAATAGAAAGAGACCTTGAATTAATACTTGAAAAAGTTAAAACCAGGAGCTTCATACTTAAAACTCATCCTTTTATTGCGGCTTACCTGACCAAAGGCTTTATACCCCTGTACAAAAAAATGGCAAAAAGGCATAAGTGCAAGCTTGAGGTACGGGCAATTGAATCATTCCACTATATGGAATACAGGTTTGCTGATAAATTCGGGGATGAGATAGACCTGGGTTAATCTGATTACATAGTATTATGTCACCCCTTATCTGGTTTTATTTGTCTTACTGGTAAGTTGAGGCTGAACAATCAGTCCCGGGAAGATGTTAGATGTTTATTAAAATTCATAAAGGATGATAAGAAAAATTTCAATACTGGCCGGTTTTTTGTTTCTGAGCCTTATTTCATTCTCACAGATCTATGATCCAGTGTCATGGACTTTCTCCTATGAGAAGAATAAGGAAAATGAGTATGACCTGATTCTCACTGCCACAGTGGAAGAAGGCTCCCACCTCTACGGGATGGATGTTCCCGCGGGCGGACCAATACCAACAAGCTTTAGTTTTACAGAATCGTCTGATTATGAACTGGCAGGCGATGTGCATGCTATGAGCGAAGGCGAGATTGTCTTTGACCAGGCTTTCGAGATGGATATAAGATATTTCAGCGGGGAGGTTGTGTTCAGGCAAACAGTCAGATCAGAGCTTGATGAATTTATTGTTGAAGGCTATGTTAACTATATGGCATGTGATGATGAGAAATGTTCACCGCCTCAGGATGAAGAGTTCAGTATTAATATACGTAAGGATGGTGTTAGTGCCGGTGCTTCCGAAGCTGTCAGCGAAACAGAAGGGGATAAGCTTACCGGGAGTGAAACAGAAGCAGCAGAAATTGCCGGAGATGAAACCGAAACGGAAGAAATTGCAGAAGTTGAAACAGAAGCAGCAGAAATTGCCGGAGGCGAAACAGTAAGTGCTGAAGCTGTCACCGGCAGCAGTACTGATAACAGGGGGCTGACCGGACTCCTTCTTGTATCCTTCCTCCTGGGGATAGCTGCAATACTTACACCCTGTGTGTTCCCTATGATACCTATGACTGTCGCTTTTTTTTCACAGGGAACGGAAAAAAGGAGTAAATCATTTATTAAGGCTTTGATATTTGCATTGTCCATAGTGCTTATATATTCGTCACTGGGAGTGATCATTTCACTGACAAGTGCAGGTGCAGGCTTTGCCAACACCCTCAGTACGCACTGGATACCCAATATACTTTTCTTTACACTTTTTATTGTTTTTGCGGCCTCCTTTTTCGGGGCGTATGAGATAATACTGCCCAATAAGTGGGTTAGCTCTGCCGACTCAAAAGTTGACAGAGGTGGAATGGTGGCAGCTTTTTTCCTGGGACTGACAACTGTGCTGGTTTCATTTGCCTGTACCGGGCCAATAGTCGGCGCCCTGCTGGTTGAAGCCGCCGCCGGTGATGTATTGCGCCCGACAGTGGGCATGTTTGGCTTCGGGCTGGGCTTTGCCCTGCCCTTTTTCCTCTTTGCCCTCTTCCCCTCGGTGATGAGCAAGATGCCAAAATCAGGAGGATGGCTTAATTCTGTTAAGGTGGTGCTGGGGTTCATTATGCTGGCCTTCAGTATGAAATTTCTTTCGACAATAGATACCGTGTACGGACTTAATATATTGACAAGGGATGTATTCCTGTCGATATGGATAGTCATATTCTTTTTGCTGGGACTTTACCTGATGGGTAAGATTAAATTTGCGCATGACAGTGATCTTAAACATATAGGGATATTCCGCTTCCTTCTTATCATTGCCGTTTTCTCTTTTGCAGTATATCTTGTACCCGGACTCTTCGGGGCGCCGCTGGAGGGTGTATCCGGACTCATCCCGTCAAAATCGTCGTCCAGTTTTGATCTTACGAAAACAGGATCGCCGGTGGTGACCGGACAGGCAGCCGAATACAGTGCATCCGGAGAGGGCCTGTGTGAAGAGCCGAAGTATGCCGGTAAGTTTGAACTGCCATACGGATTGCAGGGTTATTTTGACCTTGAGCAGGGACTGGCATGTGCCAGGGAAAAAGATATGCCCGTATTTATTGACTTTACGGCTCACGCCTGCAGTAACTGCAAGGAGATGGAGTCAAAGGTATGGTCTGACCCTGAAGTACTCAGGAGGCTGGCAAATAATTTTGTTATTATAGCTCTGTATTGCGACGACCGTACCCGGCTGCCGGAAGATGAATGGATCACCTCTGCTGTGGACGGGAAGGTTAAGAAAACAATAGGACAGGTTAATGCCAACCATGAGATAGTTATGTTCGGTACCAATACCCAGCCTTTATATGCCATTACCGATCATAATGGCAATCCCCTGGTCGATCCCATGGGCCGTAACCTGGATATAGATGAATATATTCAATGGCTGGATGCGGGGTATGCTGCCTATGAAAGGTAGAATTGCCGGTTGAAGCAAGTTGTCAGATTCATTTATAAGTGAGCCGCTTGCTGAAACAAGTGCTTATAACTACTTATACCGGAGCTGCCGGCTGAAGAAGATCGTCAGATTTACTTATATCTGAGCCGGCGTATGGGTACTGCAATGAAGGTGATAATAAGTATGAATATCCCGAACACACTGATATACCTTGATATAACATCGCCATAGGAAGAATAGAAAGTGAGATCATTATTCAGTCTCAGGGAATCACTGAGTACTCCTTTTTCCCACCAGCCTGTTTGTTTAATAATATTACCCCGGCTATCAATAAAACATGAAATACCTGTATTGGCAGTCCTGGCAACAGCTCTCCTGTTTTCAATGGCCCTTATCCTGGCAAACATAAGGTGTTGCTTATATCCTGCTGTATTTTTCCACCAGCCGTCATTGGTAATGATAGTTATGAAATTTGCACCATTTCTGACATAGCCAGTTACAAAATCGCCGTAAACCGATTCATAGCATATAAGGGGGGCTGCCCTGCTCAGACCATCCGGATGTATGAAAACAGTCCTTTCATCCTGTGAGCCGTATCCTGTCATTGTGCCCCCCAGATCCGGCACCAGTCTGTCAAGTATGAAAGGAGGCAGGATATTAATCTTTTTCTCAATGCCCGGCACAAGCTTTGATTTGTGATAAAAATTCACATCCTGCCCGGGGTTTACCTGCATAGCCGTATTATATATCTCATAATAGACATTGCTGCTGTCTATCATGGCAGCAGTCACCGGCCTCTCTTTGTCGCTGGCATGAAAGGAACGCATGGTGGTAACACCTGTAATTATGCTTAAGTTCTTATTATCTCCCGCCAGGGAGTCAATCATCAGGTAATACTTATTAAAGAGCACCTTATCCTCATAGAAAGGATCATCCACTGCTGTTTCGGGTAATATAAGCCAGTCAACGGAGCCGCTCATATTATTCCCGGCAAGGTGTAGCATGTCGCGCAGCTGTCTTTCAAAGCTTTGTCCGCTGAACTTTTCCGTATATGGATCAATATTAGGCTGGATAATAAGTATTTCGGATTCAGGGCCATCATGACTGTAATTATAATATTTGTAAAAAGAAAGACCCGATGGAAGAATAAACAGTAAAATCAGAAGTGTGATAAGCCTGTACATATGCTGCCTTCTTTTATTAGCACGGACCATAATAAAGAAGATGATCATATTACACAGCAGTATCCACAGAGTGCCACCGGAAATACCAGTTATATCATACCATTGTATAAACATTATCTCATTACCCAGCACGTTGCCAAGGTTAAGCCATGGAGTCAACATACTCAGTCTGCTGTTTATATGTTCAAGGATCAGCCAGAAGCTTAAGAGGCTGGTATATCCGAGGAAAGAAGATGATCGTCTGTATATAATGTATGAAAGCCAGAATACGGAGGACATCAGAAAGGCATTTGCAGTAACTGCGTATACCAGTCCCGCCACAGAGGCATTGCGCAGCCATAATAGTGTTAAGAGATTATAGATAATAAAGCCCGGCAGCATCCTCAGGAACACCAGCCTGCCAGATACTTTTTCATTTATCGAATACTGGAAGATGTAAAGGTAGGGCACAAAGGCACACATCATTATGAGTCCCGTTGCCTTCTCATGCCATGCCACTGCGCTTAGTAATCCGCCTGTTACAGAAACAAGCCATAATCTGTTCTTCATGCTGCTGCTTTTTTATCCTGGTGTCTTTCGCCTTATGGTCAGATAGACACCGGCCAGGATGCAAATTACAGAAATAATCATAAACGGGGTAATAATCTCCCCGTCACTGTGTCCCCATAAGGTTGATATAACAGGTGCCAGGTAGGTTACAGTTACGGCATATACAGGTGATGTTCTCAGTATAAGTATGTTAAACAGGGCTACTGCAATGCCTGATCCGAAAATCGAGAGTATGGCTATAAAGCCCAGGTTACGCAGCCAGTTCTCCGTTTCGAGTGCCGGCCCGAAATCACTGGCAAGCAGTGATATACCTGCAAGCGGACCGATGATAAAGAATGCCAGGGCCGTTATGACTATGCCATTTATGTTTTTTATAAGGGTTACCTGGTTGGAGCTTATACCATAAAAAAATGTAGCCAGCACAATAAACAGTCCCATGGGGTCAAAGGAGAAGGATCCATTGTAAAGCAGACCGGCTGCACCTGTCAAACCTAAGAGGATACCGGCAACCTGGTTCCACTTTGCTTCTCTCCTGTACAGTATTATGCCGGTGATCAGGGTGAAAAGGGGAGTGAGGGCATTCAGCATGCCGGCAACCGAGCTTTCTATCTCCCTCTGGGCAAAAGGATAGAGAAAGGCCGGAAGGGCATTGCCAACCAGCCCGATAATTATAAGGCTGATAATGTTGCCCCTGTTTATCTTTCGCAGGTGAAGCAGGGCAACGGGCAATAAGAAGATATAACTTATAAATATCCTGAGTGAGGCTATCTGAAGTGAATCAAATGATCTCAGTCCTTTTTTCATAAGTATAAAAGAGCTGCCCCAGGTAAGTGACAGCAAAATGAGGATGGACCAGTTGATTAATTTATCCCTGAGCATAATGAGGACAAAAATAACACCAAATATGATGTTCACCATCATTTATATGACATTAGTGGAAAAATTATCTGCGCCGGCTCAAATAAATCAGCTATTATTGCTTTGTGAACCTTTTTTTCATAAATTTACCCTACAATCATAAAGCAGACCTAATTATGAAAAGGATACTAAGCCCTCTTGCCGCCTTATTCCTGTTCTTCAGCCTGAATGCACAGAACCTTGATCAGCATGTAATCTCCTCGGCCGGCTCTTTTGATGTTGCCGCCGATAATTCCATTTCACTCAGCTGGACTCTGGGTGAGCTGGTTGTCACAACGCTTGAGTCATCCGATGCCAGTTTGATACTTACACAGGGTTTTCAGCAGTCAAAGCTTTTAATTGACGGTATAGAGCTGCATCCTGAGCTGGATGTGGAGGTGACTGTCTATCCAAACCCGGCACGTGACATAGTGAATATTAAATTCTCCGAAGAGCTTAAAGGGGAAACAATGATATTTTTATCAGGACCCGATGGCAGGCTTATCTATAATAAAGCCTTTATGCCGGGGGTGCTTATACAGCAGATATATATGGATCAGTACCCGTCCGGAACATATTTCCTGAGGATACAGAATGGTAATAAACTAAATGTTTATAAGATTATTAAGCTTTAAGCTTACTTAAGGCTTTTACTGTCCAAAAAGCAGTTTCCCATTCTTTTCATGGCTGCCCCGGCTTTTATGCCGGGTTTTTTTAGCTGTCAGCGCTAAGGGAGGAGGATAATTTTATTTTCAGCCTTCCCGTTCAGGATAAACAGCAATGCAGTCAGGAAAGCTGTTATTAAATAGCTTTATTTTTTCTTATCTGATAATCTTTTTCTCTAATTTTGACTTTCTCTAAATAAGGAAAGATGTAAATCGGACATAAACATGGCAATTTTATGAACGAAACGAATATATTATAAACATAAGCTTTTGATAATAAACTATAAACCTATGAAAAGATATATCTCACTACTGCTGCTGCTTCTGGTATTTGCATTTTCATCATGCGGCGATGAAGAAGCGCGGATTATCAAAAGGGCAGATAAATTACATGAAAAAATCCTTACAGTTGATACTCATTGCGATACACCTATGAGGCTGATGCGTTCAGACTTTGATCTGGGAGTCAGAAATGAGGATGGCTGTGTTGATTTTCCCAGGATGGAAGAAGGGGGTCTTGATGCTGAATTTTTTGCTGTTTTTATAGGGCAGGGTCCAAGAAATGATGAAGCCTATGAGGAAGTATATAACAGAACCATTGAGACTTTTAACAGGATTCATGAGAACGTGGAGAAGAATTCCGGGATGGCGGAGCTGGCATACAGCGTTAAGGATGCCTACCGTATAAAAAAGACAGGCAAGCGTATTGCTTTCATTGGTATTGAAAACGGGTATACACTTGGTACAGATATCTCAAAGGTCAGAGAATATTATGATCTGGGCGCCAGGTATATAACACTTTCACATTCTCGCAATAATGATATATGTGATTCATCCACCGATGATCGCGGGGCAGAGCACGGAGGCCTGTCGGCTTTTGGAGAAGAAGTTGTGAAGGAAATGAACAGTGTTGGTATGATGGTAGACGTATCTCATATTTCCGATGAAGCGTTTTATGATGTGATAGAGACATCAGATGCTCCCGTTATTGCTTCTCATTCTTCATGCAGGGCTCTCTGTGAGAGTCCGCGTAACCTGGATGATGATATGCTGCTGGCACTGAAAGATAACGGTGGTGTTATACAGATATGCATACTGAGCAATTATCTCAAGCAACCCGAGCCCAATCCCGTTCTGGATGAGAAGCTTGCTGAGATAAGGGAGAAATATAATGATTTTGAGGATCTGTCTGAGGAGGAATTCAGTAAGGCGCGAAACGAGTATTATAAGGTGCGGAATAAATACCGCAAGCTGGCAACGGTGAAAGATGCCGTCGACCATATTGATCATGTTGTACGGTTAATAGGTATCGATTATGTTGGTATTGGCAGCGATTTTGACGGTGGCGGCGGTATAGCCGATGTAAGAGATGTATCGCAGATGAAAAATATCACCATCGAACTGCTCAGGCGCGGCTATTCGCGTATTGAGATAGAAAAGATATGGGGTGGCAATATTATGCGTGTGCTGGGCGAGAATGAAAAGCTGGCAGAGCAGGGAGCAGGAGCTTAGTCTTATTTCTCCTTTTTGTCCTTAACCCGTGAATACCTTATAAACCTGAGGATCCATGCCGGAAGGTTCTTTTCCGGATGCATCTTACTGATATCAATATACCATCCCAGCTTCTTAATCACCGGTATTTTTAATGTTTCGACAAACTCTATCAGTGTGCCGTCAGGATCTTCAATATAAGCAAAATGTCCGGCTGCCTCACCCATGTCGAAACCTTTGGTGTCATGACTGGCCTTGCTGTCGACTGTAAAACCAAAGCCTTCCCTGAGGCAGTGTTCCTTCAGGGCATCCATGCCCTTAACATCATAACAGAGGTGGATAAATCCCGGATCGCCCCAGTAGCGGTCTTCAAATATCTTACTGGCTGAGCGGCCCTCCACGCTTATAAGCTCTATTACACTGTCGCCGAACAGCCTGCTGAATGTTCCGCGGAAAGGCTTGCTCTGGCTGAGAAGCACCCTCCTGAATGTATGGTCACCCCCGGGCAGATTCTCAAAGTCCCTGAAGCTGCCTGATTTATCATAAACCAGATTATCATAACCCAGTATATTAGAATATACTTTCATGGATTTCTCGATATCCCTTACACCTATCACCGCTCCGTAGGCGCCGCCGCTTACCTTCTTTTCATTAAGGAACCAGTCTGATGCTTCAACACACTGAAATATATTATTATACGGGTCCCTGATAAAAAATGTGTTCCTCCCCATAGGGTCTTTCGAAGGCTCACCCAGCAATTCAGCCCCTATTTTCTTGTAGTGATTAAGCGCTTCATCAATATTTTTGACCTTCATCTTACAGGCAAAAATACCAAGGTCGCCTGCCAGTATCTCATTCCTTGGTTCCTGTGGCTGCCTGCCCTTATACTGCCATATCTCAAAACCGCCCCCGCTCTGCATGTTCACGGCAAGCACGGCATGTCTCCTCCGTGGCTTACCTCCTGTATAGGGGAGCATCAGCCTGGCCTCTGCCTCCTCTTCGAAGATGGGTACATCCATCCCGAAAAATTTCCTGTACCATTCCCATGCTTCGTGCAGGTTTTTCACTCCCACACCCATTTGCTGAATGCCACTGATAATATATTTCTTCATTGCTCTGTCTTTCTTTTTTCTGATAAATAGAACCCTTTGGTACTCAGTATGCTCACTCAGGTTTTATTCTTCCTGCAATATTAAAAAAAATTGACGGGAAAAACTTCCTGATATATAACATAATTAGCTCATTACCGCCAACAAGTATTTCCCTTTTGTTCCTGTTGAGTCCCTTAAGAATAATTTTTGCCGCTTTTTCCGGGCTGATACCCCTTGCCTGTCCCCTGTCCATCTTGCCATGCTCCTGACCCGTGGCGGTCAGTGCATTAAGTGATATATTGGTTTTCACCCTGCCGGGTATTATAACCGAAGCTCTCACTCCCTTATGCCTGTTTTCCAGGTGCAGTGTTTCAAAAAAACCGTGCAGTGCCTGCTTTGATGCTGAGTACGCAGAACGCAGGGGGAAGCCAAAGCGTCCTGATATACTGCTTGTGGCCAGTATATGCCCAGAGCCCTGTTTTATCATATACGGGAGCACGGCCTTGCTCAGTGCTATGGTCCCGAAGTAATTAATATCCATTATTTTTTTATCCAGCCACAGGGGTGTTTCCGTTATCAGTGCTCTCTGGCTTACTCCGCCCAGGTTGATGAGCACATCGATGCGGCCGTGTTTTCCGAGCTGTGCGGCAACCGCCTTCTCCACAGCCTCTGTATCGGCAAGGTCAAAAATAACAGTGCTCAGCAGCTCTTTGTTTTCGCTGCACCTGCTCTTTACCTTTTCCATCTCATCGGCTTTGTTTGATGAGGCAATTACTGTTGCCTCACGCCTGAGGAGCTCATAGACAAGGGCTTCCCCCATGCCTGATGAGGCGCCGGTAACCCAGAATATCCTGCTCCTGTATGTTTTCATTTTCCTTTTACATGTCTAAGCTGCTGATGTCATCCAGCAGCCTGTGGTACTCTTCCCTGAGCATCCTGTAATCACTGTTCTTTCTGTTAATATATTTTCTTACCCTTATCCTCTCAAAGAGCTTTTGCCAGATAAGGGTATAATTCCATGCGAAAATACCGGAGGGTATTATCAGAAGTATGGCAATGAGCGCCATCCACCATGAGGGTATAAAGATAAATGCAATTACAGCATAAACCGGCAGAAATATTATTCCCAGAACGAGTGATATAGCATAGCGTATTGATCCGTGGAACATCTTATCCTTGATATTTTTCAGGGGCAGCTTTGGTATGCGGTAAAACATATAGTTGAGTAACCAGCCTGCGATAAATAGCGGGGATAATACTGCCAGTCCAGCTATGGCCAGTATGTGCAGTAAAAAACTTGGTTTTCTGCGATTGAGATGGTAGTAGCCCAGGTTAAGTTTCTCTGCCAGTTTTTTTATTCTGAGGCTGCGCTTGCATATATTATCATATTGTTGCGGGTCTTTATCCTTTAATGACTCCATCTGCTTTATCAGCTTCTTATCCCTTCTTACCTTGGGCTCTTCTCTGTCCGAACTGTATTTCCCGTTCACTATCTCCCTCAGTTCGTCAAGTGCTTCGTAGTCATCAAGCGAATCGATATGGACCATGTATTTTTTAAGCTCTTTTGACAGTCTTTTCTTGAAGCTGTTATATGCCACCTGCGGATTCTCTTCATATACCTCCCTGTATTCGGATACATCAATCGGTTTGCCGTATATGACGGTCAGCACCGACCTGAAGCGGTGGTAATCAGAAAAGTCGAGGCCTACAGGTATGATCTTTAATCCCATCTTAAAATCTTCTGCCTCTTCCGTTTGCAGGGCTATCCTGAATATGCCTTTCTTAAGCTGTCTCAGCCGCCTGTAGCCGGCATGATTGCCTTCCGGCAGTATCACCAGATGCTTATTGCTTTTCAGTACATCAATGGTTTTCAGGAAGATATCATTGTTTTGTTTGAGGTTTTCATATCCGTCTCTTATCCGGTATATCGGCAGTATCTTAAGGAAGTATAGTATTGAGGCAATAAATTTCTTTTTAAAGATATCGGCCCTTGCCAGGTATACCTGCTGGGTATTTGTTGAACAGGCAATTGCCAGAGCGTCCATCAGGGCATTCTGGTGATTGGGTGCAAGGATCTTTGGGAAATCGCCTTTCAGGTTTTCTTTCCCCATTATAATAATTTTCCTGTACTGAATATGGTTATGCCATAGCTTGGCAATCATCTTAAGAATTGCATAACCGGCTGATGTTTTTTCAATGTTCTTTTTACCCATACCCCTGAGTTTATATAATGCAGCCTTCAACTAAGGCCTGCAAACGGGAAGGCTGTTTATAATAATCATTCATCCCGGTACACAAAAATATAAATACAAAATGGTTTCCTAAAATCCTTTCATCTTATCCAGATCGCGTCTTTCTTTTTTTGTAGGCCGCCCTGCACCTCTGTACCTGTATCCGGTAGCTGTTTTTTGTTTCAATTCCAGTTTAAGCTTCTCTTCTTCAGGTGTCAGGTCCTCAATATAATCACTGACCAGTTTTGCCGGCAGCCTGGATGCCGGCAGTTCTTTCACCCTGTAGGAGTAGAGTGCCGGGGGCTTTTTCACCTGAATTACCTCCTCTTTGCTGACCGTTCTTGATGATTTAACCGGTATATCATTAATTATCACCCTACCTTTCCTGCATGCTTCGCTTGCTATACTCCTTGTTTTGTATACCCTTACCGCCCACAGGAATTTATCAATCCTCAGATCTTTCACTGTCTTTTTCATCATTGACTGACGCTTTTGCCTTTTTATTATATCTTGTCATTGTCAGTTCTATGCCGATTGTGCCAAATGACTTTATCATTTCAATGGCCAGGTCAAGCCTTTTGTCCAGTACTTTTTCCTCTTCTTCTGTCAGCTCACCCAGTACATAATCAACCTGCCTGCCCCTTGAGAAGTCGCTTCCAATACCAAAGCGCAGCCTTGCGTATTTGCCATGACCAATAATGGAGTTTATATGTGCCAGTCCGTTATGACCACCGTCGCCACCGCCTGACCTTAGCCTCATTGATCCGAAGGGTATGGATATATCATCAACAACAACAAGCAGCTTGTCGGATGGTATCTTTTCTTTTTTGAGCCAGTAATTAACTGCATTGCCGCTCCTGTTGACGAAGGTAGAAGGTTTTAGCAGTATGAATGTGCGCCCCCTGTATTTCAGGGAAGCCACGGAGCCGTAACGCCTGTCTGTAAAAACAATACCGGATGCCCGGGCCCAGGCATCCAGTATGGTAAATCCAATATTATGGCGTGTATTCCTGTACTCCTCACCAATATTACCCAATCCTGTAATCAGATATTTCAAGGTATGGGGATTTTGAGGTTAATAATCCTGCTAGTTGCTGTCGCTTTCGGCCTTTTCCTCTTTGGATTCTGTGCTCTCTTCTCCTTCTTCTCCTTCTCCTTCTTCTCCTTCTTCTGTCTCCTCTTCTTCAACATCCTCAGGTATCTCCATTCCTTTCATAGCAAGGCGTGATGAGATAACTGCAACAACCATGGCCCTTGCCGGGTCAAGTATTTCAATGCCGTCAAACTCCAGCTCTTCAACCTGTATTGTCTGTCCTATGTCCAGATTACTGATATCTATATCCAGCTTGTCGGGCAGCACATTGGCCAGGCCTTTGATGGTGAGCCTTCTTCTTTTAAGCCTCAGTTTTCCACCTGCTTTAAGGCCTACCGAATCGCCTGTAAGGTTAACGGGTACAATAATTGTAACAGGCTTGTCATCGAATACTTCAATAAAATCAATATGTATAATCTTATCACTTACGGGATGGAATTGTATGTCTTTGAGTACAGCCTTACGCTTTTCCCCGTTAATATTGATAGTGACAATATACACATTGGGTGTGTATACCAGTTCAAGGAAGCTGTTTTCTTCGGCGTAAAAATGTAATATATCTTCACCACCATACATAACGCATGGTACATTCCCTTCTTTCCTGATTCTTTTTGTTTCGCTTTTACCAGTTTGTGTCCTTGGCTGAGCTTTAATTTCGAGAGTTCTCATCTGTCTTCTTTTGTTGTGTTACTCAAGATCATAGTATAATGATCTCCCATCACACGTTTGACAATAAATTACTAAAATTTTTGGCCTGCAAATATAGCTTAATTACTCTTAAAAAACAAAGCCCGTACTGATTGACTCATTATGGTATACAGAATCTATTGTTTCGGCAAAAAGCTTGGCCACGGAAAGCACTTCTATTTTAGGTGATTCCTTGACATTGGGTATTGAATCTGTTACAACAAGCTTCTCTATGGGTGATTTTTCTATTCTTTCGTAGGCCGGACCTGATAGCACGGGATGTGTGGCAAAGGCATGTATGCTTGTGGCTCCGTTATCCTTTATGATCTGTGATGCCAGTGTCAGGGTGCCTGCAGTATCGACCATATCATCGATAATGATAACATTCCTGTCCTTTACCTCTCCGATAATTGATATCTCCTCAACCACATTGGGTTTTTTCCTGAGCTTATAGCTGAGTACCATTTCTGACTTCAGGTGGCGGGAGTAGGCATTTGCTCTCTTTGAGCCGCCCATGTCGGGTGCCGATATCGTTAGCTTGTCCAGGTTCATCTCCTTTATATAATTGGCGAACAGGAAGGAGGCATAGAGGTGGTCTACCGGTACACTGAAGAAGCCCTGTATCTGGTCGGCATGAAGGTCCAGTGTCATAACCCTGTCAACACCCGCCGATTCCAGCAGGTCGGCAACAAGTTTTGCGCCTATTGATACCCTGGGCCTGTCTTTCCTGTCCTGGCGGGCAAGCCCGAAATAGGGTATTACGGCAATAACCTTATAGGCGGAAGCCCTTTTGGCTGCATCAATCATCAGTAGCAGTTCCATAAGGTTGTCGGCAGGAGGGAAGGTCGATTGTACGATGAATACGGAGCAGCCTCTTACCGATTCATCTATACGTGGCTGGAACTCACCGTCGCTAAACTCGGTTACACTGCTTTCACCGAGTCTTACACCCAGGTGCCCGGCAATATTCTCAGCTATGTAGCGCGAAGCACGGCAGGAGAATATCTTCAAAGGAGATTTTCCGTTCATTTTTGAGGATTTGCGGTTTTAGTAAAAGGTATTATGATATCTGCAAAACTACAAAATTCATAATAACCTCAGGGCTGCTTTTTAAAAAAAGTTAATGTTTCTTCAATATATGCAAGTATATCCCTGCGGCCTTCTTTTGTAATGCTTGAACTGATGAATGTGGGAGGCAGGCTTTCCCAGCTGTCAAGCATGCGCTTATCATGTTTGGCAATATTGCTTTTAAGCCTGTTGCTGCTTATCTTATCCGCTTTGGTGAACACCCTGGCAAAGGGTATGCCGTTGATTCCGAGGAACTCCATAAAGTCATAATCTGCTTTAAGGGGTTCATGCCTTGAGTCAATAAGCACGAAGAGCGAGACCAGGTTATCCCTTTTTTTAATATATACTGCCGTGAACTCAGACCACTGCTTACGGTTTGTTTTTGATGTTTTGGCATATCCGTAACCAGGCAGGTCGGCAAGGTACCAGCTGTCATTGATAATAAAATGATTGATGGTCTGTGTCTTACCCGGTGTGGAGGATATCTTTGCCAGCTTTTTTCTGCCGGTCAGTATATTCAGCAGTGTTGACTTGCCAACATTCGAGCGGCCGATAAAGGCATATTCCGGCCTGTCAGGCGGCGGACAGTCCTTGAGCCCGATGCTGCTTTTAATGAATACGGCCGATTGTATGTGCATCTCCTGTTATTTTATTCCGGCGAGAAAGCGCTTTTCATCAATAATATACCTCATATGTTTACCCTCACCAATGATATCATTACCGTGGTATACCCTGATATCAAAGCTGAGCCTGTTACCGTCCCTTGCAGCCAGCCTGCTTGTGCACCTTATTTCCTCTCCAACGGGCACTGCTTTGCTGTGTTTGATATCCAGCGACATGCCAACAGTGCCATATCCTTTATCAAGCTGTGACTGTACCAGTTCCATTGATGTTTTCTCCATAAAAGCCACCATGGCCGGTGTTGAATATACATCCAGCAGTCCCGAGCCGTAAACCCTGGCAGTGTCGCTTTCCCTGACTGTTGTTGTCAGTTCAAGTTCCTGTCCGCTTACAATAGTATCATTCATTCATTGAAAATTTTACAACTGATAAAAACCATGCCCGGTCATCAATAGAAATTATTATAAGGCAATTGTATCCTCTTTATTATAAGCTTTTTATTATGAAACCTTGTTATGTAAACCGCGATAATATCCACATAGCTCTTTCCCCTGCGGCTGTCAGGACTCAGCTCGGTAAAGCCCATGCCTGATGAAGTTGTGATATCGGTACAATTGTCCGGATCGAAAGTGCTGTCTTCATTCAGGGACCCTTTGTAGAACCTGACATCAGTTGACTCATTGCTGAGCTGGGTAAATATTTTTATTACACCCTGGTCGCTTAAGGTCATATCCCTCATAGTATGTTCTATACCTGGATAGTTGTCCACTTCCCGGCCATCCGGCAGGTATTCTTTGAGTCCCGGTGTCCTCAGACCGTGCTTATATGGCAATGTGGCCTGCACCCTTCCTGTCTTGTAATACTTTGTCTGCACCCCGTGCAATTCATCGTTCCTGTACGGTGAGGCACGGTACACTCTACCCGAGGGGTAATACCATTTGGATGTATCCTCTTTCACGCCATTCTCGTACCATATGGTTCTTTTCAGCCGTCCATCGTCATAATAATTACGGCATATGCCATGCCTTATACTGTCTTTAAAGGTAACTTCCTTAACCAGCCGTCCTTCATTATAATATTTTTTAAGCTGTGTTCCGGCATTTTCAGCCCCTTTTTCCCTGCTGCTCTCTTCCTTTCTGCTGTACTGGCAGGCTGTTATCATAACAGTTGCCATTACCAACCATATAAATTTTTTTATCATTTTATCCTGTTGATTTGTTCTGCTTATTCTTTCGTCTTAGTCCTTATATATACCTCCAGCAGCCTTGCTGCCGGATCGGGATTAATAAGCATGCTGTTCATAATGGCCGGTACAAGCACTGTATCGCCCCTGAGTAAATCCATCTTCTTATCTTCCCATTCCAGCACTGCTCTGCCTTCTGTGCAAATATATACCACAAAGCTGTCAATAAGCGAATAATCTTTTATCATCTTCCGGTCTGCCTCTATAATGCTGGTAGTAAAGTAATCACAGTCAATACAGTTAACAGTGCTGTTCAGTTGCGGATCTGCCTTTGTTTTATAGGAATCACAGGCCTTATAATCGATGGCATCAACAGCCAGTTTCGTATGCATTTCACGCGGCTTGCCATCAAGGCCATTCCTGTTCCAGTCCCATATCCTGTATGTTATATCCGATGCCTGTGTTATTTCAGCCAGTATAACACCTTTGCCTATTGCATGGATGCGTCCGGGGGGCAGAAAAAATACATCGCCCGGCGATGGTTTCTCTGTGTTAAGCATTTTGTCAATATTCCCTTCGTCCAGGGACCTGATACAGGACTCTTTGCTCATCTCCTGCTTAAAACCGGTATAGATAAGGGCGTCATCAGCAGCCTCAAGGATATACCACATCTCTGTCTTGCCCCAGGCATGATGTCTCTCCCTTGCCAGATCATCACCGGGGTGTACCTGTACAGATAGGTCGTCTGCAGCATCAATCAGTTTTACCAGCAGCGGAAATTCGCGACCGAATTTTTCAAATATATCCTCGCCTACAAGGTCGCCCATATAGACTTCAATAATCTCTTCCAGGCTGTTCCCTTCAAGAAAACCGTTTGCTACCTGTGAGATATCACCCTGTATACCCGACAGCTCCCAGCTTTCCCCTATCCTGGCTTCCGGATCCGCTTTTTTGCCATACCTGGCGGCCAGGCTGTTGCCTCCCCATACTTTTTCTTTCAGAACTGGCAAAAACTTAAGAGGGTATAAACTGGTCATAGAAGATATACAGGTTTAAAATTTTTATTCATTTTATTCTGTTAAGCCCTTTCTGAGCTTATAAATATTTGATTCCTTTATTCATTGACAGAAATTAGTATTTTTGATTCAAATATTATTGACAAAAGTAATAAAATATGTTGATTGTAGGAATTGCCGGCGGCACCGGATCGGGTAAGACAACGGTTACACGAAAGGTGATGGAACTGCTGGGTAATGAAAATGTTATAATGATTCCGCAGGATGCTTATTATAAGGATAACAGGCACCTGCCACTGGAAGAAAGGCAAAAAATCAATTTTGATCATCCCGGTTCAATTGAATTCAGCCTGCTGAATAAACATATTGAAGCTCTGTCTGACGGGCATACAGTGTTAATATGCCACAGTATTCATATATCACATGCACACGCAGTGATGAGTATATTGCCATTAAGCCTGCCAGAGTGATAATTATTGAAGGCATACTGGTATTGACCGATGCTGAGCTGAGGAAGAAGATGCATATTAAAGCCTATGTGGATGCCGATCCTGATGACCGTCTGGCCAGGGTTATTTATCGCGACATGGAAGAGAGGGAGCGTAATATAGATATGGTGCTGGAGAGGTATTATGAGACTGTTAAGCCTTCGCACCTGCAGTTTATTGAGCCTACAAAAAGGTATGCCGACATAATAATACCCGGGGGCGGGGAAAACGAGGTTGCCATTGATATGCTTGTGTCTGCCCTTGAAAAATATCTTAACTCCTGTCCGGCTGCTGAAAAGCCTGCCCCGGCAAACTGATGTTTGGTTAAGGCTGATGAAAAGCCTGCCCCGGCAAACTGATGTTTGGTTAAGGCTGATGAAAAGCCGGCTCCGGCAAACTGATGTTTGGTTAAGGCTGATGAGAAGCCGGCTCCGGCGGATTAATGGTTGAGACAGATGCAAATTAAAATTATAGATACATGAAGCTATTGAAAGATACTGACCCGGGAAGGATACTTTTTATCGATATTGAGACAGCCCCTGCAGTGCCTGCATTCGAAAAGATGAGTCCGGCATTACAGCAGATGTGGGATAAGAAGTCCTCTTATTTCAGAACTGCTGAACAGAGTGCTGCCGATGTTTATTCCAGGGCCGGGATATATTCTGAATTCGGGAAGATAATATGTATATCGGCAGGTTTTATTACTGGTTCGGAAGATAATATGTCACTCAGAATTAAATCTTTTTACGGACATGATGAGAAGCAGTTGCTGGATGACTTTTCCTCCATGCTAGGTGGTTTTTGCCGAAACAGGGAGGCTGTGCTTTGTGCCCATAACGGCAAAGAATTTGACTATCCTTATATTGCCCGCCGCATGCTGATAAACGGAATCAGGATACCTTCCCTGCTGGATAATGCCGGCAGGAAACCATGGGAGGTGGGACTGCTTGACACCATGGAGCTGTGGAAGTTCGGCGATTATAAACACTATACCTCTCTTGCACTGATAGCAGAACTGCTTGGCATTGATACACCAAAGGATGATATTGACGGATCCATGGTAGCAGAGGTGTACTGGAAGGATAATGATATTAACAGAATAGCCAGGTATTGCGAAAAGGATGTTATTGCCCTGACGCAGGTATTCCTGAAGTTCAGGGATAACGACACCATTACTGCCGAAAGGATAGAGTCTGTCACTGTTTTCGGGGATTGAGGGAGTGTGCCGTTGCCGGACAGGCTCATACGCTGCCTGGCGGGACTCAGACAGGGAAATTCTCCTTTATCAGCTTTATTATAAGCTCCGGTTTTTCAGCATGTATCCAGTGGCTGGTGCCGGGCACTTCAATTATTTCAGCCGCAGGGAAAAGACGCTGTATGGGTTTATAATCGTCTTCTCTTATATAACCCGATTCCATTGCCCTTAGAAAAAAGACAGGGAAACCGCTTATGGGCTCAGTCTCATCGGTGCCTGGTATATCAAGTCCGTCATATATATTGTCGAGCTGATCATACAGGTATTCCGGATTGAGCCTCCATTCAAAGACACCTTTATTATTCCTGTGCAGGTTCTTGAGCAGGAAGTTTCTGACTTTCACCGAAGGGCTTACTTCCCTGAACAGCCGGTCGGCTTCCTTCCTGTTTTTTATTTCTGAAGGATTGGTCTCAGTCATTTTTTTCAGTATCAGCTCATGCACACTTCCTGATATACTCTGCTCCGGGTGTTCTTTAAAGGGAGAGATATCTATCACTACCAGACCGGCAAGCATTTCCGGCCACTGCCTGGCGAAGTATGCGGCGGCCTTACCACCCATGCTGTGACCGGCAAGAATAAATTTACCGGTGTCAAGCCGGGTCGCAAGCTCATACAGGTCTTTGCTCATTGCCTCATAGCTGTGCACGGGATCATGAGCTGAGCGGCCATGGTTCCTCAGGTCCGGCAGTATCACCCTGTAACTGTCTGACAGTTCGCCGGCAATGGATATCCAGTTATCGGACGAGCCGTATAAGCCATGAAGGATAATAAGAGGGTAGCCTTCACCATATTCCCTGTAATATAAATCCATAATTTCTTATCCTTACATTTTCAGTCACTTATAAAAAATCCTTATCCTTGCCATTTCAGTCTCTTACAAGTAATCTTTTATACATGCCTATTGCATTCTGCAAGCCATAATACAGTGCATCGGATATCAGTGCATGGCCTATTGATACTTCTTTCAGCCAGGGTATGTTTTCAGAGAAATACTTAAGGTTCTCCAGGTTAAGGTCGTGGCCGGCATTAAGGTCCAGTCCCAGTTTTCTGGCTTCAACAGCTGCCGTGACGAAGGGGTCTATAGCTTTTTCCGGATCAGAGGGATAGCCTGTGGCATAGGGTTCGGTATACAGCTCCAGCCTGTCACAGCCGGTATCTTTTGCAGCCTCTATTTTACTTATATCCGTTTCTATAAAAATGGAGGTACGTATTCCCGCTTCCTTAAAGGCAGCGATCACATCTTTCAGAAAGGATGCATGCTTGAGGGTGTCCCATCCTGCGTTTGATGTAATGGCATCGGGTGGGTCCGGTACAAGTGTTACCTGGTGGGGCTTTACCTCTGTCACCAGTTTAATAAAGCTGTCAGAAGGGTAGCCTTCAATATTGAACTCGGTCTTTATATCAGGCCTTATTGTCCGTACATCATTATATGTGATATGCCTCTCATCCGGACGCGGATGTACGGTTATGCCTTCAGCGCCGTACCTTTCACATTCCATTGCTGCCCTGTGCACATCAGGGATATTGCCTCCCCTTGCATTTCTTATTGTGGCGATTTTGTTGATATTTACACTTAATCTTGTCATGTTTGTAACTGTTTATGCAAATTTTGATATAAGAAATGAATTAAACAATAATAAATATTTTTTTCATTACTTTAGTTGTGTCCTTAATAATGGGAAAATAAGAATAAGAAGCAATTGAAATGCTGGCAAAAGAACTCATATCTGAAGAAGTACCTGAATTAAAAACCTCTGATACAGGCCAGAATGCCCTTAACTGGATGGAGGTATTCCGGATATCCCATTTGCCTATAGTCAATAATATGGAGTTTCTGGGACTTATATCCGACAGCGATATTTACGACCAGAATGATCCTGAACAAGCCATAGGCAACCATAAACTGTCATTGATGAAACCCTTTGTAAGGCTTGATCAGCATATATTTGATATAATAAGCCTTGCGGCCAGACTTAAACTCACAACTATACCTGTTCTTGACGACCATAATCATTATAAGGGAGTGATACTTGTAAACGGACTGATAGAGAAGCTGGCGGAAATGTCATCACTAAAGGAGCCGGGCGGTATGATAGTCCTGGATATACTGCAGAATGATTATTCACTATCGCAGATAGCACAGATCATTGAAAGCAATAATGCAAGGATACTTAACCTTTATATATCATCACATCCTGATTCTACCAGGATGGAGGTGACCATTAAGCTTAATACCGGTAACCTGATGCCTGTAATAAGGACATTTGAACGTTATGAGTATGAGGTGACGGCCTGGCACGGTGATGATGATGATGATATGGATAACTTCTACTCTGACCGTTTTGATTCATTTATGCGTTACCTGGATGTTTAAATTTATTACCAATGCTCAATAAGATTGCCATTTTCGGATCTGATAACGGGAAGAAAACAGCTGACTGTATAAAGGATATCTTATCGGTGCTGAAAAGCTATGATATAGATATCATACTGCATGAAAACCTGTCAAAGGTAGTTGGCGACAACTCTTTCAGATTGTTCAGGAACCTGTATAATGAAAATATCAGTCCCGACCTGGTGCTCAGTGTAGGAGGCGACGGTACTTTCCTTGAATCGGTGCTGCAGGTGCGGGACTCAGGCATCCCCATTGCAGGGGTTAATGCCGGCCGTATGGGCTTTCTGGCAAATATACATGATGATATTGCAGGCTCACTGAAAAAGATAATCAGCAGGGAATATACTGTTATTAACCGCCACCTTATTGAGCTTCTGGAACCTTTCGGAGCCATGGGTACATCCAATGTGGCCCTTAATGATATTACAGTGCAGAAGGCCGACCTGAATATGATAATGGTAAAAGTGTATGTTGATGATCTGTATCTGAATACTTACTGGGCTGACGGCCTGATAATATCCACTGCAACCGGTTCTACAGCCTATAATATGAGTACGGGAGGACCTATATTATCCCCCTCAGACGAGAGTATTATTATTTCACCTCTGTCGCCTCACACACTGAGTGTCAGGCCTATAGTCCTGCCCGGACATAGCCGGCTGCGACTTGTGGTTGAAGGCAGGAGCCCGGAGTACCTTGTCACATGTGATTTCAGATCAGTGCGCCTGCCTTTTTTCCGTGAATTGATTATTAGCAGGGCCGGCTATACCATTAAAACAATTAATGTTGAAGGCCAGGACTTTTTCAGCACCCTGCGTAATAAACTAATGTGGGGCGCCGACCACCGTAATTGATGTGCATTATGGGCAGCCGTCGTTGTAATTGATTATCTTTTTAATACTTAGTTTAGGATTGTTCTGTATGGATTATTATATTTGTATATAATTACTTATAAGAAAGAAATTATGAAACGGGTTTTCCTGCTTCTCTTTGTGCTGGTTTTTTTATCTCCACTCGCCAGCGGACAGCTCTGGAAGCTACGAAGGTATGAGGTCTACGGCGGCTTTGGTACATCCCAGGTTTTTGGCGATATCGGGGGATACAGTAAAGGTGATAACTTCCTGGGTCTGAAAGATTTCACCATATCCCAGAACCGTTTTAATATAAAAGGGGGCATGAGATACCGCATTAAGGAAAAATTTGCTGTCAGCTTCAGCCTTAATTATGGATACCTGCACGCCACCGATGAGAAAGGAAGTAATGTGGAAAGAGCTTTTGAATCGGCAACATCACTGTTCGAACCCATGCTTACGGCCGAATACTACTTATTAAAGAACAGCGCGGAAAGCAGTTACAGGTTTGTTAAAGGTGATGAAGTATTCGATTCATTCATTGCAAGGATCGATGCCTTTGTGTATACGGGGATAGGATCAGCCATCTATAAGGTTAATCCTAATGATAAGCTGGCTGCAGTGATAGAGAAAGATTCCGGGGCGGCACTGGCAATACCTCTCGGTTTTGGTGCAAATTATCTTTTAAGCCCCAATACGCTGATAGGTTTTGATTTTGGATTTCGATATACAAGCTCTGATTATATTGATGGCTATACCTCGCAATATTCCAGTTCTAACGACGTTTATTACTTTATGACTTTCGTTTTTACAAAGAAACTGAAAACAACGGAAAAAGGATTACCGTCTTTTAAAGAGTGATAAAAGGAATGAACGTATAGATGAAGAGGTACTTATTGCTTGTATTATTATTGGTTTTTGTTATTCCCCTGAATGCCCAGAGAGATTCTGATTATGGTGTTTTCGGAGGGATATCATATTATATGGGTGACATTAACCCTGAGAAGTATTTTTATGCCCCGTCACCCGCCCTGGGTATTATCTACCGCTATAATTTTCACCCCAGGCATGCCATCAGAACAAATATTTTCTACGGAAAGATACGGGGGAATGACCTTGACTTTGATAATGACTACCAGCAGTCAAGGGCTCAATCATTTGAATCATCACTGCTGGAATGGGCATTCCAGTTTGAATTCAATTTCCTGCCATATACCACAACGGGCAAGTGGTGGGATTATACTCCTTATTTTGCCCTTGGGGGCGGATTGTGTTTTTCAAATGCCGCAGACCTGAAATACACAGCTGTAATACCAATATCAGTTGGGTTTAAAGTTAATATATATAAAAACACAGGATTAGAGCTCGAATATGGGTTTCGTAAAACATTTTATGATAACTTTGACGGCTTAATTGATAATATTAACCCTGATCATCATGCCTGGACTCATAATAATGACTGGTATATGTTTGCAGGAGTGACAGTTACATGGAAAATGTTCCATAATTTACTTAGCTGTCCGGCATATGATGATTACGAGAGAAAAAGAAAAAGGTATTAAAAATGTCTTTAAAAGACAATATAGATCTTAAACGCTTGCCGGAGCATGTTGCCATCATAATGGATGGTAATGGAAGATGGGCCGTGCAAAGGGGTAAGGACCGTATTTACGGGCATCAGAAAGGGGTTGATTCGGTAAGGGAGATTATTGAGTCTGCAGCCGAACTGGGCATCAGGAATATCAGCCTTTATGCTTTCTCCACAGAAAACTGGAACCGGCCCTGGGAAGAGGTGGAGGCACTGATGGAGCTGATGGTTAATTCATTGAACAATGAGACAAAAAAACTGGTGGATAATAATATCACACTGAAAGTGATAGGTGATATTGACCGTTTGTCAGCAGGTGTAAGGAAAAGCCTTGATGAAACATTGGAGAAAACATCGCAGTGTAGCGGGATGACCCTTATTGTTGCCCTCAGTTACAGCTCCAGGTGGGAAATGGTTAAGGCAGTAAGGGATATTGCATATAAAATTAAGGAAGGCAGGATTGATCCGGCTAATATTGACGATAAGCTATTCGAGGATTTCCTTACAACAAAAGGCATTCCCGATCCTGAACTGCTTATCCGGACAAGCGGGGAAATACGTATCAGTAATTTTCTTCTCTGGCAGATTGCTTACAGTGAATTATATTTCACCGAAACACTTTGGCCTGATTTTGGTAAAGAGGAATTATACAAGGCCCTGATGGAGTATCAGAAAAGAGAAAGAAGATTTGGAAAAACAAGTGAACAGGTGCATGAAAATGAAAATTAATATGTTGAGACGATTTTTGATATTACTGGTGGCAGGCATCCTGGCTCTTAACACAGTCGATATAAAGGCGCAGGAAGGTATACGCATAGTTGATTATACCGATCCGGTCGAATATGTTGTGGGTGACATTAAAGTAACAGGAGTTAAGTATCTGGATACCAACGCCATTGTTGGGCTTTCAGGTATAAGGAAATATTCAAGGATACTTGTGCCGGGCGACGCAATAACACAGGCGGTGCAAAAATTGTGGGAGCAGGGCCTGTTTTCAGATGTTAAAATAAAGGCAACGGATACCCGGTCAGATACCATATTCCTGGAGATACAGCTGGCTGAAAGGGCAAGAATTTCGTCAGTCGAATATTATGGCCTGAAGAAGAACGAGATACAGAATATAACAGACAAGATAAACCTGGTAAGCGGAAGCCAGCTTACTGATCATGTTCTTTCAAACACACGTTCAATCATACGTGATCATTTTGTGGAGAAAGGGTTTCTGAACACCGGGGTGCGGATGGTACAGAAAGCAGATCCCGAAAGCCCTAATAATATCAAACTGAATATTCATATTGATAAGAACGAGAGGGTTAAGATAAGTGATATAGTATTTGAAGGTAATGAGACCTTCGATGATAAGAGGCTGCGCAGGGTAATGAAGAATACCAAGAAGAAGAACCTTAATATCTTCAAGGCATCCAAATATGTGGAGGATATGTTTGAGGAGGATAAGCAGAGTCTGGTTGACTTTTATAACGAGAACGGCTTCCGTGATTTCAGAATTGTAAAAGACACTATCATGCAGGAGTCAGAAGACAGGGTGCTGATGGCTATAATGGTGGATGAAGGGGATCAGTACCGCTTCGGTGATATAGAATGGGTGGGCAACAGTGTCTATCCCCAGGGCTTGCTGGATGAGGTGCTTAATATTAATGAGGGCGATGTGTATAATCAGAACCTTCTGGATGAAAGGCTTAACTATGATGAGGATGCAGTTTCTTCACTCTACCTTAATAACGGTTACCTTTTCTCTAACCTTATACCTGTTGAGACAGATATAAGCAATGACTCTATCGACCTGGAGATACGTATACAGGAGGGAGAGCAGGCAACACTCAACAAAGTTATCATTAAAGGTAATACACGAACCAATGAGCATGTGGTCAGAAGAGAACTGTATACCCTGCCCGGCGACCTGTTCAGTAAAGATGCCATTATGCGCTCGGCCAGACAGATAGCCGTGCTGGGCCATTTTGATCCTGAAAAGATTAATCCGCAGCCATTGATGAATCCCGGTGAGGGCAATGTGGATCTCGAATATGCACTTGAAGAAAGGGCTAATGACCAGTTTGAGATTTCAGGCGGCTGGGGTGCAGGTATGCTTGTGGGTACCGTAGGTGTGAGATTCAATAATTTTGCCATCAAGAACTTTTTTAAGCCCGAGCACTGGAGACCATACCCAAGTGGCGACGGACAATCGCTAAGCATAAGGGCTCA
Organism: Bacteroidales bacterium; assembly: GCA_034521735.1. Classification (GTDB taxonomy): domain Bacteria; phylum Bacteroidota; class Bacteroidia; order Bacteroidales; family VadinHA17; genus UBA9300. The sequence continues at coordinate 290,442 of JAXHLX010000002.1, forward strand.
ATCGAACGGAAGGGTATACCAGTCATATAATGTATCCTTTGTTGAACCCTGGCTGGGAGGTAAAAAGCCAAATACATTCAATGTGTCGGCATACCGGTCCCTTATGACCAACGGCAGTGCGAAAGGTGAGGAAAGCAGGCAGTCCATGATAATCGACGGAGTCACCATAGGTCTGGGTAAAAGACTTGAGCGCCCTGATAACTACTTCAGCCTGTATAGCGAACTGAGCTACCAGAGGTATAACCTTAATAATTATAATGTTTACAGCTTCCTCTTTCGCAACGGTGTATCCAACCTTCTGTCTGTTACCACGCGGCTGACGCGGTTCTCCAGCGGCCCAAACCTTATATATCCAAGAGGAGGATCCACCTTTAACCTATCCCTGCAGCTTACACCGCCTTATTCATTGTTTTCAGGGAAAGACTACAGCAATGCAACACAACAGGAAAAATATAAATGGATAGAATTCCATAAATGGTTATTCAAGGGTGAGTATTATTATGAGCTGTTTGATAAGTTTGTTCTGGCACCAAAGTTTGCCTTTGGTTACCTCGGTCATTATAACAGCGACATAGGCCCCTCACCATTCGAGAATTTCTACCTTGGAGGAGATGGTATGACAGGCTACAGCTTCTACGGACGTGATGTTATAGCACTGCGGGGATATGAAAATGGCTCCCTGACACCCAACGTTGTAAGCAATGGCAACACTGTGCCCTCAGGTAATGTTTATACAAAGCTTACCTTTGAAATGAGGTACCCCATCACGCTTAATCCACAGGCAACAATATACGGCCTTGTATTCCTGGAAGCAGGCAAGGCCTGGTATGAACTGAAAGAATTTAACCCCTTCGATGTGCACCGGTCAGCCGGGGTGGGCTTGCGCGCCAACCTGCCGATGTTCGGGCTGCTGGGTATCGACTGGGCTTATGGCTTTGACCCTGTACCCGGAAAGGATGTACATGGTCACCAGTTCCATTTTGTAATGGGACAACAATTTTAGAAATTAAAAATTATCAGTTATGAGAAAAATAACACTATTATTCACAGCTTTGATATTTCTGGCGGGCACAGCCACAGCACAGAAATATGCTTTTGTAGATACTGAATATATCCTTAATAATATCCCCAGCTATACGGCAGCCCAGGAAAGGCTTGATGAGCTGTCACAAGGATGGGAGAAGGAGATAAACGACGCCTATGAGATGGTGGAGCAGATGTACAAGAATTACCAGAACGAAGTGGTGCTGCTGTCGCGCGAAGAAAAGACCAGGCGCGAGGAGGAGATCATTAATAAAGAACAGGAGGCAAAAGAGCTCCAGACAAGGTATTTTGGAGTGGAGGGCGAACTGTATAAGAAGAGGCAGGAGTTGGTACAGCCTATACAGGACGAGATCTATAATGCTGTTAAAGAAATTGCTGCCGATGGCAATTACGCAGTGATATTTGATACCTCCGCAGGCATGAATATGTTGTATACAGATCCGAGGTATGATCTTAGTGATGAAGTGCTTGAAAAGTTAGGTTATAATAATTAATTAATTACATTTGCAATGTTAAAAACAAAAATGATAACGATGAAGAAATTAATTGGATTGCTGGCAATGGTAATGATCTTGTCATTCAGCCAGAATGCAACAGCGCAGGACTATAAATTCGGACATATAAACTCTGATGAGCTATTCTCAATAATGCCTGAAAGGGACACTATAGTGACCCAGATGCAGGCCCTGCAGACCGAACTGCAGAATACACTGGAAGCCATGCAGGTCGAATATAATAATAAGCTCAATGATTATACCGAGAATGTTGATAATCTTTCGGATATAGTGCGCCAGACCAAGGAAGAGGAACTGATGCAACTTCAGCAGAGGATAAGAAATTTCGAGCAGAATGCCGACCAGCAGCTGCAGCGGCAGCAGCAGCAACTGATGCAGCCCGTAATAGCCAAGGCAGAGAAGGCAATAGCCGACGTGGCCAGGGAGAATGGTTTTACATATATCTTCGATCTTTCACGCGGACCGATAATCTATTTCGATGAAGCAAAAAGCGAGAATATACTTGAAAAGGTGAAAACCAAGCTGGGTATGCAGTAAGAATTAATAATACAATGAGGATGACCATCCCCGGTGGATGGTCATTTTTTCGTAAAAAAAGAGCATTAAACCGGCGAAGAGGTCTCATGAATAAAGTGAATAAACCGGCTAAGAATAATCCTATCGGAATATTTGACTCAGGTGTGGGCGGGCTGACGGTGGCACATGCCATCAAGCAGATCCTTCCCGGTGAGGAGCTGGTGTATTTTGGCGATACGGCCCACCTGCCATATGGCGATAAGTCAGAAGGTGCCATTATTACCTACAGCCGTAAGATCACTGAATTCCTGATAGATCACGGTGCCAAGATCGTACTGGTGGCCTGTAACTCGGCTTCTGCTTCAGCCTATACAGTGCTCAGGAAGGAGTATGGAGATAAGGTGCTGATACTCGATGTTATCGGACCGGTTATTGACTATATAGCATCAAGAGAATTTTCAAGGGTAGGTGTTATTGGCACAAAACGTACTATAAGCTCAGGTACCTACGGGAAAGAATTTAAAAAAAGATGCCCGGAATCAGAAATAGTTTCACTTGCCACACCGCTGCTTGTGCCAATGATTGAGGAAGGCTTTATTTTTGACGATATTTCCAATGCCATTATCCGTACCTACCTCTCTGATAACAGACTTTCCGGATTAGAAGCCCTGGTACTGGGATGTACACACTATCCGCTTATAAGAAATCAGATCAGCAAGTTCTATGACTTTGATATTGAGGTGGTTGATTCAGCCCGTGTGGTGGCTCTGGAACTAAGAAGAATGCTTGAAGAAAATAATCTGCTTAATATGGGAGCTGCAAAATCAGCAGATAAATTTTATGTGTCTGACTATACGGAATACTTTGAAAAAATAGCCCGCATGTTTTTCGAGAAAGATGTTTCCCTGCAGGTAAAAGACCTGTGGCTCTGATTTATTTCTGTCTTCGGCTTTTTCCTTCTTACAGCTATTACTATTGCCATATATTCAATATTTATTGCTAAATTTCGTTATTAAGAAAAACATGACCAAAATCATGTTCAAAAAAGTGTTTTTTGTTGAATTTTCACAAATGAATTTGCTTAATTTTGCATAAGTAGAACGGGCAATATTTTAATCATTGAAACCATAAAAACAGAATACTTACAATTTTCCATTGCATATGATTAATTTATAATACTCGTATGCATTTGTTTTTACGAATTCGGTGGTGTATTTAGTTTAATAGATTTGGCGAGCGTATCTTTGATTTTCAAATATATTTCTATAAAACAAAATTATGAGTAAGAGTGAGCGAGTCATCGAACGGGAAGAGGTAGTAATACGTTTCTCGGGAGATTCTGGTGACGGTATGCAGCTTACCGGGACATTATTCTCCAATACTTCAGCACTTTTTGGTAATGACCTGTCTACATTCCCGGATTATCCTGCAGAAATACGGGCCCCCCAGGGTACGGTAGGAGGTGTATCCGGATTCCAGGTGCATGTCGGACATTCTGAAGTGTTCACACCGGGTGATTATGCCGATGTTCTGGTCGCAATGAATCCGGCGGCAGTTAAGGCAAATGCAAAATTTACCCTGAAAGGAGGTACAATTGTTATCGATGAAGATAATTTCACGGAGAAAAACATAGAAAAGGCAGGGTATGACAGCGATCCCAGGAGCAGCGGTGAACTAAGTGACTTTAATGTTATCTCTGCACCCATAAGCACCATGGTCAAGGAGATACTGAAAGATTATGGTCTTGATCCCAAGACGGTGCTGCGTACAAAGAATATGTTTGCCCTGGGAATGGTGTACTGGCTGTTTGGCCGCGACCTGGATTATACCGAAGATTATTTTAAAGGTAAGTTCAGTAAGAGACCGAAAATCATTGAAGCTAACAGTGCGGTGCTCAGGGCGGGGTATAATTACGGAGAGACAATCGAAGCTATGAGTCCCGTTTACAAGGTCAGTCCCGCTGATATAAAAAAAGGACTCTATCGCACCATAGATGGTAACACAGCCACTTCATGGGGACTGCTGGCTGCAGCCGAGAAGGCCGGACTGGAACTGTTTATAGGATCCTACCCCATTACCCCGGCTACAGGTGTTCTGGAGACACTGGCGGCACGAAAAGACCTGGGCGTGAAAAGCTTCCAGGCAGAGGATGAGATTGCCGGCATATGTACCGCCATAGGTGCAAGCTTTGCCGGTAACCTGGCAGTGACATCAACATCCGGACCCGGACTGGCACTTAAATCCGAGGCACTGGGCCTGGCTGTTATGACAGAGCTGCCACTGGTGCTTGTTAACGTACAAAGGGGTGGACCGTCAACAGGCCTGCCAACAAAGACAGAACAGGCTGATCTCCTCCAGGTACTATATGGCAGAAACGGCGAATGTCCTCTGGTGGTGATAGCAGCGAGTACACCGTCCAACTGCTTCCATTATGCCTTTGAAGCAGCAAGGATAGCACTGGAGCATATGGTGCCGGTAGTATTGCTGACAGACGGGTTCCTGGCTAACGGCTCGGAGCCCTGGTGTATACCTTCCATGAGTTCGCTGCCCGGGATAAAAGCACCACTGGTGAAAGAGGGGGACGATGAATTCCTTCCATATGACAGGGATGAAAAGACAATGTCAAGAAGATGGGCTGTACCCGGTATCGCAGGAAGGGAACACAGGATTGGCGGACTGGAAAAAACAGTGAAGGGCACTGTGTCTTATATACCTGAGAACCATGAATATATGGTAAAGGCGAGAGCCGGAAAAGTGGCAGCCGTGGTGAGTAAGGTGCCGCCTCTTGAAACATACGGTGACATTGAGGGAGACCTTTTGCTTATAGGCTGGGGAGGAACCTATGGCCATTTGCTGACAGCGGTGCGTGATCTGCGCAAGAAAGGAAGGAAGGTAAGCCTGGCTCACTTTAACTATATAAATCCCTTACCGGAGAACACAGCTCATGTATTTTCGAAATTTGATAAGCTGGTGGTTGCTGAATTAAATGCAGGACAATTTGTTAAATACCTGAGGATGGAGTTTGAAGACTTTAAGTTTAAAAAGATAAATAAAATACAGGGACTGCCTTTTACCTGTAAAGAGATTGAAGAACAATGCGAAAAGATCCTGGAGGAATAAATTATGGCTGAAAAGAAATTTGATTATAGTCCGAAAGATTTTAAGAGTGATCAGGAAGTAAGATGGTGTCCGGGATGTGGCGATCACGCCATACTGAGCGCTATTACCAGGGCCATGGCCGATCTGGATATTCCTAAAGAAAAATATGCCTTTATATCAGGTATAGGGTGCTCTTCCAGATTCCCTTATTACCTCAATACTTACGGCTTTCATAGTATACACGGACGTGCGCCGGCCATAGCCTCCGGGGTGAAGGTTGCCAATCCGGATCTGAGCGTATGGCAGATTACGGGCGATGGTGATGCCATGGCTATAGGCGGAAACCATTTCATCCATGCCATAAGGCGTAATATCGATATTAATATTATACTTTTTAATAATGAGATATATGGCCTCACAAAAGGCCAGTATTCACCTACCTCACAGAAGGGGGCAAAGACAAAAACATCCCCCTATGGCACCGTTGAGGAACCATTTTCACCAGGTGAACTGGTAATAGGTTCAAAGGGGAAGTTTTTTGCCCGTACAATCGATACAAATGTCAAACTGTCTACAGAAATATATAAACAGGCAGCCCTTTTTGAGGGCACATCAGTTGTTGAGGTACTGCAAAACTGTGTTATTTTCAATGACGGGGTGTATAAGGAACTGAGTGACCGCCAGACAAGGGAAGATACAACAATTGTGCTGAAGCAGGGACAGCCAATGATATTCGGCAAGGACAGGGATAAGGGGATTATGCTTGACGGGCTTAAACTTAAAGTGGTGAAGCTTGGCAATGGGATAAGCGAGAAAGACCTGCTTGTACATGATGCTGAAGATAATACACCCGGGCTGCATACCATGCTGGCCAATATGAAGTATCCCGCTTATCCGGTTGCCCTGGGTATTATCCGCAGTGTAGCAGCCCCGACATATGATATGGCTGTAAAAGGACAGATCAAAAAGGTGCAGGAAGATGCTGCAATAAAAAATGTGGATGATCTGCTCAGGTCAGGCTCTACATGGGAATCGAAATAGGTGATTTTTTATTTATCAAAAGGAGGCTGTTACATTCGTTTAAAATTTTATTCTTAATAAGAATCATGCCCGTCTCATAAGAAAGATTGTGACGCTTCCATTTTTTCAGATTATTATTAAGTGGTGTTCTGCGGAACACCTTTTTTTTTACTCGATAAAAAGGTATATTTAAGTGATTCAAAAAACCCTTGCCCTCATATGGATAAGAACCAGGATAATGGATTCAATAAACTGCTGTATGACCAGCAGGAAAGACTAAAGGAACTGGCATGTATTAACCGTACCACAGCCATCATAAAGGAAGGTAAATCCATTGATGAGACATTGCAGAAGATTGTTCATACCTTACCACCGGCATGGCAGTATCCGCAGTTCACCGTGGCAAGGATAACTTATCGCAATAAGGTGTTTACCAGCTCTGATTTCGATGAGACAAAATGGGTGCTGAAAAAGCAATTTACTACAATCGATAATATAAAAGGGTCAATAGAGGTCTTTTATACCAGGGAGTTTGAACATGATGATACAGGACCTTTCCTGGCGGAGGAAAAAGATCTTATTGAAAACCTGGCCAGCCTGGTAACAGGGTTTATAAACAGCATTCTTGCCAGGGACATGATGAATATTCCCGAAACGGCTACCTTTGATGAAGAGATAGAGCCCGGTACTTCATCCAGGCAACTGCTGCAAAGGTTTCTTGAAAGACATAATGCTGAAAGGGATATCTTCCATGACCTTATGCCCTTTAAGGTTAAGGAAATATTGCTGGTGGCCAACCTGTATGATGCCTACTCAATAGAGGGAGAAGGCCGGTTCTCAGAATATATCTTCGGTGAATATCACCAGCTTAACCTTACCTCCATGCCCAGGGTGACGGGTGTATCCGGACTCGATGAAGCCATGAAGAGACTGAGATCCAAGCATTTTGATCTTATCATTGTTATGGTGGGGGTGGAGAAGGAGAATCCCATGAAGCTATGCCTGAAGATAAACCAGAAATATCCGTATATACCCACATTCCTGCTTCTTAACAGTCCGGGTGATGTTGACTTTGTAAAGAAGAAGAGAGCAGAAGGCTTTCCTTTTGATGAATATTTTGTATGGACAGGTGAGTCAAGGGTATTCTTTGCCATGGTTAAACTGCTGGAAGACAGGGTTAATGTTGAGAATGACACCAGGAAAGGAGTCACACGTGTTATTTTGCTTGTAGAAGACTCAGCCGAGTATTACTCCAGCTACCTGCCTACCCTCTATACACTGGTAATGGAACAAACAAAGCACCTGATAGAGGATGTCAGTTCTGATGAGCTTTATAAGGTGCTTAAGATGAGAGCAAGACCCAAAATATTGCTGGCTACAAGCTACGAAGAAGCCATAAGGGTGTATGAGAATTATCAGGATAATATGTTGTGCGTGATATCGGATATGAGGTTTCCCAAGGACAATAAACCATATGATAAAGCCGGTTATGAACTTATACAGTACGTGAAAAGCGAATTGCCCAATCTCCCTACGGTGCTGCAGTCATCAGATCCTGAAAATTCAAAGTATGCCCATTCACTCAAGTCAAACTTTATCAATAAAAATTCACAGAGCCTGCTGCAGGACCTTAAATCATTTATTAACTATTACCTCGGATTCGGGCATTTTGTATACCGTGATAATATGGGAAGGCAGATAGCTGTAGCTAAATCAATGAATGAGTTTGAGCAGTACCTTAAGACGATACCTGAGGATTCACTTGTCTATCATGCAATGAAAAACCACTTCTCCCTGTGGCTTATGGCACGTGGAGAGGTTAAGATAGCCAAGATTATCAACCCTATGAAGATAAAGGATTTCAATAACCTTTCAGAACTGAGGACCTTTTTGCTTGATCTTATTTCAAAAAGAAGACGCGAGCTGGACAAGGGTAAGGTGGTTAACTATGTGGAATCGGCAGCTATTGATGAAACAAATGTGGTGAGTCTTGGCAGCGGCTCCCTGGGTGGCAAGGGCAGGGGACTGGCATTTATCAATACCCTGATATACGGGTTTGAACTGGGTAAGCTGACGCCCGGAATCAATATTAAAAGTCCGGTTACAATCATTATCGGCACCGATGAGTTTGACCTTTTTATCGAGACCAACAAGCTGGGTGAGGTAATAAAAAAAGAGAGAGACTATGAGAATCTGAAAAGGAAGTTTCTGTCCAGCAACCTGTCCTATAACCTTGAGAAAAAACTGCGCTCATTCCTTAAACTGATGGACAGGCCCATAGCCGTACGCTCCTCAAGCCTCTTTGAAGACTCCATGAGCCAGCCCTTCTCAGGAATATTCGGAACATACCTGCTGCCGAATAATAACCCTGACTTTGATGTGAGGCTGAAGATAATAATGGATGCTATCAAGCTGGTTTTTGCTTCAATATATTCAAAAAGTGCCCGTACATATTTTGAGGCTATCAATTATATGATTGAGCAGGAGAAAATGGCAATAGTGCTGCAGGAGGTGGTGGGTAACAGGTTTGAGGATGCCTTCTATCCGCATATCAGCGGCACAGCACAGTCGTATAATTTTTACCCTGTTGCCCATATGAAACCGGGTGAGGGCTTTGCCGTTGCGGCAATGGGACTGGGACAGTATGTTGTTGAAGGGGAGAAAGCCTTCAGGTTCTCTCCTGCCTATCCTGACCTTGAGATAGTTTCACAGAAAGACCTTTCAAAAAACACCCAGGTATATTTTTACGCGGTGGATATGAAGAAGGAGAGGATAAACCTGCTTGAAGGTGAAAATGCCGGTCTGGTAAAACTGGAGATAGCAGACGCTGAGAGACATAACACACTGAAACATTGCGCTTCGGTCTATAATCCTGATAATGACACTATTGAGCCCGGCATCGACAGCTATGGACCCAGGGTTATCAATTTTGCCAATATATTGAGATATAATTATATACCACTGGCTGAAACACTGTCAACGGTGCTTGATGTGGTGAAAGAGGCCTTCGGTACACCAGTGGAGATCGAGTATGCGGTTGATCTTAAGCTTGACAGTGATGGGATGGCCAGTTTTTACCTCTTGCAGGTAAAGCCGCTGGTCGGCAGCGGGGCTGGATATAACATTGACCTGAAAAAAATCGATAGGGATAAATGCCTGCTTATATCCCATACAAGCATGGGTAACGGCAAGATAGATGATATATATGATGTGGTATATCTTGATCCCGGTAAATTTGATAATACACGTACCGAGGAAATGGCCAGGGAGATAGACAGCATAAATGATGAAATGCTGGCGAAAAAGAAGAAATATATATTGATAGGTCCGGGTAGATGGGGTACACGGGACAGGTTCATAGGCATACCTGTGGTATGGCCACAGATATCACAGGCCAGGGTCATCGTGGAGGTGAGTCTCCCTGACTTCCCCCTGGATGCTTCGCTGGGATCTCATTTTTTTCATAATGTAACATCAATGAACGTGGGGTATTTGTCTGTAGACCATGCATCATCAGATGGTTTTATCGACTGGGACAGACTGAACAGTCAAAAGCCTGTGAATAAAGGCCAATTCTTTAAGCATATTGAATTCAAATCACCCCTGGTGGTGAGGATGGATGGTAAGAAGCGTGTATCCCTTATAGAATGTACTGAATGTAAATAGTTATGGCAATAGTAGAAGGAATAATGGAATTACAGAAGTATGACTTCAGTGATACTTCTTTTAACCTCTTAATGCAGAAACGCATACATAAGGTTCTGCTTATATGCAGTAATTATGATAATTATATGCTTGAGGAAGACGGTCGTATTGATGAGCAGATATTCAATGAGTATGTATCTCTTAACCTGAGGTATCCACCCTCTTTTATGCAGACAGACAGTGAGGATGAGGCAATGCAGATACTTAAAGAAGAGCAGATAGACCTTGTTATATCAATGCTTAATTTCAGGGAAAAAGATGTTTTTGCTATAGCCCGCAAGATTAAGGAGAAATATACTTCCATTCCTATTGTAGCCCTTACCTATTTTTCACGCGAGGTGTCGCTGAGGTTGCAGAAAGAGGATGTCAGTGCAGTTGATTATATCTTCTGCTGGCTGGGCGAGGCCAGCCTGCTGCTGGCTATTATAAAGCTGCTGGAAGACAGGATGAATGCCGAGCATGATATAGATGTGGTTGGTGTACAGGCTATTATACTTGTTGAAGATTCAATACGATATGTATCCACATACCTGCCTAACCTCTACAAGATTATTCTCAAGCAGTCAAGGGATTTTCAACAGGAAGCACTTAATCCGCACCAGAAGATGCTTAAAATGAGGGGAAGACCGAAAATACTGCTGGCCACTAATTTTGAGGACGCAATGGCATTATATGACAAGTATAAATATAATGTTCTGGGGGTGATATCCGATATAAGCTATAAGAAAGAGGGTGTTCATAAAACTGATGCCGGTGTTGATCTCTGCAGGATAATAAAAAAAGATGATAGCAATATGCCCTTACTTCTTCAGTCATCGGATGCCGGATCAAAACAGATAGCGGATGAGCTGGAGGTGGGCTTTTTGAATAAATATTCACAGAACCTGTCTATTGAGCTGAGGAATTTCATTATACAGAACCTGGCTTTTGGCCCCTTTATATTCAGGAATCCTGATACCATGGAGTCCATCGGTATTGCCACTGACCTGCACAGTTTTCAGAATAAGCTGCTTACACTGCCTGATAAATCACTTATCTACCATGCCGAGCGTAACCATTTTTCAAAGTGGCTCAATGCACGGGCATTATTTCCCGTGGCACAGCTTTTTAAGTTTATCAGGATGGACGACTTTGAATCAATGGAAGATATGAGGAGGTTTATATATGTGGCCATATCCAGCTTCAGGCTGGGTAAGGGCAGGGGGGTGATAGCCAAATTTGACCGTAATACCTTCGACCAGTACCAGATATTCAGCAGGATAGGGGAAGGTTCAATAGGTGGCAAAGCGAGGGGACTGGCCTTTATCAACAGTATAATAAAAAAACATAAGCTGTTTCATAAGTACCCCGGACTGCTGATAACCATACCCCGCACTGTTGTGCTGAGCACCGATGTCTTTGATGAGTTTATGGAAAGGAATAATCTCTATCAGGTCGGGATAAGCGACCTGTCTGATGAAGAGATTCTGCAAAAGTTTGTGGAGGCCGAACTGCCGGGCTGGGTGTACCAGGACCTCTATGCCTTCCTAACAGTATCTAACCAGCTGCCAATAGCTGTGCGCTCATCAAGCAAGCTGGAAGACAGTCATTACCAGCCTTTTGCCGGGATATACTCAACATATATGATACCCCGTGTGGCTGATAACCCGGTGATGGTGAAAATGCTTTCAGATGCTATAAAGGAAGTGTATGCATCTGTTTATTACAAGAGCAGTAAGGCCTATATGACTGCCACAGCAAATGTGATTGATGAGGAAAAAATGGGGATCATACTGCAGGAAGTGTGCGGAAACATGCATGGTGACATTTATTACCCGACATTATCGGGTGTTGCACGCTCAATTAATTTTTATCCCATTGGCTCTGAAAATGCTGACGATGGCATTGCCAATATAGCAATGGGCCTGGGGAAACTGATAGTTGACGGTGGCGTCTCGCTGCGTTTCTCGCCTAAATATCCGGCTAAGATATTACAGCTCAGCTCCCCCGAGTCGGCGCTGAAGGAGACACAGAAAGCATATTATGCCCTTGATCTTAACACCGATAGCTTTGTTCCCAGTGTGGATGACGGGATAAATATCAAAAAGCTTAAAATAAATGATGAGGTAAGTGAAAGCACCTTAAAAAAGGTAGCATCAACATACGACCTGCATAATAATGTCATACGGCCTGGCATAATACAAAAGGGCAAGCGTATTATAACATTTGATAATATACTCAAGCACAGTTCTTTCCCACTGGCAGAGGTGCTGCAGTTTCTGCTCGAGCTGGGACAGAAAGAGATGGGTAACCCTATCGAGATTGAATTTGCCGCTAACCTGGAGACAGAGGCAAGGCTGCCCAATATCTTTAATTTCCTGCAGATAAGGCCTATTGTGGAAGGCGACCAGACTCAGAAAATAAATATTTCCGAGTTTAAAACAGAAGATACCATTATTATGTCTGATTCAGCCCTGGGTAATGGCGTTATCAGTGGTATATATGACCTGATATATGTTAAGCCGGAGTCATTCAAGGCCAGCAATAATGAGAAAATAACGGTCTTGCTTGAGAAGCTTAACAGTGATTTTGTTAAAAATATGAAAAATTATGTACTGGTGGGTCCCGGACGCTGGGGCTCAACAGACCCCTGGCTTGGCATACCCATCAAATGGCCGCAGATATCACAGGCAAGGGTTATAGTTGAATCAGGACTCCCTGATTACCGGATAGATCCCAGCCAGGGCACTCACTTCTTCCAGAATATCACATCCTTCAGGGTTGGCTACTTTACCATCAATCCCTTTATCGGAGAGGGTTATTATGATGTTGAATTTCTCAATAACACAGAGCATGTATACCAGGATGAATATATACGCCATGTAAGGTTCAGTAAACCATTGAGTATAATGATAGACGGTCGCATACAAAAAGGAGTTGTCCTGAAACCCGGCAGGGGTGAGGAGGGAGAAGGGGAAGGATATATAACCTAGACGTGTATATTATCTAGACATGGCTGCTTGCTGAATCAACCTCAACCTTCCTGTCGGCTTTCTTTATCAGACCCTGCAGTACATTGCCGGGACCTACCTCAGTAAAATGACCGGCCCCGTCTTTTATCATGTTTAGCACCGTCTGTGTCCATAGTACGGGCGAGGTGAGCTGGGCTATAAGGTTGGCCTTGATATCCATGGGATCATCCACCGGTCTGCCCGATACATTCTGGTACACCGGGCATATCGGTGTGGCAAACTCTGTCTCGTTAATAGCCTGTTCCAGCTCCAGCCTGGCAGGCTCCATCAGCGGAGAATGAAAAGCACCCCCCACGGCCAGCTTAACGGCCCTGCGGGCCCCTTTCTCCTTTAGCAGTTCAATAGCCCTGTCAATGCCGCTGTTGCTGCCTGATATAACTACCTGACCCGGACTGTTATAATTGGCCGGAACAACAATATCATCAATCATCTCACATGTTTTTTCCACTATGGCATCCTCCAGTCCGATTATGGCTGCCATGGATGACGGACTGGCTTCGCAGGCTTTCTGCATGGCAAGAGCTCTCTTGAATACAAGCTCCAGTCCGTCTTCAAACGATAAGGAACGGTTAGCAACAAGGGCTGAAAACTCACCCAGCGAATGGCCCGCAACCATATCAGGGGCGAAGCTGCTGCCGAGGGCTTCAGCCAGTATTGTTGAATGGAGAAATATGGCAGGCTGGGTTACCTTTGTCTGCTTAAGATCATCATCGGTACCGTCGAAAAGTATATCGGTGATCCTGAAACCGAGTATCTCATTTCCCTTCTCAAACATCTCCCTGCATATATCTTTCGATTCATACAGGTCTTTTCCCATACCGCTGAACTGTGCTCCCTGTCCGGGGAATACAAATGCCTTCATATTAATGTAAATTTTGTCCTATCAAATGAATAAACTCCTCACGTGTCTGTTTCTGCTCGAGGAAGCAGCCGGTGAAAGCAGAGGTTGTTGTAACCGAATGCTGCTTTTGTACACCCCTTATCTGCATACACATATGCTGCGCTTCAATGACTACGGCCACCCCCAGTGGGTTCAGAGTGTCCTGTATGCAGTCCCTTATTTGAGTTGTCAGTCTTTCCTGCACCTGCAGACGCCGTGCATAAGCCTCCGTTACCCTTGCAAGCTTGCTTAGTCCGGTTATATATTTATCCGGTATATAAGCCACATGAGCCTTTCCAAAGAAGGGGAGCATATGGTGCTCACACATGGAAAATAATTCTATATCCTTAACTATTACCATCTGACGGTAATCCTCCCTGAACATGGCGCTTTTCAATATCTCATGCGGATCATGATTATAACCCTGGGTTAAAAACTGCATGGCCTTGGCTACCCTTGTAGGCGTATCCCTTAGTCCCTCCCTCTTGGTGTCTTCTCCTATGTTCTCCAGTATCCCCCGGTACAGGTCCGCCATATCCGCTGTCTTCTTATCATCCCATTTCTCAACTTTGGTGTAGCCTCCGTCATCATGCAAACCAGAGCCATTATTTATTATCTCCATTTTTTATGTTTTTTATCCGTAATATTCTATAAAATTATTCTCTGTTTCGGTAATCTTAATACAGTGAAGCTCCACTCCTTCTTCCCTGATCCCTGGTTCAAGGACCTCCCATATGGCTATTGCAATATTCTCGGTCGATGCCAGCCTGCCCTTCATAAATTCCACCTGGGTGTTGATATTTTTATGGTCAAGTGGTTCAATAACAAACTCGTGGATTATCTTTTTGAGTTTTTTAAGGTTCATCACATATCCCAGTTCCCTGTTAATTTCTCCCTTAATGGTAACATAAAGCTCGTAATTATGTCCGTGCCACTCCGGATTTGAGCACTGGCCGTAAAGCTCACTGTTCTTTTCATCGCTGAACTCAGCCCTGAACATCCTGTGAGCTGCACTGAACCTTTCCCTTCTGGTGAGATAAACCATAATACCGACATTTTTGTTTGCCTCAAATTTTACCTTTTTTATCCGGAAAAACAATATCTTTATTCATTACTTATGAAACGTCCATTAAAAAATCATCATTATTTCACAACAAGAGTATGATTATTTTTTAATGGTAAGTTCCATGTGACCAATGAAATAAATTAAATATAATCACATGAATTAATTATGCCGGATGAGCAATATTGTATTGATAACTGCAGCAACGGACAGAGAGATGGAGTGTCTTGACAGAGAGTGCGTTGGCGGTGGCAGCGCACTTAATTTATCTAAAGGGGTGGAAAAGCTTATTACAGGCATAGGGCCGGTGTCAGCGACTTATGCTATAATGAATTACCTCCTGCAAAACAAGAGTCCCCGGCTAATTGTTAATATTGGCATAGCGGGTAGCTTCAGGGAATATTATGTGCCCGGTACAGTCCTTTTACCGGCCGAAGACCGTTTTGCTGACCTGGGAGTGGCTGACGGTGATAAGTTTATACCGCTTGAGCAGGCTGGACTTACAGGCAGTGATGATAAACTGAGCCCTGCAGGCAGCTATTACCCGTCAGGTGATATCATGGATCTTATGCCGCTTGATATGCCCCGGGTAAAAGCGCTAACTGTAAGCACGGCAACAGGATCGGCCGGAAAACGTGATCAACTGTTGTCAGCATTTGATGCTGATGTGGAGACGATGGAAGGTGCCGCTGTTTATTATGTTTGCAGCAATGAGGGTATACCATGTATAGGAATAAGGGCCGTATCAAATATGGTGGGACCCAGGGATAAAACAAAATGGGATATCCCGCTGGCCCTTAATGAGCTGGGGAAGGCTGCCGGCCGTATCCTTGCACAGCTAATATGATACAGGGCTCGCAGATGCCCGGTTGGCTTCGCCGGGCTAAAGGTTCCTCGGAGCTTGCCGGGAGGAGAGTCAATTAAAAATAAAAGAAATATGAGAACATTGAGCCTTGGAATATCAACCTGCCCCAATGATACCTTTACTTTTGATGCAATGGTCAACGGGAAGACAGATACCGGAGGTATTGATTTTGATTGCAGGCTCACAGATGTTGAAGAGCTAAACAGGCAGGCCTTCCGGGCAGAGGTGGATATTACAAAGATAAGCTACCATGCCTACGCCTATGTGTCCGATGAGTATATATTGCTTAACTCGGGATCTGCCCTGGGCTTTAATAACGGACCTTTACTGGTGGCTGAAAGAGAAATGCCTGCAAAGGACCTTGCCGGAAAAAAAATTGCCATACCCGGACGTTATACTACCGCAAACTTATTGCTGGGCATTATATATCCTTATCTTACATTGAGAGAAGAGTATCTTTTTTCCGATATTGAAGATATAGTGCTGAAAGGGGAGGCCGGGGCCGGACTGCTCATACATGAGAACAGGTTTACCTACAGTGATAAGGGCTTACACAGAATAAGTGACCTGGGTGAAGAATGGCAGGAGCTTACATCAATGCCAATACCCCTGGGCGGGATTGCCGTGAAAAGAAGCCTGGGTCCGGATGTGGCAGAACAGCTGGATAAGATGCTCGCTGCAAGCATTGATTATGCATATAATAATCCGGATTCATCATATGACTTTGTTAAAAAATATGCAGCCTCCATGGAAAGGGATGTTATGCAAAAGCATATCAATCTGTATGTTAATGATTTCAGCCGTAACCTTGGCGAACGGGGCAGAGAGGCCGTAAAAATACTGTACGACCGGGCCGATGCCACCGGTGCCCTGCCTGCCATAAGGGAGGATATTTTTACAGGTATTCATTAAGCGCTGGCAGCTTATAAGCATAAGGGCATACAGTCCGCAGGGAACAGAAGGATGCTGTCACAAGTTGCAGGGATTACTTCTTATGTTTGATAAATATTTCTTATTTTTATACATATATAACAGTCCTGTATGTTAAAGGCCGGCAAAATGGGACAGATGAAAAATTAAATTCCCGAAACGAATATTTTTTTATTAATTATAAAATTAAAAACTATGAAACACGAATTACCAAAATTGCCTTATGAAAAGGATGCCCTTGAGCCTTATATCAGTGAGGAGACTATAGAATATCATTATGGGAAGCACCACAGCACTTATGTGGACAAGCTCAATGGACTGATCGCAGGTTCACAGTTTGAAGATGCCGGACTGGAATCAATCATAAAGAACGCAGAAGGAGGTATTTTTAATAATGCCGCCCAGGTGTGGAACCACACCTTCTATTTTGAAGGCTTTTCCCCTGACGGCAGCAGGGAACCGGCAGGTGAGCTGGCAGAGGCTATCAAAGCATCTTTCGGCTCCTTTGAAAAATTCAAAGAAGAGTTCAGTACCGCCGGGGCCACACTATTTGGCTCAGGATGGGTATGGCTGGTTAAGAATAATAACGGCGGCCTTTCAATAGTGCAGAAGTCAAATGCTGAAAACCCTCTGCAGGACGGGCAAAAACCCCTGCTTACCTGTGATGTATGGGAACATGCCTATTATATCGACTACAGGAATAAAAGACCTGACTATATCAAGTCTTTCTGGGAGATAGTGGACTGGGACATAATTGCCAGAAGGTATTAGTATGGGCTTGCATGAGCTGGTAAGGAAGAACAGGAGCTACAGGCGTTTTTACCAGGAAAAGAGGATCACTGATAAGCAGTTGCTGGAAATGATTGATCTTGCACGGCTGTCGGCCTCAGGAACGAATAAGCAGGCACTGAAATTTGTTATTATTAACAGTCCGGATGGCTGTGAGAGGGTGTTTTCCTCAGCAATATGGGCCGGGTATCTTGAGGACTGGGACGGACCGGAGGATGGAGAGCGGCCGGCAGCATATATTATTATCCTGGGCGATAAAGAGTTGAGTGCTTCCTTTGGGGTGGATCATGGCATTGCAGCGCAGAGCATATTGCTGGGTGCCACGGAAAAGGGGCTTGGAGGCTGTATGATCGGTTCGGTAAAGAGGGAGGAATTGAGGAGTGAGCTTAATATACCCGAACGATACGAGATACTGCTGCTTATAGCCCTGGGTAAACCAAAAGAGAAAGTTGTTATTGATGAGGTGAAAAATGATGATATAAAATACCGGAGGGATGAGCAGGGTGTTCATCATGTGCCTAAACGGAGCCTTGATGACCTGCTGATTGATCCCCGAAAGGAAGAATGAAAAGAGCATGATTTTCTCATTATAAAATTTATAAGAAAGCAAAGATGATGCTGAGGCTGACCATATTATTTCTTGTAATGATGCTTCATATGCCAGCTCTTATGGCGCAGAAGGAAGCGAGTGATGACTTTATCCTTTTACATGGAATTGTAATGGATGCCAGAACATCCGAAACACTTTCAAATGTTCATTTTATTCTTAGTCAGTCAAATGGTAATATAACAGACGGGAAAGGGGAGTTTTCACTTTTTCTCAAACAGACCGATACTATCAGGTTCACCCATTTGGGGTATCAGGATTTTATTTTCACACCTGGCGATACCCTTAAGGAAGGCAATATATATACCGCAGGAATATTTATGCAGTCGGACACCCTTGCTGTAGGAGAAGTTATTGTAATACCCAGGATACCTGATCTGAGAGCCAGCATACTGACCGGCAGTCCCGAACTCTCACAGGAAGAAAGGAATGCGAGGAATAATATTGCAGTTTCTGTTTACCAGGGACTCAATAGCGTGGAGAGACTCGATAATCCCTCGGCTAATTACAATATGCTAAAGAGGAAGCAGGTGCTTGATGCCTATGGGAAAGGCGCTATCCCATCGGACATGATGATAGGAATAAACTTCCTCTCATTGCCTGCAGTTATAATAAAGCTTTTTAAACCGGCGCCCAGGCCCCCCGATCCTCCACGTCCGCTGGTAAAACAGAAAGATGTTGAGAAAATGAAGGAGATATACCGCAGAAACCTTAAGAAATCTTCTAGCCCTTATAGAAAACAGCCTTGATAATATGCGAGGCCATCTTGGGATTTTCTTTCAGGCGCCTGGTGGAGTATCCGAACCATTCCTTGCCGAATGGCACATATATTCTCATCCTGTGTCCCTTATCAACAATACTCTGTCTTAAACGGGGTGTTACACCGTAGAGCATCTGGAATTCGTACATATCCCCGGGCACCTTATATTTTTCTATCAGCTCGTAAGCTCCGTCAATCACAGGCTTGTCATGTGTGGCAATAGCGGCATACACCTTGTTGGCAAACATGTATTCCAGGTCCTTCAGGAAATTTTCATTAACCACCTCGTACTTCTTGTATGCTATCTCGGCAGGCTCCACATAAATACCCTTACATAACCTGTAATTAATTGGTATTTCTTCGGAGTTAAGATCCATCAGGCCCTTGATATCATCAAGTGTCCTTTTCATATAAGCCTGGAAAACAAGACCTACATTGGCAGGAAACTCTTTCTTCAATTTCCTGAATATCTCAATTTCAAGGTCAATACAGGAAGAATCTTCCATATCAATCCTCAGGAAGTTATTATATTCAGCAGCTTTCTTAACTATATCCCTGATATGACTGTAGCATACTTCCTTGTCTATAAGAAGACCAAAGCTGGTTGGCTTAACAGAATAATTACCGTTTATCTTATTTTTCTCTGAAAGGTCAATGAGATCAAGATACTGCTGCTTGTTGGCCTCAGCCTCCTCAAGTGTCTCAATAAATTCGCCAAGCACATCCAGTGTGACCAGCATATTCTGTTCATTGAATTCTTTGGATACCTTTATGGCATCATGGGCACTCTCGCCCGATACATAAGATTTGGAAAACAGCCAAACGAATTTCTTGGGGAAATATGGCAGTATGTTTGCAATTAATCTATTGAACATGTCAGTGAATTTAAATTATTTTCTTGTGGAGTATAATATAATTTTTTACCAGCACGAATTTAGAAGTTTTAATATTAATTTAATATGATATAGTGCATAAAAAAGGAACATTTTTCAATATAAACAGTATATTCTATATTGCAGCAGCATAATTATTGTTAGTATCTTTAATTGTTTTAAACAGTTTATTATTTTGTGCAACCATTTTTTATAATGACAAGTCTCTAACTTGGTCTCCGTAATGATAAGTGACCGGCAAATACTACAGGGCTGCCTGAAACATGACAGGCGTTCCCAGAAGTTGCTCTTTGAGAAATACTCGGGTATGCTGATGGGTATATGTATAAGATATGCCACGGATGTACCGGAAGCAGAAGATATTCTCCAGGAGAGTTTGCTCAAGGTGTACCTTAATATCAGTGATTACAGTGGGGAGGGTTCTTTTACAGGCTGGATGAGGCGCATAGTTATTAACACGGCTATTACTCATTACCATAAGAATCTCAAGCATAAGCATTATGTAGAGATTGAAGAATTATATACCTCTGAAGCGGGGGAGAGTAATATTCCCGATTCAAGGTTTACAGCCGGTGAATTGCAGACAGTGCTGGATAAGCTGCCACCGGGTTACAAAATGATCTTTAACCTTTATGCAATTGAAGGTTATAAACATAAAGAGATAGCAGAGATGCTGGAGATAGATGTAAACACATCCAAGTCACAGTATTCAAGAGCTAAGTCTTTTATAAGGAAAAAACTTGAGACATATAAATAAATATTGGGTTTGAAAGAGAAGGGGACATACAGAAGCATTGAAGAATTATACAGTGCGAAGCTCGGTGAAAGGGAATATCCCGTTCGCAATGGCCTGTGGTCTTCCCTTTCCAGGAAGCTGCGCTTCAGGGAGTTCATGCATTTTAACCCCGGCTCATTCAATATTTATTACCTGGGGGGACTTATTGCCGCAGCTGCTATTGGTGTAGCACTGCTTGCAGGCGGTGACAGTCGAGGTGAAAAGCCGGCTGAAGACATTATTATAAATATATATAATGAGCCTGAAACAGTTGAAATCGGAGCTGTTGAAAAGGCAGATGAAAATAATGACCTGAAAGAGAAAAAAGAGGCAGGCAAAACGGAGAAAGCAGAAACTAAAGAAACAGATGCGGGGACAGTTCCGGAAGAAACCGGGAAGCCTGATGATATTAAGCCTGAAGACAGTAAACAGCAGCTTACTGATGATAAAAGTATTCAGACGCCTGCGGCAGACAGCAGTAAACTGAAGGCGGAGGAGAAGGAGCCCCCGGCTCCTGAGGTAAGCTTTAAGCCTGATGTAAAAGAAGGCTGCGTGCCCCTGACTGTGTATTTTGATAATCTCTCGCATAATTATGATTCATGTTTGTGGGACTTTGGTGACGGGGGAAAGAGCAGTGACGAAAACCCGGTATGGATATTCGATGAGGAAGGAACATACGAGGTAGTCCTTATACTTTACGGCAGTGATGGGTCCAGATTATCTGAAAAACAAATCATTACCGCATACCCGATACCGGATGCAAGGTTTGAGGTCAGCTCCGGTGATCCCTTTATCCCGGATGAACAGATACGTTTCTATAACTATTCTCAGGATGCCGTTGAATGGGAATGGGATTTAGGCGACGGCACAGTAAGTGATAAATTTGAACCTACTCATTTCTATGATAAACCCGGATCATATTCGGTAACACTGAAGGTGATATCTCAGCATGGCTGCGTGGATAGCATGGTGCTGGTAAATGCTTTTGCCGATAACAGCTGCTATATAAAATTCCCCAATGTGTTTATTCCCAATGAAGGCGGACCCACAGGAGGTTATTATTCAAACAGAACCGACCAGCAGGAGCAGGTGTTCCATCCGGTATGGTCAGGTGTTACATCCTATCATCTGAGTATCTACAGCAGAAGGGGAGTGCTGATGTTCGAAACCGATGATCTGGATATTGGCTGGGATGGTTATTATAAAGGGCAGAAAGCCGAGCCCGGAGTGTATATATGGAAAGCCCGGGGTATGTTTAAGAATGGAGAACCTTTTGTTAAGGGAGGAGACCTGACTTTGCTGCCAAAATGGTAAGATAAGCAGCAGCTATTCTTTATCATAGCAAACTGACCGTTAGTCCTGTATCTTTTAGCGTTCGACAAAAAATCACCTTTCCCCGCTTTTAAAACAATTAAAAATATGATAAAACGTTAGATAATTCAGGACAAATGGTTATTTTCGTAGCACTAGGCTTAATACAGATCAGACTTGTTAAAAAAGATAAAGCATACAATCTTAGTCGTTTGCATACTTGTTTCTGCCGGCTTGAAAGGTCAGGACCCGCACTTTTCACAGTTTTATGCCAATGCCCTGTACCTGGCTCCTTCTTTTACCGGAGCAATAGAAGAAAACCGGATATCCATTAATTACAGGAACCAGTGGCCTTCGGTAACAGGCGTGTTCAATACATACAGCTTCAGCTATGACAGGTATATGCCTAATTTCCGCTCCGGCATAGGCGTGCTGGCCACTTATGATGTGGCAGGATCGGGTGATCTCAGCACTACCAATATAGGATTGCTTTATTCATATGATATACAGTTGAACCGCGACTGGCACATAAGGCCGGGTATCAATTTCAAATTCACCTATCTGGGACTTAATTACGGCAAGCTGTTGTGGGCCAGTATGATAACAGCCAGGGGCACAACTCCTTCGGTCTATCCGCCTCCTTTTGAGGGAGTGGCTGATGTTGATTTTGCAACCTCGGTGCTGGCCTTTAATGACCGTATATGGGCCGGCATTACTTTTGATCACCTGCTTAAGCCGCGGCAATCGTTCTATGGCGACTGGGACACACATGTACCACTGAAAGTAAATGTCTTCGGCGGAATGCAGATATCAAGGCGCGGAAGGTTGCTTAACAGGTACCAGGAAATTATTTCAATAGCCGGCAATATAAAGTACCAGGACCAGTTCTTCCAGTCTGACATGGGATTGTATTATTACCGCGACCCAATAATCTTCGGCCTCTGGTATCGTGGCATACCACTTGTTACATCACAGGCAGGTGATGCAGTGATAGGCCTTATCGGTATAAAAACTGAAACAATGCACATAGGATATAGCTATGACTTCACAATATCTAACCTTATAGGGGCTACAGGGGGGGCACATGAGATATCCCTTGTCTATGAATTCCTGACATCAACAATTGCCGGCCGCAGAAGGATGTTCCATGCCGTTCCCTGTCCTGAATTCTAATGAGTACCCTTTTTCTTAATTCACTAAATTAGATTATATTTGTTGCCTGTTTCTATTATATAACCAATTAATAATTAGTGATGAAGAAGTTACCTTTAATTCTTGGAGTAGTGTCATTCCTGGCAGTGGTATTTTTGTTTGTGTGGGAATTTGCCGTCCCCAAAGATAAAGCAGTGGAATCAGAGATCAGGGAAGCTGTTGATAAGTTGCCCGGCGCTAAAATAGCATATGTGGAAATTGATTCGGTACTACTCAATTTTGATATGTATTACGATCTCAGGGAAGATCTTATGGCCAAGCAGGAAGAATCTGAAAACGAGCTTAACAACAGGGGCAGGCAGTATGAGTCAGGTGCACGCGACTATGAGGAAAAAGTCCGTAAGGGTCTGGTTACAAGGGCCACGGCACAGCAGATGGAACAGGAACTGCTGCAGCAGCAGCAGGAGCTTCGTAACCTTGCCGGACAGCTCGAAAATCAGCTGATGGAGGAAGAAAGGGTAATGAACAGCCAGGTGCTGGATTATATCTATGAATACCTTGAAGAAATTTCAGCCGGAAGTGATTATGATTATATACTGGCCAAGAGCTTTGGAAACCCTGTGATGTATGCTGATAAGAGTCTGGATATAACACAGGAAGTGCTGAAAGGTATTAATTTTAAATACAGCCAGGACAAGAGCGAAAAATAATGGATTTTGCATCCAGGTACCTTGCAGCCAAAGCAATAAGCACGCCTTTGTTTGAAGGTATACCGGAAAAAGATACCGCAATAATAATTATAATCCCGGCTTTTGATGAAGCCGGGATTATAATTACACTTAACTCTCTTCTTAACTGTGCAAAACCTCCCTGCAGTGTTGAGCTGATAGTGCTGCTTAATGCTCCCGGACATGCTTCCTCCGCACAGCTGGAGCAGAATGACCGCACAGGCAGGGAGCTCTATGAACGGGAGCGAGAAAATAGTAATTCATTTATAAGGCTGTTGTGGCATGATACCGGTAGAATGCCACCGGGATGGGGCGTAGGTATGGCAAGGAAGATGGCTATGGATGAGGCGCTCAGAAGGTTCAGCAGCATTGATAAGCCGGAAGGAGTAATAGTGTCGCTCGATGCCGACTGCACAGTGTCATCAGCTTACCTTGTTGAGCTGTATGAGAGGCTGTATAAAACAAATCATCAGGCCTGTTCGGTATATTTTGAACACCCGCTGGAAGGTGATATGCCGGCTGATGTTTATAAGGCAATAATACAGTATGAGCTGCACCTCAGGTATTATTACCGTTCACTTAAATATACCGGGTATCCCTGGGTCTTTCATACCCTTGGCTCTGCCATTGCTGTAAAAGCCGCACACTATGCCAGGGCAGGCGGTATGAGCAAAAGGACGGGAGCAGAGGATTTTTATTTTATTCAGAAACTGGTGCCGGCAGGCGGATATTTCTATCTTAATACAACAGTTGTAAAGCCATCTCCGAGGGTTTCGCTGAGAGTACCCTTCGGTACCGGTCCGGCGATAAACAGTATGCTTGCCGGTAAACAGGATGATTATATGAGTTATAACCCGGCGGCTTTTTCCGTGCTACAGCAATTCTTTGACGGTGTTAAGGATTATTACAGTCAGGATATAAGCTCTGTCAATGAACTATCGTCCGGATTCAATCCGGGACTGCTGGAATTTCTGAAAATAAACTCCTGGCAGGATAAACTACGGGTGATAGGTGATAATACATCCTCACAGGAATCTTTTGTAAAGCGCTTCTTTACATGGTTCAATATGTTCAGGATAGTTAAATACCTGAATTTTGTTCATGCACAGGGCTATCATGAAAGGGTGCCTGTGACAGAAGCTGCCACTGCCATGCTCCGGCTGAGCGGTGTAAAACAGGAGGCGCAGGATGCGAAAGAGCTGCTGACTATATACCGGCAACTGGAAAGGTGATCCCCGGAAGCCGGGTTATTCCTCTTTTAACTCATCCACCCTGTTTCCGTCCTCGTCGACAATAATATATATATCCTCGTTGTCCTTCTTCATGAAATATTCTTCACGGGCAAACTTCTCCAGGTTCTCATTACTGGTTTTTAGCTCATTGAGCTTGCGCCGGTCCTCTTCAATCCTTTCCATAAAATACTCCCTGTCATTCTCAAGCTGGCGCAGGTTCTTCATGTAACGATACCTGTTAACAAGATTATTATTATCAAAAAGGATTATCCATACCAGGAAGACCATTACTGTAAGGAAGTATCTGTTCCTTAGTATTGGCGGTATCTTATTTATATTTCCCCTGATGAAATCGTTCATATTGCAAACCTATAATAAAAACTCTTAATAATCAATACATCAACCACCGCTCATAAGGTATAGCATCTGTACATCATCACCGTCCTTAATGACAGCCTTATCATAGTCCTGCTTTTTTATCAGCCTGCCATTGATCTTGATAATGCGCATCCTGAAGGTGAACTTCTTTCTCTCCAGCATTTCCGTAACAGTCATACTGTCCCCCTCAAATTCTTCCGGCCTGTTATTAAGTGTTATCTTCATATTTTTCTTTTACTTTTTACTCGTTTAAAACTTTATAATTAACAAGAATCATGCATTGTTTCTTTTTAATAATAGTTCAATAACCACATTGGCCTGCATGTTCGCTATAATTGCAACACGCGGGGCAAGGGGCGGAAGCTCCTCCGACACTTCCGTCTCTTCATCACCGCATATGATAAGGGTACTGCCTATCCTTCTTTCCCGCAGTTTATTATTATCACCGTAGCCCGCAAGGCCTGATCCTATTATAAGCGGACGCTCAGGCCATGTGCTTATTACGGTTTCGGCAAGCATCTTTTTCATCTCTCCCCGGTCAAATGCCTCAACTATTATGTCACAGTCACTGAAGATGGCAGGTATATTATCTTCTTTAAGCTTTATGCTATGAATTTCAACCAGGGTGTCAGGATTGATATCGCGTAAATTCTCTTTCAGGGCTTCAGTCTTTTTCATGCCCACCTGGCGGGTAAAAAAATACTGCCTGTTCAGGTTGCCGGCCTCAACAATGTCATAATCGGCTATTACCAGCCTTCCTATGCCTGTACGGGCAAGGGCAACGGCGCAGTTCGAGCCCAGTCCGCCGGCACCGGCAATGCCAACGCTGAACCTGGAGAGCTGTTTTTTTATTTCACTGAATCTCATTCCTGTAATTATCGTTAATAATATAAACTTTGTGCAGATAGGGCAGAAATCCACGTGTCCCGCTGCCTTCTGCAATTTTTTGAAGCACACGGCTGTCGTTCTTTTCAAATACCGATCCGAAAACAACCTTTATACCCGGATACCTGAACATCTCCTCTGATAATATATTGGAGGGTCCCAGCAGAAAGATATTGCAACCCGCCGGGACAATGGATATTATATCATTGAAAGTATTATTGAAAATTGTGGTGCCCGTCAGAATGATACTGCCCGCATCCGAAAGTGATCTTTCCATGGCTGATATATCTGACAGGATATGGCTCTCTTTCTGTATGTCAAAAACCTCAAGTGCTATATTTTTTTCTGTAAATTTCCTGTACAGGCTTTCAAAATAACCAATCATCACAATACGCTTGTGGTTTTGGAAGTCAATGCTGTCAAAAATATCCCGCCTCTCCTCATACAGGTTCTTATAATTACAGATTGAATTAAAGTAGGCATTGAGTATTATCCTGTGGCAGGGATTGCTGATATCGGGCTCGCCGTAGCTGAAAAGGCCATCATCCATCACTGTGCCCAGGGTTGCGCAAACACCAAGGTAACCGTCGGTATTCATAATACCAGTGTATTTATCACCTATAACCCACTCGCGTATCCTCTTCCTGTCAAATCCTACAAGTGAATAAAAATGCTTTACAGGTTCTTCCATTTTTCGTTTCTTTCTTCAAAAATAAATTATTTATACCGGTAAATAAATGATAATTATAATAAGATATTATATTAATATTTTATTACGTTATGTAATCTGCAACATATTGATATATGTCATTTTATGAGCTATATTTGAATGCTAACTTGGTACATTAATAAAAACATATAGAAGAATAAATTTAAAATTATATAAAATATGGACATTCAGCTAGTTAAGGGAAAGCACAAATTGCTTAAGGAATTTGCTTATGACTGGACTCCTCTTGATAAAGGGTATACAGACAAGATTCTTTATATTAATGTAGGCGAAAATGAGATAAAGGAAAAAGATGTTCCGCAGCAGATGAAAGAAAAATTCATCGGCGGCAAGGGCTATGGTCTAAGGTTACTGTGGGATGCCACGGAGCCGACAACACCATGGAATGATCCTGCTAATGAGATTATTATTTCATCCGGACCCATAGGTGGCATAACACAGTATTCAGGTACCGGTAAATCGCTGGTGGTATCAATATCACCGCAGACTAATTCGGTAATGGACAGTAATGTGGGTGGATTCTTTGGTCCTTTCCTTAAGTTTGCCGGCTATGATGCCCTTGAGCTTCAGGGTAAGGCAGAGGAGGATATCATAATATATATCGACGGCGTTAACCACAAAATTGAGATAATAGAGGCGCCTGCCGAAGAAACAGACAGCCATATGCTGGCCGAGCAGCTTACAGAGATGTATGCCGATGATGAAAAGGATAAAAGGAATATTGGCGTGGTGTCTGCAGGCTCAGCTGCTGAGAACTCACTTATAGGCATGCTTAATTTCAGTTTTTATGATTCCAAGAGAAAAGTGGTCAGGCTGAAGCAGGCCGGCAGGGGTGGAATAGGCACTGTGTTCCGTGATAAAAAAATCAAAGCCCTTGTATGTAAGATACCAGGTGTTAAAGGCAACCTGAATAATGTTGTTGATTTGGAGGCAATAAGGGAGCGCGGTAAGAGGTTTAACCGTGAAATGAGGGAGTTTGACCACGAACAGGCCAGGATGACAGAAGTAGGTACGGCCCACCTTATGGAGATAATGAATGATCATGACCTCCTTCCTACGAAGAACTACAAGTTTGGGAGTCACCCCGATGCCGGCAACATAGATTCCCATGAATGGAAAAAGAGGTTTACACAGGGAGTACCTGACGGATGCTGGATAGGTTGCAATATGTCCTGCGCCAAGGGTGTGGATAATTATGAGGTAAGGACCGGTCCCTACCAGGGTCAGAAAGTGATTGTTGACGGACCCGAGTATGAGAATGCGGGCGGACTGGGCTCAAACTGCGGCATATTCAACAGCGACTATATTATTGAAGCTAACTTCTATTGCGATACTTACGGGGTATGTACCATTACATGGGCCACAAGCATGGCCTTCATAATGGAATGCTTTGAGAACGGGGTGCTTAATGAGGAAAGGACGGGCGGACTCAAACTTAACTTCGGTAATGCCGATTCGGCCATGGAACTGCTGCATATGCTCAGCAGGGGTGAAGGATTTGGTAAGGTAGCCGGACTCGGTGTACGCAGGATGAAAGAGATGTTCATTGAAAAAGGATGGGGCGAGGCTGACTTCCTCAATGATATTGCAATGATAAATAAGGGATTGGAATATTCACAGTATATGTCCAAAGAATCCCTTGCCCAGCAGGGCGGATTTGCCATGACCAATAAAGGACCACAGCATGATGAGGCATGGCTGATTTTTATGGATATGGTGAATAACCAGATCCCCAGCTTTGAGGATAAAGCTGAAGCGCTGCATTATTTCCCTATGTTCCGTACATGGTTTGGGCTTGTGGGACTCTGCAAGCTGCCGTGGAATGACGTGGAACCTGAGGATAATGCCGAAACGGATGAGCCTGCCAAGGTGCCCGGGCATGTGGATAACTATGTAACGATATATAAGGCGGTTACCGGACGCGATTTCGATAAGCACCGTATGATTATGGACTCTGAACGTGTTTATAACTTCCAGCGTATATTCAACCTCAGAAGAGGTTATGGCACACGTGAATTTGACGCGCAGCCTTACCGTGCTGCAGGTCCCGTTACAGTGGAAGAATACGAGTCAAGAGCAGAGAGATATGATACGCAGATGAAGGAACTGATTGGGGTCGATCCTGAGGGCAAGTCAGTTGAGGAAAAAATGGCCATTACCCGCCAGTACAGGGAGAAAAGATATGAAGATCTGCTTGATGCCGTGTATAAAAGAAGGGGATGGAACAGTAAGGGTGTGCCGAGAATCGAATTCCTTAAAGAAATAGGCATGGACCTGCCTGAACTGATTGAGGTGGTTAAAGATCACCAGTAAAAAAATGCAACTCAGGAGGGTCATTGCATAAGCAGTGACCCTTTTTCAGCGATACATATTGTATAACATTTGCAAGCGATATGCAAAAAAAAATATTCGCTTCCTGATAGCACAGGGTGAATTCCAAGAAGTACCCGGATAAATAAATTTTTTAAAGGAATGAGAAGGATATACTTTCTGTTGTTAATTATGCTTCTTTCACTGCCGGCAGTGAGGGCACAGGACCCGGATATGATATCAGGGGAAACGATCACGCAGGAATACCTGCAGAATTATCTTGATAACCCGGTTATCAGGGCCAGGTTTAATAATGATCCCTTCGATAACGAGAGGGCGGTAAAACTGAATGGCAAGATGCCTTATGTATCGGGCGAATTGCTTAATCCCGGACAGGCATATGTTCATGAACTGGAGGAACGCTCGGTGGTGGTAAAGGAATATTTTCCGCGGCGAAAGGGACGTGATCCCGAATTCCAGGGTGCTTTCCAGTATAAAGGTTACTCCCTTTCGGATATTATAAAGGATTATATAATATCAAAAAATAATAAAAGTGAATTTGGCCTGAATACAGACCTGTATGTTATAGTGGAGAACGATAAGGGCGAGTCAGCAGCTTTCAGCTGGGGTGAGCTGTTCTATACAAACCATAATCACGATATTATTATTGCAACACATGTACAGCCGGTATTTCCTACCGCCAGCGACGATAAATGGCCATTGCCTGATAATATACGCCTGGTGGCATCAAATGATATGGTCAGCGTAAGGAATATTGATAAACCCTCAAAGATCATTATCCGGTCGTTCCCCCGCAGTTTCCCGGGAAATAAGGGCCTTCGACCCCTGTATTCACCTGATATTGAGATTAATGGTCCGGGTGATAAAAAAACCGTTATTGATGATGCAGGGACAGAGAGTGATATATTTGTAAGCCATAACCTGGTATTCTTCGGAACGCACAAAGGACTTAAAGGTCCGCGCCGATATACAGGAGTACCCCTTTCGGAGATACTAAGGGAAAATTATGATTTTTCTGACCAGGACCTGGCAAAGGGACTTATTGCCATCGGAGCCAGGGATGCTTACCGTGTCGTTTTCTCATTTTCCGAGGTGATGAACCGGACGGATATGGCTGAAGTGATGCTTCTTGATGAGGGGGATGATGAGGACGGCCGTTTCCAGGTCCACCCTGCAGCTGATTTCTTTGCCGACAGGCACCTCAAAGGAGCAAAACTGGCTTATATATTCTATATTGAGTAAGCCTCGCCGCAGCTAAACAGTACATGTGACAAAAGTCAATTTGACAAGGATATTTAAAAGACATTTGTTGTCGATGGAGACGCATCGGATCCGGGTGGCCGTTTTATAAGGATGGAGCTTACTTATTTGTTCTGAAAATTAAATAATAATGTACATTTGTATTGAGTAAATTTATCTATTAATAATATAACAGAATCATTATGTTTAATGTAAACGAGTATTTCGACGGAAAGGTAAAATCCATAGGCCTTGAAAATGCTGAAGGTGTCGCCACAATAGGTGTGATGGCCCCCGGTGAATATGAATTCAACACATCAAAGGTGGAATATATGACAGTTACCACGGGTATGTTAACTGTGCAGATGCCTGGCGACAGCAACTGGAAAGAATACGGGGCCGGGGAAACTTTTATAGTGGAAAAAGACAGCAGCTTTAAGGTAAAGGTTGAGGAACCCACAGCCTATAAATGTCTTTATAAATAGAGGCCGGTAAGTATTCTGCGGATGCCGCAAGGCCTCACAATCATACAGATATAAACAGCGGTCGGTAAATAATCCGGGGATGCCGCAAGGCCACACAGTAGATAACCCTTATTAAACCAAAAGCTATGGCAGGTCCCAAAGGTTCGAAATATTACGATGTCTTTCTCAGGTACCAGATTAACCTGGAGACAGTGGATGATGAAAAGATACTCGACCGTGAAGGATTCGGTCTTCTTGATGCCGTTGACAAAAAAGGATCGCTGGCGGCAGCCGCTTCTGAAATGGGTATGAGCTACCGTAAGGCATGGGGTATAGTCAGGGACCTGGAAGAGAAGCTGGGCTTTAACCTTGTGTGTAAGAGTCGCGGTGGCGCCGAAGGCGGACATACCTACCTTAGCGATGAGGGCAGCAAGCTTATCAAAGCATATAATGAGCTGACAGAACAATTCAATACATCAATGAAGGAGGTGACCAGGAAGTTTTTCTGGAGTATAAATGAAAAGCCGGATAAGAGCAAGGGAGGATAAGAAAGAGTCCGGATAAAGAGAAAGCAATAAAGAACAGCAGGATGAGAAATAGAACAATTAAGAACGCGAACAGATTATCAGTATTGTTTTTTAGCCTCGCCCTTTTTCTTCTGTCATCGTGCGCGGAAAAGAAGGAGAAAGAGATAATAATCTTTCATGCCGGCAGCCTGTCCCTTCCCATGAAAGATGCTTCCAGGGAGTATATGGAGCTTAACCCGGATGTTAATATATTGCTTGAAGGAGCGGGCAGTGTGGCATGTGCCCGGAAAATAACCGAGCTTAATAAACCATGTGATATAATGGCTTCGGCCGATTATAAGGTGATAGAAAAATTCCTTATGCCCGGCTATACAGACTGGAATATATGGTTTGCCACCAATGAGATAGTGATAGCATATAATGAAAGGTCAGAATCCTCAGATATTATTAATGCCGGTAACTGGTACGAAATACTGGCTGATAAGGATGTTGTATATGGTCGCGCCGACCCTAATGCCGACCCCTGCGGATACCGCTCGGTAATGATGTTCAGGCTGGCAGAACGGTATTATGAAAAGGAAGGTCTGGCTGACGGGCTTATATCCAAAGACCGCAATATGATAAGACCCAAGGAGGTTGATCTTGTAGCCCTGCTGGAAACCGGGGCATTGGATTATATCATACAGTATAAATCGGTATGTGAGCAGCACGGACTCGATTATATAAGCCTGCCGGCTGAAATAAATTTGTCAGATCCCGCATCCGAAGATCTGTATAATTCGGTGAGCGTGGAGATAACAGGTGAGAGTCCGGGTAAAACAATAAGCATCAGGGGCAGCAGTATGATATATGGTATAAGCATGCCATATGATGCACCCAACAGGGAAGCAGCCACGGCTTTCCTTGAATATTTTCTCGGTGAAAAAGGCCGTGCAGTGCTTGAGGCAAACGGACAATCACCCCTTGAGCTTCAGCTTTCCGGTGCGGCCAAATCATTACCTGAAAAGCTGCGCGCATTCTTTGACTGATATATCCCTTAAGCTTTAGCTCTCCGTTGTCCCAAGCTCATTGCCCATGACACTGAGCGGATTCTTTCACTGATAAGCTATCGGATTTCCCGTTATTATTTCTATTTTTGCGACATGCAAATTTATTCATGACCGTACAGACTTATGCCGGCAATACTTTTAAATGGATACCCGTAAATGGATAAGCGCAGCCCTTTTCACTGGATAATACTTATACTTTCATCACTGGTGCTCCTTTTTATTCTTGCACCACTGATTGGTATGGTGCTGGATACCCCGGCCTCAGATTTCTTTGAGACGGTAAAGGATGATGAGGTGCAGGCCAGTGTATGGCTGACCCTGTCCGTTGCCTTTATGGCCACCCTCGTTTTTTCCTTTATGGCGGTACCCTTTGCCTGGCTTATGGCAAGGTATAATTTTCCGGGTAAAAGGATGGTACAGGGACTGATAGACCTGCCGGTGGTACTGCCACACTCGGCGGCAGGGATAGCCCTGCTGGGTTTTATATCGCGTGATGGTCTGCTGGGTAAGGCAGCCGATGCGGTAGGACTTAACCTTGTTGGTAATCCCGGCAGGCATAGCTCTGGCCATGGCCTTTGTCAGTCTTTCATTCCTTATAAACGCTGCAAGGGACGGTTTTGAGGCGGTGCCGGAGAGATTGGAAAAGGCGGCCATGAACCTGGGGGCATCACCGGTGAAAATGTTTTTTACCATATCACTGCCACTTACCTGGAGGAATATTGCATCCGGCTTTATAATGATGTTTGCCAGGGGAATGAGTGAGTTTGGGGCTATAGTGATAATTGCATATCACCCTATGACAGCTCCCGTAC
The DNA here is from genome assembly GCA_034521735.1 of Bacteroidales bacterium. GTDB lineage: Bacteria > Bacteroidota > Bacteroidia > Bacteroidales > VadinHA17 > UBA9300. Next base: position 323,752 of record JAXHLX010000002.1, read on the forward strand.
TGATATACGAGAGGTTTAACCAGTTCGGGCTGTCATACGCCAGGCCGGCCTCAGTGTTTTTTATCCTTGTGGCACTGCTGATATTTATATCGATAAGGATAATATCAAATAAGGCTAATAGCAGTATAATAAAGATGTCGTCAAACGGTAAGTAAATGCTTGAACTGAAGAACATATCAAAAGTATACGGCGATTTTGCGCTCAGTGATATCAACCTGGATATAAAAGACGGGGAGTACTTTGTGCTGCTCGGTCGCTCGGGTGCCGGCAAATCACAGCTGCTGGAGCTTATAGCCGGACTGAGATCACCCGATACGGGCAGTATTTACCTTAAGGGCAAGGATATAACAAATGAAAAGATACAGAAGCGGAAGACAGGCATGGTCTTCCAGGATTTTGCTATCTTCCCACACCTGACGGTTTATGACAATATTGCCTATTCGCTTAAGATAAGAAAATTAAGCAGGTCTGTGATCGACACCAGGGTGAGGGAGATGGCCGATAACGTTAATATATCACATCTGCTGAACCGTAAAACAAATGAGCTGTCGGGTGGTGAAAGGCAGCGTATTGCCGTGGCAAGGACCCTGGTTACATCACCGGAGATAATACTGCTGGACGAACCCATGGCCTCTATCGATGCAACCCTGCGAGATGATGTGAGAAGGCTGCTGCGTAAGATTAATGCCATGGGCATAACCATACTGCATGTTACCCATGACTATAGTGAAGCGGTACGGCTGGCGAGCAGGGTGGGAGTTATTCATAACGGCAGAATACTGCAGACAGGAGAGCCGGATATGGTGTTCTCAAAGCCGGTTAATAGATTTGTGGCCCGCTTTGCAGGCATACGTAACTTCTATAGCGTAAAAATACTACCGGATAATGGCAGGTATATGGCGGAGTCCGGTTCCAACAGGTATATGCTGCCCCCGGGGGACTATGCCACTGACGGGCTGCTGATGATAAGAAGTGATGCAATCAGCCTGTCAGAGATACAACAAAAGGACCATGAAAATTGTATTAAAGGCAGGATAACCGAGATTAACAGGGCGGAAAATGGTTATGAGGTCTTTGTGGATGCAGGTGATCTGTTCCATGTGCTTATAAGCCGGAAAGAGATAAAGGAATTGTCGCTTGCGGTAAATAAATATGTATTTTTGTGCTTTCCGGGGGGAGAGCTGCAAATAATATAAAAAAAAGTATTTGATAATGATACCATTCGATGAAGCAATAGCAATAACAGGCAAGTATATACGACACACAGGAGTTGAATATATACCTTTTATGGAGTCACCCGGACGCGTACTGGCGGAAGATATTATCAGTGATATTGATATGCCTCCTTTTAATAAAACGGCAGTTGACGGTTACGCCTGCCGGAAGGCCGACCTCGACCGTGAACTGATCATAAATGAAGTTATACCTGCAGGTGTGCCCGCATCCAAAAGGGTGGAAGAAGGTGAATGTGTTAAGATAATGACAGGAGCAGCCATACCTGAAGGTGCTGACTGGGTCTTTATGGTTGAGGAGGCAGAGGAGAAGGACGGGAAAGTGAGGTTTACAGGCAAAGCAGGTAAAGATAATATAGCAAAACACGGTGAAGATATCCGCAGGGGAGATACGGTATTGAAGGCGGGCAGGATTATTAAACCACAGGATATAGCAGTGATGGCAACAGTGGGGGCCGTTGAGGTGGCTGTAGGTCTCAGGCCAGCGGTGGCAGTGATAAGCACAGGGAGTGAGCTGGTGGAGCCTGATAAAAAGCCGGGGGCCTCGCAGATACGTAACAGTAATGCTTACCAGCTGACAGCACAGGTTATGAGAGCCGGAGGGGAGGCTGTATATTATGGTATAGCCCCCGATAATGAGGATGAGACATACAGCCTTGTCATGAAAGCTATCGATGAATGTGATATAGTGCTGCTCACAGGAGGGGTGTCCATGGGCGACTTTGATATGGTGCCTGCCGTTCTCGAAAAGGCCGGGGTGAAAATATTGTTTGACCGCATAGCCGTGCAGCCTGGCAAGCCCACCACCTTTGGCCTGCATGATGATGCACTTGTATTCGGACTGCCTGGTAACCCCGTCTCCTCCTTTGTACAGTTTGAGCTGATAGTGAGACCCATGATTATGGCCGCTATGGGAGCAGCCGGGGGCGGACAGGCAAGAAAGCATATACTGGGAAAAGACTACTCACGTAAGAGAGCCGGCAGGACAGCATGGGTGCCCGTACGTCTGAGCAGTGATGAGAGGGTGGTGCCTGTTGAATATCACGGATCGGCACATATAAATGCACTGCCTGAAGCATACGGTATAATGAAGGTGCCACCTGGTGTAGGTGAGATAAAGAAAGGAGCAGAAGTTGATGTACGACAGATATAAGAGGAAGATAAATTACCTCAGGGTGTCAGTGACCGACAGGTGTAACCTGCGGTGCCGGTACTGTATGCCTGCTGAAGGGATACAGCTTATGAGCCATAAGGATATCCTCAGCTATGATGAGATAACAGCCTTTGTCAGTCACGCCGTTGCAGAGGGAATAGATAAGGTGAGGCTGACAGGTGGTGAACCGCTGGTACGTAAGGACCTGCCCGTTCTTGTGGGCATGATAGCCGGAATAAAAGGGGTGAAGGACCTGTCCCTTACCACCAATGGAACACTGCTGGGGGAATATGCCCGGCCACTGGCCGCGGCGGGACTCCAAAGGGTGAATATAAGTCTTGATACCATGGATCCCCATAAATACAGGTGGATAACAAGGGGCGGCAGCCTGGACCAGGTGATGGAAGGTGTTGATGCTGCCTTGTCGGCCGGACTCACACCTGTTAAGATAAACTGCGTGGTAAGTGAATCAAAGGATGAGCCGGATGCAAGGATGGTAAGAGATTATGCAAGGAAGAAAGGCCTGGAGATTAGGTATATAAGGCAGATGGACCTGGGGCGGGGCGACTTCACCATTGTGGAGGGTGGTGACGGCGGTAACTGCGCTGCCTGTAACAGGCTCAGGCTTACAGCCAGCGGCAAGGTAAGGCCATGCCTCTTCAGTGAGCAGGAATATGATATCAGGGAGCTGGGCGCTGAAAAAGCCCTGGCTATGGCCGTTCAGAACAAGCCATCCTGCGGAACGGTGAACCATAAGGGTGAGTTTTATAATATAGGAGGCTGAGACTTTATGTCTTTTATCTTATTTTTGTAGTTATGAAAGAACTTACACATACCGATGAAGAAGGCCGTGCACGAATGGTAGATGTGGGTGCTAAGCCCGAGAGTACCAGAACGGCCAGGGCAGCCGGATCAATACAGCTGTCGGCTGCCACGGTGGAGCTGATAAGAAATAACGGGATGAAAAAGGGTGATGTGCTTACTGTGGCTGAGATAGCAGGTGTGCAGGCTGCAAAGAGAACATCTGAACTGGTGCCGCTGTGCCATAATATAATGCTTAATAAGGTTACAGTAACAGCCAGCCTCGACGACTCTGGTGTTAATGTGGAGTGTGAGGCAAAATGCAGGGCCAGGACAGGCGTTGAGATGGAAGCCCTCACGGGGGTGTCTGTTGCACTCCTTACGGTGTACGATATGTGTAAGGCGGTGGATAAGAAGATGGTGATAAATAATATCCGTTTACTGGAAAAGATAAAGGAATAGTGAAACAGGCTGTTCCATCCTGCGCATAATTTTTTAATACTTTAAATATGAAACTACCTGGTAAATTCAAGGCACTGGTTATAACCCTGTCAGACAGGGCGGCAGAAGGAGAATATGATGACCTTAGCGGTCCGGAGGTGGAAAAAATGCTGAAGGGGTATTTCAATGATATCGGCTGGGCTATCGAAACAGAAACAGTTATCATCCCGGATGACAGGGCACGGCTCAGGCAGATGCTTAATGAGTATTCACAGGATAATAATATAATCATTACCACCGGAGGAACGGGCATAGGCCCCAGGGATATAACCGTTGATGTGGTTAAGGACCTTATCAGTATTGAGATACCCGGTATCATGGATCATATAAGGCTTAAGTACGGCTCGGAGAAACCCAATGCTCTGCTCAGCCGGTCCGTGGCGGGAATAATGGACAACTGCCTGGTATATACATTGCCCGGCTCAGTGAAAGCCGTCAGGGAATATATGACGGAGATTTTAAAGACACTGCAGCATACTGTCTATATGCAGTATGGCATTGATGTGCATAAAAAGCATTGAGACAGGCTACCGGTTTACAGACATCGGCACCGTTAAAGATCCCGGCTCCTGCAGGGGCCGGCACCGGCACTAAGGCCTGTTGTTTGAGGTGTTAAGTATATGATGGCCTATAAGACGGTCATGCCTGCCACCCGGATCCCTGTAATAGACCAGTATGATATAATCATTCTCCGTTTCATAATGATCGCCTTCAAACTCACTGAAGACTGAAGCTTCCGGTCTTTCACCCGGTACAGCATATATATAATTATACCATCCCTGCTTAAGCAGCAGGCGGCATTCGTAGTTATGAGCCTCTGTATTGTACACCATACGGTTCTTTTCATTGAATTCCCATCCCGTCAGTTCACCAAAGACATACACATCCCGGTCTATGGGAAAGGCAGCAGGCAGGGTGAAATATACGTAAACATAGTCGGCATCAGTATGCGGATCAATACCCTCCTGGTGAGCTATATAATATTTGCCGTTGAAATCCTGGTGATAGAAATACCCCCGTGCCGCCCTGTTTTGAGATTCTTTTAAAAGTACATGGTAATAGCCATTTATATTCTCAATTTTTCTCACATATTCGGTCTGGTAACGCAGGCTCCTGATATCAAAATACCTGTATTCGCTGCCTCCGGGAAAGACGCTGATATCCGAAAGGCTGTTATAATCAAGCCTGCTATTGCCTGTGAAGTCAGGCTTCAGCTTAGCCCTGGCATTATCCCACCTGCCGTTTTTGAGTACGGTACTGTAAACATAATTATATGGATCCTGCAGCCTGAGACCGGAATGATCGACACTGAAATCAAGTTGCTGCCCGGTAAGATAAAAATCCGTCAGCTTAGACCGTACAGCGCTGGCATCTATTGATGCCTCATTCTCACTTACCATAAACCTCTTTGTGAGAACCGGCCTGTCCGGCTCGCCAAAAGGATAAACACTGATAATATAATTGCCTGAAATCTTAAATGACACATCACTGTTGGGAAAGCTCAGGCTGTAGTGAATATAGTTAACGGTAGTGTTGAATGACATATCGTAATCCTCTAACTGGTTCTCGACAAAGCCCTGCAGGTACTCCGATTCAAACACCCCGCTGGGATTCCAGTCTTTGTCGCAGTGCGTAAAGCTGTAATAATATGTTTCAACATTATCATCCGAGCAGGTCGAAATACAAAACCAGCTTTTCATCTGATCCCAGCGAAATAACAGGGTATGACAGGTTCCACTCTTCACGGTGAAGCCTGACTGATTTAATGTCACCGGGACTGTACCCGGGATCATCACTTATTTCCTGTCCCGGGCAAAGACCGGTATGGACAAGGAGTAATAAAGGCAGAAAAAACTTTATGCAGGCTGCATTCATCTGTGAACTTAAAGTCGATATAAATTATTTAAGAATACTAAATGTATATGCAAGTATATATCGTCGAATTCTACAGCGGATAGCAGCTATTATCCTGCATTATTCAGATATCTCACTGTTCAGTGCCTTCATAAAAAACATATTACTTATATTTACTTTTTGTAAAAAACTGAGGCCTATGAAAAAAATCTCCCTCCTGCTCTTTATTGCATTTTTTGTCTCAGGTCTCGGCTCATGCACAAAGGAAAAGACACTGGCTGAGGTTAAGGAAGCGATGATACAGGGACTTACAGAAGAAATCAGTGCCGACAGCCTGCATTCATATGTGAGGTGGATGGAAGATATGGGTACAAGATTCTGCCTGGCGGATAACAGGCGGGAGGTGGCTGCAGCCATACGTGATAAGTTTATCAGCTTCGGCTATGCAAGCGCCCGGCTGGATTCCTTTCTGCTCGAGCGGACTTACCGCGACACAAATTACAGCTTATGGCAATATAATGTGACAGCAAGACTTGAAGGCAGTCTTTACCCCGACTCCTTGTCAATTCTGGGAGGACATTATGACAGCATACTGGGAGGTAGTGACAGTGATCCTTTTACCGCTGCGCCGGGGGCCCATGATAATGCAAGCGGGGTGGCGGCAGCCCTGGAAGTGGCGAGGGTGATGAAAGAAGAAAACTTCAAGCCTGAAGGATCCATAGTGTTTATTGCTTTCGCAGCTGAGGAGCTGGGACTGCATGGCAGCATCGACTACTGCATTAAAGCAGCCCGGCAGCAGGCTAAGATAAAGATGATGCTTAATAATGATATGATTGCATATGAACCTTCCTCTGATATGGACTCATGGAAGGTAAATATAATGAATTATGAGAATTCGGGCACATTGCTTAATGATGCTAACCGTCTGGCTACAAGACATACCGTGCTGAATAGCTGGACCGATAACAGGCTGAACAGCTACAGTGATAGTTTTTCATTTTCCCAATATGGCTATCCTGCCCTGTTTTTTTTCAAAGATGCTGATGACCCTTATTATCATAGCTTGAATGATATTACAGATAATTGTAATTTTACATATTGCAGGGAGATAGTTAAGATCTCGGCTGCCTTGCTCGTAGACAGGAATATATATAATAAATAACAGTATTTCAATAAGATGATAAGAAGTGTATTATGCATAAAACTGGTTCTGCTGACAGTACTGGCAGCAGTGCAGCCCCTTGTAAGCGGAAGAATACAGGCACAGGCAGCGCCTGAAGCCGAATCTGTCAGTTACAGCAGGGCAGCTTGAAGAGTGGGTCTCATACCTGGCATCAGATGAGATGAGGGGCAGGGCAAGCGGATCGCCTGAGATGGCAAGGGCAGCAGACTGGATAGCATCGCAGTATGAGGAGTCGGAATTAGTACCCCTTACAGGACATAATGGTTTTATTCATGATTACGCGTTTCAGACAAGGTCGGGACAGGAGATCCGTGAAAGGAATGTTATCGGTATACTGGAAGGAAACAACCCTGCACTGAAAGATGAGTATATACTTATTACGGCACACTTCGATCATGTGGGGGTGCGCAGGCCGGTGAACGGAGATTCAATATATAACGGGGCCGATGATAATGCAGCCGGCACATGTACCCTGCTGGGTATTGCACGGACAATAAAAGAAAAGCGGCTTAAGCCCGGACGCTCAATAATCTTTGCTGCTGTCAGCGCCGAAGAGATGGGAATGAAAGGATCAGGCCATATAGCCGCAAACCCGCCCTTCCCGCTGGAAAATGTTTTTGTCAATATGAATTTTGAGATGACAGGTCACTCTGAATTCCTGGGAAGAGGTAATTATTATATGACAGGATGCGACTATTCAAATCTTGATGAGATAATTAAGGAGATGGAAACAGGGATCCTGACTATAATCTTATTGATACCATATCAGCTAGCCAACAGACTGTTCTATATGTCAGATAATGCATCCTTTGCAAGGGTAGAAAGAGAAGGTGAGACATATACCGGAATACCCGGCGCTACCTTCGCAACAACTACCTTTGCTGATTATATACACAGCCCGGCTGATGAGGCGGGTTTATTTGATTTTGTTAATATGGCGGGACTGGTTGATCACTTTACCGGTATTATACTTTTTCTGTCAGAAACAGGTAAAAAAGTGGACTGGACAGATGATAGATTCACGCGACTCATGTAAATCTATAGGACGTATCATCATTTTATATGTTATACAGCATCAGCCTCCAATGAGCTGTAAGGTATTTTTGTCACAGTCAGGGAAATTATGATATTTGTCATTATTTTGTGTTAAACAAATAACATTAAGTTAATTTCGCGTTGTTTTTAATATTATAAATAAGTCTGTATGTCCAAACAAATAAAATTACGTAAGGGGCTTGATATCAGGATGAAAGGAAGGGCTGACAAAATCCTGATACCCGAGGAGAAGGCTGACAGGTATGCTGTCAAGCCTGTTGACTTTCCGGGACTGGTTCCTAAGATGGTTGTTAAGCCCGGCGCTGAGGTCAAGGCAGGTACAACATTGTTTTTCGATAAGAAAAATGAGGACATAAAGTATGCATCCCCTGCAAGCGGGGTTGTACTTGATGTTGTCAGAGGTGAGAGGCGCCGTATCCTTGAAGTGGTGGTAGAGGCCAAAGGGGATGATTATGTTGATTTTGGCAAGGCTGATCCTGCTGAGCTCGATACGGAAGCCATTAAGAAGAAACTGCTTGAATCCGGACTCTGGCCTGCAGTGAGGCAGAGACCTTATAATGTAGTGGCCAGGCCTGAAGAGAAGCCTAAATCAATATTCATCAGCGCTTATGACACCGCGCCACTGGCGGCCGATCTGGATTATATAATCGGACTGCTGCCAAAAGAGGATTACCTTACCGGAATAGAAGTGCTTAAGAAGCTTACAGATGGAAAGGTTCACCTCAACCTTAACAGCATATCAGGCTCTAACCTGCTGAAGAGCACACCGGGGGTGGAGATCAACTACTTTAAAGGGCCTCACCCTTCAGGTAACGTTGGCATACAGATGCACCATATAGACCCGGTGAATAAAGGAGATGTGGTATGGCATGTTAACCTGCAGGACATAGTGGCTATAGGCCGGCTTTTCAGGGAAGGTAAATATGCTCCTGACAGAATAGTGGCACTGGCAGGCTCTGAAGTGGATAAGCCAAGGTACTACCGCACACGTACCGGGGCATGCATAAGCAAAATTATAAAGGATAATATTGTTACCGATAATGTAAGGTATATCAGCGGAAATGTGCTGACCGGACAGAAAATACAGGCTGACGGCTTTATTGGTTATTATGACTCAACCATCACCGTAATACCGGAAGGTGACTATTATGAGTTTTTCGGATGGATATTACCGGGACTCAAAAAATTCAGCCTCTCACGCACATTCCTTACCTGGCTGATGCCCGGCAAAAGATACCGTCTGGATACAAACCTGCACGGAGGCGAAAGGGCTTTGGTTGTCACGGGTGAATATGAGAAAGTGCTGCCCATGGATATATACCCCATGCAACTGATCAAATCAATAATGGTGGAGGATATTGACCGTATGGAGCAGCTCGGTATATATGAGGTGGCAGAGGAGGATTTTGCTCTTTGCGAATTTATCTGTCCCTCAAAAACCGAGATACAATCGATTATCCGTAAGGGACTGGACCAGATGGAAAAGGAGATGAATTAAATCAATAAAAAGTATTATCTTAATAATGAAAGCATTAAGAAAACAAATAGATAAGATTAAACCTCACTTCGAAGAGGGTGGCAAGCTTGAAAAACTTCATGCCTTATTCGATGCCATAGAGGTGCTGATCTTTGTACCTGACAGGGTAACCTCCAGGGGTTCCCATATACGCGACGGCATTGATATGAAGAGGGTAATGATAACCGTATGGATAGCCCTCATCCCCGCAGTGCTTTTTGGCATCTATAATATCGGCCTGCAACATTACCAGTCGATAAACGTGGAAGCCGGCTTCTGGGAAATGGTATGGTTCGGATTCCTGAAATTCCTGCCGCTGTTGCTGGTTAGCTATATAGTGGGTCTTGGCGTTGAAATAGTCTTTGCCCAGATAAGGGGACATGAAGTCAATGAAGGCTACTTTGTGACGGGACTGCTCATTCCTCTTATTGTACCGGTTGATGTACCACTGTGGCAGCTTGCCCTGGCAGTTATTTTCGCCGTGATAATAGGCAAGGAGGTATTCGGTGGTACCGGCATGAATATCCTTAACCCTGCACTCGTGGCCCGTGCTTTTCTTTTCTTCAGTTATCCCAAATGGATGTCGGGCGACCAGGTATGGATAGCCGGACTGGTGAAAGGTGAGGGAGTGGCAGACAGTTTCTCCGGTGCTACACCACTGGCACAGGCTGCGCTGTACGAGGTGGAGCAGCCTGCCTTCCGTAATGGAAATGGTTATAGGTACCATCCCGGGCTCTGTTGGTGAAACATCAACACTGGCCATCCTTATAGGTGCTGCCATCCTTATATTCACGGGTGTGGGCAGCTGGAAGATCATAGTGAGCGTTTTTGCAGGAGGGATGGGTATGGCATTGCTTTTAAACGCCTTTGCTGTTAATCCGTATATGGAATTACCCGCTTACTATCATCTTATAATGGGTGGGTTCGCTTTTGGCGCCGTGTTTATGGCTACCGACCCGGTGAGCGGAAGCCAGACAGAGACAGGCAAATGGATATATGGTTTGCTGATAGGAATACTGGCAGTGCTGATAAGAGTGCTGAACCCCGCCTTCCCGGAAGGGATGATGCTGGCAATACTGTTTATGAATGTGTTTGCGCCGCTGATTGATTATTATATCGTACAGGCAAACATCAAAAGAAGATTAAAAAGGGCTAACGCTAATTAAAAGATATTTGCAATGAAACAATTCAGTAACAGATATATATTCCTTTTCGCGACAGGGATGGTTGCCATTGTCGCCTTAGTACTTTCTACCGCTGCCCTTCTGTTGCAGCCTTTACAGGAAAGGAACGCGGAGATAGAGAAGAAGAGCAATATCCTGGCCTCGGTAGGAGTGCAGGCAAACGCAGATAACGCGGAAAACCTGTATGACAAGTATATAACAGGGTCTTTTGCCCTTAACTCCGAATCTGAGAAGGTGGAAAATGTTGACCCGTTTAATGTTGATGTAAAAAAGGAACAGAGAAAAGACCTTGACAAGCAGGTGTTTCCCGTTTTTGTGGCAACACTCGATGATGGAAGCAAGAGCTATATAATGCCCCTGCAGGGGAAAGGGCTGTGGGGACCGATATATGGCTATATATCCCTTAAGGAAGATATGCGCACAATAAACGGTGCCACATTCGACCATACATCGGAGACACCCGGACTGGGAGCCGAGATAAATGAAGGCTGGTTTGAGGCTCAGTTTGCCGGTAAAGAGTTGTTTGAAGATAATGAGTTTGTTGGTATTGCCGTGCAAAAAGGAGGCGCCGAGGAAGGTGATCCTCATGCTGTTGATGCCGTGTCAGGCGGAACCATTACGAGCAAGGCCCTCGAGGATATGATTTATAACGGCCTGGTTAATTATGTTGAATTCCTGAAAAAAAATAGCGAATAAGATATGAGCGATAAAAAAGAAAGAGAACCATTGTTCTCATCGAAAAACCTGAAATTGCTGAGAGAACCACTGGGGCCCAATAACCCTATAACAGTGCAGGTGCTTGGTATATGCTCGGCACTGGCTGTAACAGCAAAACTGAAACCATCGGTGGTAATGGCCATATCCGTTGTGGTTGTGCTGGCGGTATCAAACGTTATAGTTTCATTATTCAGGAAAGCAGTGCCTCCGAGGATAAGGATAATCTTTATGCTGGTGGTGATAGCTATGATGGTGATACTGGTGGACCAGGTGCTTAAAGCATTTGCCTTTGAAGTGAGCAAGCAGCTTTCAGTGTTTGTGGGACTGATAATAACCAACTGTATTATTATGGGCCGCCTCGAAGGTTTCGCCATGACTAACAAACCATGGGCTTCCTTTCTGGATGGACTGGGCAATGCAGCCGGCTACGCATGGATACTCATTGTGGTGGGCTTCTTCAGAGAGTTCCTGGGATCAGGAACCATCTTCGGATATGAAGTAATGGAGAAGATAGGCATCTATGAGATAGGATATGAGAATAACGGATTTATGATCCTGCCTCCCATGGCCCTGATAACAGTGGGCATTATTATATGGATACAGAGAAGCCGGAACAGGGATCTGATTGATAAAAGCTAAAACAGGATATTATGGAAAATCTAATTAATATATTCGTAAGATCGGTCTTTATTGATAATATGGTTTTTGCCTACTTCCTGGGTATGTGCTCGTACCTGGCTGTGTCAAAAACAGTAAAGACCTCGGTAGGACTGGGTTTAGCCGTTGTGTTTGTACTCACAATAACCGTTCCCGTCAATTACCTTATTTATAATTTCATGCTTAAGGAAGGAGCCCTGACATGGGTGAGCCAGAGCCTGGGTGATATCAACCTGAGCTTCCTCTCTTTCATTATGTTTATCGCGGTGATAGCATCAATGGTTCAGCTGGTGGAGATGGTTATTGAGAAATTCAGCCCGGCACTGTACTCATCACTGGGTATATTTCTGCCCCTTATTGCGGTTAACTGCGCCATACTCGGAGGATCATTGTTTATGGTGGAAAGGGAATATGTGAATATAGGTGAAGCAACAGTGTTCGGCTTCGGATCAGGCGTTGGATTCCTGCTGGCTATAGCAGGAATAGCAGCCATAAGAGAGAAGATACAATATTCAAATGTGCCGGCACCGCTGAGAGGACTGGGTATAACATTTATAATTACCGGGCTTATGGGTATTGCTTTCATGAGCTTTATGGGTATTAAACTGTAAAATTGCATTATTATGATATTAGCTACATCCACAATAGGTGTTATCGCAATAAGTATACTGGTGTTCCTGCTGGTGATACTCCTGCTTGTTATAATACTCCTGTATGCAAGAAAAAAACTGGTGCCGCAGGGCGACGTTAAACTCACGCTTAATGATGAGGAGATGACAGTGTCGCCGGGCAATAACGTTATGGCAACGCTGTCAGCCAACGGTGTATACCTGCCATCAGCATGCGGAGGGCAAGGTACCTGCGGACAGTGTACATGCCAGATACTGGAAGGCGGAGGCTCTATATTGCCAACCGAGACAGGATTCTTTACCAGGAAAGAGCAGCAGAATGATTGGCGACTGGGATGCCAGGTGAAGATACGGGAAGACATGGTTGTCCATGTACCTGAAGAAGTGTTGGGTGTTGAGAAATGGGAGTGCGAGGTGGTATCCAATGATAATGTGGCCTCCTTTATTAAAGAGTTTGTTGTTAAACTGCCGGAAGGCGAAAGCATGGACTTCAGGCCCGGTGAATATATCCAGATAGATGTTCCCGAGTTTGATATCTCATTTAAGGATATAGAGGTCAATGAGGAATTCAAAGATGAATGGGATAAATTCAAGATGTGGGACCTTAAACTGAAAAACAGCGAAGAGACAATACGCGCCTACTCAATGGCTAACCACCCTGGTGAAGGGAATATTATAATGCTGAATATACGTATTGCCACTCCTCCGTGGGACAGGAAGAAAAACAGGTGGATGAATGTGCCCCCGGGTATATGCTCCTCGTATGTCTTTACACGTAAGCCGGGTGATAAGGTGATGATGTCAGGTCCTTATGGCGATTTCCACATAAAAGATACAGATAATGAAATGATATATATTGGCGGTGGTGCCGGTATGGCTCCGCTCAGGTCCCATATATTCCACCTCTTCCATACCCTGAAGACAGACCGTAAGGTCTCATACTGGTACGGGGCACGGTCACGCCGCGAAGTATTCTACGAGGAAGAGTTCAGGGAGATAGAAAAGAAATTCCCGAATTTCACCTTTAACCTGGCACTGTCAGAGCCCCAGCCTGAAGATAAGTGGGAAGGATACACCGGATTCATCCACCAGGTGCTGTATGATGAGTATCTCAGTAAGCTGGATGAACCCGAAGAAATAGAATATTACTTCTGCGGACCGCCACTGATGAATAATGCCGTAATTAAATTATTATATGAACTGGGTATACCCGATGATAATGTGGCATTTGATGATTTTGGCGGATAGACTTAATTTACCATCAAAAGAATAAATCTGCCGGGAACAGGCAGGATGGAAATCAAAAAGGAGAGCCGTTGGGAACAGCCCTCCTTTTTTCTTATCATTTGAAGATAGGGGAAAGGGGAATATGAAAACAAATCTTCAAATCAAATCTATAACTTTATTTTATCATTTGCAGATTATTTTGGTCAACACCACCTAATAATACATGAATGATATATTTCCTTACAGGAAAGTTAATTTTATATTCTTTCAGATATTAATTAATTTCGGCATGAATTAAAAGGTAAAGGTGAAAACAGGAGCTTCCATACCCTGGCGGAGCCTTCACACAGGGGGAAGTAAAAAAAGTCTTAAATATATGAACAACAGGTATTTATTATTGGTTTTAATCCTTGCTGCAGGCTTGTATTCCTGCCGGCAGGGCGAAGAGGTGCAATCCAAAATGCAGGGATTTACCCAGGGTACCACTTATTCGGTAATCTGGTATCATGATAAAGATGCGGATACGGAAAAGCTGAGAAAGGATATAGGCAGGCTGCTGACCGATGTTGATAATTCCCTGTCAACATATAACCCCCAGTCTATCATTTCACTGGTAAACAAAAATGAGGCAGTTGAACTGGATACCCTGTTTATTAATGTATTTAACAGATCTTACGAGATATGGGAGCTGACAGATGGCGCTTTTGATATAAGCGCGGCACCGCTGATCAATGCATGGGGATTCGGACCGGATGCCACAAAACGGTTTAATGAGACTATCAAGAACAGGTTGATGGAGCTTGTGGGGATGGATAAGATAAAGATAGAGAACGGACTGGTGATTAAGAGTGATCCTGACATGTGCCTTGATGTTAATGCTATTGCCCAGGGATATACGGTTGATATAATACATGATTATCTCTGCTCAAGGGGATATGACCGCTTCCTTGTGGAAGTGGGGGGCGAGGTGCGTACCAGAGGCGAAAAGCTAAATGGCCAGCCCTGGCTTATAGGCCTTGATAAGCCAACAGACGGTAATATGACTCCGGGTGTGCACAGGCAGGCCGATATTAAGCTGGTGGACAGGGCACTGGCTACCTCCGGTAATTACAGGAAGTATTTTATAGAAGACGGTGTTAAGTATTCACATACCATAAACCCTAAAACAGGATATCCTGTCAGACACAAATTACTGAGTGCCACTATTATAGCCGATGACTGCATGACAGCTGATGCGCTGGCTACATCATGTATGGTGCTTGGACTGGAAGGGGCTAAGGAGATGATAGCAAAGGTGGAAAATATTGATGCTTACCTTGTGTATTCAGGCGACGACGGTGAATTCAGAACATGGTTTACCGAAGGCATGATAGAACACCTGTCTGAATAACCCTGATCTATTTTATGCTGCCGCAGCTGCAGCAGCCCGGGAAATCGTCCGTGGGCTGACAGCCTACATCAATGCTCTGTGCACACCTGATACCGCGTTTGGCCATCTCCTTATTACGGCTAATATGCGTTTCGGGGAAGCGCCCGGCCTTTGAAAAAAGGATCTTGACGGCCAGCCCGAGAAGGGCTATCACAACAAATACAAAACTTAAAAGCAGTAATTTTATAAACATATCCTATAAATTCCTAAATTGTAAAATATTGACTACAAATTTAATAAAACATTTTGATTATCATCAGTAAAACAAGAGGCCATTATTTTTGTTTACCAATAGTACGATATATATAAATTATCAAAAACAGGCTTATTTTTTAATTTCAGAAGTATTATTTTAGAAAATGAGCCGTAAACCTGAACAAACAAACAGCAATGGAGAAGCAGGAGAAAACACAGAAAAAGACACAAGAGAAAACACAGAAAACGACGCAGGGGAAAACTCAGAAAAATGCGTCAAAAAAGTATAACAGCAAAGAAGTCTTATCAGACTACAGGCTGGCCAGCCTAAGCAGAAACTTAAGTAGTATAGGGCGGCGTGAGGTGTTGTCAGGTAAGGCGAAATTCGGCATATTTGGTGATGGCAAGGAGATAGCCCAGCTGGCACTGGCCAAACAGTTCAAAGATGGTGACTGGCGCTCAGGGTATTATCGCGACCAGACATGGATGATGGCCATGGACCTTTACAGTGCCGAAGAATTTTTTCACCAGCTGTATGGTAACACTGACCCGGAACTGAATCCGGGTAACGGGGGACGGGTTTTTAATAACCACTTCTCAACACCCAATATAAATGAGGATGGCAGCTGGAAGGAGCTGACAAAGCTGAAGAATTCATCTGCTGACATATCGCCTACGGCCGGGCAGATGCCAAGATTGCTGGGACTGGCTTACGCCTCCAAAATGTTCAGGGAGAATAAAGAGCTGGCTAAGTATAAGAAACTGTCAATAAAAGGCAATGAGGTGGCCTTCGGATCAATAGGGGATGCCAGTACCTCTGAGGGGCATTTCTGGGAGACAGTGAATGCAGCAGGTGTACTGCAGGTACCCATGGCCCTGTCAGTATGGGATGATGGTTATGGTATATCTGTCCCAAAAAAGTACCAGACTACCAAAGGCAGCATATCGGAGGTACTGAAAGGCTTCGAGAGTAAAAAGAAAGGCGAGGGTATAAGAATATTCACCGCCAAAGGATGGGATTACCCCGGCCTGATAGAGACATACAAAAAGGGAATAGATATATGCAGGCGCGAGCATGTGCCGGTGCTTTTTCATATTGAAGAGATGACCCAGCCGCTTGGTCATTCAACATCAGGTTCGCATGAGAGATATAAGGACGAGGAAAGGCTGCAGTGGGAAAAAGATTATGACCCCATAAAAAAGATGAGGGAATGGATACTGGCTGAAGGTATAGCAGCAGAAGAAGAACTGGAGAAGATAGAGAAAGAGGCGGAGACGGAGGCCAAAGCAGCCCGTAAGACAGGATGGAACGCCTTCCAGGAGCCTATAAAGATAGAGAGGGATGCCCTGGTGAAACTGGTCAGGGAGAAAGACTGCAGCTGCGAGAATAAGGGTAAGGAAGACTCTGTGGAAAATATTATAGCTGAGCTGGAGAAAGTGATGCATCCCATACGTAAGGATAATTTTGTGGCGGCAAGACGTATCATGCGTAATGTGTGCGGCGACTGTAAAAAGAAGGACAGCCTGAAGGATGACCTGCAGGCATGGCTGAAAAGGAACAGGCAGGAAAGCTACCAGAGGTATAACACTCACCTGTATAATGAAACAGATACCTCGGCTCTGAAGGTGAAAGCCGTGGAACCTGAATATTCGGATGACTCGCAGGAGGTGCCCGGACGCGAAGTGCTGAAAGCCAATTACGAGGTACTGTTTGCCAAAAACCCCAGGCTCCTTACCTTCGGTGAAGACGCTGGTAAGATAGGAGGTGTAAACCAGAGCTATGAAGGGCTGCAGTCAAAATTCGGTGAGCTGAGGGTCACGGATACAGGCATAAGGGAAGCTACCATACTGGGACAGGGACTGGGACTGGCACTGCGCGGATTGCGGCCCATAGCAGAGATACAGTATCTCGACTACCTGCTTTATGCCCTGCAGGGACTGAGTGATGATGTGGCCACAACACACTACCGCACAGCAGGTAATATGGTGGCACCCCTGATAATCAGCACCCGCGGACACAGGCTTGAAGGGATATGGCACAGCGGATCACCGCTGGCCATGCTTATTAATGCAGTGAGAGGCGTACATGTATGTGTGCCCCGTGATATGACCAGGGCCTCGGGCTTCTATAACACCCTGCTGGCAGCAGAGGATCCCGGAATAGTGGTTGAGCCGCTTAACGGATACCGGCAGAAAGAAAGGAAACCGGATAACCCGGGCGAATATAAAATACCACTGGGAGTGCCTGAGATACTGATCGGGGGTGAGGATATAACAGTGGTGTCATACGGCTCAACGCTCAAGGTGGCTATGGAAGCTGTTGAACACCTTCGTGATCATGATATATCGGTTGAACTGATTGATGTACAGACATTGCTGCCCTTTGACATTAATGGCATAATAAAGGAATCATTGAAAAAAACGGGCAGGATACTGTTCCTCGATGAAGATGTGCCGGGTGGTACCACAGCCTATATGATGCAGCAGGTACTGGAGAAGCAGAACGGATGGTTTTACCTCGACAGTAAGCCGGCTACTCTCAGCGCCCGGGAACACAGACCCGCATATACAACTGATGGTGATTACCTGTCAAAACCATCGGCTGAGGATATATTCGATGTTGTTTATAGTATGATGAGAGAGGCTTATCCTGATAAATACCCTGACTTCCTGGCTTAGACTGCCGGACATAGCCTGCCGTGATGCTGAGCCCTGCCGGAGAGATGAATAACAGCTTTCAGCCAAGAGAATGATCAGATATCCCTTCTGTCATTTTCAGTATGGATTTTACCTGCTTTCTTATCATCGCTTATCTTCCTTATCTTGATATTAAAGGCAGCCATAAAGATGCTCATAAAGGGACTGATGATATTGAAGAAGCAGTAGGGGGCGTAGGTGAAGGTGGAAACGCCCAGTACCCCTGCCTGTGTGGCTCCGCAGGTATTCCATGGTATAAGCACCGAGGTAACGGTACCGGAGTCTTCAAGGGTACGGCTTAATACCTCCGGCTTCAGGTCCATATCGCGGTAGATCTTTGAAAACATGCGTCCCGGCACAACGATGGCCAGGTACTGGTCGGAGGCCGTGACGTTGAAGAAAAGGCATGTGCCTGCAGTGGCAGCCACCAGGCTGCCGGCATTATGCACCACCTTCATAATATAGCTCGTGATCTTAAGCAGCATACCCGCCGATTCCATCACACCACCAAAGACCATAGCTGTGATAATAAGCCATATGGTATTGAGCATGCCCGCCATGCCCCCGGTAGACAGCAGCTCATTAACCGAGCTGTTGTCAGTGGTCACAGCCACACTGCCAAACATGGTGCGCATAACGCTGATATACGACTGCTTTACATAGCTCCCCTCAATACCGGCTACCTCACGAACCACGTCGGGCTGCATGATAACGGCAAACACGGCTCCTGCCAGCGTTCCTGCAATAAGGGCGGGCAGCGGGGGTACCTTTTTTATTATTATGAATATCAGAAAGGCCGGGACGATAAGGAGTATGGGGCTGACATTGAACTTATTGTCTATGGCCGTCATCACCGTTTCTATATCAGCGGCATTGGATTCCAGTTTGCCGGCAA
Organism: Bacteroidales bacterium; assembly: GCA_034521735.1. GTDB lineage: Bacteria > Bacteroidota > Bacteroidia > Bacteroidales > VadinHA17 > UBA9300. Next base: position 342,678 of record JAXHLX010000002.1, read on the forward strand.
AGCCAATGATAAGGAAGATTATAAGTGTTATGATAATGCTCGGTCCGGTGGTGTAGATCATATACCGTATATGGGTGAACAGGTCGGTGCCAGCCATGGCAGGTGCCAGGTTGGTAGTGTCTGACAGGGGTGACATCTTGTCCCCGAAATAAGCCCCCGACAGTATGGCGCCGGCAACAAGTCCCTTATTAAAACCCAGGGTGGTGCCAATGCCCAGCAGGGCTATTCCTATGGTGGCCACTGTGGACCATGAGCTGCCGGTGGACAGTGATACGATGGCGCATATTATCACGCTGGCAACAAGGAAGATGGTGGGATTGAGTATTTTAAGACCGTAATATATCAGCATGGGCACCACGCCGCTGATCATCCATGTTCCGGCCAGGGAGCCAATAAGAAAAAGTATCAGTATGGAGGGCATGGCCGATCCTATACTGTCCACTATCGACTTTCTTATTTCCTTCCATTTATATCCCAGCCTTATCGCTAAGAGTCCGCCCACTGTAGCTGACAGTATAAGAGCTATCTGGTTGGCTCCTGACAGGGTGTCGTCACCAAAGAACCTGACATTGAGAGTCAGCAAGATAATTAACAGTATTATAGGTATTAAAGCCTCTATTAACCGTGGTTCCCTGGTTTCTCTTGTCATTGCCGGATCAGATTTTAAGAAGCCACAAGATAGAATTTTTTTCCTTTTTATCCATCATTACCTCCACTCTTTAAAGCATTAATCAATTGCACTTTTACCGTCACATATTAATAATCTTTGACTTTCTTTTTATTTTTAATTATCTTGTTGTATTATTGAAATCTATGGAACAGGGAATTGACTTTTTTACGATAAGGCCGGAGGACAAGGTGCCGGAGAAAGGAAAGTTGCTGATATCAGAACCTTTCCTGCCCGACACATTCTTTAACCGCAGCCTCATTTATCTTACCGAGCATAATGAGAAAGGCTCGGTGGGCTTTATTATCAACAAGTCTATTAATATAAATGTTACCGATGCGCTGGAGGGATTTCCGGGCTGGAATGAAAAGCTGACCATGGGCGGACCTGTGGCCCCTGACACACTTCATTACCTCCATACCATGGGTGACCTCGTGCCGGGCAGCATGTGGGTGTCAGATAATATATACTGGGGTGGTGATATTGAAAATATCAAAGAGCTTATAAGCTCGGGTAAGGCAGGAGCAGGCGATATACGCTTCTTCCTCGGTTACTCCGGCTGGGGTGAAGGACAGCTGGAAAAGGAGCTCAGGGAGAATTCATGGGTTATTGCCGATGTAGCCCCTGAAATAGTAATGAAATACCGTAAGGAGGACAGCTGGAAAATGGTGCTGCGCTCACTTAAAAAAAGGTACAGGCTCTGGGCCGAATTTCCTGACAGTCCGGAAATGAATTAAAAGGTGCTTTTTGACTAATGCAATATCTTAAAGACAAGCTCTTTGAGCAGGTCGCCTTCGCTGGATGATATATTACCCACACCCTTTGATTTCATATCGAACTCCCTAAGCAGGCTTATTACCTGCACTGTCTTGCGGGCATCAAAGTTTCTTGAGGCCATCTCGTACTCACTGACGAAATAGGGGTTTACCTTAAGGATGGATGCCACATTATTCCTTGACCTGTCGCTGAGGAAATGGTAAATAAGCAGTTTCCTGAAGAAGGAAAAAAGAGCTGCCAGGGTTAAGGGCATGGGATTATCTTTTGGGTTATGACCAAAATGCATAGCTATGCGCATGGCCTTGAGAATATCCCTTCGTCCTATGGCATTCTGCAGCTCGAAATTATTGAAATCCTTGCTTATGCCTATTCTCTTTTCAATATCAGCGGCGGTAATATTATGTTCTCCCTCGGGAAGGCTTATCAGCAACTTGTCCAGTTCGTTCACTATGCGTGAAAGATCTGAGCCCAGGTATTCGGTCAGTATGTGGCTGACATTCCTCTCTGCCTTTATATTATGCTCGTTCAGGTAATTATCGATCCAGTCCGGCACCTGGTATTCCTTCAGGCGCTCAGAGTTGAACAGTTCAACATTCTTTTTCTTGTTAAGCTCCTTATACAGTGCTGTACGCTTGTCCAGTTTTTTGTATTTATAGCTGATAACCAGTACGGTGCTGTCCAGGGGGTGCTCAAGGTAAGTGCTCAGCCTGTCCAGGTCCCTGAGATAATGCGCTTCCTTTACTATCACCACCATCTGGTTGGCCATCATGGGAAAGCGGCGGGCCGTATTGATTATTGAAGGCATATCCGTCTCTTCACCGTAAAGGACAACCTGGTTGAATGATTTCTCTTCTTCGCTAAGCACATTATCCTCTATATAGTCAATGATAAGATCTATATAATATGGCTCATCGCCGTTCAGGAAATATACATTCTTGTATATCCTGTTCTTAAGATCTGAAATTATCCTTTTATAGTGATTGTTCATAATTTAAAACCTCAGGTGTTTGACCGACATGGCATTTTCCTTTATCTCCTTCATGGTTTCTATCCCTATATCCAGATGTATCTCTGTATAATGGTCACTTATCTCTTTATCACTCTGCTCGGTCTTTATACCGGCAGATATCATGGGCTGGTCTGAAACCAGCAGCAGGGCGCCCGTAGGGATCTCGTTGGCAAAACCAACGGTGAAGATGGTTGCTGTCTCCATATCTATGGCCATGGCCCTTGTCTTCTGCAGGTACTTCTTAAACCTGTCATCATATTCCCATACACGCCTGTTGGTTGTATATACAGTGCCGGTCCAGTACTCGAGCGATTTCCTGGTGATAACAGACGACATGGCTATCTGTATCTTGAAAGAGGGCAGTGCCGGCACTTCCTGGGGAAGGTAATCACTGGATGTACCCTCGCTGCGTATGGCAGCTATGGGAACGATAAGGTCGCCCAGCTTGTTCTTTCTTTTCAGGCCGCCGCACTTCCCAAGGAAAAGAAGTGCCCTCGGTCTTACAGCAGACAGAAGGTCAGTGATGGTGGCGGCATTGGGACTGCCCATACCGAAATTTATAATGCTTATGCCGTCAGCCGTGGCACTGGGCATATTTCTTTCCATACCGTCAACCCTTACATTATGTTTATCGGCAAAACACTGCACGTAATTCTGGAAATTAGTTAGCAGGATGTATTTCCCGAACTCATCTATCTTTTTTCCGGTATACCTTGGAAGCCAGTTGTTTACTATTTCAGCTTTTGTTTTCACAGGTCTTTGTTTGTGTTGTTATATTATTTCATCGCGCTCATAATCCCGGTTTCCTTCTGAAATTATTATTAAAAATGCTTATGTTCATTTCATTGATTGTCCGGAATTGTATTAATCTGAATATATTTGTTTTTATATTTAAACAGCTATTCAAAAATACAAAACAAAGGTGAAAGAACTTAAGCTGCCGGCATATTCATTCAGGTTTAAATCGGGTAGTAATGGTAAAGCATTGATATTCGATGAAATACGCAGGAAGTTTGTTGCGCTTACACCTGAGGAGTGGGTAAGGCAGCATTTTATTAATTACCTTGTAAGTGAGAGGGGGTACCCGAGTGGACTGATAGCTGTTGAGGTGATGTTCAGGATGAATAAGCTGGTAAGGAGAGCCGATATACTGGTGTATGATAAGCAGGGCAGGCCGCTGCTGCTGGTGGAATGCAAGGCACCTGAAGTAAAGGTCACAGCGGCTGTTTTTGACCAGATAGTATCCTATAATATTAAATTCAGGCTCAGGTATATAGTTGTGACCAACGGCATGGAGCACTATGCCTGCTCCACTGATCCGGAGAAAGGCCTCTGGTCATTCCTTAACAGCATACCTTTCTATGATGAGCTGGAAAAAAGGGCAAAAAAGGATCCGCGGGCGTAAAAGCCCGCGGACACCATATACTGAAAATGTTAAGTCATTAAGCATGAGTGGTATATCCGCTATCTTAATACCATCTTCTGTTTCTTATTTTATCCTTGTCATTTACATCATTGGCATCGAGTACAAACACACCCCTTCCGTGGGTGGCTATTATTATCATATTATCCCTGGGATGGATCTGCAGGTCATGGACATAGGCAAAAGGCAGGTCGCCAAGTACCTCGTAACTCTCTCCGCCGTTCTTGCTCACATAAACACTTGCATCGGTGCCTACATAAAGTATATCGCTGTTAACAGGGTCTTCCCTTATAACATTGACCGGTCCAACAGGTATATTAGCTGATATATCTGTCCAGGTATCACCAAAATCAGTTGATTTCCACACGTATACCTGGAAGTCGTCATCGCGCCTCCCTGTCTGTGTCATATATACTGTTCCAAGGTCATACTGAGATGCCACTAACCTTGATACCCATCTTTCCGGCACCGGATTGCTGCGTATCTCCGTCCAGTTCTCACCACCGTCCTTCGTTCTCCACAGCCTGCCGTCATCGGTGCCTGCATAGAGGAGACCGAATTTGATAGGCGACTCGTCAAAGGCAGAGATTGTCTGGTAGCTTATATCTCCCATTTTATCGGGATCGTTATATGTGAGATCGGGACTGATATATTCCCATGTGTCACCCCTGTCGCGAGACATAAGCACGTACTGCATGCAATGGTAAACAATATTCTGGTTGTGAGTTGATAAGAGTGTCGGGCTCACCCACTGGCCCCTTAGGCGCGCCTCATCCTCATAGGTTTCCGGCAGTATGGCTTTCCTTTCCGCCGGGTAAGTGTCGATCTTTGCCCTCTCCAGGTTGCCGTAAAAAGAGCTTGCATAAATAGTGTTATTATCATCCTTGTTAACGGCATGTGTGCTTCCTTCTGCACCCAGTATGCGGTCAAACGGCACGGGCTGTACATTATCACGCCCCCTGCTCATATCCACTTCGGCAAAGAAACTGTGGTGGTCCTGTATCGACCCGTAGACTCTGAACGGGGTTTTGAAATCATACTCTATATTATAGAACTGTGCCAGGGGAAGTTCCTCGATGGGATATTTCCATGTCTCGCCCTTATCATATGATATTGTCAGACCGCCGTCCTGAACGTTCAGCAGGTAATTGCCGTTATCGGGATCAATCCACAGGCCGTGATGGTCTGAATGCGGTCCGCGCAGCCTCTTGAATGTTCTGCCGCCGTCTGTACTCTGGCTGAGAGGTATACCCATTATATAAAGGGTATTGGGATCGGAAGGATCAACCCTTATCTGCCCGAATACCCATCCGTAGGTTGACGAATGTCTTTCCATATATGTTTTCATCTCCGGTGTTAAACCGCTTACCTGCTTCCAGCTTTCACCGCCGTTACCGGTCTTGTATACAGTTGCGCCCTTGATGATATCCTTCTTCTGCCGTCCGTAGGAGTCGAGGTCGCCGGGCTCAGCCTCATATGCTACCTCGTAGTTATCTACCAGTGCATAAAGGATATCAGGATCGCTGGCTGAAATGTCTATGCCTATGCGTCCCAGGTCCCCCTGTGCAGGCAGACCGCTGATAATCTTCTCCCATGTTTTGCCGCTATTGGTCGATTTCCATATGGCACAATTCTTTGTCTCTTCAGTTGTACGCGGGTCGTTCCATTTTAACCTCTTCCTTTCCCATGTGGTGCAGTACACGGTGTTCGGGCGCCTGGGATCCAGCACCAGGTCAAAGACACCGGTCATATCATTTATATAAAGGACTTTTTCCCATGTTTCACCGCCGTCAGTGGTCTTGAAAAGGCCTCTCTCCTCATTCGGGGTCCACTCATGTCCCGTTGCTGCAACATATACTATATCAGTGTTTTTAGGATTAATCCTTATGCGGCCGATGGTCATGGTGTTTTCCAGTCCCATATTTTTCCATGTCTTGCCCCCGTCGGTGGTCTTATAGACACCATTGCCGGCATTGGAGCTCCTGAAGATATTGGCTTCGCCCGTACCTACCCATACAACATCTGGATTATCAGGATCAATGGCTATATCGCCTATCGAAGCTGTTGGCATATCATCAAAAACAGGCTCGAATGTGCTGCCCTCATTTTCTGATTTCCATACACCGCCGGTGGCTGAACCTATCCATATGGTATAGGTTTCGCCCCTCGGTATCACTGCTTCAACATCGGTGCTACGTCCGCTGATATTGGTGGGACCAATATATTGCCAGTGCAGGTCCTTAAAAGATGAGCTCTCCTTCATGGCCTTATGGCCGGCAAACATTTTCACCTTCTCTTTGCCACTCAGCACAGGCTGTTTTGTCTGTGCCTGTATACCGCTTGAAACAGTAAAGATCAGAGCCAGTAGTAAACTTAATTTAAATACTTTTTTCATAGGTTTTAATAATTTTTATTCACTTCGTTCTTGCTCGTTTTACAGAGTTTTAATGGTTTTTAAGAATAACGAGCAATAAATTTATAGTATGAAGTAAATATACGGGAAATAACGTTAATCTAACACTTGTTTTTTATGTTGTATAAAATATTATGTATAAAATATGAGCAGGCCATCCCGGATAAGGGGGCCTGCTCTTTAACCTAAAACCTGATTAATAAAAGAAGAATCTGTCAGTTTTTTGCTGCGTACAGTATATTGTTATAATCTTTAATAAGCTTTGGGAAATAAACAGATATCAGTTTAAGGTATTCAGTCTCTGATTTTGGATCCTGTGTAATAAGTTTCTGGTGATAGTATTCCTTCTTATCCAGTTTATGTAAGGGGGTTGATAAGCCCTCTTCCTGAAAACGCTCATCAATAAGCCTGGCCCCGAAAAATTTATCATGGCATATATATTCAATCACAAGCCTGTCGGATATAACCAGAAAGCGTGTCACATCTTTCCTGCTGTCATCAACAGCCACACATATGGTGTCGGGTGAATTCTCATATATTATCTCGTACGCCCTGAGAGGGTCGCCCTTTATCATTTCAAACTGCCCTGATCTTTCTATTGTATACATGCCCAGCACGCTGTGTGTCTCACCCTGTGCAACAGGTGATGATGATTGGGCTGCTGCTATAAATGCTATTGATAAGAATGCTGCAATAAATGTCTTTTTCATGGTTTCCTGCATTTTCTTGTTCCGGTGTAATAAATACTTTCAGTGATCTCTGTCCTGTTTTTTAGCTTTCAGTATAGAGACGGTGAAATAATACGGATGTTGCAGGAAGGAATGTTATTTTTTCTTAACTTATTTATTTTCCTCCTCCTCCATGCCGGGCTCAATGGGGGATACCGTGCCATGGTATGATATGGTGCTTGTCTTTGCTGAGTACACTGTCAGCCTCGCATTACTGTCAGGACCAATATCCATCATAATGCTGTACTTATCAGATTCGCCCCTGGCGTTGAAACTAACCAGTACCCGGTGGCGGTTGTCACTTTCCTCTATCATGAGATCTTCCATCTTTGAGTCTATCCTTATGCCTGGCTGCATTTTTGAATCAATCATATGCCTGACCCCGAAAAAAGGCATAAAGGCCTCCACGTCATAATACCTGACGGTAAGGTAATTATTGGTACTGCTGATGTCCATCGACGAATAGCCTGACGGATAGGCGCGTGTGGCAGTAAACTCGTACAGGCCGGAATGCACCATATCCTTTATATCAGCATATCCTTCTATTATCTCCTTTTCCCGCCTGTCGCGCCTTTCTTCAACCTTCCTCGAAAGAGAGGAGCAGTGGCAAAGAAGCAGCGGTATGATTGCCAGCGCCGTTATTTTAAGAATCTTTGTCTTCATAATCTTTTTTTACCTCATATAAAATACAAAAAAATCCACTTAAAATAAAATATATCATGCGGTAACTTTTTTCTTATTAGTTTCCGGCCAGCCTTAAAAAATCCGGAACATATTATCTTTCTTCATTTATTAATAATCAGTATCTTTCAGTTTAATTAATCACAGTTATGAGCAGACACTTCAGATCACAGGCTGAGAGCAGCTTTTATAAACAGGCCGGTAATTATACCATAACAACAGAGATACCATATATACTTGTCGATAATTTTCCCCGGCTGGGATTGCTGACAGCCCTCCGCTTCCTGGAGTGGGTGGGGGAGAACCCTGAAGGTGTCATAAGCCTGCCAACAGGCAAGACACCCGAATATTTCATTAAGTATAGCCGTTACCTGCTTGATAACTGGGACACAAAAGAAGTCAGGGACCTGATGTCAGGTCACGGCATGGGCGATATGGCCAGGCCGGATACCAGGGGACTGCATTTTGTGCAGATGGATGAGTTTTACCCTATTAACCCCGCACAGCATAACAGCTTTTATAATTATGTCAATAATTTTTATATAGACCAGTTTGGATTGGAAAGGTCGCGTTGCCTTACCATGAACTCTGTTACAGTGCCGCTGCCCGGCGACATGCACTACAGGGAGGTGTTCCCCGATCTTAATATAGACCTGAGCCTGCGGTCGAGGGGACCGAAAACAGGGATGGAAGAGTTACAGCAGAAAGCTATCTTTATGATAGATAACTGGTGCTCATCCTATGAGAGGCAGATAAGGGAGCTGGGAGGGATAGGCTTTTTCCTGGGAGGTATTGGTCCGGACGGACACATAGCTTTTAATACCAGGGGATCAGACTTGTTCTCAACAACAAGGCTTACAGCCACTAACTTTGAAACACAGGCTGCGGCAGCCGGTGATCTCGGAGGTATAGAGGTGTCGGGAAGCAGGCTGGTGATAACAATAGGTCTGGAGACCATAACATATAATCCGGAGGCCACAGCCATTATTTTCGCCGCCGGTGAAGCCAAGTCGGGTGTCATAAAGGATGCCCTTGAAAACAGCATGAACACCCTGTATCCTGCAACAGCCCTGCAGAGGCTGGATAACAGCGTGTTCTACCTTACAAGGGGTGCAGCAGCGGCACTTACCGACAGGAAAGACAAATATTATATGTCGGGTGAATGGACCGCTGAAAAGACGGAAAGAGCAGTTATTGACCTCTGTGTGAGACTGGATAAATATTCCAGGCATATAAGCCTTAAGGACCTGCAGGATGACAGGTATTGCTCCATGATACCCGGACTCGATCCGCAGACGGTGCTGAGTGTTGTGGACTCCATACAGCAGAAGATCAGTAGGGGGATGGTAAGGGAGGAGAATGAAGTGATATATCATACCGGTCCCCATCATGATGATATAATGCTTGGCATACTGCCCAAGTGTACCCGCCAGGTGCGCCTGGCATCCAACGAGGTGCATTTCAGTGTGCTCACCTCCGGCTTTACAGCCGTTACCGACAGGTTTATGGAGAGCATCTTGCTGGATACCCTTAAGCTGCTGCAGCTGGGTGAGATACAGATGATATATTATCCTGACTTTTTCGATGGTGGCTATAAGTTAAAATGGTATAAGGACATTTATCACTACCTGAATGCAACCGCGCAACGTAATTATGCAGGTATGCGCCGCGGTATATCTCACCGGGTGGTGAGGGGACTGACAGAGATATGGGAGCTGAAGGACAAGATACAGATGATACAGACCATCAATGAGGTGCTGGGAACACTGCAGAGTTATTATGCCGGAAGCAAAAGCCCCCCGCGTATACAGCAGCTCAAAGGTATGGTGCGTGAATTTGAGGAAGAGCTGGTATGGGCCCATTATGGAGTGCCAATACGGAATATACACCACCTGCGACTCGGATTCTATAAGGGTGATATCTTCACCGCGCAGCCTGAGCATGATCGAGATGTGGAACCGGTGCTGGAGGAGCTGCGAAGGATCAATCCCGGAATAATAAGCCTTGCGCTCGACCCGGAAGGCAGCGGTCCGGACACTCATTATAAGGTCTTGCAGGCCATAGCAGCGGCAGTCAAAGAGTGGGGCAGGGAGAAAGACCTGTCCGGACTCAGGGTTGTGGGTTACAGGAATGTCTGGTACCGCTTTCATCCCGCGGAGGTGAATACTATAGTGCCGGCCTCCCTTAACTCCATGGCCGTGCTTGAAAGCTCCTTCGAACAGTGCTACGGGAGCCAGGTTAATGCCTCATTTCCGAGCTATGAGTATGACGGCAAATTCAGTGACCTGACAAGAAAAATATGGGTTGAGCAGCTTAAAAAGGTACAGCTGCTGACAGGCAAAGCTTTTTTCTATGACAGTGACAAGCCTATACTGAGAGCAACACACGGGCTTGTCTATCTTAAGGATATGTCAGCTGATGAGTTTATTGACATGGCCGGCGAGCTGGAGGACATGGTGGAGGGCATTGACTATTAATTTGCTCTGAATGATAATTTATCTATATTTATCGCCATTATCAAAAATCTAAACAGATGAAAAAAACCTTTTTGACATTTATTGCCCTGGGTCTGGTATCCGGACTGATGGCAGGGGGGCTGGTGACCAATGCAAACCAGAGTGCCAGCTATACCCGTATGATGTGCCGCGATGCCACCATTGGCGTTGATGCAGTTTATTTTAACCCTGCCGGCCTGACTAAACTGGGTAATGGCCTGCACCTGTCGGTGAGTAATCAGACCATAGGACAGACAAAGACCATAACAAATGATTATACCTACCTGAGCGGCACACCTGTAGAATATACGGGTAAAGTATCCGCTCCCGTCTTTCCTTCTGTGTATGCAGCCTTTAAGATGGGTAAATTTGCTGTTTCAGCAGGTTTTAACCCCATAGGCGGCGGTGGCGGTGCCGAATTCAGTAACGGTCTGCCCTCATTCGAGATGATGGTGGCCAGCATAGTGCCCCTGCTTCAGGGACAGCTTGCTCCGCTGGACCAGGGAATAGAGACAATGACAGGAACGGATCCTATGTTCAGTAATGTGCAGTCTTACAGCGCAGACATTTCATTTACAGGCAGCTCCGTTTATTACGGTACGCAGGTAAACTTCTCTTATGAACTGAACAAGATGATATCGGTAGCCCTGGGGGCAAGGTATGTGATGGCTAAGAATACATATACAGGTTATGTTAATAATGTGAATATAACCGCAGAACCTAATCCCGCCGTATTACCGCCTTCACCCTATAGCGGAACACCGGGCGATTACCTTCGCTCAGTGGCAGATCATCCCTATGCTATTGCAGCCGGGGCATCAGGCACACTTACGGCCGTAGCCTCGCAGCTGGATGCGCAGACTGATCTGGAAGCAGACGTGGTGGAGCAAGGCAGCGGTATAACACCCATTGTCAGTGTTAATATTTCTCCCATTGACATGCTTAATATAGCTGTTAAGTATGAGCATACAACAAAGCTGGAGCTCGAGACAACAGTAAATGATGGTAAGGATGCCGGAGGAATGTTTGTAGATGGCAGTAAGGTAGTTGCAGATATGCCGGCCATGCTGTCGGTGGGAGCATCACTTAAGCCAATGAACAAGCTGCTGGTTTCTGCCGGTGTGCATTATTACCTTGATAAGAATAATGACTATGACGGCATGCCCGATACCGATGTGGAAATGATAGATAAGAACTTTATTGAATACGGTTTGGGTATTGAATACAGCCTCTTCGGCCCGCTGAGCGTGAGTGCAGGCTACCTGGGCACGCAGACAGGTGTTAATGATCTGTACCAGAGCGATATGCGATATAGCCTTAATACCAGCACCTATGGTGGCGGGTTTAAGTTATCTGTAACACCAATGATAGATATTAACCTGGGAGCTTCAATGACCATGTACCAGGAAGGAAGCAAGACATTTGACTATGATATCGGTGGTACTGGTACAGAGGTGCCTGTTACCGAGACCTATGACACATCCACCTGGGTGGTGGCTGTAGGTGTTGATCTAAACTTCTAAGAAAATACATATTGAGAAATAAGGACAGGAGACCGGCGTGCAGATGCTGGTCTTTTGCCTTTTTGGCCGGGATTTTGTACAGGCTTAAAACCAGGGAGAGCCGCATCGGGTCATACGAACGAAGGAAATAAAGAGAGTAAAGATTTACCAATATGGATATATCAAAAATAATATCATTACTGTCAGCCCTGCTTATCGGCAGTGCAGCACTCAGTGCCCAGGAGGCAGTACAGCCTAACTACGGGATGAAGAGCCCGGCCACAGCAGAAGTGGTAAGGGTGAAGGTGACGGATACACAGACCCTGGTGGATATAAGCATACAGAATGAGATAAAAGATGGTCATTTCTGTATTGATAAGAATACATACCTGGAATATGGAGAAGATGAAAGGCTGAGGCTTATAGAAGCAAAAGGCCTGCCGCTTTGCCCGGAAAGGTATGAGTTCAGCACAGTGGGGGAGAAGGTTTATTTCACACTTGTTTTTGACGGTCTGCCCGGCGGAACACCGTGGTTCGATATTGTTGAGTACTGCGGAACCGGCTGCCTGTCCGTTCTTGGTCTTACCATGGATAAAGAGATAAACAGTAAGATAGATGCTGCCTATAATGCCCTCGACCGCTACGATCCGGAAAGGGCAATGGATATTTTCAGTGAGCTGCTGCCCGTGCTGCGTTCATCGGCACACGGACTGACAGGCTCTGTTTACCTCAGCCTGGCCGAACTGCTGGATGCCAATAACAGGGATGAGGAATTGCAGGAGCTTATATCGGAGTTTGAGTCAACGCCAATGCCGCACAAGGAACAATACCGGACGATACTCAGGGATATGGGTTTATTATGATTTCTTAATGAGCGGTCTGATCATAAAATCTGATATACAGTAGCTTTCCACTGTCTTATGATAAATAGCATATTTAAATTATATATAGGTGAAAATTTATTATTATT
>JAXHLX010000003.1:0-36615 GCA_034521735.1 Bacteroidales bacterium
AGCCGCCAAAAGAGTTTGAGTTTACAGAGAATTCCTCCCGGCGACGATAGAAGGCGAAAGATTGCCCCTCTGCAATATACCATGGATGCAGATGAAATAAACGGAGGAAGACAGAAATAATAAATTGATATTATCTTTGCAGAGTGAGGGTCAGTTTAATTTAAAAAGGTTGAATTTATGGTTTCCTACAGCTTAGGGACAAAGGTACAGGCGCTTGCCAATAAGAAATTTAAGTTGCCGGTAATATATATATGCGTGTTGATATACCTTTTAACGGTAACAGTCAGGGTGAATGCCCAGGCAGGGGATTCAACGAACCTTGCCCTTAAGGCAAGGGTTTCAACATCTTTCATTTCATCCTGGGAAAACCTGTCTGCCGTCAACGACGGTTACACTCCGGCAAACTCCGCTGATTACACTAATGGAGCCTATGGTAACTGGTCGGGTGAAGAGGCGTATAATACTTATAACTGGGTGCAGTATGAATGGGATCTTGCCAAACAGCTCTCTTCAACGTCTGTTTACTGGTGGGATGACGGACAGGGAATAGATCAGCCTTCAAGTGCCTATATCGAATACTGGACCGGTACGTCGTGGGTTCTGGCGGATTCCATAGGAACGGATCTGGATACCTATAATACTCTGAAGGTAGATGTATTAACGTCACGTATACGTATATACATGAAGAGTGCAATGGCTACGGGAATCCTTGAGTGGAGGGTATTCGGGATTGATCTCGGACCATGTGACCCGACTGAGATAACAGAATATATTACGATCAATGATGGTGAGCAGGAGCAAAAGAATACTGCTAATATCATGCAGGGGGATTCTGTATTATTCAGTCCCGATCCTGATGAAGGAGGTGCCTGGAGCTGGTCAGGCCCCAGCGGCTTTACGGCCGTGGGCAGGGAATTGAAGATCAGGGATGCACAGCATGATCAATCAGGTAGTTACACTGTTACTTACATTAATTCCTGCGGTGCTTATACAACAAAATACTTTCATCTCACTGTGCATGAGAATGAAGACTTCTATGCTGAATTTCAATGGTCGCCGTACGAACCCACCCTGAATTATGATTTCAGGGATGAGTATCCCGGTCTTACCGAGCCACAGAAGATACTCGACGACTGTGAAGGAGTGGCTGGCACACAATCATTGGGCTGGTGGACATTCAGATGGGGACCTACAGCCAATCCCCTCGTTACTTCCTCTGCCATTACACCTATGCTGGAGAGGATGAATACCGACTTTGCCTATTTCAGGGATGTTATGGGATGGCCCCCTGATAAGCGGGCTAAAAATGGGTATAAGAGTGCAATCTATCTTTACGGCTCAGGCCTCTGTACGGATGATGCATCAAATACCGATTTAGGTGGCTGGCAGAGCTCCATTTTTCACCAGGGAGAGAGTTGGCCAATGGTATTGATATCATATTATCCTGTTTATTGCTTCGATCCTTCCTGTACCTATGATGATAAAGAATATCAGACAGGAGCGGTTGTTCATGAAGGCATACATTCTGTTCTGGCTGACCTGCCCGGATGTAAGGATGCTGCCTGGTTTCATGAAGGAGGAAATACCTGGCTTCAGCAGGAGGCTGATTCCAGGCGGTCGGGCGACTATAGCAGTATGGGCTTCCTTAACGGGGCTTCCTTCATAGCTCCCTTTATGCCCATTGAGAGTTACAGCGGATGGTTACTGGATGGCAGTTTCGGTGGTCCTTCAGCTGAAGGTGTGAATATGTTTGAAGGAGGTACCCAGATATGCACCTGGAGAAACCTGCTAGGAGGAGTGCAGTACAGCAATGTTTTTCCTACATTCCTTGGTCAGACTCTCGGACTGGGATCTGTACCATGGATATGGAGGTATTGCCCTTCCCGTGTGCTTGAAGGGATGGCTGACGGGCTGGGCGATTCACAGATAAGGCGGCTTATTACCGAGTACAGGGCCAAACAGGCATTGATTGATATGGGTGAGTGGACATCTGCCGTAAAGAACCTGATAGATGCACAATTTGGTACATCCATTAAGGCCGAATGGTCTCCTGCATGGATGAATCCTCCAGCATGGTTTGCCACACCCTATGTTGAAACAACTGATGACGGGGAGAATACACTCATACCCGAAGCACGGACAACACCTGGATGGTCCGGGGCTAACCAGATACCGCTGGTGGTCAACGATGACAGTGTTACTGTTAACTTTATCCCTCTTGCCCCTAACATGACCTGCCAGTTAATGTACCGGACAAGGGACGGGCAGAAAGTATACAGCACACCTGTCTATGGAGGAAAATGCAGACTTAGATTGGATGTTGCTCCGGCCAATAATGTCGTTTTTGCTGTTATTACCAATACTGATTATGTATATGAGGGAGAGAAAACAAGAAAGGCTCATTATGATTACAGCTTACAGTTAATTGAAGGAGTGGCAGGAGCAGCCGACCCTGAAAAAAGGTGGTATGACTGGACAAAAACCATTACACACTCAGTTTCCATAGATGATGTTCCGGATGGCCCGGAGGTTATTGTCTATCCGAATCCTGTTGAAAGGAGCGGGGATATAAATATTGATTTTACAGATCCGGTGAGAGAGGATATTAATCTTACTGTTATGACAGTTACCGGGACAGCTGTGTTGAATGATGTTATACGGGGAAACAAAACAATCAGTGCTTCCAAACTGCCCGGTCCGGGAATGTATATTATTGCTCTTGGTAAAGGGAATGCAAAAAGTTACCACAGGATAATTTTAAGATGAGACTAAGACTTTATGACAGCAGTACGGAGTTTTTTGCTATTTGTTCTTTTCAATAATAACAGAATGCAGTGAACTCTCCACCGGAAGATCAAACACGGCTTTTTTGTCTTTACCCTTAGCCTGTAATATTTTACCATCCATACTGAGCTGCCATTGACCTGCATCTTCAGTATCTAAAAAGAGACGGGTGATATGCTTATCCTCCGTAATGTTTTCAATCTGTAATTCAATCCTGTTTCTTTCTTTGTTAATAATAATTGGTTCAGTTTTGCTGAACCCGTCGCGCTCAAGTTCAATGCCTGTTCGCCTGTCATTATCAACCAGCCAGAAGCGGATCATGACGCCATCCCCTGGCCATACCATAAAATCTCCGGCGGATTTTTCCAGCTTACCTCCGTAGGCAAACCAGCCAAAAAGAGGATCATTGGCAAGAATGGTTGAGGCCATCCTGGTTACCGCACCCATTCCCAGGTTTTGCTCGCTGTCGTATCTCCAGGGTCCGCGGTCTTCTTCGTATCCCATCCAGGTATTTTCATGCTTTGCAGGTTGGAAGGCCTGACCAAGTGCTCCGTCGTTAATGGTGCCGGGGGCCCAGTATCCATAGTCACTCTCAGCTGTGCCTGTGTTCATAAGGCTGAAAGAAGCCAGGTAGCTTGCATAACCGTGTTGCAGCCAGTCATATGGATTATCGGCAAACCTGATCCCGTAGTCCAGTACGGCCCAGCCACCCATGCGTGACATGTAACTTAGCCTTGCATCATCCCTGATATCACTGCCAAGTCTGTAATACTGGTTTTCCAGCCATCCCCTGGTGGATAATGATGCGTAAAGCTGCCTTTCCATGAATTCGAGTGCATGGTCTTTGCTTACATCCGGATGAGACCGCCATATTTCTTCATTCTTGTCATACCATAGTTTTTCATCAGGTTCCATATCAGTGGTGGCTCCGTATTTGGCCAGTGCATAGGATGACTCAAAAGCCGTGCGGTCAGTGGCAAACTCAGATGCATAAGGGTAAGGATCGTCATATATAAAGTATTTTGCTTTTTTCTCCCATTCCAGTCTCAGCCAGTCGGCTTCTTCCTGTCTGCCTCTTTCTTCGAGAACTTCTATAAGGGAAGGTATAAGCATTTCGTTATAATTACCCCATTTGTATATTTCATAGACAGGGTATATATCATAAGGATACTCAAAAAATGCCCGTGCCGTCTGCCATGCCAATTCCAGGTATCCGTCAGCACTCAGGTAAGATACTTTTTCAGGGTAACGGTCTGCTATCTGGAACATATGGTAGTAGAGCATTATCATATGAGGATAGTCAAATGTGCGCCAGATCTTGATAATGTTAAGCCTCCTGTTTTCAATTTTTGCCCTGAGCATAGTGTCCCTTGCCACTTTCCAGTTGGGAACACCATGAATTCCATATGGATATGTTTCCTCTTCAGTCCTTTGCAGTCCACCCCAGACAAAATTTTCAATATGGTATTCAAGTGCATCAATTTGTTCATCAACCGGATGAACCGCATTTACCGATGCAAGGAAAGCAGGAATACCAAGTATGGGATCATCTGAAGCCACCCTGTACCCGTACCAGCCCTCGAACACACCGTCTGTGTTGTCAGGCCCCCTCAGCACGCTGCTCTTCATATCGTATATCGAGAATAATCCGTCATACCAGAGATCAGGATCCCTGTGCTGCTGTTTTTCCACAATAAACGATGTTCTCTTCTTAAGCAGGGTTTCAACAGGCTCAGTTGAGAAAAATTCGAGGTAGGTCTTTCTTCCGTCATCAAAATATACTGTAAGCATATTTTCCCCCAGGCGATCAAACCTGGTTCTGTAAATATGATAGTTCCCTTCCTTTTCGCCTTCATAACTGATTTCTGTTTGTTCCGGATATTCAGGAATAATTGAATCAATTTTTGTTTGCGTGTGCAGGGCAAATCTGGCTTCAAGATCTTCCGGCAGGGACATTCCCGGAACAACCCTGATGTCAATAAGATTATTGTTATAGATGATATCCCTCAGTTCAGAGTAGCTGTCGGCCCATTCCATTCTGAAGCCAAAGCTTAACTTATCCTGTCCCTGTCCTCTAGGATCAAGTTTATTGAATGTATGTTCCTGTCTCCATGTGCCCTGCTGGTTGTTACCGGTATATCCCGAGTGAATATAATAGGTGTCGTTATCATAATATTCAAGACTCGTTCCCGGCTTAACCGTTACTATGAGGTAGGGCGGATTTCCGCTTCGTTTGGTGAAAAACATGAAGGAGCCATCTCCTGAAATAAAAAGGTGCCTGAGATATCCTCTCTCAAAAAGATCAAGCTGCTCGTAGCCCGGCCTTGAAGCCAGCGGAATATCAACATAAATATCACCTATCTCAACATTATAATACATGCTGTTTTCTATGACCAGATCCCATTCAAGAGCATCATCCACAAAACTGAATTTCTGTTCCAGTGAAAATGGCATACCGGGCATGTAATTGGTATATCTGACCATGTTTTCACCGGCTTCCACCTCCCTGTGATTAAAAACGGTCTGCCATACCCCGTCGTTCATCCTGAAACGAACATTGGCATCAAGCCTGCCGTTAAATACACTGGCTTCGTAAGGATCATCCTTGCTTATAACTGCATTCACACCCCTGTCATCATATTCCAGCTTCCAATTTTCATTTGAAATCGTGTTTATATCCTGCTCTGAGGTATTACATGACCCGAGGAATATTGTCATTAATAAGATAAAAACAGGTAGGAGTTTCATATTTACTGGTTTTGGTTGTAGTTTGCTAATATATATAAACGAAGCTTATTATAAAGAACGGGATCATCATTAA
Source organism: Bacteroidales bacterium (assembly GCA_034521735.1). GTDB lineage: Bacteria > Bacteroidota > Bacteroidia > Bacteroidales > VadinHA17 > UBA9300. The sequence goes on from JAXHLX010000003.1 coordinate 5,606, forward strand.
TTACCTTCAAGATATTGCCTGAAGTCAGCATAGTCGGCTGATATACTTATTGACATGCTCTTTTTTTTACTTTCCCTGAAATGAGAGGGCAGTTCCACATGTTTTCTTACATTCTCAGGAATAACATCAAGGAACTTAACAGGATGCGCGGTAGCAATAAAAAAACCCTTCTTGCCCGATTTTTTAAGAGCCAGGTACCCTGTTGCACTATGCGGATCAAGGATATACCCTGTTTTTTCAAATATTGCGCTTATGCAGCCGGTAATTTCCTGATCTGTGAGGGTGTAAGCGCTGATAAGAGATTTTAACTGGTCCCGGGATCCGCCCATATATTTCATCCTCTCAAAATTTGACGGGTCTCCTACATCCATGGCATTTGCCACAGTAGGAGTTGATTTACGCGGACTGTACACTCCTGTTTCAAGGTATTCCGGGACAGTATTATTAATGTTAGATGCTGCAATAAATCCCGAAACGGGAACACCTGAATAATATGCAAGCATACCGGCAGTCAGGTTACCATAGTTGCCGCTTGGAACAGCTATAACAGGCGATATCCCGGAAAATTCCCTGTACCATTTTATTATACCCCAGAAATAGTAAAATGACTGAGGCAGCCATCTCCCGATATTAATTGAATTGGCAGAGCTGAGCTTGATCTTCTTCCTTAGTTCTTTGTCATTAAAAGCCTCCTTGACAAGTCTCTGACAATCATCAAAGTTGCCCTCAACGGCAAGACAGCTGACATTATCTCCGAGAGTGGTAAACTGTTTCCTTTGAAATTCACTGACTTTACCTTCAGGATAAAGCACTGTAACCTTAATATTTTCGATGCCGTGAAAAGCTGATGCCACAGCACCTCCCGTATCTCCCGAGGTGGCTACCAGTATTGTAATATCCTTATTATCGCTGTTCAGTTCGGCCATCAGCCTGGCCATAAAACGGGCACCTATATCCTTAAAGGCCAGTGTAGGTCCGTGAAACAGCTCCAGTGCAAATATGTTATCATTTATGGCCCTGAGAGGGATCTCAAAGTCAAAAGATGCTGTAATAATTCTACTGATAGTATCATCATCAAGATCTTCTTTAAGGAAGGGTTTTGCCAGTTGAAAGGCCAGACCGGCAAAGCCGGCAGAGGAAGAGTCTGTGATGTTTGACCTTTGGATCTCCGGATATTCCGCCGGCATAAAAAGGCCGCCGTCCGGTGCCAGACCCATAAATACAGCCTCTTTAAGACTAAAAAGACGTTGTCTGTCCCTGCTGCTTACGAATTTCATATCTCGCAGACTCCTTTCCTGCTTATTGGCGATACATACAGTTGACAGTCATAATTATTCTTATTGAAGGTCCTGACCATAGCATTGCCTGCTTCCTCTGCCGTATTGCTGTCGGTTGACAGGGCAAAGACAGAGGGTCCCGAACCAGATATACTGCAACCCAGTGCGCCGGCATTTTTTGCTGCCTTGCGGACGTCATCAAACCCGGGTATCATATTTTTCCGCCAGGGCTCTGCTATCACATCCACCATGGACCGTCCAATAAGGTCGAAATCACTCATCATCAGTCCGGCTATAAGCCCAGCAGCATTACCTGTCTGGGTAATGGTCTTATCCAGTGAATTGGATTTTTTCAGTACTGACCTGCCCTCGGATGTTCTTATTGAGATATCGGGTAATACCACGGAGCAATATAATGAATCAGGGAAGGGTATTTCTATAATATCCAGCGGCCGGTATGACCTGATGATAGTGAAGCCGCCAAGCATGCATGGCGCTACATTATCGGCATGCCCGGTACCGCTTACAAGTTTCTCTCCCTCCAGAGCATACCTTATCAGCTCCTTTTTTACCAGCGGCTTGCCCAGCAGACTGTTAAACCCGTAAGCCGCAGCTACAGAACTAGCTGAGCTGGATCCTATCCCGCTGCCCGGCTTTATTTTTTTAATGAAGCTTATATTGACACCTATATCAATACCAAGCTCTTTCTGGAGGCTCTTTATAACGGGGTATATTGCATTATCAGCGGGGTCAGCAGGCAGCTGGTATCTTGTTTTGTTTTCAATATGGAAGGCAGAGTCATTTCTGAGCTCCATTTCAATGGTATCACCTGCATTTTCTATTGCAAAGCCCATAATGTCAAATCCGCTGCCCACATTTGATACTGTTGCCGGGGCAAAAATCCTGACTTTCTTTCCGGTATTATTCATGAGCCTGATTTTTTAATTTCTTAGCAGCATAAGCTCTTGGCACTTTATCAACCTGCTTAATGGCATGTAGCCTGCAGGCTTCGGGGATACTCTTCTTTCATATTAATAAGGTCTTTCAGTATCGCCAAATAAATGATTGATGTGCGAAAATAATAATTAAACATATTATTCCGGCTCTTTTTATAGAAGAGTATTTAATTAATGGCATATTTCAGTTTTATGCGCAATTATTCTGATCATCAGTCTCAGACCTTTAAATTCTTGTAAACATTTTATAATAAACTGTTTAAACCGTCTTGCCATAGTAAAAAAATTCGGATAGCATGATAAGTGGTAATTATTAAAAGATTTAAGTTTTTATAAAAACTCTTAATTGCTAAATTTACAGAAATATAAGGTTCAAGCTAAAAAAATTGATCCGGAATAAAAATTTAATTTGTTTCCCATGAAAAAAATTACCCTCCTTTTTATTATTATATGTCTGCCGGCATGGATTATTGCACAGAAAACAGAATTTACGGTTCAGGATGTACTGAATGTAGAGTCCTTCAGTACCTCTGATATAACCGATAACGGCCGCTTTGTTGCAGGCATTGTAAGGGCCCGCAAGGATCGCCTTAATATTGATCATAGCCGCTATGGCGATCCGGATTATGTGGCTCCCTATATGGGGGAGGCGCTTATTATTAGCACTGAAGACGGAGCTGTTAACCATATTTTTGATGAAAAGAAGATATTGAAAGGATTAAGCTGGAGTCCGGATGACAATAGTCTTGCCATCCTTGTTTATGAGGATGACAAGATGCGTCTGTATATATATGACCAGGCGAGGTCAAAGACCAGAAAGGTAAAACTTAAAACTGACCTGGCCCTTTCATCTGGTTCATTGCTTGAGTGGACAACTGACGGTAAAAACATAATTATTTCTCTGCGATCAGCAGAATGGGCAGAAAAGGGTGATTCCCTGTTTAAAGAGGCAACGGCCGGCCCGGTAACAGTGTATGATTCAAAGAAGCCTTTTCTCAAATGGGATAAGATCCAGGATCATTCATCACTTGCCATACCTGCAATGGTGGATGCTGGTTCAGGGTCGGTAAAAACTTTACTGCCGGAAGGAAGGTATACAAATATAAGCCTTCCGGAAGAAGGTAATAAGATGGTCTTTGTTAAGTACAATCCACTGAAAACAACATACGACAGGAGTGGGGGAACAGAATATGGTTTGTATATGATTGATCTGGATAAGCCTGAAGCAGCAGACACCCTGGAGGCTAAAACTGAAAAGAGGATCAATATAAGCTGGGATGAGCCTAAGACCAGGTATGCTTACAGTGATTCGGGCCATGTCTTTGTCCGCTCAATATTCGAAGATGATGTAGTAAAAATATCTTCTGACACCTCTGCAGTAGTTAAGAAAGACACATCTGAGCTTAAGTTTTCTGTGATGCGCTGGAGTCCGGATGGCAATTATGTTCTGGCCTCTGCGAAGAATGGTTACTGGATGATAGATGCCGGTTCAGGCGGCATGGAGCTTGTTTATGACTTGCCTGAAGATGAGGAGGAGAGTCCTCGGCTCCGGATAGTGGGATGGAAACCCGACGGCAGTTCATGGTATATGAGCTATTCGGCCCGCGACAGGTGGGAGAGGGGACTTGTGGAGTATGACCTTGTTACAAGGCAGTTTGCCGACCTGGTAAAGGATTCCAGGCTGTATTCATCATGGGAGATGTCAGAAGACGGGTCAAGGTTATTTTACAATCTCTCTGATGGGGACAGCCCGTCTGATCTGTATGTTGCCGACCCTGACTTCAGTGATACACGTCAACTGACCGATCTTAATCCCTGGACGGATAACAAAAAAATGACCAGGAGCGAGCTGGTAGAATACCTTGATGCAGATGGCAATGAATTATATGGCATACTCTATTACCCTGTTGATTATGAACCAGGGAAAAAGTATCCTCTTGTATGTGAGATATATGAGAATTTCTTTAATAACGGCTATAGCTATTCCATGAACCTTATAGCCAATGCCGGGTATTTTGGATTTAAGCCATCGGTAAATCTTATAGAAGGTTACCCGGGTGAGGCATGGGTCAAAGGTATTACCTCAGGGATAAACAAACTGATTGAGAGAGGCCTGGTGGATAAGGACAAGCTGGGTGTGCACGGTACCAGTTATGGCGGTTATGCTGCATCTCTTCTTATAACACAGACCGATCGTTTTGCTGCTGCCATCAATATATCGGGGAAGGTGAATATTATCAGCTTTTTGGGTGACAGTCCGCGTATTGGCACCAGGAATTATGCGGCTGCCGAGGTAGGGCAGGACCGTATAGGTGAGTCACTCTGGGATGCACCCATGAAGTATTTCGCCACCTCGGCCGTTTTACACGCCGACAGGATAGAAACACCGCATCTGCTTATGAGCGGTGAGGGTGACTGGAATGTGCCTGCACTCAACACCAGGGAGCTGTATTATGCCATGCGGCGTCTGGACAAGGAGGTGGTCTGGGTAAATTATGTCAATGGCGGTCATGGTGCCGGCATGGCAAGTAATGAGGCCGACTTCCACGATCACTGGGAACGTATGATCGACTGGTACCGGACTCATTTCAATAAAGAAAAATAAATCTTAAATCATATAAGAGGGTGCCGGGTTCTACTGTGGGGTATAAGACCATTTAATGAATGATTATTTAACGGTCAGAAACGGACTGCCCCTTGTTCTCAAAAAGAAAAGCTTGCATTAGTAATCATAAAGTTTTAATTTATGGCCTATGATGAATAATGCCAGATACGGCTGCATAATCTTAATGCTGTTTTTTATCAGTTGTTCATCTGTTTCACAGCCTGACTACGATGAGCAGAGGGAGCGGATGGTTAATGATCAGATTATAGCAAGGGGAATAAGCGATACCCGTGTGATCAGGGCTATGAAGAAGGTTGAAAGGCATCTTTTCGTTCCCGAGATGGTGCGTTTCCGGGCTTACATTGACAGCCCCCTGCCAATAGGCGAGGGACAGACAATATCGCAGCCTTATATTGTTGCCCTGATGACTGAATACCTTAAGCTGAAACCGGACATGAAGGTGCTGGAGATAGGTACGGGCTCAGGTTATCAGGCTTCCATACTGGCGGAGATAGTAAGTGAGGTATATACCATGGAAATAGTAGAGTCACTTGGCGCAAGGGCAAAGAAGCTGCTGGACAGCCTGGGTTATGATAATACAGAGGTCAGGATAGGTAACGGGTACGAAGGATGGGAAGAGCATGCTCCTTATGATGCCATAATTGTAACCTGTGCACCCAATAATATTCCTGAGCCCCTGAAAGAGCAGCTTGCAGAAGGGGGCAGGATGATAATTCCCGTTGGGGGCCGCAATATCCAGCATCTTATACTGAACAGGAAACGAAATGGCAGGATAAGGCAGCAGAGTGTGCTGCCTGTGCGTTTTGTACCCATGGTTGACGGGAAGGGGGAACGGTACTGATAAGCCCACAGGCCGGTTATATATTATTCTACCGGATGACCGGAATTTATTCTGTCAGGTGGTCGAAATTTTTTCTGCCGGACCCTCAGACGGACTTAATAAAAGACAACAGAAAGTTTATATCTGCTGATCATATGATATTTTTTCTAAATTTGCTTTTTATAAAATAAAACAGAAATAAAATGAATAGAGTAATGCGTAAACTGTTGTTTTTTGTCCTGGCAGTGACTTTCCTTGCAGGATGCAAGCAGGAAATAAATGAAGAATATACTATGAAAAAGAAGTATTTGGTGAATTAGACGGCAAACAGGTGGATTTGATTACCCTGACCAACACAAGGGGTAACACTATCAAACTCACCAACTATGGGGCTACCCTTGTATGGGTTGAGGTGCCTGACAGGAACGGAGATAAAGAAAATGTAACATTCGGGTATGAGACTTTGGAAGGATATCTTAATGGTGATCCTTATTTCGGAGCCGTGGTGGGCCGTTATGCCAACCGTATAGCAGAGGGAGAATTCACACTGGATGGCGAGGAATACCAGCTGGCCATAAACAATCCGCCCAATCATCTTCACGGGGGACCCAAAGGATGGCACAGTGTGGTGTGGGATACGGAGATCATGGAAAAGGAAGGTGAGCCACCCATGGTAAAATTCAGCTATGTCAGTCCCGATATGGAAGAAGGTTATCCGGGTGAGGTAAAAGCAGAAGCGGTATATACATGGACCGATAATGATGAAATAATCATTGAATACAACTGCAGTACAGATAAGAAAACCGTGCTTAATATAACCAATCATGCATATTTTAACCTTTCAGGTGCAGGCAGCGGTACTATCCTTGATCATGAACTTATGATAGCTGCAGACAGCTTTACCCCGGTGGACAAAAACCTTATACCTACAGGAGAACTTAGACCCGTTGAAGGTACACCTTTCGATTTTAGTACCCAGCACAGAATAGGTGAACGTATAGAGGCAGATAATGAACAACTGAGGCGCGGACTCGGATATGATCATAATTTTGTTCTTAATAACGATTCTGAGCCGGATGCCTTTGTTTATGACCCTGCATCGGGCAGGCTTATGGAGGTGATAACCGACCAGCCGGGAGTGCAGTTTTACTGCGGTAATTTTCTTGACGGACTGCAAAAAGGGCATGGAGGTAAAGTGTACGAATACAGAGGTGGATTGTGCCTTGAAACCCAACATTTTCCTGACAGTCCTAATCAGCCTGACTTCCCGTCAACCGTGCTTGACCCCGGTAAGCCCTTTACATCAAAAACCGTATATCGTTTTTCGGTGAAGGAGTAGAGGCGGTAGAGGCATAAAAGGCAGTAGAGGTATAAAAGGCAGTAAAGTATAGTATAGACAGGAGGCATATGAAGCAGCTGCTTTATAATGCTCCCGCAATACCCCGTTTAGGAATGCCTGAATATAACTGGTGGAATGAGGCCCTGCATGGTGTTGCAAGATCAGGCAGGGCTACGGTGTTTCCCCAGTCCATTACACTTGCTGCCTCCTGGGATGAAGATCTTATGCTGGAGCTTGCAACAATTATTTCAGACGAGGCAAGGGCCAAATTCCATGATTACCAGCGCAGGGGTATGAGGGGAATATACCAGGGACTGACATTCTGGTCGCCCAATATTAATATCTTTCGCGATCCAAGGTGGGGGCGCGGACATGAGACCTACGGTGAAGATCCTTACCTGACCGGCAGGATGGGTCTGCAGTTTGTAAAGGGTATGCCGGCTGAGACCCTGACCTTTGAGCTTTATGAGGATGATTTCTCGATGATCAATAAAGAGGGCAGGAGGGTGATTGAACCCGGACGCTTTACAGTGTTTGTCGGAGGCAGGCAGCCAGGTTACAGATCGCCCAACGATACCGGATTCAGCGGACTGGTATCAGCTGATATTATTATTGAGTAATTTTTAAATGTACCGGTAATAATCCTGTATTCTTTTGATAGCTATATCCTTAATTGCCAGACAGTTATAGAGTGATTATGTCTCTGTGATTATTACCCTTCGAGAAGAAGCTTTTAAATAACATAAACCGATAAATAAGAATCATTATAAATAAGATAATTAAAGTGTTCGGCATTAGGGTTATATAAATCCGATGTTAATATTTTAACATAACTGTTTTGATTAATAAATTTATCTTATTTAAGTTTATGCCAGGTTTATCGGTAGTAGTGTAAAAAAGGTGTAAAATAGACACTTAAAGCGATTGAACTGAATAGGATAAATTCGTTAGCATAGTCATTATCTGACTGATCTTTGAAAAATATTCAACTTTAAAAGTGTGAATATGTCATCTTAAAACAGCAATATTAATATGTCTTTGCTGTAGGAAAATGCAAAAAAGTATGTTGTCAATCAGTGAAATTGCTATATAATAATGAAGTTTAAAGTGTAGAAATTACACGTACCATACTATAATTAACTAATCAAAATTTATTAATATGAGAAAATTCTTAAAAAGTACAGGGAGTAAGCTGTTTGGAAAACAGGCCCTTCTTATGGTTTTTATGCTGATGATTTGTGGTGTACTATCACTGCATGCCCAGCAGAGAACCATCACCGGTACAGTTACCGATGAGAATGGAGAACCAATTGCCGGTGCTACTGTCCTTGTAGAAGGAACATACAGGGGAGTGAGCAGTGATGCAGATGGTAACTTCGAGATTGCTGTTAACCCACAGGATGAATATCTTATGATTTCATTTGTGGGTATGAAAGATCTGCGACTTGAAATAGGCGAGGCATCGGATTATGATGTTGAACTGGAGTATGATGTTCTGGGTCTCGATGAAGTTGTAGTCGTTGGGTACGGAACACAGAAGAAAGGGGATATAACAAGTGCCATTTCTTCTGTTAAAGCAGATGATTTTGTTAAAGGAGCGGTTGTTGATGCCGCACAGCTTATTCAGGGTAAAGTAGCTGGTCTGGCAGTTGTAATGCCAAATGGTGACCCAACATCCGGATCGCAGATCATGCTCAGGGGAACAAGCTCGCTCAAAGGTGGTTCATCACCACTTGTGCTTATTAACGGTGTACCCGGAAATCTTGGTACTGTAGCTCCTGAAGATATTGAATCCATCGATGTCCTTAAGGACGGGTCAGCAGCAGCTATTTATGGAACACGCGGAACAAACGGGGTGGTTATTATCACCACTAAGAGCAGCCAGTATGAAGCTGTTCCTGAGATAGAATATTCAGGTTATACATCTGTATCGGATATTACTAATAACAGGAAAGCTGATTTCATGGATGCCGCAGACCTGAGGCAGAAATGGGATGAAGGATATGTCTTCAATGGTGCAAACCTTGAGGATTTTGGTGAATCAACAGACTGGTTGGATCAAATTACACGCAAAGGTTTTACACAGTCACATAACATCAGTGTAAGGGGTGGCAGTAAGACCAGCAATTATGTTGCTTCCGTTAACTACAGGGACCAGCAGGGTACATTTATCGGTACCAATAATAATACCGTAACAGGCCGGCTGGATCTTAACCATATTATGTTTGACGGTAAGGTAAAAGTAAACCTGTCAACCATTATGAGTGAGCAGAAATTTGATGCCAACGGTGATGGTTACGGCTTTAATTCAAGAACGTACCGCCATGCCCTTATAAGGAACCCTACAGAACCTGTTTATGATCCGGGCGATGCCAAGTGGTTCGAAAGGAATATATATGTATATGATAATCCCGTTGCTTATATTGAAGAAACAATAGGTCAGAATCTTTATCGTAATATAAGGATGACAGGAAGTGTTATCTATTCACCACTGCCGGGTCTTGATATTAAGGGGATGTATTCCAAAAGGGGTAATTCCCAGATAAGAGGATATTACCAGACAAAAGATCATGTTTCCACTACCAAACTTGGCAGAAATGGCTATGCCTCAAGGGGAACGAGTGACTATGTAAATAACCTCGGTGAGTTTACCGTAACCTATAATAAAAGCTATGGCGAACACCGTATCAATGCACTGGCTGGATACAGTCATGAAAGCGAGACCAATGAAGGATTCTGGATGCAGAATTGGGACTTTCCGACAGACGCTTTTACATATAATAATATGGGTACCGGTTTTGCCCTTAAAAGGGGTGAGGCTCCTCATTCAAGCTATAAGTCAGGAGAAACACTGATAGGCTATTTTGCAAGAGTCAGCTATAATTATGCTGATAAATATATGGCCATGGTCAGTATGAGGCGTGAGGGCTCATCCAAATTTGGCAAGGATAACAAGTGGGGTAACTTCCCGGGTATATCAGTTGGATGGAAGATCGACAACGAGCCATTTATGGAAAATGTTGTGCTTATTGACAACCTTAAGCTGCGGGCAGGTTTTGGTATAACAGGTATTAATATTCTGAGCCCCTACCAGTCATTGAGCAGCCTTGACTATTCAACAAGCAATGCAATGCTCTATAACGGTACATGGGTATACGGACTTACACCTGTGAGAAATCCAAATCCAAACCTGAAATGGGAAAAAAAGGAAGAGTTTAATGTAGGACTTGACTTTTCATTTGCCGGTGGAAGGATAGGCGGAGCCATAGATGCCTATTCAAGGCTGACAAAAGACATGTTGTGGGACTACTCAGTTCCGGTACCTCCTTACCTCTATGGAACAATTACTGCTAATGTTGGTGAGATACAGAATACTGGTCTTGAAGTATTATTGAACCTTATCCCTGTAAAAACAGCCAACCTTCAGTGGAATGCTGATTTTACATATTCAACCAACAAAAACAAACTCGTATCACTGAATAACGAGCAGTTTCAAACTACCAATGATTATTTTTATGCAGGACATACAGGGGAACCTATTCAGACCGTCACCCACAGGGTTGATATCGGAGGTCCTATCGGTAACTTCTGGGGACTTAAAGTTGTAGATATTGACGATGACGGGATATGGATAGTCGAAACACCCGATGGAGAGCTGATATCTGCTCTTGATGCTTCCGATGCTGATAAGCAGGTTCTTGGTAACGGACTCCCAAAGCATTATCTGAGTTTCAATAACACTTTGACCTATAAGGGATTTGATCTTAATGTCAATATGAGAGGTGCTTTTGGATTCCAGATACTGAATTTCCAAAGAATGTATTATGAGAACCCGACTATTAATTATAATGTCCTGAATTCTGCCTTCGATAAAGTATATGGAAAAGCTGTTCTTCAGGATGTCCAGAGATTCGTCAGCCATTATGTTGAAAATGGTGATTATATGAAAGTTGATAATGTTACTCTGGGCTATTCTTTTGATATGAGAAATGTGAAAGCTGTAAAGAGGCTGAGGGTATATGCTTCGGGCAGGAACCTTGCTACCATTACAGGATATAAGGGAATGGATCCCGAAGTGAGTATAAGAGGATTAAACCCCGGAAGTGACAGCAGGGATAAATATCCCACGGTGACAAGCTATACATTTGGTGTTAACATGACCTTTTAATTAAAAAAAAAATTAAAATGAAATTAATCAGATACTTCATAAGTACAATGATCCTGTCAGGGCTGATAATGTTCAGCGGCTGTACGGATCTGAATGAGACCGTTTACAATGAGGTCACGGAAGACAGTTTTGATCCTACGGCCGATGACCTGGCAGCACTCATAGCAACAGGCTATGCACCCTTAAGGTATATTATGGGATGGCAGGGACTCTTTGATCTGCAGGAAGAACCCGCGGATATTATGATAACTCCTACACGTCCCAATGGATGGGATGACGGAGGTACATATAAAAGGATGCACTGGCATAAATGGAATACACAGCAATGGCAGCCGCGTAATACCTGGAGAACATGTTATAACGGCATAAATAAAGTGAACCTGGTGATGAAGCAGATCAATGATGGACTGGTTCCTGTTGCCGATGAACTTAAACCATCATTCCTGGCCGAGCTGAGGGCTCTCCGCGCTCTATGGTATTCAATACTGTGTGATACACATGGCAATGTGCCTATTATTACTTCTTTCTCAGAAGAAATACCGGTGCAGAATACCAGGACCGAAGTTTATAATTTTATTATTGATGAACTGACCGATCCTGATGTCATAGATAACCTGAGCGAAGAGGTGTCGCCTGCAACATACGGACGCATGAATAAGTGGGCAGCCTATACGCTGCTGGCAAGAATGTATCTCAATGCCGAAGTATATACAGGAACACCACACTGGCAGGATGCTATAGATGCATGCCAGGTTGTAATCGATAACGGACCCTATGATCTGGAATCGAATTATAAAAGCAATTTTGTTGTTAATAATGAAGGTTCGGTAGAGATTATCTTTGCTGTACCCTATGATGATATTTATGCAAAGCAGTGGAACCAGCATATGAAAACACTGGCAGTGCAGAGCAGGGAAGTTTTCGCCATGGAGGCAACACCCTGGGGAGGAAGCGCGGCCAACCCGCAGTTTATAGATACATATCATCCTGAGGATAAGAGACTGAAAGACACATGGCTGATGGGTCAGCAGTATACTCCTGCCGGTGATTCAGTATGGGTGAGCAAGCCTGACAAACCTCTTAACTTCACAAAGGAATTGCAGAGTCTTTTCTGGACTGAGGAGTATGAAGGTTACAGGAATGGTAAATATGAGATCATTATAGGTTGCAAGTCATCTATGAGCAATGACTTTCCCTACTTCCGCTATGCTGATATACTTATGATGAAAGCAGAATGCCTGATGAGGCTTGGCAGTGAAGATGATGCAGCAGATCTGGTAACACTGGTGAGAGGCAGGGCATTTGAAGACCCGGCTGATGCTGAAGTAACGGGAGCAGAACTGCTTGAAGATACCAGTTTCGAGAAAGGAACAATTGATGAGGATGGTAATATTGATGAGCCCGGATTACAGGCACCACTAGAGTACGGAAGGTTCCTTGATGAGCTGGGATGGGAATTTGCAGCCGAAGCACGCAGAAGGACAGACCTTATACGATTTGGAAAATTCACGAAATATAACTGGTATAACCATGTACCCGTAGGAGACCATACAAAACTTTTCATAATTGGAGAGTATGAACTCAATACCAATCCAAACCTTGAACAGAACCCGGGGTATTAGGTTTTAGACTCTTGAGGGTTAATTTTTAGAATAGGTTAGTTTTTTGGGTGATTTGAACCGGGAGGATTTTTCTTCCCGGTTTTTTTCTACCCTTGATTTTTCTCCCGTTAGATTATGTCCATGAGAAAACGAGGAATTTCTTCTACCTGTCGAAAGCAGGATTTTTTACTGCACCGGGTGAAAACAGGAATCAATTGCAGTAAACTCAAACTTTTTGTCAAAATGGCTGTTAGTAGAATAAAATATTATTAATATATAGCTGAAATGAAAAATTTAACACTTCTTATAGCATTTGTATCCCTCCTTGCCGTTCCTCTTAATGCTCAGAAAAGTTTTTATGATTTTAAAGTTGAAACAATATCCGGAGAGGAATATAATCTGGCCTCGCTGAAAGGGAAAAAGGTAATGGTGGTGAATACGGCTTCAAAATGCGGTCTGACACCGCAGTATGAACAACTCCAGGAATTATGGGAGCAGTATGGTGGTGATGACTTTGTGATAATAGGGTTTCCAGCCAATAATTTTTTGAACCAGGAGCCCGGATCAGATGAGGAAATCGAAGAGTTCTGCACTGTTAATTATGGAGTCACCTTCCCTATGATGTCCAAAATATCTGTAAAAGGTGATGATATGCATCCCCTGTACCGCTGGCTTACCAGCAAGGAGATGAATGGGGTGGAAGATTCAAAGGTGCAGTGGAATTTTCAGAAATATCTAATTGATGAAAACGGTAATCTCGTTAAAGTGATAGAGCCAAAGGTTAAACCGGACGCCCCTCAAATTTTGGACTGGTTAAAAGGCTGATTAATACATTACCGTTATTCCTCCCGGTACACTATATAGAACGATTCTAAATTACACAAAAAATCCCTTGTTTTTACCATTTTTCAATTGGTGTATTAAGGAAAAATTATATCTTGGTGCTATCAAAATAAGTGTAAATAATACAATTAACAGATATTCAGGGAAGTGGATAGAAAATAATTGATTGTATTATGTTTTGATCGTTTAGATTCGAGTTGTTCTAAATTAATTGAATTCACGAAACACCTAGTAAAATATAAAATTTACTTCTTATAAGTGTAGAAAATACAATAAATAATAACGCATATTTTGAGTGTGCAAAAATTACATTAAAGTGAAACTAATATTAAGAAAGTGAAACTAATATTAACTAATTAATTCAAAAAATGTTTAACATATTTCAAACCTAAACCTTATACTATGAGATCCGAATTTTTAAAACGATTTAGGATTCTGTTGCTGGTATTTATGTGTTTGCCTGCGGTCCTGTACGGTCAGGAGAGGGAGATAACAGGTACGGTAACAGATGAGCAGGGGGTTACGTTACCGGGAGTGACGGTAACAGTTGAAGGTACTACCAGGGGGACATCCACTGATATGGATGGTAAATATACTATATCAGTTTCTCCGGGTGAGGAGCTGGAGTTCTCTTTCGTAGGCATGAACCCTGAAACTGTAATAATTGAAGACCAGACAGTAATAGATGTAACTCTTTCATCTGCTGTTGAGCAACTCGACGAGGTCGTTGTGGTTGGTTACGGCGTACAAAAGAAAGAGACGGTTGCCGGAGCAGTATCCCAGGTAAGTGGTGATAAGCTTATGGATGTAAAAATGGGCGGCAGTATTGAAAACTCCCTGCAGGGGAACCTGCCAGGTCTGGTTGTCGTTATGCAGGACCCAACACCTGGCGAAGAAGCAAACTCAATAACCATGCAGATAAGAGGAGGTGCATCAATGGGGAATAACAGCCCACTGATACTGGTTGACGGAGTTGAAAGATCATTCTCAAACCTTGATCCCAACGAGATTGCTTCCATTTCTATTCTTAAGGATGCATCAGCAACTGCCGTTTATGGTGTCAAAGGTGCTAACGGAGTTATTCTGGTGAATACCAAGCGTGGACGCAAAGGAGCTGTCCAGCTTGATTTTTCTGCTACGACATCCATTAAGAGTCCCACGAGGCTTCCTGAGTATATGAATTCTTATGAAACACTTAAGCTCAGGAATGAGGCCTACAAAAATGATGGTATGTGGGATAGGCTCATATCAGATGAGGCACTGGAGCATTACAGATTGCAGGATGCCCCCTACCTGTATCCTGATTTTGACTGGATGGACTTTTATTTCGGTTCAGCGGTTGACCAGAATTACAATCTCAATGCCAGAGGTGGTAACGATTTTGTTCAGTACTTTGTGTCGGTAGGTTACCTGACCGAGGGTGATGTTTTTCAAGTGGGTGATGTATTCCCGTACGACTATGACAGGCAGAATGCTTCTTACTGGCATAAAAGGTATACTTTCAGGAATAACCTGGACTTTAACCTTACAAAGACTACAGAGCTTGCAATTAATATGGGTGGATACCTGAAGGTATGGAACAAACCTGAAGACTATTATACACAGGAGACATGGTTTGAATCAGTTACTACAATGCCCTATTATCCGGAGGATGCTGTTGATAAGTACCCTGATAACGTGATCCCTTATGACCAGGATGGTATAAGACCTTTTATCAGACCGGATCAGGGCCAGGTAAGGCTTATGTGGCTGGGAGGCCGTGGTTTTCACAGGATGAAGAGTAATGAGGTTACCTCCGATGTCGACCTTAAACAGGATCTTGATTTTATTACAGAAGGTCTTTCTGCTTCGGTAGGATACTCATATACAGGTAATGTTCAGTATCGCCAGATTTTTTTCCTGAGCGATTATATGGCGTATAATCTTAATCCGGCGGACAGTACATGGACACGTTACGATTTTAACGGTAATGTTAATTACGATAAACCTCAGCCTAAACTTGATGTTTCTAACGATGAATCGTTACAGGGAACATTCAGGAGTCATTATTATAATGCCCAGCTTAATTACGACAGATCTTTCGGCAATCACAATGTGTCAGCAATTGGATTATTTAGCAGACGGCAGGCTCAGTACTCGGCAAATTTCCCGAGTTATGAAGAGAACTGGGTAGGAAGGGCTACCTATAACTATGACGGAAGATACCTGTTTGAAGCCAGTGTGGCTCATACCGGTTCCGAGAAATTTGCACCGGGATTGCGATTTGGTACCTTTCCCTCATTTTCTGCAGGCTGGGTATTATCTGAAGAAGATTTTTTCAGGCAAGCGGTTCCCTGGGCTAACTACTTTAAAGTGCGTGCATCATGGGGAAAAGTTGGTAGTGATGCCGGTATAGCAAGGTGGCTTTATTTGTCAGAATATACAAATACCGGTGGTGCACAGGGCTTTGGTTATCCAATGAACTGGTATCCTTTTATCAGTGAAGGAGCCATACCCGTTACAGATGCCACCTGGGAGGAAGCTATTAAACGGAATATAGGTATTGAAACAGGTTTCTTCAGAAACCTCATTACCCTGAATGTGGATGTGTATAATGAATCGCGTGTTGGTATATTGCAATCACGCCGTTCAGTACCCTCATGGGTTGGAGTATCCTCCATAATGGGTAATCTGGGAGAGACTAAGGCACATGGTATCGAGATTGACCTTGGTGTAAATAAAACATTTGCGAACGGAATGTTTTTCAGACTCCATGGCATACTGAGTGCAAATGAGAGCAGGGTGGTATTCTTTGATGAATCTCCCACAGTTCCTGAGAACCTTAAAGCCGAAGGCAAACCTGTAGGTCTGGCCCAGAGGATGAATTATTACACTCCTACAATGGGTATACAGAATACTGGTTTCTATCAGGATTTTGAAGAATTGTTTATGTATCCCCTTGCCAGTGGACCACAGCCTATTGTTGGCGATTTCAGATATCTGGATTATAATGGCGACGGTGTGGTAAACAGTCAGGACAGGGTCGTTTCAACTCATCCCTTCGTACCTGAATTAACGTGGAGCGGAAGTATAGAGGTCGGCTATAAAAGTCTTTCCCTGAGAGCTGACCTGTACGGAATCAGTTCGGCGCAGTTCCCGATGAGGCAGGGTGGTATGTTCTACCTTTATCCTTTTACCCAGAACAAGGACAATGCATACGAATTACACGCTGATCACTGGACACCTGATAACAGGGATCCGTTGTATCCGGCGGTTCACCACCTTGCTACAAACCAGTATAATTACCAGATAAACAGTTTCAGTATACTGGAAGCAAGATATACAAGGCTCAGAAACCTTTCGCTTAATTATCAGATCAGTAATAACAATGTACTGAGGACAATTGGTGCCGAGTCAGCAACTTTCACGGTCACAGGTTCCAATCTCTTTACATGGACACCTTTCTTTCTGGGAGGAGATCCGGAAGGTTTTAATATGGGGGTAGACTTTGGTGCATATCCGATGATGAAGCGCTTTAACTTTGAAATAAGAGTTACCTTCTAATCTGAAAAAAATAATATGATGAAAAAAATAATATATCTTTTAATAATAACATCCGCCTTTATATTTCAGGGATGCGAAGAATATCTGGACAAAGTTCAGGACTCGACAGGTATGACAGAAGAGGATGTGTTTACAGACTACCTTAAATTCAGGCAGTTTGAGGACAGGATGTATAAGGATATGGTTGATCCTCTTAACCAGTTTGATTATGCACATATTCATGCTTTGTGTGATGAAGGATACAATACTTCAGACTGGGAAACTATGCCTATAGCTCAGGCAGGTGACTGGTTGAGGTCATACAACACAGGCCAGGCACTGCAGTTTTATGCTGTCTGGAATGCCTGGGAGAGTATAAGGATTGCTAACCTGTCACTAACAAATTTGCCTATGCTGGAAGGTAATGCAACACAGCAGCAAATTAATGAGCTTAAGGGACAGGCACATTTTATGAGGGCCTGGTATTATTATGAATTTTTGATACGTCAGGGAGGCATGCCTTATCTTACAAAAGCTCTTAAGGGATCAGATGATTTCGCGATTCCAAGATTGTCTTACCACGAGACAGCCTTGAAAATAGTGGCTGATTGTGATACAGCAGCTTCACTTTTACCCACTGAATGGGATATGGCTAACCTGGGAAGACCAACCCAGGGTGCAGCTATGGCTTTGAAAGCATCAACACTTCTTTTTGATGCCAGTCCAACCAATAACCCTTCAGATGAAACTGCACGATGGGAAGCAGCAGCACAGGCTGCATGGGAAATAATTGAAATGGCTGATAATACAGGTATATATCAACTTGTTGAGTCAAACGGAACCGACCAGGTCAGATATATGACCCCCGGCGGAGAGCAAACAATAAGCTATCCCAGTGGCTATGACAGTATCTTCATGTACACCCCGTATAACGAAGAAATAATATGGGAGTTTTATGAAACAGTAAATAATGCGAAGCATAATCCCTTTACCGTGGCGAGTCTCTCATCACCAAGTATTATTCAGGGCTTCAGCCCTTCTCAGAATATTGTGGAAATGTATGAGACTGCAAGTGGTCTGGACATAGAAGATGATCCTGCATATGACAGCCAGGATCCCTGGGTGGACAGAGATCCAAGGTTTTATCATTCCATACTTTTCAATCAGGAAAGATGGACAAGCAAGACCGACCTTTACCTTGAATTATGGCAGGGTGGTCGTGACAGGCTTAATGAACCCCATTATAGCAAAACCGGATATCTGGCCCGCAAATTCTGGGGCAAAAATGTTGATTCATGGTCAGGTGCTCCTGCACCTTATACCCATAGCATTTACTTCAGGCTGGCTGAAATATATCTGATGTATGCAGAAGCAGCAAATGAGGTTGGTGGTCCCAACCATACAATTTCAGGCGCTTCAATGTCGGCCGTTGATGCCGTTAATATAGTTCGGGCAAGGGTTAATATGCCTGGTGTACACACCAGCTATCTGGGCAGCAAGGAAAGCTTCAGGGAAAGAATAAAGAATGAAAGGGCTGTTGAGCTCTACCTTGAAGGCAAGAGGTTCTTTGATCTGTCTAGATGGGGCGATGCGCATAAAATGGAGCACAGAGAGGTCTACGGTATTGATCTGACAGAAAATGCCGGCTCACCAACTGGTTATGATATAAGCCGGATGGTGGCTCCCGTGTTCACTCTTACTTTTGTACAAAAGCATTACAGGTGGCCCATACCAACACAGGATGCACTTATGTTTGAAGAGTTTAAACAGAATCCCGGCTGGTAAGCCTGATCTTTTATGAGCATACAGTATTGTGCTAAAAACTGAAAAAATGAGAATTATGAATAAAATATTTAATAATCTGTTGATTTTTATCACTATTCTGGCATTTCAGGGTTTCATTAACCTGAATGCGCAGGATGTGCCTGCCACAACGGTGACGGGTCAGGTGCTTGATAAGTCAGGCCAGCCACAACAGGGCATCACAGTGAAGTCGTTTAACCTGAAAAATAGTGTTGTTACCGGCGAAAATGGTTCCTTCTCTATTGAAGTGACATCCCAGGAACCTGACAGGATTGTTATTTCTGAACCTAAATTCAAACTTCTGGTGGTTACCGTTGAACAGGGAACGAGTGAACTGGGAGAACTGGTGATTGAAGAGAGAAATGCAATTGATCCTGATAATGAAATATCACTACCATACACCACCTTGAAAAGCAGCCGGGTACCGGGTGCTGTGAGTGTAATAACAGGCGAGGAACTTGAATCCTATCCTGCAGACAATCTTCTGGAAGCCCTCCAGGGCAGAATCCCCGGACTGACTGTGAATCAGTACAACTTCATGCCTGGCATGGAATCCTTCGGAGCATATATAAGAGGTGTAGGTGCTACTATTTATATAGATGGCATACCACGGGATATTACCGGACTGAGTGCATCCGAAGTAAAAACAGTGGAAGTAATTAAGGATATGACCGGACGAGCTGCTCTTGGACTGTCAGGTGCAGGTCCGGTGATCTGGATAACTACCAAAGACGGGGATCAGTTTGACAGGAAGATAACAGTATCGGCTGAGACAGGATTGAGGACACCCACCACATTACCCAATTACCTTGGAGCATACGATTATGCTACTCTCTATAATGAAGCAAGGGTAAATGACGGCCTCAGCGAATATTACTCACAGGAACAACTGGATGGTTACCAGAGCCAGTCAAATCCAACCCTTTATCCCGATATTGATTATTACGATAAATACGTAAACAGCACTGCCCCGTTCACCAGGGGTAATATTAACTTCCAGGGAGGAGATGACAGGGTGAACTATTTTACGGCTTTTACTTACTTCAATACGAAAGGTCTTGAATCAATGGGCGAAGTAGTAAAGGATGACCGTTATAAGCTGAGGGGTAATGTTAATATTCGTCTTAATGAATTTATGAAGCTGGGAGTTAATATCGCCGGTTCATATAATACATCACGCTATCCAAATACAGGAGGCGGTTCCGGAGTTTTCAATATGTTTGATGTTTTTTCAAGATATCCGGCAAATGCACATCCTGAGAGTTTTAATGATAAATTAATAATCAGTGATGATTACCCCACAAATGTAGCCAATGAGCTGATGTATGCAGGTTTTGCCGAAGGGCAGGTGTTTAATGCGCAGAATACCGCAAAGTTAAGCATTGACCTCGGAGGAATAACAGAAGGCCTCAGTTTTGATGCCAGGGCCTCTTTTGATATTATAAACCAGATAATCCAGACTAAAGGAGGTACAGCTGCCCTGCATAGAATAGAAAACATTGGGGGGATTGATACTGCCGTCTTAATAGTGCCCGAGGAGAATGACGTTACAATGAGTATTGGTAATAACTATGTTACCAGGCGCACAGAGGCAATGACAGCATTGAATTATGAAAAAGAAAGCGGTCAGCACTCGCTCCTGCTCAATGCGGTCTTTTATATGGGACTGAATGAGACAAGGGTTACCTGGGATGGTTACCAGCCGGGTAAAATGCAGGATTATTCACTTCGTGTAAACTATGATTTTGCAGATAAATATATTATCCAGGCTGATCTTTCGTATTCAGGGAGTATGAGAATGCCTGAAGACGAGCGATTCTCACTGTATCCAACGGTAGGTGCCGCATGGATTGCAAGTAATGAAGGATTTCTTAGTGAAAGCACATTTGTTGACTATCTGAAGCTTCATTCCTCATTCGGAATAATGGGTATAGGTAATTACAGCCTTTCAGGTTATAATCCTTACTACCTTTATGAAACATTATGGGGATATACAGGCTCATGGAGATCAGGTGTGCCGGGGAATTATGGTCCCACTGCAAACATTTATGAAATGTTGCAGAATGGCTCAAGCGATTTTAAATTGCCGAAGAAAAGGTACTTTAATGTTGGTGTCCAGGGTCAGTTAATGGATGAAGCTCTGTCTTTTGAACTTAACTACTTCAATGAACGTAACTATGATAAAATATCTGCAAGGTTGTACTCAACACCATCCCTCATAGGTACTGATTTTCTCCAGGCAACAAATTATGGTGAAGATGTGAGATGGGGAGTTGATGGTTCGCTTCAATATTCCGGTAAAAGCGGAGACTTCAGCTATTCACTGGGTGTGAACGCAATGTACCTCAGGGGAAAACATGTTGTTGTGGACGAACTGGATTATCCTGAGGAATACAGGACCCGCACAGGAAAAGATCTTGATCTGTTCTGGATATACAATGCTGAAGGCCTTTACCAGAGCGACACTGAAATTACAGACAGGGATGTATCACAGGCCTGGGGTGGTGTGCAGCCCGGTGATATACGGTATGAAGACAAGAACGGTGACGGGCTAGTTGATAACAGGGACGTATATGCACCCGGAGCACATTCTCCAAGACTCTTTTACGGTACAACTTTAAGCCTGGGGTATAAGAACCTGAAACTGTTCGTTGCAGGTCAGGGTGTTGCTAATGGCGATTTAATGTTATATTCCAACAGATATTTCAGGATAAATGATCCTAACCAGGCTTATTCAGAGTTTATGCTCGATCGCTATCCTGTTACCAACGATGTACCAAGACTTACGACTTCTTCACAGAATAATGTCCAGAATTCAACATTCTGGGTCAGAAGTGCAGCTTATTTCAAGATCCGTAATGTAGAGCTTAGTTACAGGCTCCCTGTAAACGCATCACGTATGATGTTTATGACAGATTCAAGGATCTTTGTAAGAGGAACCAACCTGCTTTCTGTTTCAGGCCTGAAAGATTATGGTCTTGATCCTGAAAATATTGACGCAGGCATAACGGGATATCCTGTATTCAGGACCTTTACTGCAGGTGTGTCGTTTAGTTTTTAAATTTTTAAACTAAGATTATGAAGAGAATAATTATTATATTTCTGGCAACGGTAATGGTTACAGCAGGCTGTGAATATCTTGAGCCAAGGCCAATACAGGACCTCAGCACAGATGAACTGCTAAGTGCTGCGGATTATGGTGAGGGACTTGTTACTAAGGCTTATGCTAACCTTAACCCGTATTATGATATCAATTCTGAATATTATACTGACAATGCAGTTCCCTCCAATACAGGATCAAATCTTCTGGCTCTTGGCGGATGGACCCTGGAAACAAACCCGATTGGTAACTGGAACCAGTGGTATAACTCAATAGCTTACTGCAATCAGTATCTCGAACTTGGTCAGGACCTGCTATACAGTGTGTCTGACTCAACATTGAACAGTATATTGCAGAAGAACAGGAGGGCTGAGGCCTTCTACCTGAGGGCATGGTACCACTGGAAACTGCTGCAAACTTACGGTGGCTATGCCGCTGGTGAGTCTGAAGCACTCGGTGTTCCGGTGGTTACAGAATCACTTACCAGGGAAGATAACCTGGACCTTCCAAGGAATACCTATGAGGAGGTAGTTGCACAGATTGCTGAAGACCTCGACTCTGTTATAGCAGTGCTTCCGTTGATGTACGACGGCTCATCACTGACTGATAATATAACAAATAGGGGAAGAGCATCAGGCCTTGCTGCAATGGCATTAAAAGCACGCGTTTATCTGTACGCAGCAAGTCCCGCTTACGGACCATCTACTCCCGAATTATGGGAGAGGGCAGCAGATGCAGCTTATGCGGCAATTGATGCCTCAGGCGGACTGACAGACCTTGATTCTTACGGAGACTTCAACGATTTCAGTAGTTATAATTATATATGGATCCAGCCTCCGTTTACATCCAATGCCTGGGAGAGGACTTACTATCCTCCCTCCTTATACGGTGATGGCCACGCCAATCCTTCACAGAACCTGGTGGATGCATTCCCGGCAGGTGACGGATATCCGATTGATGAGAGCACAGGTTATAATGAAAATTTTCCTTATGATAATCGTGACCCGAGGTTTAACAGGTTTATATTTCATAACTGGGATAATTATAATGGAAATCGTATTCGTATATACGAAGGCGGAGCTGATGCTCCCGGTGGTCTGAGCCAGAGAGGTACAAGAACTGGTTATTATATGAAGAAGCTCCTTAGTAAAAATGTGAGACTGACTCCAGGCGATGTAACCAGTGATATCAAATTCTATGTCTACCTCGATCGCACAGAACTTTATCTTAACTTTGCCGAAGCAGCCAACGAGGCTTACGGTCCGACCGCTGGTCCAGGTTATACTTTTACCGCCGCTGATGCGCTTGCTACAATCAGGGAGCGTGCCGGTATTGACTCAGACCCAGGATTATCAGGTTATCAGGATCAGTACCTTGATGATGCCGCAGCAACAGGTAAGGCAGCATTCCGGGATCTGGTTCATAATGAAAGACGCATTGAACTTGCATTTGAAGGATTCCGGTTCTGGGATATCAGACGACTTAACCAGCCTCTGAATCATACGGTAAAAGGAGCTGTTATTGACGAATCCGATGTAGCGTTTTTGCCTGAGCTTGCGACAAATATTGCGCTGGACGCAAGCCCTACAGATGATTATTCACCTTACGGAAATCCGGATAATTTGAATAACGGAACTACGGGTGGATCTGCATGGCACAACTGGTATAGTGCAGAAACATGGCGGTATGTTCAGTATAACCTGGGCATATATGAGAATCTCGATGGAACTACCAGTACCTACCAGATTCAAGATATGGAAGTGTACTGGTGGACCGACGGAGGAGGTATACTCTATCCTGATAGTATATACGTGGAAGTATGGGACCTCGAAACAAATCAATGGGTTGAAGTATATAGTGATTATAGCGGTGTAACTCAGGATTACTGGTCAGCCGACATAGACCCGGATGTAAATACTGATAGGATAAGACTTAACTTCAGGGGTCCTGCATCTTGTGGTATCTGGGAGTGGCTTGTATATGGTATTCCCTATGAACCTGCCAGTTTCACTTATGAATACGTAGATGTAGAAGATCATACATTCCAGGAATACATGAGGTATGTACCATTGCCATATTCGCAGACTCTTACTATGAGTAATCTCAAACAGAATACAGGATGGTAAAGCTCATCAATACAGATAATATTAAAATTAGAGTTATGAAAAAAAATATAGTTATTATCTTACTCCTGCTGGGTTTGTTCACAACGGCCTGTTACGATGATTTCAGAAATGATTATCCGTATACAACCGTTGCTTTCTCAACCGCCACCGGGGGACTTACAGCACAGGGTGAACTGGGACGAACAGTGGTTATGGGGGAAGGACTTGAGATGGATTTCGGTGTTTATATTGCCGGCCTTCTTGAAAATGATAAGGAATGGTGGGCGGATTTTATTATCGATCCATCCCTTCTTAGCGGAACATCATACCAGTTGATGCCTGAGAGTTATTATACACTCAGCAATGACAGCAGAATCACAATACCTGCAGATGATTATGTGGGAAAAGTTACTGTAACGCTAGATTCAACAGCCTTTGTCAGTGATCCTCTTTCGACGGATTTCAATTATGCTCTGCCAATAAGGCTTACAGACACCAACGCAGACTCACTGCATACTACTCAGAACACAAAAATTCTCGTTCTGAAATATATTAACAGTTACGAGGGCTATTACGACCAGAAGGGAAGTTACCAGACCTTTGATGCAGGAACAGTCATTAATGAGGGAGGGATAAATAATGTCATACTGGCAAATACCCTTGCTCTGGACTCTGTTATTGCCAATGGAATGATATATATAGGCGCAGAATATGAGGTTAAGTATAATGTAAATAGTGACAATTCAGTCTATATTGAAAAGATGCCCGTTACACCACCTGAACCTAAGAATCTGGCCGGGGGAGCTACCATTTCCACCGACTATGTAAGTCCCTGGGAAAATATTGAGGGTATACGCGACGGGTATGATCCAAGCAGCTCAGGTGATAAAAACGGTGCAGCTTTCGGTAACTGGTACAGCGGAGGTGAATGGGGCTGGATTCAGTATGAATGGGCAGACCTGTATTATATTGACCAGTCTGATATCTACTGGTGGAGCGATGGAGGAGGTATTTTGACACCTACTGATAGTTATCTTGAATACTGGAATACTGAAACCGAACAATGGGAAACAGTGCCTAACCACAGTGGTTTTGGCCTTGCAGCTGACCAGTATAATACAACAACATTTGACAGGATA
The DNA here is from genome assembly GCA_034521735.1 of Bacteroidales bacterium. Taxonomy (GTDB): domain Bacteria; phylum Bacteroidota; class Bacteroidia; order Bacteroidales; family VadinHA17; genus UBA9300. Next base: position 30,905 of record JAXHLX010000003.1, read on the forward strand.
CTTACAAATAAAGTACGTATTAACTTTATAAATGATACTGAATCATGCGGTGTCCTGGAATGGAAAGTATGGGGTGTTATGGCTGCAGTTACACCTGAACAGGCTGTTATAGCATCGATACAGCCGGAAGGCGATTGTACCTATGACCAGGAGAATGATGTGTTCAATCTTAATTACAGGATTGATTATGAGGATCAGGACTATTATACAATAGTAAACACCAGTTTAGTCTGGAGAAACAGAATACGTGACGGCGTTAACGAATGGAGAAGATAGGTTGATTTAGAGTTTAATTTATGGAAGGACTGTCCCTCGGGGGACAGTCTTTCTTATATAAGCATTTTTCCTGATATTATGTCCATTGTAATGAGTAGTCAGTATAAAAGAGAGGGATGCTATGTCAGCATTGTGACATTGTTTATTTTTGTTTTGTTCCTTCTTTTACCCGGAAACCTGGCGGGACAAAAAACTGTTTTTATACCTTCCGAATGGGATGACAGAGCTATCCCGTATTCAATGGACAGGTCATATGAGAGCGATAACTTTATAATTTTCTGGGGTGAGAAGGCAGGTTTATATCCACAGAATGCATCCTCAGAAATAAGTTTTGACCCTTCAGAAACAGCTGCAATACTTGAGGATATATTTACATGGTATGTTGAAGAGGTTAACTTTATTCCGTATGATCATGGAAATTTCGCACTTTATAAATTTATAATTGTAATTAACGAGACATGGAACCCCCTCCCTGACGGCAGTGAGATTTTTACAGGATGGGCTTTCGGCGGTTCATACGAATCAACCATAGGAGCAATGTGGATCCATCCAAAGGCGCTCAACAAGTTTACCCTGGCACATGAGTTTACACATAGCATGCAAAATATGGCATGGATAGACTATCCGGGCCATGGCTTTATTAATCATGATTATGTAGGATCCTTCTGGGAAACACATGCCAACTTTATGGCGCTGCAGAAAAACCCTGAACTGGTTGAAAATACTGGTCCCGCACGCTTCTTGTCAACCCAGCATTTTTACTGGAGTTCTGCCAGGCACCACTACACAAACTGGATGTTCCTGCAATATATCCTCGATATTGATGGAATGGAGTTCATTAACCGGCTGTGGCGCGAATCAAATATTGGTGAACATCCCCTGCAGACTCTGAAACGTCTGAAAGGTATTGATCAGGAAGGCCTGAATGATCTTTTTGCAGCTTACGCCATGCGCAATGTGACTTTTGATTATTCCAACGGGAAGGAAATACGATACTCAATAAAATATGATGTTGACAGCAGATACATAACACGCAGATTTACCATACCCGAAGAAATAAGCAGCGTTAGCGGCAGGTATATAGTGCCCCGGCATCTTGCACCACAGGATTATGGATATAATATTGTCAGGTTGTATCCTGATAAAGACACCTCAACCATATCCGTGTATTTCAGGATACATGAAAACGCTTACGCCGGTGGAGGAGGAACAAAAACGGGCTTTGTATTTGTAAATGAAGACGGAACGGCCAGGTACAGCAGTATCTATGACGATGACTTTACAGCAGATTTTAAAATGGGTGATTCAGAAACCGCATTATACATGGTTGTGACAGGTGCTCCGGATAAACATCATAATTATGCATGGGAACCGGGATTCCCAAAAATCTACAGGTTTCCCTGGGAAATGAGAATAGAAGGCGCCAGACCAAACGGGTATCAGGATGACCCGGCGGCTGAATATAAACCTGCATCAGGAAGATCACACATAAACGGCGGTGGTTTTACTTCATATACCGCATCTGTAAGCGCCTCAGCATATGTGGGTCCCGATGCAGTTGTAAGAGATTATGCCGTAATAGGAGCTAATGCACGGATTGAGGGGGCTGCAATTGTGATGGAGAATGCAGTTATAGAAGGCAATGCCGTGGTCGCAGACTTTGCTGTTGTCGGCGGAAATGCAAATCTTAAGGATGATGCGAGGGTTGAGGAATATGCAAGAGTTAATAATGGTGCTGTTATTAGTGGAAATGCAATAATCAGAGGATCGGCTTCCGTATTTCATTCCACTGTAACAGATATGGCTATAGTTAAAGACAATGCATCAATGTGGGGCGCTGACCTGGGCGGCACTATTACTGTCGGTGGTGATGCAGAACATTTTGGTTCCTGCTCATCAGGCACCTATTTGCAGATATTTGGTCTCAATGGCAGATCATGTGACGGTAGTAACTCTCATTCACTGAATGAGGATATTAACCCTGACTATACTCCCTTTACTGACAATGAAATGGGTGTAACCGGAATAGAAAATATTTTTACCGGACCAAAGCCCTACATAATTAAGGGATCATCCGGATGCGGCAGAGTGCATCTGGTGCAGCGAAACGGGAATGGAACGGGTGTCAATAGTGTCTCTTTAATAGATGCCTCAGGCAGATTGCTGAAACATTACAAATATTCACCTTATATTTCTGATATTGAACTCAGCATAAGCGGGAAGGGATTAATCTTGATGAGACTGGAAACTGTTAATGGAGTGTTTGTGGAAAAACTGATGTGTTTTTGAAATGAAATTATTTAGCCTTATATACCTGTTTGTTTAATAATATATTGGCAGGTGTTTTGTTGTCATATTCAAAGAACGAATAAAATTAGTTATGAAAAAAAATAATCTTTTTTCTTTTTTAAAGCGCAGGAGGATTATCAATCTACTGGTGATTCCTGTCTTTCTGCTATTACTTATACCTGACTCTTTTTCACAGATTAAAGTTTCAGATGATATCCCCCAGTATCTCTTTAACAGGTTCTCGGAAGGACTGGTAGTTAAGAAAAGTGGCGAAGAAGTGGTTGCTGATCTTAATTATAATATCGTTACCCAGGAAATGATATTTCTTCAGGATGGCAGGTATCTGGCCCTGGGTAACCTGAATGCAATAGATACAGTTTACCTGAATGATATGGTTTTTCTTCCCGGTGAAAAGATGTTCCTTGAACTTGCGGTGGCAGGAAAAATCAGCCTGCTGGTTCAGTTTCACGGGATTGCCAGGGTCGAAGGAGAAGACCTTGGCTATGGAGTATCACAGACAAGCCGCGTAACATCAATGACATCCATATCCAGCGGTGGTGCAATATATAATATGGACATCCCTGACAATATAGAAGTGTCCAGGAAAATAACCTACTATGTAAAGCAGGGAGATGAGCTGAACAGGTTTATTAGTGAAAGGGCTTTTGCCAGACTTTTCCGTGATAAACGAAAAGAAATAAACAATTACATTGAAAATAATAATCTTGATTTCGATAATTACGGGGATGTTGTTCAAACAGTTTCATGGCTGAACGGAGAACTTTAGGAAAAAATTATCTAATATTTATTAGCTATCATGATAAACAGCAGGTCCCTTACCCGAATGTTATTATCAGCATTGTTTGTTTTTTTAAGTGCAGGCATAAATAGTCAAACACTTCAATATGACAGTATGCCTGTCAGAGTTGAGATAAGGGAGGCCGGAAGCACAGGCTTACGATTTACCGTAATACCTGTAGAATTTGACAGGGAAAGTATTGATGGCCCGGAACTGGCATTGCAGACAGATAAAGCTCCACTGGCAGTTATTGACTCAGAAAATGCAGATGAAAAAATATCCACCCAGAATTTCATTATTGATCTTAAATCCGACCCTCTCAGAATAAATATCAAAAGCCTTAGCGAAGAAACTATTCAGGAGCTGGTATTTATGGATAACGGACAGGTCTTGTTTAACCTCGATGAAAGCCCCGTTCTGGGTATGGGCGAAGGTGGCCCCAGGATGGGAAGAGGATGGAGAAATGAAACTATTGAGTTTGACAGGAGAGGCCGGCTGCACAAAATGGAACCGAGGTGGCAGGCAAATGCCTATGGATCAAGGAATCCCGTTCCGCTGCTTGTTGGAACAGGTGGATGGGGACTGTTTGTTGCCTCTCCCTGGGTGAGAGTTGATTTGAGTGATCAGAACAAAGGGATACTTATCCCAACCCGCTCACTGGGTATACAGATGGATGTGCAAAATCAGGAAAACCAGCAGCAGGATTCAGGAAAAGGCCTTCCTCCGGCAGAAAGTTATGTACCGGGCAGGTTCGATGTGTTTGTTTTTAACCTGGATGATCCGGAGAAATTTATGGATGACCTGGCTGAAATTACCGGTCGCGCCACTTTACCTCCCATATGGTCATTGGGTTATATGCAGTCGCACCGAACTCTGGAAGACGATGAACAACTTATTGAAATAGTTGAAACTTTTCGGGAGAAGGAGATCCCGCTGGATGCAGTGATATACCTGGGAACCGGTTTCTGTCCCAGTGGATGGAATACTGAACAGCCCTCATTTGACTTTAACCCGGAAGTGTTTACCCGGAATCCTTCAGAGGTGATAGATGATCTTCATGATATGAATGTGAAGGTGGTAGTTCATATGGTGCCATGGGACAGGGATAAGTTGCCTACACTGCATGGGAATATACCTCCGGAAACCGGCGAAAAGATTGATGACTCTCATATTCTGAATTACTGGAAACAACATATTGGCCTGGTGGAAAGCGGAGTGGATGCATGGTGGCCTGATGAAGGAGACTGGTTTAACCTGCACGAAAGAATAAAACGTCACCAGCTTTATTATCAGGGGCCGCTGTATACAGAACCCGATAAGAGACCATGGAGCCTCCATCGAAATGGTTATTTAGGTATTGCCCGCTGGGGCGGCTGGGTATGGTCGGGCGATACCGAATCAGCCTGGAAAACACTGGAAGGACAGATAGCGGTGGGTATAAACCACTCCCTCAGCCTTTCTCCTTTCTGGGGATCGGATATAGGAGGCTTCTATCCCAATGAAGAGCTGGATGGTGAACTATATGCGCGTTGGTTCCAGTTTGGTGCCTTCTGCCCCTCATTCCGCTCCCACGGTCGTACGTGGTGGACCAGGCTGCCATGGGGATGGGGACTCGACAGCCTGGGACCAATAGAAAGCAGGTCCAATCCCCTTGTGTCGGAACTGAATAACCCGGAGATAGAGGCGGTGTGCCGTAACTACGCCAACCTCAGATACAGGCTGCTGTCATATAATTATACCCTGGCATGGCAGGCAAGGGATAAAGGCATGCCCATGATGAGAGCCATGTGGCTTCATTATCCCGGTGATAAGCTGGCAGCAGGACTGGGCAACCAGTACCTCTGGGGCAGGGATATGCTTGTAGCACCCGTATATGAGAGGGGAGCCGCAGAACGCCGTGTATACCTGCCGGATGGACTGTGGTATGACTGGTGGAATAATGATAAATATGAAGGTGGAAAATATATCACTCGCAGTGTAAACCTTGATATAATGCCCATATTTGTAAAGGCTGGTGCAGTAATACCAGTCGATCCACTGAGGCAGTATACCTCACAGCAGGTGGATGAGCCTGTGGAGATAAAGGTGTTACACAGGGGCTGACGGCTCCTTTAGCCTGTATGAAGATGACGGAATAAGCCTCGCTTACCTTGAGGATAAAGGTGTCAGCCTCACTGAATTCAGCTGGGACGACAGCGCCCGTATCCTTACTGTCAGTCCGCAAAAAACTGCCCCTGCAGCAAGAGAAGAAAGTCGCGAATTCAAGGTTGTGCTGTTGCCTTCAGGTGAAACGAAAATGGTAGTATATAAAGGAGCTAAGCTTGAAATTGTGTTTTAAATAATATGA
>JAXHLX010000004.1:0-36806 GCA_034521735.1 Bacteroidales bacterium
AGTAAGATAGATGCTGCCTATAATGCCCTCGACCGCTGCCGATCCTGCAAGAGCAATGGATATTTTCAGTGAGATGCTGACCGTGCTGCGTTCATCGGCACACGGACTGACAGGATCTGTTTACCTCAGCCTGGCCGAACTGCTGGATGCCAATAACAGGGATGAGGAATTACAGGAGCTTATATCGGAGTTTGAGTCAACACCAATGCCGCATAAGGACAAGTACCGGACAATACTCAGGGATATGGGTTATTTATGATGTCTTAATGAGCGGTCTGATCATAAAATCTGATATACAGGAGCTTTCCACTGTCTTATGATAAATCGCATATTTCGTTTTATGTTTAAATGGTAAAAATTTATTATTATTGCCCTTCGAAAATATTGAATGTTAAAAGATTAAATAAACCAAAACAAGAAGAATCATGATGAAGAGAATACTAGGACTAATGATTATCGCAGCTATGTTTGCTGCATGCGGTAATACAACAGAAGAGAAGACAGCAGCCTCCGGCGCGGATGCAACAGAAATGTCATTTGCCAGTATCACTGAGGACACTGATCAGTATCTTAATAAGGAGATAACTGTTACAGGCAAAGTGGTGCATGTATGTATGCACAGTGGTAAAAAAATGTATATAGTGGGTGAAGATCCTGATATAAGACTCTTTGTTTCTGCAGGCGAAGAGGTGCCTAAGTTTCCGATGGAACTGATGGGCAGTGAGATAACCGTTACCGGCACACTGGAAAAGATTGAAACAGGTGCCGAAATGGGTAAGGAAGAGGCAGCAGCCGGAGAGGAAGACTGTGAAACAGAGGCAGCCATCGCTGCACAGCCAGTGCTGGCAGATATGGTCCTTAATTACAAGGCTCATACCGTTAAATAAAATATTATTTATAATTTTACAAAGGTCAGGCACAGCCTGGCCTTTTTTAATTATATATTATGAAGTGGAGAAAGATTAACAGGGTAACACACAGGGATATAGGTTACCTGATAGCCGGAATGACAATTATATATGCCATCTCGGGCATAGCATTAAACCATAAGAACGACTGGAATCCCAACTATGTGATAGACCAGAGGCTGTTCACCACTGATATATCTTTTACCAGGGATGAGACTAATGAAGAAAAGGTGCAGCTGCTGCTGGAAGAGCTGGGCGAGACCAATAACTATAAGACCTCCTATTACCCCATGGGCAATAAGCTGACAGTCTTTCTGATAGGCGGCCAGGCGGTGGTGGATACGGAGACGGGCGAAGGATACCTGGAGAGGGTAAGCAAGAGGCCCTTATTATACCAGTTTAACTTCCTGCACTATAACCCCGGCAAATGGTGGAAATGGTTCAGTGATATATTCTGCGTCTCCCTGATACTGGTCACCATCACCGGCCTGTTTATCGTAAAGGGTAAAAACGGCATTACACGCAGGGGCGCCCTGCTCACAGCAGCAGGTATCATACTGCCGCTTATCTTCCTTTTTATTTACTGACATTCCCTGGAGGGAAGCAGGCTTACGCCTGTCATCATTCATCAGCAAGCGCGGGTCGACTGAAACAGAATGATCCGGGTATGATGCCCGTTTTAAAGCTGTCAACCAGCGTCCCGGCTGCACTGTAGCGGTATACAAGCCCGGGCTGCGCATTATCAATGGCATCGGCAATATATACCTCCGAGCTGCCGGGATCTATACCCAGGGCGTAAAAGCCGCCGGCAGATGATCCGGTGTAGGGACTCTCAATAAACAGTTCGGGCTGCGGCCTGTGTTTCATGCACCGGCATCCTGTAGACATGCCTGTTGATATAAAAGAGGGTGTCGCTGCCGCCGTTAAGCGCCAGGGAAGCCGGATTATCACCGGTCTCAAAGCGCCATACCTGTTCAACAGTCCTCAATTCGGCATCTATCTTTATCAGTCCGGGTGCCTCGTAGCCATATGGACTCCCCTCATAGCCGCCGTCGCTAAGCACCCATATCTTACTGAAGCGGTCAATTACCATGGAGCGGGGCTGTATAAGCACCTCTATGGAGTCAATAAGCTTATCGGTGTTACTGTCTATAACAAGTATCTTATTATCATAAGACCAGCAGCTTACGAAGACATATCTGCCGTAGCTGACCATCTGCTCTGTGGGATGCTGCCCGTAAGGACTTGCATTATTGCTTACATCAATATACCCGCTTATCTCCTTGCTGCGGGGATCAACGATGGTGATGGCCTGTGCATACAGGTCGCTGACATAGGCCTTGCTGTCGCTGATAAAATGTATATGACGCGGCGAGGTGAGTCCCGTTACCTTACCTGTATATTCAAAGCTGGAGGTATTCATTATGTTTATCTTGCCGCTGTTATTCAATACTATCCAGGCCAGGCCGTCCTTTATGGTCATGGAGCTGGCAACATCACCCAGTGGAAGGCCGTTGGTATTGAAAAAGATATCGTTATAGACCTTACGGCTTTCGGTGTCGTAATATGACAGGGAGGCATTATTATACATAAAGTTGCCCTCGTTGACAATGAAGAGCCCCCCTGGTGATCCGCTGATGCTTTCCGTATCCCTGTCCCACAGCTCATCGTCCTTCATGCATGAGCTGAGAGCAAGGAGTATTATCAATAGTATATATGCCGCTATCTTATTCATCTGTCTTTTTTTATCTTTCATCCGGCTTAATGGTTCCGGAAGTACTACCAGTATTTTTTACCCTGCTCTTATTCATCCTCTTAAAATTTAACCATCAGTAATAACATATAGTTGCGTCCGGGCATGGGCCTGTAGAGTATGGAGTGGTAACTCTCGTTAAACAGGTTATGCACCTTCAGCTCGGCCGAGAGGCTTATATTTTTCAGCTCCAGCTCCCTGCCCACCGTAAGGGTATTCATAAAGTAAGGGTACAGCCGGTCGCGGCGACTCACATCATTGCTCGAGGTGGTGTACCTCTCGCTGTACGAGTTATGCTGCCAGCCCAGGGTGTAATGGCGGTATATAAGCCTGATCATAATATTACCCGAGTGCAGTGGTATATATACCAGCTGCTTGCCGTATGACTCATCACCCCATATATTTTTGTCGCCATAATTAACAGAGCTGGTATAGGCATATGTGCCGGACAGGCTGTAGCCCAGTCTGCCTGCCTGTCCTTTCATGCCTGCACTGAGCTCTATGCCCTGCGACAGCACCCTGCTTATATTACGCGGTTCCCAGTATCCTTTAAAGCCCGGTATCCACAGTATCCAGTTATCAGTATCCGTGCGGTAGGCCGTCAGTTCACCCTCCACGCTGTGATCACCAAAGAGGTGACGGCCCTCCAGTCCCAGCTCCATGCTATAGCCCTCCTCGGGCAGCAGGTCCGGATTGCCACCGGGCACCCAGTAGAGGTCGTTGAGCGAGGGCAGGTGGTAGTTGCCGGCTATATTCCCCTTAAGCACGAGCTCCCCCTCTTCAGCCAGCAGAAGGTCAAAGCCCAGGTAGGGGATAAGCGGTATATATTCATTATCCACAAGGTCCTGCCTGAGCATAAGCCTCAGGTTAAGTCGCCCTGCAAACTGCTTTTGCAGCGACAGGAAGGCTGACAGCTCTGTCCTCTGCCTGTCATAGCCTGTCTTCTGCACCGTATCGGCTGTGCTGACATTGTAGATATTGGCATTGAGGCTTGCTTTTATCGAAAAGCCTTTTGACAGCTCACGGGTGTAAGTGGCTCTGTTCATAAAAGAGCTCTGACTGCTCTCCGAATAGATAACAGGTATCATGCCCCTGCCGTAAACAATATTCTTCAGTATATAATCAAGCTGCTTAAGGGATAAGCCTGTGTGCAGCTCCAGCGTGCTGCTGTCGCCGAAATGCTTCCAGTCGGCCGAAAACCTGTGGTCGGTATCCCACTGCCTGTTGAGGTTGGAGTTATCGGGACCCTCATAGCTGGTAGCCTGAGGTATGGTGCGATAAGCTTTCTGTCCCCACCACCTGGCTGAAAGGAAATCGCGACTGCCGGCACGCAGGTACAGCTCCTGCATCATGCCGTACCTCCTGTAGTCAGCATTCTCATTGGTGTCGGTGGGGTGACTGATATCGCCGGTCACAGGGTCTATATTACCTATGCTCCTGTTTATAAAGGTATAATCGTTCTTTGAATAGTTATGGTAGGCCCGGCCGCCCCACTGTATCACGCTGTTGCCTGCGCTCAGCTGCAGGTACTCGTCAAAGCTGCTGTAGCTGCCTATACCCTGCATATACCTGCCTGAAAAGCTGTTGGACCAGTCGGCGCTGTTAGTGATATTGACCGAGCCTCCCAGTCCCCCGCTGCGGTCCTCAACAGATGCTGCCCCGTGCTTCAGGCTCATAGCGTCAATGATATATACCGGTATAAGGGAAAAGTCAACCATTCCTGCCATGGGTGTGTTTATATTGATGCCGTTCCAGCTTACCTGTGTATGCGACGGGGCTGTGCCTCTGAAGGAGGCGGTGGCCAGGGCACCGCGACCGTGATTCTTGATAAAGACGGTGCTGTTCTCAGATAAGAGGTCCGACAGCGAGGCGTTTATCTTTTCGAGTATGATAAGGGAATCGATCTTTGTCTCTTTCATCCCTGCCCTGTCCGGCCTGAAGATATCACCCGGACTTATGCTGACGGGAGGTACGGCAAAGACGGAGTCCTGTATGCCCTGCGACAATGATGTCCCGGTAAGGAGGGATAATATAAATGCTATGACTATGCTTCTTTGCATATTACCTTTTTATTAGCTTCCTGCTGATAATGGTGGTCCCGCTCTCTATCCTCACAATATAGATGCCGGCGGGCAGCATGCCGGTGCTGATATCACCGCCATCTGTAATCCTCTGTCTCCGCCAGCAGCCGTCCACCCGTGCTGAATATCCTGATACTGGCAGCCTGTATACCCCTGATACGTATCCGCTCCCCTGCCGGGTTGGGGTAAAGGCTTATCTCTTCTGCTTCATCTACCGCCGGTACAGCTAAGGCAGCAGTGCTTATCATGGCGCGGCCAGTGACGGTGATGTCCGGATCATCATCCAGTGAGGCTGTTATGCTTATCTCACCGGCACTGCTCACCCTCAGTATATTATCCTCATCCACCTCCGCATCCTGCATGCTGCATGTCCAGCTAAGAGTTTTGCCGGTAACAGGACGCCCCTTATGAAAAACAAAAACCTCCAGCTGGTAGGCAGAGCTGTCGATAGCCGGTGGCAGGTCTTTTATCACTATCATATCCCTAAGGCCTGTTATGCCGGCAGCGGGCGACACATCAACGGCACCTCTTATCTCTGTCGACAGCTCTCCCAGGACACCGGCACCGGCCAGTACGGCATTAGTCACCCTGATAAAATGCACTGTGTCAAGCTCTGTATAAGACCCTTCTTCATCCCTTGCCCATGATATATCAAAAGCATCGCCACCTGAATTCTCAAGCTCAGGGGTATAGGGATTATCGGGTATATCCCATGGTGGCACGCCCCGCAACCGGTTATCGGCATAGCCAAAAGCCCGCGGGTATGATCGGTATCCGGCTGATGCCATCGCTGTCTGTGACAGCTTTTATCATGGTGCCGCCCAGTGTGTAGCTTTCGCGATCAAGAGAGGGAAAGAATCGGCTGAGGGATAATAAGGCTGGCTGTAAAAACTGTTGGCGTATATATATCCCGTATTGCCAAGATTGTCATTCCAGGGGACATCGTTTGCCACAGGCTTACCTGGATTCTCATATGTCACACTGTAAGCACTGACCGTTGAGGAGAAATAATGATCGCTACCGGCAAGCTCGTACCAGCTGTCATCGGGCAGACCGTTGCCGTTCTCATCTTTCATCACTGACACTATGCCCGGCTCCGACCACTCGCTGAGCGGATTGCCAAAGATGGTGAAGTCGATCCCATAGGGGTTGTCCGGGTCGTTATACACCGGTTCCTCAAAACGGAATACCAGGTAACCACCAAAAGCTCCGAGGTTAACCATTCCGCCGATATCACCACAGATAGTGGTGGCCGCATGCGGCGAACCGGTGGCAGTATTGATATGCTGTCCGGGTGCAGGTGTATACTCCATTACACTCTTGTATATACTGCGGATGCAGCAGGCAGTTCTGTTGCCAGCAACAGCACTAACATGGGTAGTGATCTTGGTATTCGTGAATCCATCAGCCGGTCATCATTTGCTTTTCGTTCCTTCTTAACTTGTGATAAGCAGCAAACGATGATATCCCTGACCTGTTCACCGCAGGCTGCCATGCTGTTGCAGTATTCACCGGCAGGTCTTCTGACTTATCCCTGTTTTACGGCGCCTTCCCCTGTTTTTTCAGAGTGGCATCATGCCGTCAACTTAACGGGACTCACAGCAGCGGGAACTGTTGCCGACTCCCTGCCTTACTGTTTTTAAGGCAGGCCACGGCATTCCCTTTTAATTCCGGACCGGTATGTATTATATCCCGGTCCCTTGAAACCAATGAATATCCAAAAGTACAAATTATTAGTGTAACAGGATAATGAGCTTAATAATAAAGTGAGTGATAATAAATACCGGCAGCCGCTATCACATGAAAATTAATTAGGGTTTATAACTATGGCCGGCAGCCGCTATCACGGGAAAAGGGGATAATCTAACCCGCAGATTGAAAAAAATAGCTTATATTATATGCTAATTAATCACGGGCACACTGATATCTAATAAAACATTAAAATGGTGTCGGATGTTAATATGAATACTAACGATTAAAATTTGATATATGAGCAAAACGGACAAACTGAGCAATGGAAGCGGAAGACCGTATTTTGAGAACGAGGACAGCCAGACGGCAGGCCCGAGGGGACCGGCCATGCTGCAGGACTATTACCTGCATGAGAAGCTGGCACATTTTAACCGTGAGCGCATACCCGAGAGGGTGGTGCATGCCAATGGAAGCGGTGCTTTCGGGACCTTTAAGGTTACCGGTGATATAAGCAAGTACACCAGGGCCAAACTGTTCAGCAAGGTAGGTAATGAATGCCGTGTCTTTGTGCGCTTCTCCACCGTTGGCGGAGAGAAGGGCAGTGCTGATACCGAGCGCGACCCCAGGGGTTTTGCCGTCAAGTTATATACCGGGGACGGTAACTGGGACCTGGTGGGTAATAACACCCCCGTGTTCTTTGTTAAGGATGGCAAGAAATTCCCTGACTTTATACATACCCAGAAGCGCGATCCCAGGACAAACCTGAAAAGCCCTACCATGATATGGGATTTCTGGGGACTCAACCCTGAGAGCCTGCACCAGGTGATGATACTTTTCAGCGACCGTGGCACACCCGATGGCTTCAGGTTTATGAATGGCTATGGCAGCCATACCTTCTCAATGTTCAATAAGGCGAATGAAAGGATATGGGTTAAGTTCCATTTTAAGACCAACCAGGGCAATAAAACACTTACCGGGCCGGAGGCCGACGGTTTAAAAGGCAGTGACCCGGACTATTCGCAGCGCGACCTGGTGGAGGCCATAGATAAAGGTGATTTTCCGAAATGGACGCTTAAGATACAGGTCATGACCGAAGAGCAGGCTAAGAATTTCAGGTGGAACCCTTTTGATGTGACAAAGGTGTGGCCGCATGGCGAATATCCCCTGATTGAGGTTGGGGTTATGGAGCTGAACGAGATACCTGCCAACTATCACGCTGATGTGGAGCAGTCAGCCTTTGCCCCCGCCAATACTGTGGATGGCATAGGGCTGTCGCCTGACAAGATGCTGCAGGCCCGTATATTAGCCTATCCTGATGCCCACCGCTACAGGCTGGGAGCCAACTATGAGCAGATACCTGTTAACAGGCCCGTGACACCCGTGCATAACTACCAGCGCGATGGCATGATGCGTGTTGACGGTAACAGCGGCAGCAAGCCCAATTATTATCCCAACAGCTTTGATAATATTGAAGCCGACAGGGCTTATAAGGTGCCGCCCATGCCACTTGACGGCGATATGGCCGATACCTGGGACAGGAACGAAAATGATGATGACCATTACACACAACCCGGCGAGCTGGTGGGTAAGGTGATGACAGACAGTGAAAGGGAGAATACAATATCCAATGTTGTCGGTTCAATGGAAGGTATAGAAACCGACAAGCGTGATGAGATAATACACAGGCAGCTGTCTCATTTCTATAAGATGGATAAGGACTTTGCCATGGCCGTTGCTAAGGGACTGGATTTCGATTTTAAACCCTGATATGGTTGCGGCTGCACGATGAGAGTATGATGATTATGCCGGCAGGAAGCGACAGCACCTGCCGGTTTTGTATAAGACCTGCCTGTCCCTGCAGGTTTCCGGATTATTTATTATTGGACCTTATATGGCTGTACTTGGCGAAAGCCACAAAAACGACACCGCCGATAATATTACCCAGGGTGGACCAGGTCAGAACGTGCAGGTAATCCATCACTCCCACCTTGCTGCTGGTCAGCATGGCAGTGAACACCTCAATGGAGCCCACTATGCAGTGGTGCAGACTCCCAATCCCTATAACCGTGGTTATGAGTACTATGATCACTATCCTGCTTATGGTCTCCTGCGCTGATGTTGCCAGCCATGAGAGGAGACCCATAAGCCATCCCGCCAGTATACCGCTGCCGGCAATGATATACCAGGGATGATCGATAAGCTTGATGGCCAGGCTGTAAAAAGAACCTCTCTCAATAGCATGCAGTCTCTCAGGTATCACGGACATTATGAAGCTGAAGAAATAGCCCCCAAGCAGGTTGCCCGCATAAATAACAATCCATAGTACCAGCAGGCTTTTTATGGTGGCGTTGCGGTTGAGCACCGGTATAACAGCCAGGGTGGTATGTTCGGTAAAAAGCTCGGAGCGTCCCAGTACAACAAAGATGAAACCCAGGGGATATGCGAAGGCCAGCAGCACGTCAAGAACTGAAGGATTGACTATACCGTTGAACTTGGTGTACACCGCAGCCATAAGAAACACTGTAAAGCCAATTTCCAATCCCGCCGAGATGGCCGACATAAAAAGGTTCCGTTTTGAACGCCTGTGCTCATGCAGTGCCATCTCTACCTGCTCATCAAAGATCTCATTGGCCTGCTTGGGCTTGTTAAGGGCATTCTTCAGGTCACTGATACGCCTGTCCATATGATATGCATTTATACGGTTTGCAGATATGTTAAAACGCAAAAATAAACAAAATAAAATGACCGGACACCCTTGAAAGAACGCTGTCAGCTGTTATTTTCGTCCTCTCTTTTCTTCTTTTGTGATTTCCTGTAGAAATAATAGATAAGGAAAATGGCAATGGGCGTAACTATATACAGCAGTACATTGCCCACGGTAAGTGGTATGGGCTCGTGCTCATCAGGATAGTGTGTTGGCTGCTGCGCCAGTGCGGCAGCAGAATAGGCAAGCATAAGTATTACTGCTGACGCCTTTATGTACAGTTTATTTACAATACTTTTCTTCATGTCTGTTAAGCAATTTAAAACACGTTTTGTTCAATTTAACCGCCTCTGTCATGAGCGCCTGCTGTACAGGAGGTAGGCCATATAAAATCTTGATATCCCGAATATGACTGCATATCCTGCCATGATAAGGGTGGCCAGCACGGCGCCTTCAAAGGGGTTGAACAGCAGCAGCAGTCCTACCAGCAGCGACAGCACCGCTGAGCCGAGACTCAGACTGCCCGATGGAAGGTTACCCCTGTTGCCCATATATATTATAAGCTGTATAATACCGAATACGGTTATCCAGAATCCTATTATCAGTATCAGCAGGCTGGCCGTTATCTGTGGGTACAGGACTATAAGAAGTCCTATCACAGCATTGATAAAGCCTTCGCCCACCCAAATCTGCCAGAACTGTCCTTTCCTGAAGAGGGCCATGATAATGATCACGGCACCGGATATGATAGCCAGTATGCCCAGATAGGTGGCTATGGCAACCAGGGCCTCTGCCGGATTAATAAAAACAATGATGGCTAAGGCCAGTGCAACAAGCCCCTTTAATAATTCAAATCCCCATTTTTTGTTTGTCATATTATCCATGTCCTGTATTTTTTTTGTTCACCCTGAATAAAGATAAGAAAAATATTTACCAAAGCGTAATGCATTCCTTATCTCGTTTATCCCTTGATCACCAGAGAGCAGTAGATCATTTGATCCGGAAAGCTGTCGTAATGTTTTCCCGGATCTTTCCCGGGTGTTTTCCTGTGAATATGCCGTAAGGCTTAATACCACTGCTATTATGCTCATCACTGTTCTTTTCATACTTTCTGTTTTTTGATACTTAAATATATGGAAAATTCTACCAGCCCCGGCAGCCCTGTAAAACATATTCCGGTCACGCTACTTTTTCCTGCAAACAATTAGCATAATTCGCATATTTACTTATTTTTTGTACGAACGTATTACGAAAATGTCAAAACGTAACACGATTGTATATATTTTCTTCCGGCTGAAAAAACGGTCATAAGAGATTGATAAGGTTCTGCATGTAAAGGAATAAGGCTCGGGTTGTAAAGAGTGTGTATTAAGGATATTCAATGATGATGGTAAGGAATAAAATGTTTCTGGTGTTGATTAGCCTGGCGGTGCTCGCTGCCGGATCCTGTGATACGGATGGCGAAAAGGTGAAAGAAGGGCGCCTGATAAACGATTCCACAGGGCGGGAGGTAATTATCCCCGATACAATCAACAGCGTAATAGCCCTGAAGGCCGGTGCCATGCGCCTGCTCAGCTATATGGAGGTAACAGACCTGGTAAGTCACGTTGAGGAGAGTGAGCGCAGGCGTAATGTGCCTACCTCTTTGCTCATCCCGGACTGCGCGACAAGCCGGTGATAGGTGCCGGCAATAATTATGATACGGAGCTGCTGGCTGCTGCCCGTGCTGACCTTATCATAGCAACATATATGTCGAAGCATGAGGCCGACAGGGTGCAGCGGCTTAGCCGTAAGCCCGTTATTTTGCTTGATTATGGTGATCTTGGCAGCGGCATTGATAATCTCTTTGCCTCCATAGACCTGCTGGGTGATATTTTTCATAAGAAGGAGAGGGCTGCTGAGCTGGTGGCATATATAAGCGCCACAATGGACAGTTGCGCATTGCGCGCAGCAGGTGCCATAGAAAAGTCACAGCAGGCATATATAGGGGGGTGGCATATAACGGGGCCCATGGTATCACATCCACTGAGCCCGCATATCCTCCATTTGATATACTGTCAGTGCCAAATATAGCGGCTGCACTGCAACCAAAGGATAATGCCCTGAGCCATGAGGTGGTATTTATCGACCAGGAGCAGCTTGTGGACTGGGATCCGCCGCTGCTCTTCCTGGATGCTTTCGGGCGGCAGATATGGGAGGAGGAGATATCAGATCAGCCAATGATAAGATCACTGTCGGCTCTCCGCAGGGGAGAGGCCTATACAGTGCTGCCATATAACTCGAATACAACCAACTATGAGAACCTGCTCAGCAATGCATGGTATATAGGTACGGTAATGATGCCTTCTGCCTTCGGGGATATTGATTACAGGGAGAAAGCAAGGGAGGTTTTTCATTTTTTTCACGGTGTGGATATATACGATGAGGTGGAGACCTTTTATAATCCCTACAGACAGCTGCCCAAAGATAGTACAGAATGATAAGGGAAAGGGAAATAGAAAAGCAATACAGCAGCTTTATCAGCCGGAAGTCGCGGTTCCTGTGGATAATGGGCGGACTGATCATTATTCTTTCCTTAACTGGACTGGCACTGGGTCCGAGCAAGATAAGCTTCAGGGAGCTGCTGGGCCTTTTCGGCAGCGGTGCAGACGAGGTGCAGAAAGGCATAGTGCTGCATATACGCCTGCCCAGGGTGCTGGCCGGCATAGTTAGCGGCATAGCCCTTTCTGTCAGCGGTGTGGTAATGCAGAGCGTGCTGCGTAACCCCTGGGATCGCCCTTTACGCTGGGCATAAGTAACTCGGCTGCTTTCGGCGCAGCCTTTGCCGTTATCATCTTCGGGGCCGGCAGCATGCAGAGCAGCAGCAGTGATGCTGTTACCATAGCCAACCCCTACCTGGTGACAGCCTCCGCCTTTGTATGGTCGCTCACAGCCTGCTTCCTTATTCTCCTGGTGGCAAGGAAAAGAGGGGCCACACCTGAGAATATGATACTGGCCGGCATGATAGCCAGCTCACTGTTTACGGCCCTTACCACCGCCCCTGCAATATATAGCTGATGATATACAGCTGGCTGCCATTGTCTTCTGGACCTTCGGCGACCTGAGCAAGGGGGGATGGAAGGAGCTGATATTACAGATCCTGCTGCTGACACCGGTGATGATATATTTCTACCGTAACAGGTGGAATTATAATGCCCTGGATTCGGGCGACGAGACGGCACGCAGCCTGGGTGTCAATATCAAAAGACTGCGTATGACAGGCATGATACTGGCCTCGCTGTCAACTGCCACAGTGGTCTCATTCTATGGTATCATTGCTTTTGTCGGTCTGGTAGTGCCGCATATGGTCAGGAGGGTGATAGGGAGCGATGAAAGGTTCCTGATACCCGGTGCTGCCCTGGCAGGTGTGGCTTTTATGATAGGCTGTGATATACTGGCCCGCACCATCATATCACCCATGGTGCTTCCCGTGGGTATACTAACCTCGCTGGTAGGTGCTCCGTTGTTTATATTTCTGCTGCTAAGAAGAACAGGAGGATCGCAATGGAGATGATATCGCTGGATAATATACATTTTTCATATAATGGCACTCCTGTCATAAGAGGCATAAGCTATAATGCCTCCGGGGGCTCTTTCACGGCGGTACTGGGACCCAATGGCTCGGGCAAGACAACACTGATAAGGCTGATCAATGGCATGCTGGCCCCGCAGGAGGGGAGAGTGGAGCTGATGGGTCGCAGCACGGCAGGGATAAAAGCCGCCACCCTGGCCAAAGAGATGGCCTATGTGCCGCAGCGTGAGCAGAACGTTTTTTCTTCTACGGTGTTTGATACAGTACTGCTTGGACGTAACCCTTATATCAGGTGGTCGCCGACACAGGAAGACCGCAGGATAGTGTCGGAGATAATGGTGCAGCTCTCACTCGATGATATAGCCCTTAAGGATATTAATAAGCTGAGCGGCGGTCAGCGTCAGCGTGTGTTTATTGCACGTGCCCTGGCACAGCAGCCGACGGTGATGCTGCTTGATGAGCCTACGGCAAGTCTCGACCTGAGGCACCAGCATGAGGTGCTGCAGTTGCTGAGGGATCTCAGTCAAAAGGGCATAACCATGCTGATGGCCATACATGACCTTAACCTGGCCATTAAGTACTGCACTGACTTTATGGTGCTTGATGAGGGTGAGATGGTGGCCCGTGGAGGACGTGAGATATTTACTGAAGAACTGATTGAACAGGTGTACAGGGTGAAGGTGAAGATAGTGAAGGGGAACGGGCATTTCTATATACTGCCCCTGGAGCCTCTCTGAGAAAAGACAGCGCAGTGCCGTTAAAAAGCAGGAGATAGCAGAGGACACCAACCGCTGAGCACAGAGAACAGCTTTTTAAAATGACAATGAAATAAATAATTATTATTATGGATCTGAATATAGAGATAATAGGATACGTGCATAACGACTGGGAAGAGGCCAGACCGGATCAGGCGGACAGTATCATGCGCAGCGTCTCAACCATAGAGGTGAAAAAGGAGTATGAGGATGCACTGTACAAGATAGAAAATTACAAGGAGCTGAATATACTGTGGTACTTTGACCGCTCCGAGGGCTATGAGCTGCGTACCACCACGCGCTCGGGCGACTACCGGGGTGTCTTTGCATGCTGCACCCCACGCCGTCCCAGCGCCATTGGCCTTACCCGCGTTAACCTTATCGAACGTAAGGGAAATATACTCAGGGTAACCGGTCTCGATGCCATCAATAACACCCCCGTACTGGATATCAAACCCTCTGTCTATCTCTGACCAGGGGACGGGCAGTCCTCAAGCCACTTTACCTGTTGAGCCACTTTTTGAACCCGGGCGACCTCTCTATGCTTACGATTATATCATCTTCATTATCGGCAGGAGGATCCAGCTTAAGCTTGATCCTGCTTCTTGACCATGCAGCCATATCCCTGATAGCCTTTATATTAACGATGTATTTACGGTTGATCCTTGAGAAGACTGCGGGCTCGAGTATGCTGCTCTCCAGCTTATCGAGTGAATAGTCCACAGAATATGTTTTACCGGCAAAGGTTCTCAGGAAGACACCTTTATCGAGCACAAAGAAATAAGCTATATCAGACACAGTTTATTCTTCTGCTATAATATTCCCTTCATCATTCAGAAGTTCTATTTTCGGATTATTATCACTGTCTATGTATATTCTTATTCTTGGTCTTCCCTGATTATCATTAATAAATAATCCTACATCGTCATTCATTTTCCTGCCAACAAACATTCTGTCTTCAGGCAATAAGCCATCCTGCTTCATTTTCAGATATGCTTCTTCCTGTTTTTTCTGATCATCAATTTTTCGCAAATCATCGAAAGCTTTACTTCTCTCATCGAATCCATCTTCTTTTGGATATTCCCAAAATTGAAGGCCGTATGTTCGGGTGTCTTTTTCCGTATTCTCTACATATCGCAGTTGCATCACCTGGTCATCTCTGTATTTATCTATTGAAAGAACCATTCCTGCGTCTTTATCATTGCCATCATATATCAATCCTCCACATTCATCTCCAGCTGAGTTGAAAAAAATCAATCCTGCGGGTCTTTCTCTTTCCGGTAATGGTTTTCTATTTATAAATCCATTATGCTGTAGTTTCACTATTACTGATAACTAATTTTAAATCCCCATTGCTTTCAATAATATTAATCCGCTCCACATCAATCTCTTTAAAGCTTTGTTTTTTAGACTGGTTCATCACATAAAAAATGGTGCCCAATAAAGCAAGTGTTCAGTACGCCGGAATAAACTTTCAAAAAGCCTATCTCTTTTTTTGTTTTATCATTCATCTGAGTCTGTGTGTTTTATTTAGTTAAATATTGATTTCAAAAATGTCTAATTTTTTTTTGTTCCCCTGGCCTTCATTTGTATATAATATTACCCATCTGTGGGTTTTTCTAATACTGAAAGCAGGTGACTTCTTAGTTCGGCTGTACTCATTGCACCGGTAACGTGGCCGCATTCAATTGTTTTTAAAGGATAGCCACAAAATTCTTCAGTTCAGTTATTTTTTGCTGATAACAGCTTAGCCTGCAATTGTGAAAGGGCGACCGCACAACGATCAGGTTGGCTTCAACGCTCTCCCCGGTATTTATAAATATATTATAGAAGGTGTTCTTTTTGCCGGCAGCCAGAGATCCTAAGGATGCTGTCAGGTTATCAAAAAAAATATGTTTGTTCATAGGGGTCACCTTATTCAAAAAATATTGCGCCGGCTAAAATACTTTATATTGATGATATAACGATGACAAGCGATTTGGAGTTACAGTGATTAATTATTATTCATGCCTGGGGCCTGTTTTTTTATTGTCCGGTATCTGTCAACGAAACAGTATTTCAGGCTGTTGGGTATGCTAATCATTTCACAACCAGTGGATTTTGTCGCAAGAGGGGTGCAGGTAGTCTACATTATGGAAAAAAACATCTACATAAGCTTATTGAATACAGGACCGGTCATTAAACTGTTTAGGGATTTTTTTCGTACTGCTTCCCACAGCAATTGGAGTATAATGCTTCCATCCGGCCATGTATTTAATAAATGCTTATCCTCTGGACATCCTCAAAGAGAGATATGTCATAGGTGAAATTGACGAAGAAGAGTTTGAATCGCGTAAGAAAGGCTTGATGTAGCAGTAAGGGATGATTAAACCGGTACGGGCCAGTCTGCCGTTCAGATGAGAAGCCGGCAGGGTTCGCATCGCGCTTATAATTGGCATTTACCCTGTTCGGAGCGATGTCTTTTCTTATCAGAGACTTAAACTTTTTTTATCCCTTCATGTTTCTTAGTTTTATAACAGGGAAAAAATTATGACTATAATTTACAGGACATGAAAATTCTGCTTACCGGTGCCACCGGTTACATCGGACAGCGACTGCTTCCGGGTTTAATCAGTAACGGGCATACCATTGTATGCTGCGTTCGCGATAAACTGCGTTTTGACGCATCAAAATATGGTTCCTCAAAAATTGAAGTGGTTGAAGTTGATTTTTTGAAAGAGGAAACGCTGGATAACATCCCCAAAGACATAGACGCTGCCTATTACCTGATCCACTCAATGTCGAGTCCAACAGGCGATTTTCAGGAAATGGAAGCCAGGACTGCAAAGAACTTCAGAAACCGCGTTCAGCAAACTAATCTGAAACAAGTTATCTACCTGAGCGGAATTATAAACGAATCAGAGCTCTCCAAACATCTGGCCTCCCGCAAAAAAGTTGAAGAAATTCTGGCTTCCGGCAAATACCATTTAACCACGCTCCGTGCAGGTATTATTATAGGAGAAGGAAGCGCTTCGTTCGAAATAATCCGCGATCTGGTTGAGAAATTACCGGTAATGATTGCACCACGCTGGCTTAAAACAAAATCGCAACCCATTGCCATAAGTAATGTGACTGAATTTCTGCAGGGTGTTTTGATGAAAGAAGAAACTTTTGATCAAAGCTATGATATCGGGGGACCAGAGGTACTTACCTATAGCGAAATGATGCAAAAATTCGCCAAAGTCCGGCAGCTCAGAAGAATAATTATTCCTGTTCCTGTTATGACACCCAAGCTCTCATCCTACTGGCTTTATTTTGTAACCTCAACATCCTATACGCTGGCAGTTAACCTTGTAAACAGCATGAAAGTGGAAGTGATTGCCCGTGAGAATAATTTACATAAAACCCTTGGCATAGAAGTGATCACTTACGAAGAGGCGGTAAGGCATGCCTTTGACCACATTGCCAATCAGGATGTATTTTCCAGCCTGAGCGATGCACCATCGGGCAAGGTGTTGGACGAGGGAAGTTCAAAGCTGGTTGAGGTCCCCGCCTTTGGCTGTTATAAAGACACAAGAGAGATAGTTCTTCAGGATCAAGAAAAAGCTCTCGACAAAATATGGGATACAGGCAGCAAACGGGTTTTGTACTACTCAAACCGGCTCCGGGCAAAACAGGGTTCTGCCGGCCATTCGCCTGACTTCTGGCGGGTGATATACGCCAGCCGTGCCGAAAAGCGCTTATTACTTTATTCTGAGATGAAGCTTCCGGGTGAGGCATGGCTCGAGTTCATAATAAAAGATAATACCCTGCACCAGATTGTAACTTTCCGTCCTCACGGGCTGTGGGGAAGAGTTTACTGGAAATCATTAATGCCTTTCCACAGAATCATTTTTAAAAACATGATTAAAAAAATTGCTCAGTAAACATGGGATTCTATCAGTTGCATAAAACGCAAAAAGTTCCGGCTACCCTGGATGAAGTATGGGATTTTATATCCTCACCGTCAAACCTGAAAAAGATAACACCCCAATACATGGGTTTTGATCTCATATCTGAATTACTGCCCCCTAAAATGTATCCGGGAATGATTATCATCTATAAAGTAAGTCCGGTATTAGGAATAAAAATGACCTGGGTAACCGAAATCACTCATATAAAGGAGAAAAGAATATTTTGTTGACGAACAGCGTATCGGGCCTTACGCGATGTGGCATCATGAACATAAAATTGAAGCCATTGAAGGCGGTATACTTATGACCGATATTGTATCGTATAAACCTCCGTTCGGTTTTTTGGGCTCCATAGCCAATTCACTCCTTATTAAAAAACAGCTACAGGAAATTTTTGATTACCGCAAAAAAGCAATCGAAAAAATATTCGGTACGATGTTATAAAATGAACAGTGTCAGTATTATTTTACCGTATCATCTTTTTAAGAAGGGCGCTGTCTCCAGAGCCCGGTTCAGCTTTCTGTTTGCTCTCTGAAAACTTTTTGCGGATGGTGTTCCCGGCCGTGGAGAAGGTCACCGAGCAAGTCACCAAGCACGTTCGAAGGAATGTAAAATATTAAAATAATTATTGCCGGTTTAAAAATGGTTATCTTCGTTTCAGAAGATTTTATAGTAAATTTGCTAAAAATTTCCGGTTAGTAACACTATTATAAGCTAATAAAGGAAAATGTCGGAGAATATCTTAATAAGTCTTGGTTTAGTCGTATTTCTTGGATTTGCTGCGCAGTGGCTTTCCTGGAAAATCAGGATTCCCTCAATTTTATTATTTCTTATACTGGGAATTATTGCCGGTCCGGTATTAGGATATATCGATCCTGATCTTATGTTTGGGGATGTACTCATTCCTTTTATCTCATTTTCGGTTGCGATAATCCTTTTCGAGGGAGGCTTAACCCTGAAATTAAGCGAGTTTAAAAATATTGGAAGGGTGCTGTCATTATTGCTTTCGGTGGGGATACTTATCACATGGCTTACTGCAGTGATGGCTGCTCACTGGCTCTTCGGACTGAACATAGAGATAGCGATTCTGCTGGGTGCTGTTCTGACAGTTACAGGTCCCACTGTCATTGGCCCCTTACTTCTGACCATAAGACCAAAGCAGAATGTAGGCAATATTCTGAAGTGGGAAGGGATTTTGATCGATCCCATTGGAGCTTTGCTTGCAATACTGGTCTTTGAAGTTATCCTTATTGGCCAGGTTGAAAATGCAGCTCCCCTTATTTTATTGAACATATTTAAAACAATATTAATGTCCACCCTGATAGGTGGCGGATTTGCAGCATTGCTGATCCTGTTGATAAAAAGATACTGGATCCCCGGTTACCTGCAGGAGATTGCTGCCCTGAGCTTTGTAGTGGCAGCCTTCCTGATATCAAATCATTTTCAGGGAGAGTCAGGTCTGCTTACCTCCACAATCATGGGTATTGTACTGGCAAATCAAAAGTACATAGCGATAAAGGAAATAAAAGACTTTAAAGAAAATCTCACAGTTTTAATGATTCCTGTGTTGTTTATCCTTCTCTCAGCCAGGCTGTCGGTAAGTGATATCCAGCTAATGAATTATAAGGGATTGATTTTCCTCCTCGTACTGATATTCATAGCCCGGCCCTTGTCAGTTTTTATTTCAGGTATAAGGTCTAATCTGAGCCTTAAAGAAAAATTGTTCATTTCATGGATGGCCCCCAGGGGTATTGTGGCAGCTGCCGTGGCGTCGGTTTTTGCCCTGAAGCTGGCAGAGATTGATGTTGCCCAGTCTGAATACCTGGTACCCCTTACTTTTATGGTAATCATAGGGACGGTTTTTATATATGGGACTACAAGTCCACTGGCGGCTAAATTATTGAGGATAAAGCAATCAAACCCACAGGGAGTTGTCATTGCCGGTGCACAGGAATGGTCCCGGCAGATTGCTTCAATTCTCCGGGAAAATGATTTCAGCGTTGTTATACTGGATACCAACAGGTATAACACCAACAAGGCTAATATGGATGGGCTGAACGCTTATAACGAAAGTATAATTGCTGAAAAGGTAATAGATAAAATTAACCTTGAGGGAGTGGGGAAACTGCTGGCCTTAACATCCAATGATGAAGTTAATTCAATGGGTGTACTTCATTTCTCGCAAATATTTGATAAGGAAAGTCTTTACCAGCTTCAACCTATCAGCAGGGCGGATGAGAGGGAATATTCACCTCAACATTTAAGGGGTAGATTTCTTTTCGGGAAAGATATTACCTACGATTATATAACGAAAAGGGTCAGGGAAGGAGCAAGCATAAAATCAACAAAGCTTACCGATAAATTCAGCTTTGAGGATTTCAAAAAGAAACACGGAGAAACCAGCATTCCTCTCTTTCTTATTTCAACGGAAAGGAAATTAATTCCTTTTACATCAGGAGATAATATTAACGCTGAAAAGGATAATATAGTAATTGCCCTGATCAGTAATGATGAATAGTTATTTGTCAGCTCAGAAAAAGTACAGGGATGCATCCTGCAATGCAATTTAGTTCTTTGAGGTCTGAGCTGTGGGTACTTCTGAAATTAAAATAGCCCCTGTCTTCATTAAAGCTGATAAGCAGGTCGGGCTTGATCTCTTTGATCTGTTCCTCAAGTATATCAAAATAATTATGGCCTGTAAAGAGCATCGTTTCTATATCCGGGCCTGATGACACCAGGCTTACATTCTTCATCCTGTTCTCCAATATCTCTTTTTCCTGCTTATATTTTTCTTCATCATTTATTATATCGAAGGCCGTAACTCTGGGCTCCTTTTTGAAGATTGCCTCGAGTAACCAGGCATACTTCTTTATGTCCTGGGCACTGTTGTGAGGAACGATAAGTATATTATTGAACTCTTTATAATCATAGCCGGGTGGAACGAAGAAGGAGGCGGCATTGATTTTGGAGATAATACTGACGGCCTCGTGGAGCGTGTTGAATATATAGCTATCGGGTTCCGAATTAACTATTATCAGCGGATCATCTATATCTCTTTCCAGTTCTTTTATTTTCCTGATGATGGTATTTTCCTGGACTATCTTACTCGCTTTAAGCGGGTAATTGAGTCGCGACACCTCCCTTATCAGTATCTCATCCAGCTCTTTATTAGCATAATGCATCTCCCTT
The DNA here is from genome assembly GCA_034521735.1 of Bacteroidales bacterium. Taxonomy (GTDB): domain Bacteria; phylum Bacteroidota; class Bacteroidia; order Bacteroidales; family VadinHA17; genus UBA9300. The sequence goes on from JAXHLX010000004.1 coordinate 20,586, forward strand.
TCAATTATTTTCTCATGATCCAGTTTATCTCCCGAAGTTATTGTCTGGGAGTCGGAATAGGAACTGGCTACTCCCTGCTGTATTCGCGGATCAATTATATGCACTACCTCTGCCTCAGATTCAAGGAGTTTGGCTATATGAAGACCATAAGGTATTATACTCTCTTCTTTGCTTTTAATATCACTTATTATTATCGTCCTCATGCCTTTTTCCTCTTTTTCTTATATATATGCACCGGGTTACCGTAATACAGTTCAGCTGCTTCCATCAGGGTTTCGGATAAGGTGGGATGGGGGTGTATGGTTATCCCTTCATGTTTCTTAATTTTATAACAGGGAAAAAATTATGACTATAATTTACAGGACATGAAAATTCTGCTTACCGGTGCCACCGGTTACATCGGACAGCGACTGCTTCCGGGTTTAATCAGTAACGGGCATACCATTGTATGCTGCGTTCGCGATAAACTGCGTTTTGACGCATCAAAATATGGTTCCTCAAAAATTGAAGTGGTTGAGGTTGATTTTTTGAAAGAGGAAACGCTGGATAACATCCCCAAAGACATAGACGCTGCCTATTACCTGATCCACTCAATGTCGAGTCCAACAGGCGATTTTCAGGAAATGGAAGCCAGGACTGCAGAGAACTTCAGAAACCGGGTTCAGCAAACTAATCTGAAACAAGTTATCTACCTGAGCGGAATTATAAACGAATCAGAGCTCTCCAAACATCTGGCCTCCCGGAAAAAAGTTGAAGAAATTCTGGCTTCCGGCAAATACCATTTAACCACGCTCCGTGCAGGTATTATTATAGGAGAAGGAAGCGCTTCGTTCGAAATAATCCGCGATCTTGTTGAGAAATTACCTCTAATGGTTGCACCACGCTGGCTTAAAACAAAATCGCAACCCATTGCCATAAGTAATGTGACTGAATTTCTGCAGGGTGTTTTGATGAAAGAAGAAACTTTTGATCAAAGCTATGATATCGGGGGACCAGAGGTACTTACCTATAGCGAAATGATGCAAAAATTTGCCAAAGTCCGGCAGCTCAGAAGAATAATTATTCCTGTTCCTGTTATGACACCCAAGCTCTCATCCTACTGGCTTTATTTTGTAACCTCAACATCTTATACGCTGGCAGTCAACCTTGTAAACAGCATGAAAGTGGAAGTGATTGCCCGTGAGAATAATTTACATAAAACCCTTGGCATAGAAGTGATCACTTACGAAGAGGCGGTAAGGCATGCCTTTGACCACATTGCCAATCAGGATGTATTTTCCGGCCTGAGCGATGCACCATCGGGCAAGGTGTTGAACGAGGGAAGTTCAAAGCTGGTTGAGGTCCCCGCCTTTGGCTGTTATAAAGACACAAGAGAGATAGTTCTTCAGGATGAAGAAAAAGCTCTTGACAAAATATGGGATACAGGCGGCAAACGGGTTTTGTACTACCCAAACCGGCTCCGGGCAAGGAGTGGTTCTGCCGGCCATTCGCCTGACTTCTGGCGGGTGATATACTCCAGCCGTGCCGAAAAGCGCTTATTACTTTATTCTGAGATGAAGCTTCCGGGTGAGGCATGGCTCGAGTTCAAAATCAAAGATAATACCCTGCATCAGATTGTAACTTTCCGTCCTCACGGGCTGTGGGGAAGAGTTTACTGGAACTCATTAATGCCTTTCCACAGAATCATTTTTAAAAATATGATTAAAAAAATTGCTCAGTAAACATGGGATTCTATCAGCTGCATAAAACGCAAAAAGTTCCGGCTACCCTGGATGAAGTATGGGATTTTATATCCTCACCGGCAAGCCTGAAAAAGATAACACCCAAATACATGGGTTTTGATCTCATATCTGAATTGCTACCCCATAAAATGTATCCGGGCATTCCTCCACAATCTTCAGGCGGACAAGCACGTTCGAAGGAATGTAAAATATCAAAATGATTATTACCTCTTAAAAAAGTTTATAATCGTTTCAGAAGATTTTATAGTAAATTTGCTAAAAATTTCCGGGGAGTAATATAATAAAGGAAAATGTCGGAGAATATCTTAATAAGTCTTGGTTTAGTTGTATTTCTTGGATTTGCTGCGCAGTGGCTTTCCTGGAAAATCAGGATTCCCTCAATATTGTTATTTCTTATACTGGGGATCATTGCAGGGCCTGTATTAGGCTATATCGATCCTGATGAAATGTTTGGAGAAGTACTTATTCCTTTTATTTCCTTATCTGTTGCGATAATCCTTTTCGAGGGAGGCTTAACCCTGAAATTAAGCGAGTTTAAAAATATTGGAAGGGTGCTGTCATTATTGCTTTCGGTGGGGATACTTATCACATGGCTTACTGCAGTGATGGCTGCTCACTGGCTCTTCGGACTGAACATAGAGATAGCGATACTACTGGGTGCTGTTCTGACAGTTACCGGCCCCACTGTCATTGGCCCCTTACTTCTCACCATAAGACCAAAGCAGAATGTAGGCAATATTCTGAAGTGGGAAGGGATTTTGATCGATCCCATTGGCGCTTTGCTTGCAATACTGGTCTTTGAAGTCATCCTTATTGGCCAGGTTGAAAATGCAGCTCCCCTTATTCTATTAAACATATTTAAAACAATATTAATGTCCACCCTGATAGGTGGCGGATTTGCAGCATTGCTGATCCTGTTGATAAAAAGATACTGGATCCCCGGTTACCTGCAGGAGATTGCTGCCCTGAGCTTTGTAGTGGCAGCCTTCCTGATATCAAATCATTTTCAGGGAGAGTCAGGTCTGCTTACCTCCACAATCATGGGTATTGTACTGGCAAATCAAAAGTACATAGCGATAAAGGAAATAAAAGACTTTAAAGAAAATCTCACAGTTTTAATGATTCCTGTGTTGTTTATCCTTCTCTCAGCCAGGCTGTCGGTAAGTGATATCCAGCTAATGAATTATAAGGGATTAATTTTCCTCCTCGTACTGATATTCATAGCCCGGCCCTTGTCAGTTTTTATTTCAGGTATAAGGTCTAATCTGAGCCTTAAAGAAAAATTGTTCATTTCATGGATGGCCCCCAGGGGTATTGTGGCAGCTGCCGTGGCGTCGGTTTTTGCCCTGAAGCTGGCAGAGATTGATGTTGCCCAGTCTGAATACCTGGTACCCCTTACTTTTATGGTAATCATAGGGACGGTTTTTATATATGGGACTACAAGTCCACTGGCGGCTAAATTATTGAAGATAAAGCAATCAAACCCACAGGGAGTTGTCATTGCCGGTGCACAGGAATGGGCCCGGCAGATTGCTTCAATTCTCCGGGAAAATGATTTCAGCGTTGTTATACTTGATACCAACAGGTATAACACCAACAAGGCTAATATGGATGGGCTGAACGCTTATAACGAAAGTATAATTGCTGAGAAGGTAATAGATAAAATTAACCTTGAGGGAGTGGGGAAACTGCTGGCCTTAACATCCAATGATGAAGTTAATTCAATGGGTGTACTTCATTTCTCGCAAATATTTGATAAGGAAAGTCTTTACCAGCTTCAACCTATCAGCAGGGCGGATGAGAGGGAATATTCACCTCAACATTTAAGGGGTAGATTTCTTTTCGGGAAAGATATTACCTATGATTATATAACGAGAAAAATCAGGGAAGGAGCAAGCATAAAATCAACAAAGCTTACCGATAAATTCAGCTTTGAGGATTTCAGGAAGAAACACGGGGAAGGCAGCATTCCTCTTTTTCTTATTTCAACTAACCGAAAGTTAATTCCTTTTACATCAGAAGATAACATTAGCCCTGAAAAAGATAATATAATAATTGCCCTGATCAGTAATGATGAATAGTTATTTGTCAGCTCAGAAAAAGTACAGGGATGCAGCCTGCAATGCAGTTTATTTCCTTAAGATCTGATGAATGGGGACTTCTGAAATTAAAATAGCCCCTGTCTTCATTAAAGCTTATGAGCAGGTCGGGCTTGATCTCTTTGATCTGTTCCGCGAGTACATCAAAAAAATTATGACCTGTAAAGAGCCTCGTTTCTATTTCCGGGCCTGATGCTACAAGGCTTACATTCTTCATTCTGTTCTCCAGTATCTCCTTTTGCTGCTTATATTTATTTTCAGAATTTACTATATCGATGGCTGTGGCTCTGGGTTTGTTTTTGAAAATAGCCTCCAGCAGCCAGGCATACTTCTTTATGTTCTGGGCACTGTTGTGAGGAACGATAAGCACATTACTGAAGTCTTTATAACCATAGCCGGGTGGTACGAAGAAGGATGCGGCTTTAATTTTGGATATAATACTGACGGCCTCGTGGAGCGTGTTGAATATATAGCTGTCGGGTTCCGAATTAACTATAAGCAGCGGATCATCTATATCTCTTTCCAGTTCTTTTATTTTCCTGATGATGGTGCTTTCCTGGACTATCTTACTCGCTTTAAGCGGGTAATTGAGTCGCGACACCTCCCTTATCAGTATCTCATCCAGCTCTTTATTAGCATAATGCATCTCCCTTTCAATTATTTTCTCATGATCTAGTTTATCGCCCGGGGTTATTGTCTGGGAGTTGGAATAGGAACTGGATACTCCCTGTTGTATGCGAGGATCAATGATATGCACTACCTCTGCCTCAGATTCAAGGAGCCTGGCTATATGAAGACCATAAGGTATTATACTCTCTTCTTTGCTTTTAATATCACTTATTATTATCGTCCTCATGCCTTTTTCCTCTTTTTCTTATATATATGCACCGGGTTACCGTAATACAGTTCAGCTGCTCCACTTATTATTCTTTCTTATAATAAACTTTGCCGGTATTATTCAGTTATAAGAATACAACAGAACAAAGCGGCAAAGCGACTCATTAAAAAAACCTAGCTTCCTGTAAACACTTTTATTGCCTCAGGGCTCATCACCCTGAAGGTAAAGGATTCAGTGAAATACAGCTTCACCTTCTTTGTATCGTGTGCATTATATCCTATTGACATATCCTGTCCGAGCACCAGTTCATAGTCGCCTCCGCGCTCTGAGAGCAGGTAGGACTTATCGTTTGCAAATTGGGGTATTATTTTACCGCTGATCATTTTCTTCAGCTGTTTCTCTACCGGGTAGCCTTTTGATATGCTGTTCAGTACCTTCATTTTATTCTCACTCAGTACCAGGCTGTATGGTCCTTCAACTCCTTCCTTCATAAGCTTTCTTTTCTGTTCACTGATCACAGCCAGGAATTCAACCGGATCATCAGGCAATACTGTTGCTTTCTCAGAGGCACTCTTATCCAGTCCTTTGATTTTTGCCGCAGTGAACCCTTCATATATCACTTTCTCTTCGAACAGCGCTATTTCTTTGGCTGCCTCCTCCAGTGGTCCAATATCGGCGTCCAGGGCTCCCCTGTTTATGTCATCCATTGCCATGATATCGAGCTCAAAGGGCTTCCTTATCTCAATAAGCGGCATCACCTCCCTTATGCCGTAATTTACACCTTCCTTTTTCGTGTTAGCGGGCATGATAAGATGACCGGTAGACACCGCCCCCATCTCCAATCCGTTTGGGCCGTCAATATCCAAAAACTGCCTTCCGCTTAAGTATAATTTAAATATTCTTCCGGCCTGTTCATTGATCTCTTTCCAGGCCTCGTCAGTAATCGGAGCCATGTTTTTCTTTAAAATATTCATATCCATCGTTTTTTTAGTGTCCAATTTTAGTGTTCAAGATTAGTGTCCAATTTTTGTAATGTCTTTTTCCGTGAAGAGATAAGTCTTCAGCATATCATCCCATCCATCAACTGTTCTCCTTATCCATTCCAGGGCCATGCATGCATGTTCCATCTCTTCATCCCGGTTATGTTCCAGAACTTTTTTAAGCTGCTTGTCCGATGTTGCATCAACACGTTGCTGATACCAGTCAATTGCTTCCAGTTCTTCAATTAAGGAGTGAAGCGCCCTGGCATAATCAAGTGTCTTTTCAGGTAATGATTCCTGTGGTTCATGAAAATCTTTCATAGTGATCTTTTTTTCGTTTATTAAATGGTTTTATCCTCATTAATATTCATATTACTGATAATCAAGTATGAAAATCCCGTGCCATATTTCCTGCCTGGATGCAATATTCAGTAATACAGTCATATAGGTTTTTGTTTTTGATTTTGGACTTTGGGCTACTGTGATGAAACAGACCCCATTCGTGGTAATAATCCACAATTATACCAGCAGATTTTAACAGCCTGCCGGCTTCCGGTCACCGTCAGATAAATGCTGCAATGTATATTCATGGTTTTTGAGGGCCTGCGCCGGATTTTTCATATTCACCGTTTTTGTGGAATAAATACACATTTATTCTACCATTTTACTCATATAATATATTTTAACAATATTGGAAAATTCAGTAAATCAGTTATATATGCCATGCAGAGATAAATGGAATAATAACTGTAATAAGGGATACCCGATCTGGATGAGCCGAGAATTTTAAATGGATAAATAAAATATTAAACGCTTGTAATGGATATAAATCAGAACTTCCCCTGGCACAGTATAGAGGCCGATGATGCTATTAACCGTTTGAAGAGCGACAAGAACGGCCTGGATCATGATGAAAGACAAAAGAGGTTGCAGGAATTCGGAGAGAATAAGCTGGAAGAAAAGGGAAAGACGAGTATTCTGTCTCTTATTATCAAACAATTCAAAGATTTTTTGGTCTATGTACTGCTTGCCGCTGCGCTCATCTCATATTTTGCCGGTCATTCGATTGATTTCTGGGTTATCATAGGCGTTATCCTTGTTAATGCCACTATAGGCTTCTTCAAAAATAAATGGCTTATCCTCGCATTCTTTGTTTCAATTGTATTACAGCTGGCAGCCATTAAACTGCCCTTTATGCAGGAGATATTTAAATTCCGCGACCTTCCATGGACCGATGTACTCGTGATCACCCTGTTATCATCACTGGTATTTGTATTCGGAGAATTATACAAGTTTATAAGAAGCAGGGTGGTAAAAGATTAATAATGTAATAGGTGTCGCGATCAGGCGTTCTTATGCACTCAGACAGCAGGCTGTCTTTTTAATTATAATTGCTATTTAATCAATTCCAGGAATTCTTTTTCACGGATGATAATTATTTCAGATCCGCTATTATTATATTGCTCAATTTTTTTCAGCTTGCTTGGGCCTGCGCCGGATCCGGCAAGGACATAGTTGGTTCGCTTTGTAATAGCAGTGTCTATATCAGCTCCCAGACTTTTTAAAATATTTGCTGCTTCATGCCTGGTCAGTGTACTTAAGACACCGGTAAGAACTATCTTTTTTGCGTAAAATGGATTTTCTTTATTTTCTACATCCAGGTCAGGTTTTAATATATTCCCATATAGCCGTTCATGACCTGCTGACTGGAACGGGTTTACGGATTCTACATCAATAATCAGAGATTCATCCGGTTCATCCCCCTTGATAAGTTTGATAAGGCAATTTGCACATGCCTCGGCATCACTTAAAGCATCATGATGATCCTCAAGGCATACCCTCAATGACTGGCATAGGGACTTTAACTTGAGTTTTGTTAACTGATATGTGCATGCTATATCCAGTTTAGGTTGTTTTATATTATAATACTCTAAAGCAGAAACTAATGCGCTTGCGTCGAACGATGCATTATGTGCTACAAGGAGATGTGACTTGAAATCATTTTTTATTTTCTTCCATACTTCAGGAAAAGCTGGTGATATTTCCGTTTCAAGAGCACTGATGCCATGAATGTTTGAATTAAAGGCACTGTATTCATTACCCGGTGGTTTAACCAGGTAGGATATGGACTCAATTATCTTTAGGTTCCTGACCTTTACATATCCAACCTGACATATACTGGCCGGATTACTTGAGGCCGTCTCAACATCAAATGCTATAAAGTCTTTTATTTCCATTGGGTGGAGTTAACACACATTTGATTTTAAATTACGCTAACTGTTTTCTTGCTGTTTTATTTTTGAATTTATTACACTTTTAAGATCAATTGATGGCAATACATATTTACCAAAAGGATAATAGTTTGTGATGTTCATAATATAACTGCGCATGTTATTTATTATGATACTTAAGGGAGAAATCTTAAGCAGGTTATTTGCAGTTTGTTCATCGAGTCTCTTAAGGTTCGGAATTTTGAATAAGCCTACCCCTTCACAGAAGATTGAATAACCTGGAAGTGGCTTTTCGCATCTGTTTATTTCCACTTTGATGAAAACGTTGAATATATTGTCCTCTTCTTCAGTGGGTTCTGTGTCACCGAAATCAATTTCAATGTCATATTCTGCAAATAAATTCCTTATGTTAGTGTTCTCCTTCTCATGTGGTTGCTTAAAGGTATAGTCCGAATTGATGATAATAAAATCAATCAATTCCAGATCTGATTTGGGAATTTTCATATTATGCTACTTCTATATGTGGGTCTGTGGTCTTGTTTGTGTTTATTTGGTTATAAACGGGTTCTGTTATTCTTTGTTTATATTGCTTGTAAGTCCAGAATCCCATAGCCTCCCTATAATAGAATTTTTGAATGAATTTTAGTTTATCCTTTTCCAATACAAGGGGAGCTGTCTGAGATACGGCTTTTATATCAAATCTTATATCCAGTGCTTCCTGGAGTCTGGCAAGAGTTTCAAGATTTAAGAGCTTATCACCATTATAAAGCTGCGAAAGATAACTGGCGGAGATTCCAAGCATTCTTGCTATATCTTTCTTTTTTAAGTTCCTTTCAATTCTTACTGCCTCCACCTCAGAAAGGAACCTTGCCATTAGAAGATATGCTTTCCTCCTGATTTTATCTTCAGGGGTTTTATCCTGAAATAATCGGGCAAAGCTGTTTTCTATCTTGTTTTTATCAAATTTCATATTCATAACCGGAAACCTTTTTGATAATAGTTTTTTCTCTGTGTTTGAATTTTGTGGTTTTCTTTTTTTCCAGAAGCTCACATGCAATTATTATATTTACATTTTCTTCTTTCTTAATCTCCTTACAATAAATACGGTCATTCTCCTGGCCTTTAAAGAATTTCATGGCAGTAATATTTGCACTTTTCTTATCAATTTGTGCTTTTCCATAAACATTGGGGTTTCTTAATCCTTCAAGTATTATATCGCAAATGAATTTAAATTTTTTGCGATGTCTTTCATCTTGTGCGACATAATTAAAGATACTTTCAGCATTTTCTTTGTCCACGTAAAGTTGAATCCTGTTATCACATGACGATCTTATTTTTATTGCATTACGCTTCAAAATTAAGCTATAGGTTAATTAATTGCAAGAAAAAATCAAACTTTTATTTAAGTGGAGAATGCTATATTGAGTTATTGCGCACATTAACAGTTTATTAGATTAGTAGTCCCGATTTTGTTCCTCTCCCATGTTTTACATTTATTGTATTGCAATATGCAAGTTATAGAATTACCTGATAAATACCAATTTTTTGAAGAGATGTTAGGTGGGTGTTTTGAATGTGATCAGGAATCTTTATGCATGGTGAGCACTACAATATTTCCTGCTGCGGCTATAATTATCAGGAGGGGCGCCAGGTTCTGCCTGCTGAATAATGCTGAATAATCAACCAGGAATAATGCAGCCACTATTAATGTTATGGAAAAAATATATAATACTCTCTTAAACCTTTTCATCTCATAATAGAATTTATATAAATATAATAAGAATTTTCTTTCCATTGGCTAAAGTATCAGATCAGCTTTTGCGACCTGATTCCTGCATAAAGAGTTCATCTGTTGTGTTTCTGGTATTGTGACAGGAGTCGGGGCAGACTTATGGGTGAGCCGTGTCCCGGCAGGAAAAGCGTGCATCCCGTGTCGGTCAGCTTAGCCCAGCTTTTCAGCATCTCAGCAGTATCATCACAGAAAGGAGGATAGATGGAGCTTATGAATATGCCAAACATGGCATCACCGACGAGAGCTATCTCGTTATCGACAATAATACTCATCGAGTCTGCGCTGTGACCGGGAGTGGGGATAATTTTAATATTATCATTGTCGAAGAGACGGTACTCTTTTGTGACCATATCATCTGCTTTGAAAGGCCTGTAAGCAAAATTTTTGTTAGCTGTTCTTTTGCCCACCGAAATTAACAACCTGGTCAGTGGCATTGTGCCTGCGGGCGGAGGAGTATATCCAGTAGCGACTGCTTCCTCTGCTTCCTTGCTGACAATGATCCTGCAAGCGGTCTCTTCCTTAACAGCAGCGACATTCTGACAGTGATCATAGTGTGTATGGGTCAGTACCAGGCAGTCTGATTCGCCGTTCCCGAATGAAAATTTATCCAGGCGCTTTCTGAGAGTCCTGTAAAATAATTTTGTTGATGTGTCAACCAGTAACTGCCGGCCTTCATTCCTGACAAGGTATACATTAGCTGGCAGGCTCAGTATCCTGTATATTTCCGTTCCTTCTTTTGTGGTCCAGCTCTTCATAATCTTAATTATTGAATGCAGTGGCTTTTATGTCCTGCTCCGCTTTTGAAATTCCATATTTTGATGCAATGGTTCTCCAATCCTGAACTGACCTTTTTACCTTTTTCATTATTTTTTCTGCCATTCCTTTTGTCAACCTGAAATATTCACATACATCCATGGCAAGATCCAGGCTAAGTGAATTATCATTCTCATTTATGTTCAGCTTAAGACCCGTACCTGTCTCTTCCGGATTTATATCAAATGCAGGAGATAAAACCCAACCCTTTTCTGTTAAGATGAAACCATGATTTCTTAAATGGTCATCTGTATTTGAAACACAAATATTAAAAACAATTCTCCTCCATAATTCCTCCAGATCTTCATTTACGTTTGCTCCATTATTGCTGATGAATTCCAGAATTTCAAGATAGCTGGCACCATGACTAAAATCTTCTCCATCCTTGTAACCCAGCATGGTCATGGCACTGGCAAAATGAATTCTTATATTTTTGCCGGCTCTGTCAAACCGTTTTGTAAGGAAAGTATAATGATCAGACGAAAATTTCTGTACTCTTGACTCGGCCATTTTAATACCGGCTCCTACAGCAAGCTCATAAGTAAGCATTTCCCATCCACCGGTGTTTGTATTATCGCTCAGGCTCGGAAACTTAGCCAACCATAAATTACTATACTGATCAACAATACTTGCTTTTGGCCTTGCACCTCCCAATGACGAACCAGGAGCCATTAATATACTTAACCATTTAAAATATTCAGGATCATCAACTACGTCATCTTCTTCCAGTTTTAAGCTAATTTGCTCCAGTTCCTTCAGAGAACTCCAGGGAGGGCTGGTAAATTTATTATTGTTGTTTAAAAAAGGACCCTTATTGTCAAGTTTAAACCTCAGGGCTCCCATCCTGTGTCTGTCATGAACGCCAAGCAAATAATCTGTTTCAAATAGTGTTTTTTCCGGCCTTTTTTCTTTTCTGGCCAGGGCAGCTTCTCTTCTTCTCATTAATAATCTTCCCCAGCGATCAGGTGACGAATCCATAAATATTCCAAAGTTTGCTTTTTTCTCGTCACTCAAATAATGTAATCCTGAATATAATTGTAAATCGGGATCAAATAAGAAGGCATTATCTGATTTTAACCATTCATAGGTGTATTCAAAGCTAAACACTTCCTTTCCCCGTAATCTTTCAGAATATAAAAGACCGATCAAAACAGGGGCTCCTGTCTCCTGTCTGTCGGCATACACATATATTGTTCGCTTATTCATCTTTTTTCCTTTTCGGAGCCCGGTTGGGTGTCTTTAATTCGGCATCCTGTATTTTTCTACCCAGTTCATCGTCCCTGGCGATTAACAAAAAGTCTTTTTCCAATCCCAGCACTATTAATACAGAGAAATAGTATCCAATACTGACATTCGGCATTCCTTTTTCTATAGCGTATAAAGTCGTTCTGCTGATATTTGCCCTCTCAGCAATCTGCGCGGTGCTTAACTTCCTCCTTAATCTTGCCAGCCTTATATTTTCACCTACCTCTGAAAGTATTCGTCTTGATTTTGGTAATAATATGTGTTTTCTTTTGGCCATAATGTATAATATAATGGACAAATATAGTAAAAAATGCCCATTTTAATAGACATTATTATATATTTTTAGTGATCTCAGGCCAGATATTAAAATAATCAATCATAATTCTATTACCAGGACTACTCACCATCGGTGCAAAGATGTGATATTTCTATACCAATCTATTGCATATAAACTATAAACAATAAGAAGCAGCATTATTAGTTTTATTCCCAATAACTATCTTTGCATTCTTATATCCGGATGTTACCTGCATAAAAAAATTGATGGGCACAAAGAAACGGAAAAATAAAAAAGCCAATAAAAAGAGAAAGCTGGTATTTAACATTATCGGCTCTGTTCTTGCCCTTTTATTAGTGCTGACAGGGATGCTGGTATTGATGGTCTTCGGTAATGTATTTGGCAGGCTGCCCGATAAAAGCGAGCTGGAACAGCTTGGCAACGAGGAGGCCTCCCTCGTCTACTCGGCCGATAATAAGCTTATCGGTAAATACTTTGCTGAGAACCGTACCAATATAAGCTGGGATGATGTGCCAGTTCACCTCAGAGAAGCACTGATAGCCACCGAGGACAGGCGCTTTTATGACCACCGGGGCTATGACACAAGGAGCTACCTCCGTGTTTTTCTCAAGACTATTTTGCTGGGCGACAGGAGCAGCGGAGGAGGAAGTACCATCACCCAGCAGCTGGTCAAGAATATGTATGGCAGAAAAAAGTATGCCGTGTTGGGCCTGGCAATTAACAAGATGAAGGAGGTAATTATAGCGGCGCGAATTGAGGAGGTGTATACCAAGGATGAGATACTGCTGCTCTACCTTAACTCGGTGCCTTTCGGCGAGGATGTATACGGTGTCGAATCGGCCGCACACAGGTATTTCAATAAGCCGGTGCGTAAGCTGCATCTGCACGAATCGGCTGTTCTGGTGGGCATGCTGAAGGCCAATACCCTCTATAATCCGCAGATGAACCCGGAGGCATCAAAGGCCAGGCGTAATACCGTCCTTTCCCTGATGGAAGGTGCAGAATATATAAGCGCAGAGGAGGCCGGGAAGGCTCAGGATAGGCCGCTTGGCACCGACTATAACAACCTTAATAAAAATTCTCCGGCAGGATATTTCGTTTACAGGGTCAGGCAAAGGGTGGAAGATATACTTGATGAAACAGAAGCTGAGAATGGTAGCAGTTATGACCTCGAAAAAGATGGCTTGAGGATACATACCACCCTCAATATGGGCATGCAGCAGGCGGCAATAAGTACTGCAGAGCGTCACCTGGAAGCTATGCAGAAGCTGCTTGACAGCGAGATGGAGCAGTCCGGCAACAAAGAACAATGGTATGCGCAACAGCGATCAGTAATGAATGGTACCGACACCCTGGTAAGCAGGGTGCAGGTATACGACCATGGTGGTATAGTAATGCGCAACCTTAGCCGTATAGACAGTCTCTGGCATTACTATCGCATGCTCAATGCAGCCGTGCTCGTGACCGATCCCCGTGACGGCTCGGTGCTCACATGGGTAGGGGGTAATAACTACAGGTTGCTGCCCTTCGATATGGTGCTGTCGCACCGGCAGTCAGCATCAGCCTTCAAGCCATTCCTCTATGCCACCGCCATGGAGGAGGGAGCAGGACCATGTACCTACCTGGAGAACGAGGAAAGGGATTATCCTGGTTATGACGACTGGCACCCGCAGAATGCAGACAGGCACTCGACAGCAGACAGCACCGTGGCTATGTGGTATGCCCTGGCACATTCGCTCAACCTGCCTACCGTTAACCTCTGGTTCATGACGGGAGGAAGCAAGCTGGTAAACACATGTAACAGTCTGGGCATGCCTGTGCCGGGCAGCGACGAGCCATCATCGGCCCTGGGCAGCCTGGACCTGTCGCTCTACGAGATGGTCAGGGCTTACGGGGCCATAGCCAACAGTGGCAGGATGCATGAGCCGGTAATGATCAACAGGATAAGTGATCCGGCCGGCAATATTATTTACAGTCGTGAAGATTATCGTCCACGCGAGGTTTTTGACAGGGAAACCACAGATCAGCTCACGGCCATGCTGCAGCAGGTGGTGGAGCAGGGGACAGCCACCGGCCTGAGGTCACGCTATGGAGTAAAGGCAGAAATAGCCGGCAAGACAGGTACCGCGGGCGATTATTCTGATGCATGGTTTGTGGCCTATACACCCAATATAGTTGCAGGCACATGGGTTGGCGCAGCCATGCCGGAGGTGCATTTCCGCAGCGCTAACGGCTCAGGTTCGGCACTGGCCATGCCTGTTACGGCCGGGGTGATCACTTACGTGGAAAGAGATAGGCAGTTAAGCAGTGAATACCTTGTGCCCTTCGACCTGCCAGGGCATAACTACGACTTCCTGGATTGTGATCCATGGTACCGCGAGGGGGTTAGAGGGTTTTTTGAAAGGCTGTTCAGTGAAAGCGGGGAGAAAAAGGACAGTCTCAGCACTGAGGACAAGAGTACCGGTCTGCGCTCACTTATCCGCAAAATCTTCAGAAAATAGCAGCTCAGTATGCAGGTACCTGCACCTGCCAGATTTTTTAAAGCCTGATTGTTTCTCCTGTCTTAAGCTGTCCCATGCCAAAAGCATCATAAAAAGCGGCCACGGCCGGGAGTGCTGTGCAGTGAGAGGGATATACCTGTTTTACTTCTTTCTGCTGCAGGTATTTTATTGTTTGTTTTGTCTGTGAATTATTCTCCTTCAGATGAAAGCCTCCCATGATACCATAGATCCGTTTTTCACCTGTGACCTCAGTAGCATGCTCCAGGGTGTTAACCACTCCGGCATGACCGCAGCCGGTAACCACAAACAGGCCCTGTTCATGTATTATCGCAACTGCACTGTCATCCATTATGTAGTCGGGACTGCCATCTTCAAAAGTAAAGTATGTCTCTTTTGATTCATAATCCGCTACGCGTGGTATCTCCCCCAGGAAGAATATATTTTCTGTTATTCTGTATGGTTCTGCAGAACTTATAATTTCAAATCTATCTTCCAGCTGATTCCTGTCGCCATACAGCCCGATATATTTTTTACCGCCCCTGCCATATTTTTTGCCAAAGCAACCGGGATGGCAGATAAGGGTGCCTCCACTGAGGTATTTAAGGCCGTTACCATGGTCATAATGGCCATGGCTCAGGATAATGGTATCGACACTATCCATATCAATATTCATTATTTCTGCATTTTTCAGAAAAAGATCAGACTGGCCTGTGTCGAAGAGGATACGCCTGCCGTCATGCTCAATAAGGTAGGAGAGTCCATGTTCGGCTGCAGTATATATGCCCGCGGCGTTATCTGTCAGAATTGATACTTCCATGATAGGTGCTTATTAAGACTAAATAGAATATAAAATTATGATAATAAACCGAAGGCAGGAGGGAGCAAGGCCCTGATATCTTCGTAAACGGCCTTTGAATTTCTTTCATATTCCTGTTTTTCCGGACCCTCGAGTTTGTTTTTGTACTTATCCATTTTATCCAGGAGGCCCCTGATCTCTTTTTCACTTAGTTGTGAGATTATCTGTTCAATAACTGCCCTCCTTGAAACAGGAGAGGTGTTTTTTAAATAAATGGTTTCCTCTATATACTCCCTGTCGGATTTGGGATAGATGCTTTTTATATGCAGTCCAAGTTCAGATAAGGGGATCACTGATATCTTATTATGCAGCTCCATAAAATCCGCTTCCCTGTCTTTATTATATACGGTTGTAAAGACTGATGATTCCACTGGACGTTTTTGACCGGTATTTATGTTGTAAACAAAGGGGTCTGAATACTTATCTTTCAGATCATATACAAGCGTTGAGTCTTCTTCTGTTTTTGCAATGGATTCCAGGTAAAAGGACCAGTCTGATGCCGGCCGGACAAGGACGTAGATAAGGGAATCGGTGTAAGCAATCTTTGTTTTCCATGAAGAGCGGTGGGGTCCGATAAGGGTTGCCAGGTCGTTGAAGTCTGCCACTTGCTCCAGATACTGTTTATCAGTGTTATAGACATAAAGCCCAAGCTCTTCCATAAGGTATTCCGGTATACCGCCATCAGGAAAAGCGGCCATACCTTTTGCCGGCCTGTAGGCCAGTTTGGTAATAATAAATGCTACGCTCGTATGATCCTTATTCCAGGTGGCTCCGTGGTGCAGGCTGTAATTCATATGAAGATATTCGGAGTAACAGGATGTCATTA
>JAXHLX010000005.1:0-115102 GCA_034521735.1 Bacteroidales bacterium
ATTATTGTAAAACCGGTGCCGATGAGTAAAATATATATAATAGCCGGCTGTGAAATATTGCACAAATCAAGCTAAAAAACTATCTTCACAGCTATATGCCAAAATTGATCAATACAATAATCAGGCGGCTTAAACCACCTCCTCACTGGAGATGGCCGGTAATAGCAGCGCTGGGAATATTTACCGGCCTGCTATTATATGTTTTTTATATCTCACGTGCATGGTCATACCTTTCTGACAAACCTTCCGCATGCACCAACTGCCATATTATGGCTCCTCAGTATGCCACATGGAGCCACAGTGCTCACCGCGAGTGGACGCACTGCAACGACTGCCATGTACCGCATAATAATATCATAAGCAAATATTATTTCAAGGCTGCTGACGGACTGCGTCATTCCACAATCTTCACTCTCAGGAATGAGCCCCAGGTGATACAGATACGACATGCAGGCATTGATGTTGTTCAGCAAAACTGCCTGCGCTGCCATGACGATCTGCTTCATGGTTTTAAATATATGGGAGGGGAAAGCATGCAGTATGAACAGGCAGAAGAGCGCCTCTGCTGGGATTGTCACCGGGAAGTGCCGCACGGCCGGGTGAAAAGCCTGACAAGCACCCCATGGGCGCGTGTACCCCTTCCGGAAAGCCCGGTTCCGGACTGGCTCAGATCATTAACAGGAAACTGATAAAATAAACATATTTACCATGACAACAATACGAGAAAAAATAGAAAAAAAACCATGGCTGGGCTGGCTGCTTTTCGCCCTTACAGTGATAGTGGTTTTCTTCCTTGGCCTCCTGGCTTCAGCAATAGTCGAGCGCCGCGCTGAAGCACTGTATGCATATACACCCCAGGTTGAGCTGTCTGAATTTGAACCACGTAATGCCGAATGGGGCAAGAATTTTCCCCGTCAATACCAGTCATTCCTGGAGACAGCAGACACTTCTTTCAAAAGTAAATATAACGGCAATGCCGTGATCGATATGCTTGAGCTTGATCCGCGTATGGCAGTGCTGTGGGCAGGCTATGGCTTCTCAAAAGATTATACCCAGGCACGCGGCCATGTCTATGCCATTGAAGATATAAGGACCACCCTGAGGACAGGAGGACCAACAGATCCGGATAAAGGACCTATGCCCAATACCTGCTGGACATGCAAGGGACCCGATGTTCCCAGGCTGATGGCAGAAGTTGGTGTTGCTGAATTCTATAAGGGCTCATGGGCCTCGCGGGGTGAGCAAATAGTTAATCCCATTGGTTGCGCCGACTGCCATGACCCTGAAACGATGAACCTGCGTATTACACGGCCTGCGCTTATTGAAGCCTTTGAACGCCGGGGCAAAGATGTTACCTTATCATCACACCAGGAGATGCGCTCACTGGTATGTGCCCAGTGCCATGTTGAATATTATTTTAAAGGCGAAGGAAACTATCTGACCCACCCCTGGGATAATGGTTTCAGGGCAGAGGATATGGAAGAATATTATGATGATATCGGGTTCACCGACTGGACCCACGCCTTAAGCCGTACACCCATGCTTAAAGCCCAGCACCCGGGCTATGAGATTTTTATGACAGGAATACATGCCGACCGTGGGGTGGCCTGCGCCGACTGCCACATGCCTTACAAGACAGAGGGAGGCATCAAGTTTACCGACCATCATATCAGGAGTCCGCTCGACAATGTATCCAACTCATGCCAGGTCTGTCACCGGGAAGAGACGGATAAGCTTATTGCCAATGTGTACCAGCGGCAGGACCAGATAATTGAGAACCGCGACCAGCTTGAGCGTTTGCTTGTCCGGGCCCATGTGGAAGCAAAGAAAGCCTGGGAACTGGGTGCCACCGAGAGCGAGATGAAAGATATACTGACTGCCATCAGGCATGCACAGTGGCGCTGGGACTATTCCGCAGCATCACACGGCGGCTCATTCCACTCACCGGTGGAGGTCAGCCGTACCATAGGCACAGCAATAAATATTGTACAGGAAGGAAGGATAGAGCTTGCCCGTCTGCTGATGAACAAGGGCTTCACTGGCGAAGTGCCCTATCCTGATATAGCAACTAAATCAAAAGCCCAGCAGTTTATCGGACTGGATATGGATGCCCTGCATGCTGAAAAGGAATTTTTCCTTGAAAATATTGTCCCCGTGTGGGACAGCCTGGCAACAGAGAGGGAGAAAAACTATTAAAAGCGGGAAAATATTACAGGCGATAAAGCATTTTGAATTATAAAAACAGGGCAAAAAACAAAAAGCAGGGAGACTTACCTGCAGGAGATAACCCGGAATGCAGTACTTCTCCTTAAGCTGTCTGAAACGAGTTCAAGTCCGGATTTATCAATAAAATAATCCAGTCCTCCCAGCCTGTTATATATTTTAAAATTCCTGTAATGATCGCCACCGGCTATCCTTTCAATAGTATAAATGATGGGTCCCAGAATACCTGGCGGAACAGGATAATTATAATCCATGATAACAACTTCTTTGGCTATCCTTTTCATTTCTTTAAGTATGCTAAGTGCCAGTCCGGCATCAAACTGGTGAACAGCCATAGAGCTTACGGCCACATCAAACTCATTATCCCCGAAAGAAGAAAGATCAGAGGCATCCATATTATCAAATGTCACATTCTTTATACCACGCCTGTGAGCTGACCTTCTTGCAAGAGCTATCATCTCTTCTGACAGGTCTATACCTGTCACATCTGACACTTTGCCTGCCATAGCAAGGGAGAGCGAGCCCGTGCCACATGCAACATCCAGTACTTTCTGTCCGGGCTTCAAGCGGCTGGTAACATCAGACTGAGCACCCGACAGTACCGGGTCAATAATAAGGGTGTATACAAAACCATTAAATGAAAACCTCATTTATTTCCGTAATTTAATTCAACAGGAACAAGGCCGGCAATGAAATATAAAAATCAAAACCCCTTACCGGCTAAAGAATTGTATCTGCTATAATTACAGAGCGGACTGTTGTTTTATTTCAGAGATGTCAATTACTGACAAAAGGCATCTCCGGTCATCACCTGTAACAATGCCTTCCATATACACAAATGATAAAACTTTATCATTATAACCAAGTTTAACAGTACATGACTCTTTGGCAGCACTGGTATAGACCTTGTTGAAAAAGTCATTGAAGACATCCTGCGATTCTTTAGAAATAAAGAGCTGAAATTTACTGTTTACCAGAGTATAACGCTTGTCATCCAGCAATTCAGCACCCGTAAAATTCAGATCACAGATTCTTCCATCTTCATCCAGGGTAAAATAGCCCATAGGAGCCAGATCATACAACATGGTGTATTTCTTAAGCGCTGCTTCAGCAGTTTCATTTGCCCGAAGTAACTCCTCGTTCTGCATTTCCAACTCAAGCTGGTGCACCTGAAGTTCGTGCAACAGCCTCTTGGGATCAGTTGCCAGGTTTGGCTTAATAGCTTTTTTACGCTTTGCCTTCAATTCTTCTTCAGCTATTTTGCGGAGCGTTTCGGCATCTGTAAAATTTCGTTTTTCTATATTCATGATTTATTATAATTTTATTAGTAACAGTCCTGCTGGCATCTTTAAACGGTTTATGAGCATAGTTGCTGACCATTCAACTACCTCTGTTTTTCCACCGTTGACAATAAGCTGCATTTTAATTTTACTTTCGTTTATATTCCCAAACAGTTCTTGAAGGTCTTTTTCAGTCTTCTTACGGAACTTTTCCGGAATAAATGTCTCTATAAAGTCCCGATGAATAAGCTCTTTTTGTTTCTTTCCAAAGATTTTTTCAGCACTACGATTGAATTCTTCTATTTTCCCATCAACTGATAGTTTAAGTATTGCAGATGACGATAAATCCAATAAGGACCGGTTCATCTGTTCTGTTTCGTGCAGTTTTGATTCAACCTGTTTGAGCTCAGAAAGGTTGATAAAAGTTATTACGAGACCATCGATCCTGTCATCTACAGTGCGGTACGGCATAATGCGAATCGAAAACCATCGCCCGTCCTTAGCCGGTATTTGTTTTTGAATAAAAACCAGGGTTCTTAGTACTTCCCTTGCATCATCAACAAGATCAGGGTATTCCAGATCCGAAACAAGATCAGTAAAACGACGTCCGATATCACTCTTTATCAGTTTAAAAATTTTAGTTAGCTGATCGGTATACCGGCGGATATTGAGATCTTTATCGAGAAAAAGCGTTGCAATATCAGTACTGTTGAGCAGGTTTCTCATATCACTCTCCACCCTGGAGTATTCTTCAACCTTAGACTTGAGTTCTGCATTTACAGTCTGGAGTTCTTCATTCATACTCTGCATCTCTTCTTTGGAAGTTGTCAACTCTTCATTAGTTGATTGCAGCTCTTCATTGGTTGACTGTAACTCCTCATTTGTAGATTTCAGCTCTTCCTGCGACGTTTGCATCTCCTCATGTGTGCTTTGCATCTCCTCCCGCGTCTGCTGCAACTCCTTTTCCAGTTCAATTTCTCTCTGGCTTGAATGGGCTTTCTTTGTTTTGCCGGTATGACGATCGGGTTCAGGATGATCATTAATCTCCGTAAAAACAACCATCAGGTAACCGTGCAACTGCTTTGGTTTATCTATCCATTGAATAGTTACATCCAGGGTCTGGGCGGAACCGTTGGAGTCAACTTTTAAATTATGCAGCACAACGGATTCTTTTTTCATGATGGCTTTGCGGAAAGCAAGCGGGAACTCATTACGCAGACCCTCGCGCAGCATGGCAAAAATATTCATATTCGCCTTGCCAACAGAAGGTTCTAAATATTTTCCGGTACGTCCGCTGATATAGACGATATCACCATTTTCATTTACCAGTACACCTGCGGGTGAATAATGCTGCAACAATAGCTGATCTGCCATTGCCTGTATATTCTGAGTTGGTTTGTCAGTAATATAATGTTCAGTACCATGGGCCGGTTTGGGTCTTGAAAATGAAGAAGGGAAATCGTATAATTCCGCTGTGCCGGAATCAGATCCGCGTCTGAATATTTTTAGTTTCGAATCTACTGCTATGAAAAGATTGCCTTGACTTCCAGGTGTCTCGGAGCTTCCAAGCACCAAATACCCGTCAGGCTTCATACTGTAGTAGAAGAGAGCTAATATTTTTCTTTGCAGCTCAGCATCCATGTAAATCAGCAGATTCCTGCATGAGAGAATATCGATCTTGGTAAAAGGAGGGTGCATTAAAATATTGTGATTGGCAAACACCACCATTTCCCTTATCTCTGTTTTAAGCCTGTAACCCTCATCAGTTTTATTAAAAAACCGGGAAAGACGTGCCGGTGAAACATCTTCAGTAATATTGAAAGGAAACAATGCCCTTCTTGCTGTTTCGATTGCATCGTTATCAAAATCGGTAGCAAAAATCTGTAAGCTGACCCTCCCCTGGGGTTTGATTTTTTCAGCCGCCTCCTTAAATACCATTGCAAGAGAATATGCTTCTTCACCGGTTGAACACGCAGGCACCCATGCTCTTAATATTGATACTTCCTCCTTACTCCTGATCATTCCCGGAAGAACAGACTCTTTCAGCTTAACCCATACCGGGGCATCACGAAAGAAACTGGTAACTCCAATCATCAGCTCTTTGAAAAGGATGTCAGATTCACTGCGATTCTCTTGCAAAAAGTGAACGTATGAAGAGATTTTATCAATCTTATGAACTGTCATTCTTCTTTCAATTCTTCGATATACAGTGCTTTTTTTATACATCGAAAAGTCATTGCCGGTATTGTTTCGCAGGAGAATAATTATCTTTTCAAGCGAGCTTTTATCTTTATCATCACTTTCAAGTTCCGCTTGCGATCTCAAGCCCTGATTCCCGGACGAAATAATCCATTCCTCCCAGCCGGTTATATATTTTGAAATTCCTGTAATGATCGCCACCGGCTATCCTTTCAATAGTATAAATGATGGGTCCCAGAATACCTGGCGGAACAGGATAATTATAATCCATAATAACAACTTCTGTGGCTATCCTTTTCATTTCTTTAAGTATGCTAAGTGCCAGTCCGGCATCAAACTGGTGAACAGCCATAGAGCTTACGGCCACATCAAACTCATTATCCCCGAAAGAAGAAAGATCAGAGGCATCCATATTATCAAATGTCACATTCTTTATACCACGTCTGCCAGCTGACCTCTTTGCAACATCGATCATCTCTTCTGACAGGTCTATACCTGTCACATGTGACACCTTGCCCGCCATAGCAAGGGAGAGTGAGCCCGTGCCGCATGCAACATCCAGTACTTTCTGTTCCGGTTTCAAGCGGCTGGTAACATCAGACTGAGCACCCGACAGTACCGGGTCAATAATAAGGGTGTATACAAAACCATTAAATGAAAACCTCATTTATTTCCGTAATTTAATTCAACAGGAACAAGGCCGGCAATGAAATATAAAAATCAAAACCCCTTACCGGCTAAAGAATTGCATCTGCTATAATTACAGACCGGACTGTTGTTTGATTTCAGAGATGTCAATTACTGACAAAAGGCATCTCCGGTCATCACCTGTAATAATGCCTTCCATATACACAAATGATAAAACTTTATCATTATAACCAAGTTTAACAGTACATGACTCTTTGGCAGCACTGGTATAGACCTTGTTGAAAAAGTCATTGAAGACATCCTGCGATTCTTTAGAAATAAAGAGCTGAAATTTACTGTTTACCAGAGTATAACGCTTGTCATCCAGCAATTCAGCACCCGTAAAATTCAGATCACAGATTCTTCCATCCTCATCCAGGGTAAAATAGCCCATAGGAGCCAGATCATACAACATGGTGTATTTCTTAAGCGCTGCTTCAGCAGTTTCATTTGCCCGAAGTAACTCCTCGTTCTGCATTTCCAACTCAAGCTGGTGCACCTGAAGTTCGTGCAACAGCCTCTTGGGATCAGTTGCCAGGTTTGGCTTAATAGCTTTTTTACGCTTTGCCTTCAATTCTTCTTCAGCTTTTTTGCGGAGCGTTTCGGCATCTGTAAAATTTCGTTTTTCTATACTCATGATTTATTATAATTTTATTAGTAACAGTCCTGCTGGCATCTTTAAACGGTTTATGAGAATAGTTACTGACCATTCAACTACCTCTGTTTTTCCACCGTTGACAATAAGCTGCATTTTAATTTTACTTTCGTTTATATTCCCAAACAGTTCTTGAAGGTCTTTTTCAGTCTTCTTACGGAACTTTTCCGGAATAAATGTCTCTATAAAGTCCCGATGAATAAGCTCTTTTTGTTTCTTTCCAAAGATTTTTTCAGCACTACGATTGAATTCTTCTATTTTCCCATCAACTGATAGTTTAAGTATTGCAGATGACGATAAATCCAATAAGGACCGGTTCATCTGTTCTGTTTCGTGCAGTTTTGATTCAACCTGTTTGAGATCAGAAAGGTTGATAAAAGTTATTACGAGGCCATCGATCCTGTCATCTACAGTGCGGTACGGCATAATGCGAATCGAAAACCATCGCCCGTCCTTAGCCGGTATTTGTTTTTGAATAAAAACCAGGGTTCTTAGTACTTCCCTTGCATCATCAACAAGATCAGGGTATTCCAGATCCGAAACAAGATCAGTAAAACGACGTCCGATATCACTCTTTATCAGCTTAAAAATTTTAGTTAGCTGATCGGTATATCGGCGGATATTGAGATCTTTATCGAGAAAAAGCGTTGCAATATCAGTACTGTTGAGCAGGTTTCTCATATCACTCTCCACCCTGGAGTATTCTTCAACCTTAGACTTGAGTTCTGCATTTACAGTCTGGAGTTCTTCATTCATACTCTGCATCTCTTCTTTGGAAGTTGTCAACTCTTCATTAGTTGATTGCAGCTCTTCATTGGTTGACTGTAACTCCTCATTTGTAGATTTCAGCTCTTCCTGCGACGTTTGCATCTCCTCATGTGTGCTTTGCATATCCTCCCGCGTCTGCTGCAACTCCCTTTCCAGTTCAATTTCTCTCTGGCTTGAATGGGCTTTCTTTGTTTTGCCGGTATGACGATCGGGTTCAGGATGATCATTAATCTCCGTAAAAACAACCATCAGGTAACCGTGCAACTGCTTTGGTTTATCTATCCATTGAATAGTTACATCCAGGGTCTGGGCGGAACCGTTGGAGTCAACTTTTAAATTATGCAGCACAACGGATTCTTTTTTCATGATGGCTTTGCGGAAAGCAAGCGGGAACTCATTACGCAGACCCTCGCGCAGCATGGCAAAAATATTCATATTCGCCTTGCCAACAGAAGGTTCTAAATATTTTCCGGTACGTCCGCTGATATAGACAATATCACCATTTTCATTTACCAGTACACCTGCGGGTGAATAATGCTGCAACAATAGCTGATCTGCCATTGTCTGTATATTCTGAGTTGATTTGTCAGTAATATGTTTTTCAGCACCATGGGCCGGTTTGGGTTTTGAAAATGAAGAAGGAAAATCGTATAATTCCGCTGTGCCGGAATCAGATCCGCGTCTGAATATTTTTAGTTTTGAATCTACTGCTATGAAAAGATTGCCTTGACTTCCAGGTGTCTCGGAGCTTCCAAGCACCAAATACCCGTCAGGCTTCATACTGTAGTAGAAGAGAGCTAATATTTTTCTTTGCAGCTCAGCATCCATGTAAATCAGCAGATTCCTGCATGAGAGAATATCGATCTTGGTAAAAGGAGGGTGCATTAAAATATTGTGATTGGCAAACACCACCATTTCCCTTATCTCTGTTTTAAGCCTGTAACCCTCATCAGTTTTATTAAAAAACCGGGAAAGACGTGCCGGTGAAACATCTTCAGCAATATTGAAAGGAAACAATGCCCTTCTTGCTGTTTCGATTGCATCGTTATCAAAATCGGTAGCAAAAATCTGTAAGCTGACCCTCCCCTGGGGTTTGATTTTTTCAGCCGCCTCCTTAAATACCATTGCAAGAGAATATGCTTCTTCACCGGTTGAACACGCAGGCACCCATGCTCTTAATATTGATACTTCCTCCTTACTCCTGATCATTCCCGGAAGAACAGACTCTTTCAGCTTAACCCATACCGGGGCATCACGAAAGAAACTGGTAACTCCAATCATCAGCTCTTTGAAAAGGATGTCAGATTCACTGCGATTCTCTTGCAAAAAGTGAACGTATGAAGAGATTTTATCAATCTTATGAACTGTCATTCTTCTTTCAATTCTTCGATATACAGTGTTTTTTTTATACATCGAAAAGTCATTACCGGTATTGTTTCGCAGGAGAATAATTATTTTTTCAAGAGAGCTTTTATCTTTATCATCACTTTTAAGTTCTGACTTTATATCCGGGATACGCTTTAGGAAGTCCAGAATCATCTTAGGCAAGACATCAGCCGGTGCAACAAGGTCGACCACTGTCGATTCAATAGCACTACGCGGCATGCTGTCGTACTTTGCCGTTTCAGGTTCCTGCACTGCAATAATTCCATTATTCTCTTTAATGGCCTGGATCCCCAGACTGCCGTCAGAGCCCATTCCGGAAAGAATAACACCGATAGCCCTCTCCCGCTGATCGTCGGCGAGGGAACGCATAAAAAAATCAACCGGCAGACGCATCCCCCTTGTTTCTAATGGTTTAAACAAGTGGAGGACCCCTTTCAGAATTGACATACTCCTATTGGGTGGAATTACATAAACGCTATCCGGCTTTACAGGCATACGGTCTTCAACCTGGTAAACTTTCATTGAGGTAGTCCGTTGTAACAATTCCGGAAGCATACCTTTTTGAGTTGGATCAAGGTGTTGAATGACAATATATGCCACTCCACTTCCATCAGGAGCATTTCTGAGAAATTCATCCAATGCTTCAAGTCCGCCTGCCGATGCTCCGATAGCAACTACAGGAAAAAGACTGCCACCCGGATCAGGAGAAAGCTCTTTTGCAGTTATTTTAGCCTTTGACATGTTGAATTTTATCTTCAGATTTTATTAAACAATTTTCATTCAATAATTACTAATACAAAATAAATATAAATATAATATTTAAAACAAATAAGTCTGTGATCTTAATATCCTGAAAAGCATCAGGTCCTTCGTGCTGCCGGAAGAATGGATATTAATCTCCCATTTGCTGCATCATAGCCTGACTCATCCTTTTGTAGCCGTTAACCTGGCAAGCTCACGGGCCTGGCCTACCCAGTTGTCCTTCTCTATTTGCCCTGGAATAATCTCCAGAACTTCAGTAATAGTTTCTATATCAGCGTGTGTCAGTTTGCTTATCTGCTCAAAAGTATATATATCAAGTGCATGTAATCTTTCTTCCACCCAGGATCCAAGACCATTGATCAAAGTGAGATTATTTGCCCTGTATTTATGGCTTACCCCAAGCCTGTCATAATATATTCTGTCTTTTCTCTCTCTTATTCGTTTTAAAAGCGATGCCTTATCGCCTGCGATCCGAACAAATTCAGCTGCCTGATATATCCATTCGTCACGCTCAATTCTTCCCGGGAAATACTCAATTGCCTCTGTAACAATTGCTACATCCTCCTGAGTAAAATTGCTTATCTGCCTGAATGTGTATATTTCAAGAGTGTTTAGTTTTGTCCGTATCCATCCGCCAATGCCATTAATCAGTCTCAGGTCATCAGCCTCTTCCCGGCTGGCTGTTCCTATCCTGCCAAAGGGTATCCTGTCCTTTCTCTCACTTATTCTTTTCAACAGGGCTTTTCTGTGTTCTTCACCTTTAACAAGCTCAATAGCCTGTGCAAGCCATTCATCCCTGTCAATCCTGCCTGAAAAGTAAACTATAGTATCATTGATTACCTGGATATCCTGCGGACTGAGTCTGCTAATCTGCCGGAAAGTAAAAATTTCCAGATAATTAAGCCTCTCTTCAATACCAGGGCCAATTCCGCTGATCATGGTGAGGTCATCCTTCTCTTCAATAGTTGCTTTTCCAATTCTGTCATAATCAAGCAAATGCTTGTGCTGTGTAAAGTCTTCCAGGAGGTAGAGTTCCAGCTCATGATTCTTGTCATCCAGACTTTTCTGAAGGTCTGCTATCTCTCCATTAAGATTAATGATACGTGTATTCAGATCATGCTTGTCTGATTCAATGGCTTTGAGTTTTTTCTCATATACTGACCTGTAAAAAAGCCACGCTGTTATATAAGCGATAATTGCCGCAACAATCAGCAAAGAAAGAATTTCCAATGCTGCTCCGCCTTTCGTCTGGGCTAATAAAAGAAATGCTGTATTCATAGTTTAAAATTTTATTCACTTCGTTCATGAGATCGCTTCTCTGAGTTCATGCCCGGTTCATAGTTTTAATTTTTATTTTTAACTGTTACGGAAGCTCTTCTGTTTTTTGCTCTTCCTTCATCGGTATTGTTGGTTTCTGCAGGCTCTTTTTCACCTCTCGAATCTATTGTAATCTTCTCCGGCGGGAAACCCTTATTTTCAAAATAAACCTGAACGCTACGTGCCCTGCGGTAACCCAATGCCTTGTTGTACTCATCCGATCCTTTTGCATCAGTGTGACCGGTAATATGAAGTCCTGCAGCAGAATAGCGGAGCAGATATGCCACTGATTTATCATAATAAGCGGAGATGGATGAATCAGCTACAAATGAAGATTTATCAAATGCAAAGTAGATAAGCAGGCTGTCAGGTTTCAAATCCGCTTGTAAGGCCAGTGTGTCAGGTGTTGAAACGGCGCTTAGGGTGTCATTTACAGCCAGGTTGCTGACAAAGGCAGTATCCTTCTCATTGCATAAACCTTTTATCTTGCATACATATAAATAGCTTGAAAGCGATGCCCAACAGACGAAAACCAGGAATCCGCTTATTAGAATTTTCATGTCACATTAACTTATTAATTATTAAATTGAGTAATCGGTTAGTTCGTAAAGTTAGATTTAAATAACGGCTGATCCGTTACATAACTTTTCAAAAAGCTTACATTATTTACAGATTACCTCTTGCTGAAACTATGGAGAGCAAAGCAGGAGAAATAAGCACCGGTCAATCCGGGTCTGCTAAATATGTGAATAATGTAACTCTTTAATAAAGTTGTGTAACAGTTTAAGATCAAACAGCACTAACTTTGTTCAATACGAAATAAATTAAATATAATTATGCTATGAAAAAGATTAATATGAGTTTAGCCATGATCCTGAGCGTGATTCTGATATCGTCAGGTTGTGCTTCATGGAACAAAACTCAAAAAGGTGCTGTTGCGGGAACTGCTGCAGGTGGCGGAATGGGTGCTGTCATAGGGAAAGCATCAGGTAATACAGCTCTAGGGGCCATAATCGGAGCCGCTGTTGGTGGAGCCACTGGTGCTATAATAGGAAATCAGATGGACAAGCAGGCCGAAGAGATAAAAAGCAAGGTGCCTGACGCAAAGGTTGAACGGGTTGGCGAAGGTATTGTTGTGGAGTTCAATAGTAATATACTGTTTGGATTTGACAAATCAGCTTTATCGTATCAGGCAAAAGAAAACCTTGATAAACTTGTTATTGTGCTGAATGAATACAAAGAAACTGATATTGAGATACAAGGACATACCGATAACACAGGCAGTCTGGCCTATAACCAGAATCTGTCTGAAACCCGCGCAGACGAGGTATCAGATTATCTGGCGGAAAAAGGCATTAGTAACAGCCGCTTAAACATCAAAGGATTTGGGGAGACAATGCCTAAATATGATAATGATTCAGAAGACGGACGTACCCAGAATCGCAGGGTTGAGTTTCTGATTACTGCAAATGAAAAGATGAAGGCTGAAGCTGCAGAAGAAGCAAAAAAATAAGAGAGGGAAGTTTATTACTTCGGACTTCCGGTCAGGAATATCGTAAAAAAAATATTTAAACAATATATAAAAATACATAAAATGATAACAAGACTATTTACAACTGGATTAATACTTTTTCTTTCGGCTTCGCTGGCGATGAGCCAGACTGCTGAAACAGGAAAAATGTCATTTGGAATCCTTGGTGGGGTTAACTTTCAGACTCTTACAGGAACAGACCATTCAGGTGCTGAACTTGACAATGAGATGCTGACAGCTTATCACGCAGGTTTTAATATTCAGATACCCATTGCACCTGAATTCTATTTTCAGCCCGGATTGCTTTACTCTTTAAAGGGTGCAAAAAATACAGGTACTATTACCACCGCAACTAAAGTCTCCTATATTGAACTGCCATTGAATCTTGTTTACAAAGGACAATTGGGTAATGGATTTTTTATTGTTGGCTTAGGACCCTATGTAAGCTATGGTATCGGTGGTAAAGTGACCACTACGGGAGGAGACGCTTCTCTGGATACTGATGTTATTTTTCAGAACAGTGTAGAGCTTAGCGACCCGCTGACTGCAACATATTTTAATCCTTTTGATGCCGGCGGAAACATTTTTGCCGGATATGAAATGGCTGGAGGCTTATTCTTTCAGCTCAACACACAATTAGGCATGCTGAAGGCGAACCCGGAAAATGCATGGTTTTCAAACGACGAAGCATCTGTTAAACATACAGGCTTCGGACTTTCACTGGGATATAGGTTTTAAATTTAGGTTTTAGGGTTAGGTTTGATTTAGGTTTAGGTTTAGGTTTAGGTTTAGGAAGGAGGAGGCCGTCTCATAATAAAATTTGAGACGGCCTCTTTTTTTTCTGGACTTTTATTGATCAGGGATGCCTCATAAGAAAGCCTGACCGCCTCCGGAAACAGATGCGGTTTTTTTATAAGACGCAAAAAAAGCTACCTCATTTCAATTTTGAGACAGCTTCTTTAATTCATCCTGGTAATTAAAAGCCGGAAATCTGTGTATATTAGAATATATACCGTATTGAGAGAGCTCCCCCATCTGCCCAGAAGCCGGAATAGCCTATGAAATTGAAGGCGGGTTTCCAGTCAATACCAAGATTAATAGGTACCTCCCTGAAACTATATTCCAGACCAAGTATCCCATCTATACCTGCAACTGTATAACTTGTTCCAGGCTCTCCCCAGTAATTATTTGTATAATCACCATTCCAGAATCCAAGATGTCCACCGAATCCATAGTACCATTTTAACCCTTGTGTGTCAAAGGCTTCGTTATGAATCTCATAAAGCACTGTTAATCCCACTCCACGCCATCTGGTGGCCACTAAAAATTCGAGGGCTGCCTTTTCGTGGGTGAAATGTTTAATAGTAAGTCCGTTGGCAAGACCAGCCCTCAGACCAATTCCTGTATTGTAATCCTGCGCCTTGATCATAGGCGACAAGCTAAATAGAACAAGACAAAGTGTTACAATCTTTTTCATAATAATAGTTTTAAAATTAATGTTCAATAGTTATTTGTTATAGTTCTGCTACCTGAGCAATATTTCGACCGGGCCATGATAAGCCTGCCTGGAAAGTCCGATAGTTATATAAGTCACTGCCTCCCGGATGTCCGGTATTTCGCCTGACTGCTGCTTTAAATACGAATATTACCCATATTGCTGAATACCCCGAAAACATTAAGCAGCCACAGAATAAGAATAATAACAACTACAATGTTCAGGATTTTTTTGATTGACCTGCTCATTGGAATAAAATTGTTAATAAGATACAGGATTACACCTGTAACAATAATGACAAGTAATACATGAAGTAATGGCATAATAATTTGTTTTTAAAATTGTTTAATTATAAAAATGCTACATACCTGTAGTGTTGCTTAACTGTTAGGAGCTAATACCTTATTACGCCTTCCTAAAGCTATTTTTAATCAGTCACTGTTTTTATATCCCCGCAAAGCATATTTAAAGATCAGCAAGTTATCTAAACAAAGGTATGACCATAGCCTCAGATAGCTATTATATAATTATCTGAATAAGTTACATTATTTACAGGTTTGACTTTTTCCGGAATTTAAAAACCCTTCATTTGCCATCATAGATCACTCAGTACATTCCGCCCAATGTGCCTGAGCTTTCTAAAATCAGTTGGGGTAAGCCCTGTTATTTTTTTAAACTGGTTGGACAGATGAGCAACACTGCTGTAATGCATTTTATATGCAATTTCAGTAAGATTAAGTTCATCATAAACAAGAAGCTCTTTTACCCGTTCTATCTTATGAGCAAGATAATACTTCTCGATTGTTGTTCCCTTGGCTTTTGAAAACAGGTTTGAAAGGTATGTATAATTGTGGTTGAGCTTTTCGCTAAGATAATCCGACAGATTAATTTTGAGTTGCTGATCATTATGATGGATCAGCTCTATAACTGTGGTTTTTATTCTCTCTGCAAGTATAGTATTCCTATCATTCATCAATTCAAGCCCGGATTCCCTTAATGATAAGTCCAGTATCTTAAACTGAGTTTCCGAAATCTCCTCCATAATTTCAGCCTCACCCAGTTCTACGCTGTTATATTGCAGACCGAGCTTTTCAAGCTCGGCTTTAACAACCATTTCACACCTGACACAGACCATATTTTTAATGAAGATTTTCAATCGATTGCATAGATGGTTAGTTGTCTCAAAAATACAAAAAAATGAAATATCAATCAAATAAATAGGTGGAGGAGATTATTTTATAAAAAAAAGCTGCCTGAATTTTCAGACAGCCTCTTTTTATAAAATACCTGGGTAATTACTGTTTTACTATAATATTTGCATCCAGTGTAATTTCGTCATTTCTGGCAATAGCCCTTCCATCTAATGATGCTCCTGTATTGAAAGTGATAGCCTGTAAGGCCAAAACCGTTCCTTTAAATACCGTGGTAGTGCCAAAAGTTGCAGAACTTCCAACCTGCCAGAAGATATTGGATGCCCTGGCCTGGCCACTAAGAATAACCTTTCGATCTGAGGTTGTGGTAAGTGAAGATGCAATCTGAATTATAAATACTGCATTAGCATCTCCCTGTGCATCAAAAGTAAGATCACCTGAGGATATGGACAGGGATGAGGTGGACTTATATAAACCCGGTGTAAGAGTCAGTCCGCCAATATTACCTGACAATGTTACTATATCAGTGCTGGTTCTTCCTGCCAAATCATTATACGCCTCTGTGGCATCAAGTTTTGCC
Organism: Bacteroidales bacterium; assembly: GCA_034521735.1. Taxonomy (GTDB): domain Bacteria; phylum Bacteroidota; class Bacteroidia; order Bacteroidales; family VadinHA17; genus UBA9300. The sequence goes on from JAXHLX010000005.1 coordinate 16,035, forward strand.
TGAGTTGCCAGATCACCATTAATGCGGATTGTTCCCGTAATTACTCCAGGGGGGAAGCCATCAACAGAAGTGCCGGGACTTAAACCGAGATCGCCGGTAATTTCCGTATTACCTGTGTTTGTAACTGCAGTCCCCGCCAGAAGAGCAAAATCAACTGCACCTTTAAGATCTGTACCAGGCATTTTGACCGACTGAACAGGAATAACATCGGAATCGTCTGTATCCGTACTGTCTTTCTCACAACCCGTAATCATAATGGCTGTTCCTATTGAAAAAACGGCAATTGCCGATAATAGAATGTTTGTTTTTGTTTTCATAATTATTTATGGAATTAATTGTGAATACTTTTTCACCTTACAAAGATGAGCCCATTATTTGCAGAATGTATTACACAATTAAAGAAATGAATTACATGATTCACACATTATGAAATGTTAACCCGATTATTTGTCCTCATATGCTTATCCCGGTTTGAACATTCAGTAATTGCAACAAACACCGGACAAATAGCTAAGTCATGCTGCCTGATATCCTTTAAATAACTCCCTGCAAAATAATATCTTCCTTAAAAGATAAGGATAGATTTTTTAGTACTTTTGGTACAGGGATAACTGCATCATGATTTACCATGTTCACCCCAAATATGATTCTTTATCAAAAACACTTAGCAAAGGGCAGCAAATTATGAGGGCAGAAGACAGGCAGGAGATAAAAAAACGCGTTGAAAAGGAGATACAGACTCTTAACAGGTCCATTGCCATGCTGCTTGACCTGACCGAGCCCGATGTTCAGTCCGATGCCAACGACTGGTTCTCATCCAAGGAAAGCAATCCCGGCAAGGCCATTAACGAACAGGCGTTGGGCAAAGCAAAACAACGTTTGCTTATCCTGCAGGATGTGCTCAAAAGGATAGACAGCCCGGGCTACGGTATATGTTATGTATGCAAGAAACCAATCCCGGCAGAGAGGTTAAAGGCAGTACCGACAGCCATAAGATGCATCTCCTGCTAGATTATTTAATAATCAAGCTTCTTCCCTGAAGGCCCGGAAGTGCAAAAGCACTGATTTTTTTGACTGTATATCAACTATTTACCTCCATTTACTTCATTGACATCCATGGCGAACATACCACGACCGTGTGTAGCTATTACAATGATATTATCCCGTGGATGAATAATCAGGTCATGTACAAAACAGGAAGGCAGGTTGCTGCCAAGGACTTCCCAGTTACTGCCCCCGTCTTTGGTAACATAAACACCCACATCGTTGCCAACATATAATATATCCTTGCTTAAGGGATCTTCCCTGATAACATTTACAGTCCCGAGGGGAATATTTCCCGATATATCTTCCCATGTTTCACCGTAGTCTTCGGATTTCCATACATAAACATTGAAGTCGTCATCTCTTTTACCATTCTGTGTAACATATACTGTTGCCTCATCGAATGCAGAAGCCACCACTCTTGATATCCAGCGATCAGCAGCCAGTCCCTCAACGATTTCAGTCCATTCTCCCCCGTCATCTTTACTTACCCACAATCTGCCATCATCAGTTCCTGCATAGAGTAAACCCTGTTTTAGGGGCGACTCTGAAACAGAACTTAAGACCTGGTGTTTAACATCTCCCATGCGATCCGGGTTATTATGTGACAGGTCTGGGCTGATCTTTTCCCAGCTTTCACCTTTATCTGTTGATTTAAAAAGGTATTGCATGCCGTGATATATGGTATTTGAATTATGCGGAGAGATAATAAAGGGAGCCAGCCATTGTCCTCTCAGTGGCGGGTCTCCTTCAAACACTTCCGGTAGGATATTCTTGCGGGCAGGCCTCACTATTATTCGTTCTTCCCCTTCACTGTTGGTCCTTCTGATGGTATCAGGATTATTATAGTCAGATCTTGAAATAGTTCCATAGAAACCTGCTGAGTACACTATGTTAGGATCTGTAGGATCTATTGCATGATGACTGCCTTCCCCTCCCGGGGCACTCTCCCATTCAACCGCGGGAATATTATCTCTTCCGTTTGACAGTATTACTTCCCCCCTTCGGCTGCCATGGTCCTGTACCGAGCCATAGACCCTGAACGGTTCTGCCATATCATAATTAACATTAAAAAACTGCACAACAGGTAATCTTTCATATGAACTGAGCCATGTCTCTCCGCCATCTTTAGTAATATGGATGCCCTGGTCATTGGTAACGATCATAAAGCGGCTATCATCCTTATCTATCCAGATACCGTGATTGTCGCCACCCGGATTACCAAAGCGTTCCCATGTTTTTCCTCCATCCTTTGTAACTCCCACGGATACCCCCTGCAGATATACTATATCCTCATCCGCCGGATCAACCGTTATCTGGCCGAACACCCATCCATATGTATTACACAGTCTCTGCAAAATTGGATTATCGAGCGGACTAACCCTTTCCCATGATTCACCCTTGTTTTCAGAGCGGAACAACTGTGCTCCCCTGATAAAACCGCAGGAAGGCAAGCCATAGGCATCATTCTTCTCCTCCTCTGTTGGTTCACGCACAACTTCATAATCATCAATATAGGCATATACTATGTCCGGATTGCTGTAAGCAATATCAATACCTATTCTTCCCCTGTATTCAGGAATCATGAGTCCCTCGTCTATTTCATTCCAGGTATGGCCTCCATCTTCAGATTTATAAATTGAACAAGCTGAATAATCCGCTTCTGTCCTGGGGTCATTCCATTTTTTTCTTATCCGTTGCCATGTTGCTGCATAGATGATATCCGGATTAGCAGGATCCATATCCACGTCAATCACACCTGTTAGTTCATCTATCTGAAGCGTAGCTTCCCATGTTTGTCCACCGTCGGTGGTCATATAAAAACCCCTTTCCTGATTTGGCGTCCACTCATTTCCTGATACGCCAACATATACGATATCCGGATTCTGAGGGTGAACGATAATCCTGGCAATGGTATTGGAGTTTTCAAGACCCATATGGGTAAATGTTTTGCCACCGTCCTCCGATTTGTAAATTCCACAACCGGCATGCGAACTCCTGAATATATTTGATTCGCCTGTTCCAACCCATATTACGTCTTTATTGGACGGATCAATAGCAATATCCCCTATTGATGAAGAAAGTTGTTTTTCAAATACCGGTTTCCATGACTCGCCTTCATTGGTGCTTTTCCACACACCGCCTGATGCGCTTGCTGAAAGTATAAAACCCTTATCAGGCGAAACTGCCGCATCGGTCATACGGCCGCTGGTATTTGTTGGCCCTATAAATTGCCAGACCAGGTCTTTGAAATCAGATTGCTGCTCCATTTCAAGGTGTGTCTGCCAGGCTTCCAGCCTGTCTTCACCATCGGTAATAATTCTTTTTTTCTGCTTTGCACATGATGAAATAATTACTGCTAAAGCAAGGAATAAAATAGTTTTTAAGAGATTTGTCTTCATAAAGTTCCTTTTCAGGTTTTGGTTTCATATTTAGTTTGAAGACAATAAATTTAAGAAAAAGAGGAAACAAATGATATAGAAAAGGAAATAATATTGTGATCATGGGCAAATAGTGATTTTTAACTTTCCTGACAGTCGAAGCTGGAAAGCAGTCTGGAGATACGATACTATCTGCTGACTAAAAGCTTTAAAAACATGCAATACGTAATATAAAGCCATAAATAGAATTTCAAAAAATCCGACTGCCACAAAATGCATTTCCTGTTAATAGACCACCGCCCTGAACACATAATGAGTTATAAAACAGCTGTATTTTTTTTTGCAAGAAAATCTCTTATAACCGGCACTCTCATGATTTTGCTCTTCCTGGAAGGATCCAGCTTGTAAGCTTTGTTACTGCTGATTAATGATTCAAGAGGAATATCAAGGTAGCGGTTTAACATCACTATCATTTTAAGTGTAAGCTGGCGTTTCCCATTAAGAACTTCTGAGACCCTTGTCTCTCCACCAAAGAGAGGAGCAATATCCTTCTGTTTAAGGTTCATCTGGTCCATCCTGAACCTGATTGCACTGACAGGATCAGGAGCAGTTTTCGGGAAATGCTCGTCTTCATAACGTTCAACCAGGATAGATAGAAGCTCAATCTCATCACCCTTCGCAGAGTCCGGATCTATCTGATCTTTCTCTGAGTTTATAAGACTATATATCCTATCAACTGCAGCTTTATATGCCTTTTCTGTTTTAATAACTTTAAGACTCATAACTTACCTCCTTCGCATCAATTTTTTCATATTCTTTATGTGTTCCGAACCAGACAATAAAAACTATCTTCATTTTATACTCGATATCCACTATCAAACGGTATTCATTACCCTTAATATTGAAAACAACCCTTTTTGAACTTATTATACTGGCATTCTTATATTTCAACTTCAGCTCAGCAGAATTGTTCCATTTAGAGTACTTCACTTCAAAAATCCAGGCCTGTAAAGCTTTCCGGGCATTTCTATATCTGGATTCCCGGCAATAATCCTGAAGTGTTCCTGTTTTTACTATCCGCATACTGATACAAAGATATAAAAAACTTACCAAACAAGGTAACATGTGGAATTGAAACCTCTATTCCGATGTTAATACAAATAAAAAAGACCGGCAATACCAGGTTTATTTGCACTTTATAAATATTATCTCCGTAATCTTACCAATAGTTTTTGCAAAAACAATCAAAGAACATCTACGTAAATTTGAGTAGTTTTTCAACTGTTTTCATCACCTCCTGAGCAATAATCAGGTATGCTTTGGTTTCTTTAACAGAAGGAACATAGAAATCATCCGGATATCTGACAGATACACCAAATTCTGTTAGACTTTTAAAATCAAACTGGAAATTGTAGTTGTCTATTCTCTGGCATTCGGCAAGCAGAAAATCAACGTCATGTGTTCTTGGAAAATCAATATCATGAAAGATCAAAAATGATTTCAGGTACTTCTCAACTGCTTGCTGGGCATGAAAACATATTGTGCTGGTATAGAATTCTATATCTGATTGTACAAGTTTCTCCATTACTGCAATATCCTCTCTTGCTCTGTACAACCAGTTTCGGATATATTCTTCCTTTTCCCGGTTCATAAGACAATGGCTTCCTTGAGAATATGACGGATTAAATGTCCAGGTAGTTTTTTCTTTTTTTGTATCTCCCCTCTATTCTGAATTAATATATCAGATCTGATCCCTTGCCCTAATAGTTCCTTCCTGATTTTTGTCCTCAGGGATATTATACCTTCAGAAGACAATTTTTGTGATGTAATAATAAGTATATCATAATCGCTTTCTTCATCAGCTTTACCCCTAGCTCTTGAACCAAATAGCATCACCTCTGCATCTTCAAAATGCCTAACTGCAGTGGACTTTATAATATCACTTATTGTAGAAACCTTATTCATTAGAAACCTTTCAATCAAATATACAAAATATTTTATTCATAAGCTGTCACGCAGTTCAAATAACGAATCCCCGTAATCATACCAATCAAGCAACAACTCATCCTGAAATTCTTTTCCGTTGTATAAAAATTCATTCGAGCTGGCATAGTCCCACTGATGCATGATCATACCAAATGGACAGTAGCTTGTTTCCTGGTTTACAGTCGCAACACCTGAGCTGTCCCAGAAGCTTACTCTAATATTTCCGGGATGATCCTTAATAAAATATCCATAATTGTAGTTCCCCGACACATCTGCACTTATTATTCCTTCTGATGTTAGAATAAAATCAAGGTTGCTTCCTGAATATACAAAATTACCAACGTAATCTTTCTCAATTCCCGAGCTACCATTATATGACACACGATTACTCAATTTTTCTCCTTTGGCTGCATAAATATTGAATATTGTATCGCTTCCTGGAATAATTTCTTCCGGCAAGTTAAGGAAATTTTCAGTGAGCATTTAAAACCATCAACATTCCGTCAACACCTCAAAACAAAGATCCCGCAAGTCATTGACTATGCGGGATCTGCGTTTCAGAAGTGTGGTGCCACCTGGAATTGAACCAGGGACACCAGGATTTTCAGTCCTGTGCTCTACCAACTGAGCTATGGCACCAACTTTTAGGACTGCAAATATAATTTGCATTTTCATACCGGCAAAGAATTAGTTTATCTTTTTTTAGAAGGATAGTGAAATACTTGAAAATATTCAGCTTAAAGGTTTTATCTTATGCCCGGCAAACACTAAATTTGCAGCCATATTTAATTATATATGAATTTATTACGATATACTCTGCCAAACGGTATACGGCTGGTCCATAAAAATGTACCCAATATGATAGCTCATTGCGGGGTGATAATAAATACCGGCTCAAGGGATGAGAGGGATGATGAGCAAGGGATGGCCCACTTTGTGGAACATATGATGTTCAAGGGCACAGCTAAAAGAAAGGCTTACCATATACTCAGCAGCCTTGAAGACCGTGGTGGCGAACTGAATGCATACACAACAAAAGAAGAAACAGCCGTCTATGGCTCATTCCTGAAAAATGATTATAACAAGGCCCTGGACATAATAAGTGACATTACAGGCAATTCAACATTCCCGGAAAAGGAAGTGCAAAAAGAAAAAGAGGTAATAATAGAGGAAATAAACTCCTATAAGGACACTCCTTCCGAACTGATCTTCGATGACTTTGAAGAAATGATATATGCCGGTGCCCCGATAGGAAGGAGCATACTGGGAACGGAAGATTCGGTGAGATCTTTCAACCGGGGAATGATAAGTGATTTTATTGATAATAACTACAACCCTGAAGGAATGGTGGTTTGCTCTGTAGGGAATATCAGGGATAAACAGTTGATTAAACTGTTTGAAAAATATTTCGCCGATATAGAAACCAAACAGGACAAAAGGCAGAGAAATGCGTTTACAGGCTACAGACCGCAGAAAAAGATAATAAGCAAAAATACCTGGCAGGATCATTGTATAATAGGAAACCTGGCATATGATGTGAAGGACAGAAGGCGCCTGACCATGTTCCTGCTGAATAATATTTTGGGCGGACAGGGACTAAACTCAAGGCTTAACCTCTCGCTGCGCGAAAAAAACGGTTTTGCCTATAATGTAGAGTCTATGTATATACCCTACTATGACAGCGGGGTGTTTATGATCTATTTCGGTACAGAGTCGAGGAACCGGGACAAAAGCATCAGCCTTGCCCTGAAAGAACTAAAAAAACTCCGGGAAACAAGGCTGGGCAAAGCACAGCTGCAAAAAGCAAAAAACCAGATGAAAGGCAATATAGCCAGGGCATGGGAGAACCATGAAAGCCATATGCTGTCAATAGGCAAGAACATACTGGTATTTGACCGGATGGAACCAATAGAAAGCCTGTATGAGAAGATTGATTTGCTGTCATCATCCGACCTGCTTGAGACGGCCAACGAGATTTTTCCCGAAGATATGCTGTCAACACTTATATATAGCAAATAATGGATATCGACATTGAAAAATATATACTTGATAACAGCAGCCCGGAAGATGACCTGCTGAATGAGCTGTACAGGGAAACATATACCTCGGTGCTTAATCCCAATATGATATCAGGACATATACAGGGTAAACTGCTGGAGATGATAACAGGGATGATCAGGCCGGAAATGGCTCTTGAGATAGGCACATATACAGGCTATTCAGCCATAAGCATAGCGAGGGGACTGCCTGAGGGGGCTAAGCTCCATACAATTGAGATCAATGATGAGCTGGCGGATATAAGCGGTGAATACATAAGGAAAGCCGGACTGGAAGACAAAATTATATGCCACAGTGGTGACGCCCTTGTCATAATGAAAAAGCTTAATATCCTCTTTGATTTTGTATTTATTGACGGTGATAAAAGACAGTATCCTGAGTACTATAAAACAAGCCTTAGCCTGCTCAGGAAAGGCGGATATATACTTGCCGATAATGTATCTATGGAGCGGTAAAGTGGTTGATCGCCAGTGTAAAAGACCCTATGACTGAGGGTATACGTGAATTTAACCGGATGGTAAAAGCTGATAACAGCACCGAAAACATAATTATATCCGTCAGGGACGGTCTTATGCTTATCCGGAAACATTAAAAAGCTACTTCTCCGGCTCGGAAGGATCCAGTTCCCCGGTAATCTCCTTTATCCTGATAGCATTGAGCTCCTTTGACACCGTCGTAAGATTCATCATGATGGTTTTGTACTCCGGGTACTTGTTATATTTTTCCCTAAGGGTATACATGATATTCAAAACCATCTTCTGAAGATTCTCACTTTCTTCAAACTGTTTATGAGTTTCAGTGGCCATTTTACCAGGTTTTTTATGATTATTTTAATTAATTAGCGTGCAAATATAATACAATATAATAAATTGAATTTAAAATATCACAGAAGCAGGGTCTCTAATAAAGAAATACACTAACCAGTTCTCTTATAATTAGCACCATGCAGATCCGTAAAACAATGCCTGTGAGATGGAGAGAGACAAACTGAAAAAAATGGTGGTATAGTTTTTGAGTGTACTGAATATAAATATCAGTTGATCCGGGCCCTGTTTTTCATTACTCCTGGGTTATAATATTTAAAAAGTAATTATTATGGACAGAAAGAAAATATTTAAAGCATCAGTGATATTCACTGTTTTAATGATGATCGCACCCATCCTGTCGGCTCAATATTATAAAGCAACGACCAAATCCGTAACACGGCTTTTTGGCGATAAAGACAATGTAAGCACCGTAATAGCCTATATACCCGAAGGCACCGAACTGGATGTACTGGTGGTGGAAGAGGACTACCTCAAAGTACTTTATGATGAGGAAGAAGGCTTTATTCTAACAGAAAAAGCCGTACTAAGGAATACCGAAGGAGAAATATTGCAGGTTGGTGAACAGGCAGAAGAGGCAGTTAATGTCAGGCAGTTTGCTAACAGGCGAGACATGCTTATAAATAAATACGGCTCCAGAACAGGTGAGGCTATATACCAGCACAAGATATGGAAGGGAATGAAGAGTGACATGGTATTCGACAGCTGGGGTAAGCCACTCAGGGTTGACAGGCTGACAAGGGGTTCGGATATACAGGAAAGATGGATATATACCGAATCATATGTCATTTTTGAAGATGACATCCTCCTTGAATGGGGTCCGGTAGCAAGACGTTAAGGAAGGCTTCCTGAAGTATAACCTGATAGTCTGAAACTCAACTGCTAGTCAGAAAGAACGTCAGAGAAGGATTCATGACACTTGCCTCAGGTATTAAAAACCAGAATTCATTGCCCTTGAAAATATAGTTTTATTGAAGGCATTAAAACAATACCTGCTTTTAGTTAAAAAAATTAGATTGATTGCTGTTAAAAAAACTAATGGTTACCGGTATTGATTGATCTATTACTCCGGTTTTTCAATTTTTTTAGTAATTTTGCACCGCCAAATTGTTGTTTTGGATTTAATGAGTTCTTTGTAAAATATTTGAATACAGTGTAATAAATTGATTTACAGTACCAGTTTAGCACTTGCCCGGATGGTAGGACCGACCGTTAAGAAAATGTCCGGTGGACATTTTTAGGGAGGGGCCAGGTAGTGGGAAGAACAATTCCTCCATCCGGTTTTAATAAGTTCTTTGTATAATATTTGAATACAGTATAATAAATTGATTTTATTACCAGTTTAGCACTTGCCCGGATGGTGGAATTGGTAGACACGTTGGACTTAAAATCCAATGGCCGTACAGGCTGTGCGGGTTCAAGTCCCGCTCCGGGTACCAAAAGAAACAAGAGGTCAAAATCGGCCTCTTGTTTCTTTTTATGACCTTCTGACCCCCCACTAATTAATAGGATTAGAAAACCTGTCGTGTATAGATTAAGAATTAATTCATTATTTTAGAGGATATTTTAGTCGATGCGACAGAAGCTATTTTATATTTTTACCTGTAAATTAATCACTAACCAAATATAAAACCGTGAAAAAACTACTTATCTTTTGCTGTTTAGTCCTATTCGTACTAACTGCATGCAATCAACAAAAGGTGAAAAATGATAATCCGTTTTTTGCTGAATTTGACACTCCATTTGGAGTTCCTCCATTTGATCTTATTAAAGCAGAGCATTATAAGCCTGCAATTGAAGAGGGTATGAAGCAAGAAAAAGCTGAAATTGAAGCTATTCTTAATAATACAGATGCTCCAACCTTCGAAAATACAATTGTAGCCTATACACGCGCAGGTAGTTTCCTGGATAAGGTAACATCCGTTTTGTATGGTTTAAACAGTGCAAATACAACTCCTGAAATCCAGGCACTCGTTAAAGAATTGTCTCCGATCATGTCAGCTCATAGCGATGAGATTAACCTTGATCCAAGATTGTTTGCCAGAATCAAAGCTGTTTACGAACAAAAGGACGACTTAAGTCTTGAAGCTGATCAGCTATATTTATTAGAAAATCTTTATAGTGGTTTTGTAAGAAATGGAGCTGATTTAGAAGGTGAAGCGAAAGAAGAGCTTAAAGAGATAAATAAGCAACTTTCTTCCCTGGGTGTTCAGTTCAGTCAAAATTTATTGGGTGAGACAAATGCCTACAAATTAATTATTGAAGATGAAAATGATTTAGAAGGATTACCGGAAAACGTAATAGCAGCGGGAGCTGAGGCTGCAAAAAGAGAGGGCATGGAAGGTAAATGGCTTTATACAACCCAACGCTCAAGTATGTATCCTTTCCTGACGTATTCTGAAAATCGCGAATTGCGTAAACAGATTTATACGGCCTATACCATGCGTGGTGATAACGATAATGAAAGAGATAATAAGGCTATTGCTGTAGCAGTCTATAATTTAAGAGTGCGTAAAGCAAAGTTACTGGGTTATAAGAGTCATGCTGACCTGGTATTATCAACAAGAATGGCTAAAACATCAGAACGTGTTTATGACTTACTTGATCAGGTATGGTGGCCGGCATTAGAGGTTGCCAAACAAGAGGTAAAAGACATGCAGGCGATAGTAGATGCCGAAGGGAAAGATTTCAAAATAGCGGCCTGGGATTGGTGGAATTATGCTGAAAAAGTTCGTGCTGCAAAATATAACTTTGAAGATGCACAAATTCGCCCTTATTTTTCTCGTCAAAATGTTCAGGAAGCGATTTTCTATGTGGCCAACAAATTATATGGCATAACTTTTACTGAAATTAAAGATATTCCATTACCTCACCCTGATGCCTTTGCTCATGAAGTAAAGGAAGCGGATGGAACTACCATTGGAATATTATACCAGGATTACTATGCAAGAGCCAGCAAACGTGGTGGCGCCTGGTGCGGGAGTTATCGTAGCTATAAGATTGATGATGATGGCAATAAAACCATTCCTATTGTAACTTTTGTTACCAATGCAAGCGGACCCGTTGGAGATGCTCCCGCCTTAATGAGCCTGGATAATGTAACTACGGTTTTTCATGAATTTGGTCATGCATTAGATGGTTTATTCTCAAATGTTCGTTATCAAAGGACCTTTAGGGCAAGAGACTTTACTGAGCTTCCTTCTCAAATAATGGAGCACTGGGCAATACACCCTGAGGTCTTAAAAGTATATGCAAAACATTATGAAACCGGAGAAGTAATCCCTGATGAGTTGATTGATAAAATTCAAAATGCAAGTCTGTTTAATCAAGGATTTATAACAGTTGAATTCGTAGCAGCCGCTCTTATTGATATGGAGTATCACTCATTAACTGAAGAGAAGGATATTGATATCAGGGCATTTGAAAATGATTTCTTTGCAAAGAGAGGATTAATACCAGAAATTGCACCACGGTACAGGACTACATATTTCTCTCATATTATTGGTGGCTATTCTGCTGGTTACTATAGTTATTTATGGTCAGGAGTTTTGGATAATGATGCTTTTGAAGCATTCAATGAAACTTCATTATACGATCAAAAAACAGCTCAGTCATTCCGTAAGAACGTTTTAGAGCCCAACGGTTTAGTGGATCCTCTTGAGATGTACGTTAACTTTCGCGGAAGAGAAGCAACCATCGAACCTTTATTAAGAAGCAGGGGCTTAATTAAATAATAATTCAAAAATGTAACTAAGCATGTTGCAACTTACGTCTGTTTGGGGGTAACTTTAAAAAAGCCGACGGATTTCGTTGGCTTTTTTTTGCGGCTTATTTGATCCGGATCTTGTAATGTGTTAGCTTAATAATAAACAATGTTTATAATCTGTATGTGAGCTTATATCTGCGTCAAAATATTATCTTATTAAATATCAAGCACTATGCTAATGTTTTCTTTCAATCTGGTTTTCGCATTTTGAGGCAGGCTGCCTAACTTTTTTACAAGCCTCCTGTTATCAACAGCCCTTATCTGGTCAATCATAATATCGCAATCACGAGTAAGCTGAGCTTCTCCCTTTTTTAAGTGCACCCGTAATACTTCAGATTCTTTTTTCACCCTGGTAGTAACAGGACAGACAATGGTAGAGGGATGTGATATATTATTAAGTAAGTCCGTCTGAATGACAACAACAGGCCTCTTTTTACCCGGCTCGGTACCGATCCGCGGACTCAAGTCGGCAATCCATATATCATATTGCTTAATCGACATAGTCAATGCCTTCAAAATCCCGGAGTACCTCCATTGAATCTTCCCTTACAACATCAGACTCTTTTTTTAGACTTTCTTCCAGAATCTTTCTATTCTGTAGGCTATTATAATAATAAATTGCCTCGTTGATATACCGGTTCCTGGGTTTCCTGATCCTTGCCAGTATCTTTTCAGTTTCCTGAAAAATAGAATCATCGATTTTAAGGGATATTGATTTCATGATATATGTATTATACCACAAAAGTATATACTTTTAGTATATCAAACAAGTGTATAAACACAATATTATAAGGCGGGGCGGAACTGCCTCGCGCCCTCTGCTCTGTCTGGCTCCTCCCTGAGAATGTCCACCGGACATTCTCTATACGGTCAGCCCTCTCCCGGCGGCGGTGCTTTCATCAGTCAGAAGCCGCTATTGCGGCTATTTCTTATTTCCGGATGCTCCTCCCGGGAGCAAGCTCCCTTCGGAGCGCCCGGAAATAAGAAAGGCAGCGATTAAAATCGCTGCCTTCTGACTGATGAGCGGGAAACGGAACTCGAATCCGCGACCCCGACCTTGGCAAGGTCGTGCTCTACCAACTGAGCTATTCCCGCAAATGTGATTGCAAAAATAACACTTTTTTGCTTTATCCAAAAATAATTGAAAGTAAAGCTTGAATAGGAAAATTCATCACCCCAAATCTACAGGAAAATATTCCTTAACCTTATAAATATTTTACCATAATAATATTAAATTTCTTAAAAAAGTGATTAGATTAGACTCTCATAAATCAAGCTGAAATGACTGCCACAAAAAAACAAGGTTTTGGCACAGCTCCTGTGTTCTTCACAGCAATATCCACCATACTCGGTGCAATATTATTCCTTCGCTTTGGTTATGCTGTCGGTACCCTCGGCTTCTGGGGAGTTATACTGATCATCCTTGTCGGGCATATGGTTACCATACCAACTGCCCTTGCAATATCTGAGATTGCAACCAACAAACGTGTTGAAGGCGGAGGCGAATATTTTATTATAAGCAGGTCTTTCGGGCTTAATATAGGGGCAACCATTGGTATTGCCCTGTTCCTGTCCCAGGCCATCAGCGTGGCATTTTACGTTATTGCATTCACCGAATCATTCGACTTCTTTTTCCGCTTTATGAAAGACAGATATGATATTATGCTGCCCCGGCAGGTAATATCGATACCGGCCATGACAATACTTGGCATTCTTATCCTCACAAAAGGGGCCAATATGGGGGTAAAAGCACTTTATGTTGTTGTTGTCATACTTGCTGTATCAATCACCCTCTTTTTCCTGGGGTCAACAGAACATGCATCGGAGGTCTCTTATTCACTTGAGTCAGCTGCATTCAGAAATAAGGAAAGCTTCTTCCTTGTCTTTGCAATTATCTTTCCGGCATTTACCGGGATGACAGCCGGTGTTGGCCTGTCAGGCGATCTCATGGACCCGTCAAAGTCAATACCACGGGGTACCACAATTGCCACTTTCTCAGGACTGATAATATATTTTTTCATTGTCTATAAGCTTGCTTCTTCAGCAAGCGTGGATGATCTTATAAATAACCAGTTTGTTATGGGGAAGATAGCCATTGGAGGGGCGGTAATAATACCGATGGGACTGGCAGCATCAACCATTTCATCAGCACTGGGCTCAGTGATGGTTGCTCCACGCACCTTACAGGCCCTTGCATCCGACCGCTCCTTCCCTTCATCAAGAATTAACTGGTGGCTGTCACGCGGAAGGAAAAAGGATAAGGAGCCGGTACATGCCTCAATTGTCACAGTGAGCATAGCAATGATATTTGTAGCCCTGGGTAACGTCAATGCTGTTGCCGGTATCATTTCAATGTTTTTTCTGGTAACCTACGGAACATTATGCCTTATCTCTTTTCTCAACCATTTTGGGGCCAGTCCATCCTACAGACCTTCCTTCAAATCGAGATGGTACATTTCCCTTCCCGGCTTTATAATATCTCTCTGGGTAATGTTTAAGATAAACGCCACCTATGCCCTGGTAGCAATAATAGTTATGACTCTGCTGTATGTATATGTCAATTATTATAATAAAGACAGGCAGGGACTTGAATCCATTTTTGCCAATTCTTTATTTCAGCTTAACAGGAACTTACAGGTTTACCTGCAGAAAAGTGCAGGAAAAAAGACATTTACAGAATGGAGGCCCAGTGCCATATGCATATCAAAAAACTCCTTTGAGAGAGACACTGCTTTCAGCCTGCTTAACTGGATATCGTTCAAATACGGATTTGGCACTTACCTGCACAGGATAGAAGGCTATTATTCAAAGAAAACACATACAGAAGCACAGGAGATATTAACCAGGCTGGTTAAAAGCTTTGAACATATAGAGAATCATGTATATATAGATACTATTATCTCCCCTTCCTATACTTCGGCTATTGCCCAGGCAATACAGCTGCCGGGCATTGCAGGAATGGAAAATAACATGGTTATCTTCGAGTACAGCAAGGAAAAGCCAGAAGAGCTCAATGAAATAATGGATAACCATGCACTTGTCAATGCCGGCAACTTCGACGTCTGTATACTGGCCAGTTCCAAACGTAAAATTGTTTGCCAGGAAGGAATACACGTATGGATAAAATCAACTGACGAATATAATGCAAACCTGATGATCCTCCTTAGCTTTATAATCTCAGGTCATCCCTCCTGGAAAAAATCAAAAATTAAAATATTCGATATCTGCAAACCCGACCAATATTATGAAGTCAGGGAAAACAACAGGAAGCTTATTAAAGAAGGAAGGCTTCCAATCACCGAACAGAGCATAGAAATAATAATTGAAGAGCCCGATGTTAATCCAAAAGACCTGATTAATGAAAGATCCAGGGATGCAGGGCTGACAATGATAGGTTTCCGGGGCGAAGCACTAAAGCATGAAACAAATGTCTTTGCAGGCTACGATGAGCTGGGAACCATCCTTTTTGTCAACTCCCATAACCAGAAAATGATTGAATAAGAAGAGCTGAGTAACTGTAATGCATGTTGCCGTTACAGGTAGGATTAAAAAAATCCGGCTTTAACACAGTGGATTTAAGATATCACATACCGGAAATATGCGAAGGGGCGCTGATAAGGTCCGAGTGACAAGCAGTGATACCGGAAATATTATTTATGCAACAACTTCTGAATACTGTACAGCTTATTAAGGGCCTCGACAGGTGTTAGGTTGTTTACATCCAAACCTGACAGCTCATCGCTTATCTGCTTAAGCACAGGGTCATCGAGCTGGTAGAAGCTAAGCTGCAGTCCCTCACGGTTTGAAGCAATATCACCCACCGGTTTGGCAATATTACCTTTCTTTCCACCCTCCTCCATCTGCTTAAGCACATCTTCGGCCCTCTTTACCACGCTCAGGGGCATACCTGCCATGCGCGCCACGTGTATGCCGAAACTGTGCTCGCTGCCTCCCCTCTTCAGCTTCCTCAGGAAGATCACCTTATCATCAAGCTCCTTAATGGATACATTATAATTCCTGACCCTGCTAAAAGAGTTCTCCATCTCATTAAGCTCATGGTAGTGGGTTGCAAAGAGTGTCTTGGCCCTGCAGCGCTGCTCATGGATATATTCAACCATTGCCCAGGCAATGGATATACCGTCATAGGTTGAGGTGCCACGACCTATCTCATCAAGGAGTATCAGGCTGCGGTCTGACAGGTTATTAAGTATGCTGGCGGCCTCGTTCATCTCCACCATAAAGGTTGATTCGCCCAGGCTGATATTATCCGATGCCCCTACCCTTGTAAAGATCTTATCCACAAGGCCTATGCTTGCTGATGAGGCCGGGACAAAACACCCTGCCTGGGCAAGCAGGACAATCAGGGCCGTCTGCCTCAGCAGGGCCGACTTACCGGACATATTCGGACCGGTAAGTATTATCACCTGCTGCTGCTCATTATCAAGGTAAACATCATTGGGTATATAGGACTCATCTGCCGGCAACATCTGCTCGATGACCGGGTGCCGGCCACCTTTTATATCAATGGTGTACGAATCATTTATATCCGGCCTTACATAATTATTATCGGCAGACACCAGGGCAAAGGACAGGAGGCAGTCCAGCTCAGCCACCACGGCAGCATTCAGCTGTATCTGACTTATAAAGCCCCCGAGGTAATCCACCAGCCCGTTATAAAGCTGCTGTTCCAGAGCCAGTATCTTCTCTTCAGCACCCAGTATCTTATTCTCATACTCTTTCAGCTCTTCCGTGATATACCTTTCGGCACTTACCAGTGTCTGCTTGCGTATCCACTCATCCGGAACCCTTGACTTGTGGGTATTCCGTACTTCTATGTAATAACCGAAAACATTATTGAAGCCCACCTTAAGGCTGGTTATGCCTGTTCTGGCACTCTCCCGCGACTGCAGCTCAACCAGGTAATCTTTCCCGGAATTAAGTATATGCCTCAGCTCATCCAGCTCTGCTGATACTCCCTCACATATCACCCTGCCTTTGCTGATCAATGCAGGAGGATCATCATTAATGCTGTTTTCAATTTTATCAACCAGCTCCTGGCAGGGATTGATCTTTGAAGCAAAGGTGTTCAGTGGACTGCATTCCGATTTTCCGCACAGCTCTTTTATTGGCAGCACTGCCTTCAGTGATCTCTTGAGTTGCACCACCTCCCGCGGATTAATACGCCCGGTAGCTATCTTGGAAACCATACGCTCAAGATCACCCACCTGCTTAAGCTGTCCGCGTATATCATTCATGAAACCGGTATCATTTACCATATATTCAACGGTCTCATGCCTTTCGCGCACCGGCTTTTCGTCTTTCAGGGGCAATGATATCCATTTCTTCAGCAGCCTGCCTCCCATGGGACTCGAAGTCCGGTCTATGATATCAATAAGGGTGCGCGCACCATGGAAGGGCGAGCCAAACAGTTCAAGGTTACGCATGGTGAAACGGTCGAGCCACACATACTTCTCCTCCTCTATCCTTGAGATACCTGTAATATGAGCTATCTTCTCATGACGGGTTATATCAAGATAATGCAGTATGGCCCCTGCTGCAATTATTGCATAATCAAGATCGTGGATACCAAAACCTTTCAGTGACTTTGTCCCGTAATGCTTCAGTAACCTGTCATTGGCTGCATCAATCCTGAATATCCAGTCATCAAGCTTAAAATTATAATACTCTGATCCGTATAACTCCCTGTACTCATCTGTCTTACCCTTTTCAAAGAGCACCTCTTTAGGGGCGAAGTTGCTTAGCAGCTGATCTACATAAGCATGTGAGCCCTGCGCAACCATAAACTCCCCGGTGGATATATCAAGAAAAGCCACACCGCTGATGGATTTATAAATATGTACGGCTGCCAGGAAATTATTCTCCTTATGCTCCAGTACATTATCATTGAGGGAAACACCCGGTGTCACCAGCTCTGTTATACCTCTTTTAACTATTTTCTTTGTAAGCTTCGGATCTTCCAGCTGCTCACATATGGCCACTCTCTGACCTGCCCTTACCAGCTTCGGAAGGTAGTTATCAAGTGCATGGTAGGGAAAACCTGCCAGCTCAACCCATGAAGCTGCCCCATTGGCCCTGCGGGTGAGTGTTATGCCCAGTATCCCGGAAGCACGTATTG
Organism: Bacteroidales bacterium; assembly: GCA_034521735.1. Lineage (GTDB taxonomy): Bacteria > Bacteroidota > Bacteroidia > Bacteroidales > VadinHA17 > UBA9300. The sequence continues at coordinate 34,230 of JAXHLX010000005.1, forward strand.
CATCCTCCCCGAATGTCTCATAGAAATCGCCTACTCTGAACAGCAGTATTGCATCAGGATGCTTCTCCTTGATACTGTAATACTGCTTCATCAGCGGTGTCTCTACATGTTTTCCGGGCTTCTTCATTGGCTTATTATACAGCTTCTTATGTTAATATTTCTATCCGGCAGCTAATACAAATATACGATGATGTATGTTTTAAAGAAAGGTCTCTTAACTGTTTGTTGATAATAAAAGCCCCGTAATGCCATTGCTTTGTAAACATGCCGGGCTGTATCAGCATGTTGAGAAGGCAAAAAGATAATATAATAGTGCGGTCAAAGCGGTGTCCGCAATACTAAGACCGGGGTAAAATAAAAAAACATCCATATGTCATTGAATGAGAAAAATCAATATCGTATATTAATGCTCATAATTGAACCCAAAAAAAACTATTATGCACAAAATACTGGTACTGGGAGCCGGCATGGTAGCCAAACCGCTGATTGATTACCTGCTGAAGCATAACTATAAGGTGACAATAGCATGCAATACCTGCGATAAAGCAAGGAAAATATTGAAGGATCATCCCAACGGCGAGATAATATATTGGGATGCAAATGAGACAGAAGTTCTCAAACCCCTGGTTAAAGAAGCAGAACTGGTTGTCAGTCTGCTGCCCTATAAATTCCATGCCGGCGTTGCAGAGGTATGCATACAATACGGCAAAAATATGGTAACAACATCCTATGTCAGGCATGAGATGTCAGGTCTGGATAAAAAAGCGAGGGAAGCGGGGATTATCATCCTTAACGAGATAGGGCTTGACCCGGGCATAGATCATATGTCAGCCATGAAGATCATTGACAATATAAAAAGCAAGGGGGGAACCATTGAGAAATTCTGGTCTGTGTGTGGCGCACTGCCGGCTCCCGAGAATATTGACAATCCCATGGGATATAAATTTTCATGGAGTCCGGAAGGGGTGCTGCTGGCTGGCTTGAATGATGCCAGGTACCTTGACGAGGGCAGGGTAGTTACCATCAGGCCTGAAGAGCTGTTCAAAAAAACCTTTGATTATAAAGTAAGGGATGTGGGTACACTGGAAGTATACCCCAACAGGGATTCAATAAACTATATTGATATATACGGACTGCAGGGCATAAAGACCATATTCAGGGGCACATTCAGGTATAAAGGCTGGTGTGAGACCATCGATGCCATGAAATCAGTCAATCTGCTTAACAGAGCACAGGAAGACTTCTCCGGTAAGACTTATGCAGATATGATAAGAGACAGGACAGGAGGGGGTAGAGATAATATTAAAGAACAACTGGCAGAGCATCTCAATCTGAACCTTGACTCAGCAGCAATAAAATCCTTCGAATGGCTGGGCCTTTTAAGTGATAAAAAGATTCCCTCCTTTATGAAAACTGCCTTTTGACATAATATCCGGACTGATGATGGATAAAATGATGCTCGGTGATGGAGAAAGGGATATGACCGTTCTCAAACATATCTTCCTGGCAAGGCACAAGGATGGAAGCACGGAGGTCATCAGCTCACAGATGGTGGATTACGGTTCTGCATCTGCCGGGGGCGACACTTCAGTGGCACGTACGGTAGCCCTGCCTGCTGCTATTGCAGCCAGGCTCATCCTGGAGGGGAAGATAAATCTGAAAGGTGTTTACCGGCCTGTGAAAAAGGAGATATATATGCCCGTACTTGACAGTCTTGAAGAATTGGGCATCAGGACAGAGGAAGAATACGGTTTACCCGAATCGGAGCTTATGTTTTAGAAATAAAGATAATAGGCGGCTGTCAATTTCCTGTAAGCAGCGGTATATTCGTGTCTTTCACCTTTTTCTATAGTAAGAAATGCCTGATGCAGCTCTTTCTTCTTCCTGCCAAACTCCATCAGAACCCTTTTTACCGGTGATGAGGGCAGCGGCTTAACTTTCAGAATCCTGTTACAGTATAGGCCAAAATCTGCGGCTTCAGCTATAAACAGTGCCGACTCTGCATAAGGCAGTACAAGGCAGAAGGTGCCGCCCGCACTCATAAGCCTGCCCGCTCCCTCCAGCAGTTCCTGCGATGACAGGTCACAATCATGCCTCGTCCTGGATAAACGCTCATCCTTATTGTGCAGTGAGCTCCGGAAAAAAGGGGGATTGCTGATAATAAGGTCAAAGTCCGGGCCTGCAGGGTGATAGTCCTGCAACCTGGTGTTTGTTATATTGATCCTGTTGCTCCACGGGCTATTACCGGCATTGCTGACTGCCTCTTCATATGACTGCCCGTCAGGCTCAATTGCTGTTATATCAGCCGGGCTCTTTTGTGCCATCATCAGTGCTAGCAGGCCGGTGCCAGTACCTATATCCAGGATAGTGGCGGCAGATGAAGGATCAGTCCAGGCACCCAGCAGAACAGAGTCGGTGCCCACCTTAAAGGCCGCTTTCTGCTGGTATATCCGAAATTGCTTAAAATCAAAATAATCCATAATCAAAATTTTTCGATTATGCCCAGCCCGAACAGGGAAAAATCATACTTCACCGGGTCATCCCCGTCAAAAAGCCTCAGCACCGAGCTAAGCTCTTCGACAGCCTTCCAGTCGTCCTGCTTCCGCGCAAGCAATCCCAGCTTACGTGATACATTGCCTGTATGGAAGTCCAGCGGGATATACAACATGGATGGGCTGATTCTTTTCCACAACCCGAAATCAACACCCTTTCCGTCATCCCTTACCATCCACCTGAAGAACATATTGAGCCTTTTCCCTGCAGCACCCCTGGAGATATCTGCAAAATGCTTATGCGTGCGCCTGGGGTGAGGTACACTGAAAAACTCATTTCGCAATCCGCTTACAGCAGCCTTCCAGTCATCACCCTGCTCCAGGTATTTCAGCAGCACATCTTCCATACTGTCATATGAAGAGTATATATTCCTCAAGGCATAAATGAAGGTACGGCAGTCATCTCCATTAAAGGTACGGTAATAGAAATCACCCAGACGGTCAATATCTTTGTTGCCTGCGTTAAGGATGAAGTCGCCGGGACTCCTTCCCATCATCTCCATCAGCCTGTTTGCAGCACCAAGGATAAGATCGCGCCTCCCCCATGCTATCGTGGCTGTAAGAAACCCGGCTATTTCTATATCCTGCTTAAGGCTATACTGATGGGGTACAGACACCGGGTCATTTACGATAAAGGAAGGCTTATTAAACTGTTCGTATTTCAATTCAAGGAACTCCTTCATCTCATCGTATGAGAAATTCTTTTTCCAGGATTCAGCCATTGAAGATCATACCGTTTTTAATTTCTTTGTTTCCTGTCAGCCATTGAAAATCACACCGTCTTTTATTTCTATTTTCCTGTCGGACATACCTGACAGTTCCCTGTCGTGGGTCACTATCACTATCGTTTGCCCGAACTTATCCCTGAGATCAAAAAATAATTTATGCAGTTCCTCCTTATTTTCTGTATCCAGGTTTCCCGAGGGTTCATCAGCCAGTATCACCCTGGGATTATTAACCAGAGCCCTGGCAACGGCAACCCTTTGCTGCTCTCCGCCGCTTAACTCCGAAGGCTTATGTTCAAGTCGCGAATCCAGTCCCAGAAACCCAAGCAGCTCCCCCGCCCTTTTCTCTGCCTGTTGCCTGCTTTTCCCGCCTATATATGCCGGTATACACACATTCTCCAGTGCTGTAAACTCAGGCAGCAGCTGGTGGAACTGGAACACGAAGCCTATCTGCTCATTTCTGAAGCGGGCCAGCTGCCTGGCGTTAAGCATATTAAGCAGCACGCCGTCGCATTCAACAAATCCCTCATCAGGCCTGTCGAGGGTGCCCAGTATCTGTAGAAGGGTGGTCTTGCCTGCACCGCTGGGACCCACTATAGTCACTATTTCCCCCTTTCTGACATCAAGGTCAATACCTTTAAGTACTTTCAGGTCTCCGTATGATTTAGTTATATCTTTTGCTTTAATCATCCTTCAAAATTTGAATCCTCCTCGTTATTTAACAAAGAAGACAATATATATATAAGTCAAATATAATACAGCAAGCAGCAATCCTTTCCATCTCCGCAAAACAGTCCCCCGCAAAGGTAGCATAAGAATAAATAATATCAGTGATATCCCGCACATCCATGCCAGGTCAAAGAAAAAACCGGGATCGTCAAGGCTGAAAGGACTGATAAGCGAGGTTATGCCGAGTATTGCCAGTATATTGAATATATTGGAGCCAAGGATATTGCCAATGGATATATCATTCTCTTTACGTACAGCTGCCACAGCTGATGTGGCAAGCTCGGGCAGACTGGTACCCAGTGCGATGACTGAAACAGAGATTATCCTTTCACTAAGGCCCATCATTCTTGCTATGTCAGTGGCTCCCTTCACCAGCAAATCGGCCCCTGCCACCAGTCCACCGCATGACAATACTACCATAATGATTGCTGCGGGCAGTTTAATTTTCACTACAGGTGGTCCAGTCTTGCCGTCCGGAATAGTTTTCCGTGACACACTCAGGGTAAAATAGATGAAAGATACCAGTAAGACAAGCAATATAATGCCCTCGATACGCGAAAGCTGCAGGTCACTTAACATTATCAGCAGCAACAGGCTCAGAACCATCATTGTAATCCAGTCGCGCATCACCGACCTGGTATTTACATAAAAAGGTGTGATTATTATGGCAAGAGCCAGTACCAGCCCGATATTTGAGATATTACTGCCCACCACATTGCCTGCCGAGATAGCCGGATGACCTGATAATGCGGCATCAACACTTACCACCAGCTCAGGGGCTGAGGTGCCGAAGGAAACGACAGTAAGTGCAATAACCAGTTTGGATAATTTAAAATGAGCTGCCAGTGCCACCGAGCCCCTTACAAGAAACTCGCCGCTGATAAGCAGCAAAGCAAGGCCGGTAAAAAGCATCAGGTATGTCATCAGGAGAGCGCTTTTTCAGGTAAGAATAATATCCGGTCAGTCCTTTAAATTCTTATTTACCGTATCAGATACATCTTTGATATCATCCTTAACATCTTTAGTGCTTTCATTGAATTCCCGCTTTATATCATCGGTAGCCTTCCTGAATTCACGCATTCCTTTACCAAGGCCTTTGGCTATCTCAGGTATCTTCTGTGCTCCGAACAGGATAAGGGCAACCACCATAATGATAAATATCTCCTGTCCGCTGATAAATAAATATACTGCCATATTCAGACCTTCCTATTTATGCAAATTTAGCAAGAAATATTTTAATAACAATCAGGCTCACATGTTAAAAGATCCTTACATGAGAAGATGCCCTGCCAGCAGTTTCATCTCCCTCCTGCGTATTATCCTGAATGCATAATTATAATAAAGTCTCTCCTGGCTTTATCACTTTTATCATGACTTCTTGCCTTTCAGCACTCTTTCCGTTTCTCCTTTTCTTATGGTATCAAATACCACCGGGGTAGCCACAAAGAGTGAGGAATAAGTACCTACAACCACACCTACCAGCAGTGCAAAGATGAATCCACGTATCACTTCACCGCCGAAAATAAATATTGCCAGTAGCACCACAAAGGTACTCAGCGATGTACTGAAGGTACGGCTTATTGTACTGTTAAGTGCAAGGTTCAGTATTTCCGTACGCTCCCTCTTCCGGTATATACCAAGATACTCCCTTATACGGTCAAAGACCACCACGGTATCATTTATTGAATAACCAACAACCGTGAGTATGGCTGCGATAAAGGCCTGGTCAATCTCCAGGGAGAAAGGCAGTATACCGTGCAATAGTGAGAAGAGTCCCAACACAATAAGCACATCATGCACCAGTGCGGCCAGGGCGCCAAGCCCGAACTGCCAGTTCCTGAACCTGAGCAGTATATAAAGGAATATTATCAGCAGGGAGAAGCCAATTGCGTAGATGGCCTTGATCACTATATCAAAGGCAATGGTCGGTCCTACTGTCTGGCTGCTCTGCCTGTAATCAGACAGGAATGTGTCTTTATCGATGCCCTCAGGCAATACCGGCTGCAGTCCCTGGTATAACAATGTTTCAACCTCATCTTCGGCTTCGGGTTCATCAACCTTGTACTTGGTGGTTATCTTAACCTGGTTTTCATTACCGAAGACCACTACCATGGGATCCTGTCCGTACACATCACCCAGAAGGTCTGCCACCCTGGTTGTGGGAACGGGCTCTTCAAAACGGATAACATATGATCGACCTCCTGTAAAATCGATGCCCGGGTTCAGACCTTTGCCCACCAGTGAGGCTATACCGCCGATAATAATCAATCCAGATATAACATAGAAAATCTTCCTTTTACCAATAAAATCGATTTTCATGTTATTAAATGCATTCTCTGTCAATTTGGTAGCAAAGGTGAGACGCATATTATGCTTCAGTAAAGAGTCATATATAATCCGGGTAATAAAGAAAGCTGTGAAGAAGGATGTCACAATACCGATGACCAGTGTTGTGGCAAAACCTTTTATCGGTCCTGTTCCGAAAATATATAGAACAATACCTGTAAGAAGTGTTGTAAGGTTGGCGTCAATGATGGCCGACCTTGCATTCTTATATCCGTCGGCTACAGCAAGCTTAACACCCTTGCCTGCCCTGAGTTCTTCCTTAATCCTGTCATATATCAGCACGTTGGCGTCCACAGACATACCAATGGTAAGGATAATACCTGCTATACCGGGCAGTGTAAGCACTGCACCCAGGGATGACAGCACGCCCAGTATAAAGAACATATTGACTAGTAGGGCAATATCGGCTACCAGACCGGCACGGCGACTGTAGTAAAATACCATATAAAGCATTACTATAACAAATGCTATAAGGAATGAGTTAAGACCTGCTGTGATGGCTTCCCTTCCCAGTGAAGGCCCTACAACGGTATCATTAATGATACGTGCGGGTGCCGGCAGTTTACCCGATTTAAGTATATTGGCAAGGTCTTCTGCCTCTTCAATGGTAAAGTCACCTGTTATCTCTGATGATCCGCCCTTTATCTCTGACGAAACAGTGGGTGCTGAACGCACATATCCGTCAAGTACAATGGCGATGGCCCTTCCTATGTTCGCGCCTGTCAGCCTTGCCCATGTACGGGCCCCTTCTGCATTCATTGACATATCCACCTTGGCTGAAGAGCCTGTCTGTCCGTACGAAACCCTGGCTGATGTAACCACATCACCATCAAGTGGCGGACGTCCGTCCCGTGTTGTCACCTTAATGGCATGCAGCTGATAAATACTCTCGGTCTCATCGCCGGTCATCGGATCAGAACTCCAGTAAAAACGCAAATCCCTCGGGAAGAGAGATCTTATCCGGTCCATCTTCAGGTAATCCATCGCCTTTGCGGTATCCTGATAGTGTGAATAGCCTATCGTTGATCCGGGCAGGGGTTCACCCTCCCTGGTAACAGCCGGATTGAGAACGGCAAATAATGGATTCTGTGTATTCCACTGGTCTCGGCTCTCTGCCTCACCGGTTTCAGTTGTATCTCCCAGCATATCCAGCAGTGTTTCACCGGCTGTGGTATCCTGCTGCTCTTCAGTGTCCAGCAAGGTCTTCAGGCGATGTTGCTTCTACTTCTTCCCCGGTAACTGCAGCATCTTCGCTTTTCTCAGCCTGCAGTGCTTCCATATCAGCCTTTATTGACACCAGAAGATCATTGGCTTCCATCAGGTAGTTTATCACTTCGCTGTTATTATATGTCTCCCAGAATTGCAGTTCAGCCGTACCCTGCAAGAGTTCCCTGACCCTCTGCGGGTCTTTCACTCCCGGCAATTGAACCAGTATTCGTCCCCTTGCCTCCAGTCTTGAAATATTGGGCTGGGTAACACCAAACCTGTCAATCCTGCTGCTCAATATATTAAAAGCATTGTCAATAGCTCCTTCCGCTTCTTCACGCAAAACATCCAGGACTTCGGCATTGGTGGAGTTAAAGTTAACCTTATCACGCAATTCCATGGTGCCGAATATCCCTGCCAGGCTGGCATTGGGATCGATCTCCTCAAAAGACTCACCGAAAAGCTCAATAAAATTTCTCTGGCTTTCCTTTTGCTTCTCCCTGGCCATAGCCATGGCCCGGTTAAATGTTTCGTCAGTGCTGTAATTTGAAAGCGCCCTGACTATTTCTTCCACCGATACCTCAAGTGTCACGTCCATACCTCCTTTAAGGTCGAGACCCAGGTTTATCTCTTTTGTCTGTACCTCCTTGAATGAATTACCCAGGAAGCTCCACTCACTTTTTGGAAGTGATGCTATGGAATCGAGATAAGCAACTTCTTTATTCAGGTCTCCTTCAGCATACTCTTTGGCATCCTGCTTAACACTGTATGAAGCAACAGTAAACGAAAGCTGGTATACTGTTACCAGCGCTAATAATATGGCTAAAAACAGAATCGCTCCTTTGTTTTGCATTTGTAAGTATTTTTTTATTATCGAAAAATCTAATAAGCTCTTAGTGTCCTTTTAACGGACGGGCAAAGATATTAAATTTTTCCAAAAAGATTTAATCCTTAGGCTTATAATAACAGATGCATTATCAGGGCATGATCCCGGGCCTGTTATTTACGGTAAGCACCGCAGGTAAACAGTATAAAATAATTCCGTAATTATGCTAAGAATGATTATAGTCTTATTCCACCAGTCTGTCAAAATCCACCTCTATAGGCTTGCCTGCCTCGAAATCATAGAGTGTGAGGCTGCGCATATTATAATAATATGTCCAGTAATTCTGCAGTGCCTGTATATAAGCTCTTTTGTTTTCATCCTTCTTTGTATCGGCATTATTCAGTTCAAGCACGTCAACATTGCCGATAAGGAACCTCTGCTTGGTCACTTCGTACATCTTCATTGCCACCGTATCAGATTTGGCGGCTATACGCACCTGGTTCTCCTGGAGGTTAAACTGGGCCACATCAAGGAAGAGCTGCTGTTCAAAATCAATAAGCGATTGCTGGACCTGTGTCCTGGTCACCTCCTGTGACGACTGTGCCATACGGTGACGTCCCCGCCTTAATCCCCAGTCCATAATAGGTATTGTAAGGCCGATACTTACACGCTGCTGATCATCAAGGGACTGGTATGCTCCCGGAATAATATCAGACTGTCCCTGCAGGCCAAAGCTGACATTCATATTTGCATTAAGGCCTTTCTCTGCCTTTGCCTGGGCTACGTCACGTTTTGCCTCCAGCAGCTGAATATCCAGCGACAGCATTTCAGGGTTATTCTCAAGTGCCAGATTGAGCACTTTTTCGCCGTTAACATCAAATGCCGGTATCTCATCTGGTACAATAAGTTCTATCTGAACATTTTCAGTATACCCAAGGAATGACGACAGCCTCTGCTTCATATCATTCAGGTTATTATAAGCTTCATTCCTGGAAGTTTCAGCATTAAGATAGGACAGCTCCATCTGAAGCAGTTCATTTTCTGCAATGGTGCCCAGGTTATACCTCCCCTGGGCGATATTATACAGAGTGTCAGCATTAGCATAGTTCATATCTGCTATTTCCATATTGATCTGCGCCAGGGCCAGCTGAAAAAACCTGCGGACAGCCGATATATGAACCTCCTCAACAGCAGCAATGTAATCCTTTTTAGCCTCTTCATACTTGAGGGGTTCAATTTCCTTCTGCCATTTGAATTCATTAAACCTGAAAAGGGGCTGGTTATAGTTTATGCTTACGGGAGTTGATATGTATTGCTGTGTTGAGCCGTCCGTACTGATAACATCAAAACGTCTGAAGTCGGATTCAAGGGACACGTTGCCGCCTGTCAGGCCTATATTCTGCGAAAGAGAGAGCCGGCCTGAGACACTGTTTGTATTCTTCTCAACATAATACTCACTACCTGTACTATAATCATATTCTTTCTCATATATCCTGTTATATTCGGGCAGGGTGCCGGTAAATGTAAGTGAAGGGAGGTATTCCGCCTTGAATGTACGGAACTGCCAGTAGTTGGCCCTGAACATATGTTTGGCAAGTATGGCCTGCAGTGACTGTTCCTCGGACAGCACCATCACCTCATCCAGGGTCAGTCTTTTGACTTCCTGTGAATGTATTATGCCGGCTGAACTGATAAAAAATATAACTGCCAGTGAAAATATTATCCTTTTCATTTATTGATTGTTTTTTTATTCGTACCTGAGTGATTCGATAGGATCTCTCTCCGAGGCCCTTTTTGCCGGTGAGTATCCGAAAATTACACCTACTGCTGCGGAAACACCAAAGGCGATAATAACAGAGAAGGGAGACACTATTGTGAGTATACCTGCTATTTCATTTATGAGCCTGGACAAAATAACTCCAAGGAATATACCTATGAGTCCGCCCGTCACACTGATAAGCACCGCTTCCGAAAGAAACTGCACCACTATATCCATTTTCTTTGCTCCTATGGCCATGCGCGTACCTATCTCCTTAATACGTTCCATTACCGATGCAAACATAATATTCATTATGCCTATACCTCCCACCACCAGCGATATGCTGGCTATTGCTCCCAGTACTATATTAAAAATATCCTTCGTTCTCTGCTGTTGCTTGAGCAGCAGTTCCGGCACCGTTATCTCAAAATCTTTCACGCCCTGGTGTCTCCTGAGCATCATCCGGCTGAGCACTTCGGTTGAGGGCTTGATATTCTCAGTCTCATCCACCTGTACCACTATCCTGTCAAGCTGATGATAATTGGTCGATGATGACTGTCCGGGATCCGAACCCCCGGACACTGTGATTCTTCCGTGTCCCATAGCCATAACCCGGGTTGATGCCTGTGTGGTAAGCTTCTTATTAAGCAGCTCCCTGTTCTGGTACCTCATCAGCATTGTTTTAACAGGGATATATATATTATCATTATACACATTCACACCTGCATCTTCAAAGCCTGTAAGGTCCACATTCGTCCTTTCCAGCACCCCTATCACCTTAAGCCATACACCGTCAAATTTTATATACTGCCCCACAGGATCGACCTGGCTGAAAAACTTGGCCCTTATATTGGCACCTATAAGACAGACCTGCACACCATGCTCCTCCTGGTAGTCATTAAAATAATTGCCATGGTTCAGTGGCAGATTATAAAGATCAAAATAATCATTCTTAACACCTACCAGCTTGGCTGAATAATTCATGCCGTTAAGTACCACCGTTGAATTAAACGATATCTCGGGGCTTATTTTTTTCATTGAAGGCAGGACAGCCTTTATAGCCTCCATATCTCTCAGTGTGAGTCCCGGTGAAAATTTTTTCTGTTGCTTCTCACCCTCTTCACCGGAAGATTCTTCCGTTTCGATTACAGGGTTTATAAGTATATTATTTACCCCCACCATCTTGATCTGCTCCAGTATCTCCTGCTGGGCACCTTTCCCGATGGCCAGCATACTGATAACAGCGGCCACACCGAAAATAATTCCCAGGGCAGTAAGCACTGATTTAAGCTTGTTTGCCAGTATTGCTTCAAAGGCAATAATAACATTATGGAAATATCTTTTTATCATATCAATAAACTTATGAAGTTTACACAGGTGCCCGGTATTATCACTGCTTATCGGGCTGTTCCTGCCTTACAACTGTCTCCGGGCTTCCTTCACGGCCTCCCTGGCCTTCCCGGCCCTGCCCTGAACTTCTCATCTTCTGCCTTTCCTCTTCACTCATATTCTGAAACTTCTTCCTCATCTCAGGGCTCATCTGCCGTGTGCCCGGCCTGTTATTTTGTTGCTCAACAATATCTTCTTCCCTCTGTCTGTCTTCTTCCAGTCTTTGTATCTTCTTTTCTTTGATTATTTCTTTCAGCTCCTCGCCCTCTGTCTTAAACTCCCCGGCCTCTTCAGGCATACTCAGATAAAGCATATCACCTTCTTCAACCCCCTCTTCAACAATCACCATGTTTTCATTGGAAGGTCCCAGAACAACGATCTGCCTGACCTTGTTCTTCCTGTAAACATAAGGTATACTGTCCTGGGTAGCATGCACACATTCAAGGGGTACGGATACAACATCATCATATGAAGCGGTAACTATCTGGTTGCCTGTGGTCATTGAAGGACGAAGTATAGACTCCACTTCATCGAGTTTAATTATTACCTCAAACACCTTGGCATCCGTATTCGGAAGCTGTTCGCCAATATTGGCAACACTTATAACCTCGCCCGTATAGTTTTTTCCAGGAAAAGCATCAACACCTATCCTCACTTGCTGTCCCTCTGTGACCTTACTTATATCTATCTCATTGATATAGGTTTTGGATATCATGGACGAGAAGTCCGGCAGAGTGGCCACCACGGGATCCCATGGACTGATACTTGATCCTACCTTACGTTTCTCACCTCCCCATTCTCTCTTATAGATAACCATTCCCGCGGCTGGTGCGGTTACAGTAAACTGTGCCAGCACATCCTGCATATCCTGTACTGTCTGCCTCTGTCTCCTCAGCTCCAGGCTTGCCTCTCTCATATCGGCCCTTGCCTGCTGTTCTTTAAGCTCATAATTCTTAACAGCCTGCTCATATGCCCTCTCCGCCTTGTCAAGGTTGATCCTGTTCTGGCGGATGGTTGTGGGAGGCTCATATTTTGACTGCTCGAGTGTTATCTCTGCCTCTTCCATATTGAATTTAAGGTTAAGGAGGTCATCCCTCAGATCGCCCAGGGTTATGGTAGTGTCAAGCTTTTTCATCTCATAATCATTCTCCATCTGCTCCATCTCATCCAGCTCATCCTTCAGGCTGTTATCAGCTTCCGACCTGTCAAGTGTAGCCACATAGTCGCCTTTCTGCACAACTGTTCCCTCCGGGATAAGGTCCTGTATGGTTATATTCCTGAATCTCATCCTCCTGCCCCCAAGTCCTTCGGGCCCTTCTATATCGGTTGAATTTTCTGCCTGTAACTCTCCCGTTGTTGTCACAAGAATTTCAAACTTCCCCCTTGTGGCTTCGGCAAAAAGCTGACCTGTTTCATCCTTCTTTGTAAGGCGGTTGAAAATTGTCAGTCCGATTATTGCAACTGCTACCACTATTCCTGAGATAATTAATGTCTTCTTCATTATTTTTTAAAATTTATACCAACCAAAAACTGTCCAAAATTATTAAAAAAAAAGGCCTGTATTACCAGCTGTAACAACATTAACAGCCTATTTAACAATAATTAACAGTGGAACCATTATTTTTGTTCCACCATAATTACTGACAACCCTAAACAGCCTTTTATTCCGGAAAAATAAAATAAGTAATGCTCAGGCCTGCTTTTTAACAATTTTTATGACTTGTCCGGCCAGTTCATCCGCTTCCTCTTTTGTTCTGCCTTCAGAGTAGATTCTTAATATGGGTTCTGTATTTGACTTCCTCACCTGCACCCATCCTTTTTCATTTTCAATTAGCAACCCGTCTTCACGGTTTACCACATCACCGGATAGTTCCCTGTCTATCTCTTCAAGCAGGGCATCAGGATCAATACCCTCAGACAGTTCAACCCTGTTTTTGGAAATAACATAGGAGGGGTATGAGGACCTGAGCTCCGAGCAGCTCTTACCACTCTCTGCCAGCAGCGAAAGGAATAAAGCTATCCCGGCAAGGGCATCACGCCCGTAATGAAGAGGGGGATAGATTACACCTCCATTCCCTTCACCTCCTATTATGGCATTTACCTCTTTCATCTTTGCCACCACATTCACCTCACCCACTGCCGAGGCATGCCATTTACCACCATATTTTTCAGTTATATCTCTCAGTGCCCTGCTTGAGGACATATTGCTGACGCTGTCACCACCATTTTTTGACAGTATATAATCAGCGCAGGCCACAATTGTGTATTCCTCGTTAAAACTTGTTCCATCCTCTGAAATTACAGCCAGCCTGTCGACATCGGGATCCACCACAAAACCAAGATCGGCATTATTACTCAGAACAGCAGCGGAAAGCTCCTTAAGGTTCTCCGGCAGTGGCTCGGGATTATGGGGAAATATTCCCGTTGGGCTTGTATAAAGCTCCACCACCTTCTTTACACCCAGCTTTTTCAGCAATTCAGGCAATACCAGTCCGCCCACTGAGTTAACACAGTCCACAGCCACGGTAAAGTCACGGCTCTTTATTTTTTCAATATTTATTCCGGGCATTTTAAGGACCATCTCAATATGCCTGGCATGGTATCCGTTATTTTTACTTATTGAGCCTGTATGTTCATATCCGGCAAAGCTGTAATCCATATCAGCGGCTATTTCAAGTATTTGCTCCCCATCAGCGGCAGATAAGAATTCGCCCTTGTCATTCAGCAATTTAAGAGCATTCCACTGCACAGGGTTATGGCTGGCTGTAATTATTATACCCCCGTCAGCTTTCTCACCGCTAACCGCTATTTCCACTGTAGGTGTTGTGGCAAGGCCAAGATCGATTACATCAATACCCATTGAAGCAACAGTGCCTGACACAAGTCTGCTTATCACTTCGCCAGTAGGCCTGGCATCCCGGCCCAAAACAAGCCTGCATCTTTTATCTGTTTTACTGCGCAGTATCCATTCACTGTATGCAGCCGTGAACTTAATAATATCTAAGGGACTCAGTCCCTCACCCGGTTTACCTCCTATTATTCCCCTTATACCTGATATGGATTTTATTAATGTCATAATTGATTGTTTAGTTCCGTCCGGATTTGTTGACACAAAATTGCAAAAATAATCATTATGATCTTACTTTCAGTTAGCTTATAATCTCCTGCAGGATAATAAAAAGCCAGGAATGAGTAATAATGGATTAATGCACAAATAATCGTAACTTTGCAGTCCGAAATTATAAAACAATGAAGGACAGGCAAAAAAGAGAGAAAAAAGACGGTCCCGGGGGGCGGGAAAAAAGAGAGAAAAAAGATAGCTCCGGGGTCAGGCAAAAAAGAGAGAAAAAAAACAGCTCCGGGGAGCAGGAAATGATAAGGCTTAATAAGTACATTTCCAACAGCGGTGTATGTAGTCGACGAGATGCCGACAACCTGATTTCCGGCGGGGAAATAAAGGTTAACGGACAGACGCTTACCGACCTGGGGACAAAGATAAGTCCTGATGCCAGGGTGGAGTATAAGGGAAATCTACTGAACCCGGAGAAGAAAGTATATATATTGCTGAATAAGCCCGCCGGTTATGTGAGTACTGTGGATGACCCGCATGCCGATAAGCTGGTGACTGAGCTGATAAAGGATGCTTGCAGCGAAAGGGTGTACCCCGTGGGCAGGCTTGACCGCGACACTACAGGATTATTACTGTTCACCAATGACGGGGAGCTGACAAAGAAACTGACCCACCCTTCGCAGAGAAAAAAGAAGGTTTACCATGTTCATCTGAACAGGCCGCTTACACGGAATGATATGATTAAGCTTACCGAAGGGATAAATATTGAAGAAGAAACAGTGGCAGCTGACGCTGTTGCATACCCTGACAATGAAGATAAAACACAGGTGGGCATTGAGCTGCACTCCGGACAGAACAGGGTGGTCAGGCGAATGTTCGAGCAACTGGGGTATAAGGTTAAAAAGCTTGACAGAGTGTACTTTGCGGGACTGACAAAGAAAAATCTTCCAAGGGGAAAATGGAGACACCTGTCATTCAAAGAGGTTAATATTTTAAGGAGATAATAAAGATGGATCACAAATCGGGTTTTGTTAATATTCTTGGTAACCCCAATGTAGGGAAATCGACCATAATGAATGCCCTTGTCGGTGAGAAGTTGTCTATCATAACTTCTAAATCGCAAACAACAAGACACAGGATACTTGGTATAGTGAGCGGTGATGATTTTCAGATCGTATACTCAGACACCCCGGGATAATAAAGCCGGGGTATAAATTACAGGAAGCCATGATGCAGTCTGTAAACATAGCTATCACCGATGCCGATCTTATAGTATATGTCACCGATGTCAAAGAGAAAAAAGACAAGAACAGGGAGACATTGGACAGGATAATTAATTCGGATATTCCGGTGATCCTCGTTATTAACAAGATTGACCTGGGCACACAGGAGCAGCTCGATTCATTATTTGACAGCTGGAAGGACATTATGCCGGAAGCCATGATAGTGCCTGTTTCGGCAAAAGAAAAATTCAATATCAATAATCTTTTTGACATTATAATAAGTAAGCTGCCCGAAGGACCGGCTTATTTCCCAAAAGATCAGTTAACAGACAGGCATGAGAGGTTTTTTGTAACAGAGATAATACGTGAAAAAATCCTGAGGAACTACCGTAAAGAGGTGCCATATTCGGTGGAGGTTGAGATAGAAAGCTACGAAGAGAAAGATAAGATTGTGAATATCAGGGCCCTTATTCATGTGACAAGGGAAAGTCAGAAAGGTATAATTATTGGTCATCAGGGCAAGATGCTGAAAAAAACAGGCACTGAAGCAAGGAAGGATATAGAGGAATTCATCGGCCGGAAAGTATTCCTGGAAATGTATGTAAAGGTAACGAAGGACTGGCGCGACAGGCCGGGCTCGCTAAAAAAATTCGGATATTAGACAGAGATATGAACAGAATAGTAGCTATAGTAGGAAGACCCAATGTAGGTAAATCGACACTGTTTAACAGGCTTACCGAATCGAGGGAGGCCATCGTAGACCAGCTGAGCGGTGTTACCCGCGACCGCCACTATGGCAAGGTTAACTGGAACGGCAGCATATTCTCGATTATAGACACCGGCGGCTATGTTAAAGACTCCGATGATGTTTTTGAGAGTGAGATAAACAGGCAGGTTGATATAGCCATCGAAGAGGCTGCCCTGATACTGTTTATGGTTGACGTATCAGCAGGACTCACAGACCTTGATGCCTCGGTTGCCAATATGCTGAGGCGCTCGGGAAAGGATGTCATCCTGATTGTTAATAAGGTTGATAATAATATCAGGCTGCTTGATGCAGCAGAGTTTTATAAGCTGGGACTGGGCGATTATTTTCCCGTATCCTCAACCAACGGGGCCGGCACAGGGGATCTTCTTGACAGGATAGTGGAGACACTGCCGGATGAAAAGGAAGAGGAGGAAGAGGAGCTGCCCCGGATTGCTGTTGTGGGAAGACCCAATGTAGGCAAATCATCATTGCTCAACTCCCTGACCGGAGAGAACAGGAATATTGTAACACCGGTAGCCGGAACAACCAGGGATTCGGTTTTTATACGTTACAAAAAATACGAGAATGACTTCTTCCTGGTTGATACAGCGGGTATGCGGAAGAAGGCAAAGGTAAATGAAGATATTGAATTCTACTCAACACTGAGGGCCGTAAGGGCAATAGAGAATTCGGATGTCTGCCTGCTGATGATAGATGCCACACTCGGCATCGAATCGCAGGACCTGAGCATAATGAATATCATCCTGAGCAATAATAAGGGACTTGTCCTGCTTGTCAATAAATGGGATCTTGCAGAAAAAGATTCCAATTCGGCCAGGGATATGGAAAAGATTATTCGCAACAGAACCGCTCCTTTTACCGATTATCCCGTACTCTTTATCTCGGCAATAAACAAGCAACGGATACACAAGGTTATCAATGAGGCTATAAGGGTTTATAATAACAGGATCAGGAAAATAAGCACCTCAGCCCTGAATAATTATCTCCTGCCGCTTATCGAAAAAAATCCGCCACCGGCCCTCAAGGGCAAGTTTATAAAGATTAAATATATAAGCCAGCTGCCGACTTTTTATCCTTCTTTTGCCTTCTTCTGTAACCACCCGCAATATCTCAAGGAGCCATACAGAAGGTATCTTGAAAACCGCCTGAGAGAAAAATTTGAATTTACAGGAGTGCCGCTGAAGATCTTTTTCAGAAAAAAATAACTATTTTGGTTTAATTTTTGATACCACGGGTAAGCATGAAGAAGTTAGTTCCACCATTATTTTTTTTAATCATTTTACTTCCCCTCTTCAAGGGCTGTGAAAAGATAAGGCAACTTCCCCCGGAGCCGGCTATCGAATTCAGACAGTTTATTATGTATGACACTGTTGATATGCTTGGTAATCCTGCAAAAGCAGGCCGACTGGAATTTTATTTTGAGGATGGGGACGGGGATATAGGGCTGCAACAACCCGGTGAAGAACAGACAGATACCACCAACCTGTTCTTTACACTTATGAAAAAAGAAAATAATGAATTCAAAGAGGTTGAGGAGTCTGATCCCAACAAACCCGCGGCATACAGGATACCTTATATTGAGAGGGAGGGGCAGAACAAAGTTGTGCAGGGAACAGTGGAGATAACCTTCCTGTACTTTTTCTATGAGTTAAGCGACACCATACGCTATGATTTTTTTATAAGGGACAGGGCCGGTCATGAAAGTAATATTGCCAGCAGCTGCGAGATCCCTTTCAGTCTTGAAGGACCATGCATTATACTTTAATAGCCATCAACAGCACATCATCAACCTGTTCAAGCTTCCCTTTCCATTCATCAAAATAATCACTTACCCTCTTATGCTGCTCTTCCATACTGAGATCCTTTATCTCCTCAAGGAGCCTTTTCAGTCTCACCATCTTAAGTTTCTTACCGTCAGGTCCCCCAAACTGATCCGGATAACCATCTGAGAATATATATACAATATCATTTTCCTTCAGGTAATATTCCTGGTCATCAAAATATTTTTCACCAAGGTATTCACCGCCCACCGAGCTCTTGTTACCCCTGATATAATACTGCTCTCCATCCATAACTATAATAACAGGCCTGAGGGCCGAAGCAAACCTGAGAAGTCTTGTTTTAGGGTTGAACTCACACACCACCATGTCCATACCATCATTTGATTTATCATCACCTGTCTGGTTCAGTGTGGTGCTTATCTCCCTGTCAAGTGTTTTAAGTATCTCCGAAGGCCTTGTTATCTCTTTCCTGTTAACAATCTCCTGCAATAAAGCTGAGCCTATCATCGACATAAATGCTCCGGGCACTCCATGGCCGGTGGAGTCGGCACATACAATAATTATCGTCTCCTCACTAAGCATATCAAACCAGTAGAAATCGCCGCTTACTATATCACGCGGCCGGTAGAAGACATAAGCTCCCTTAAAAATATCATCCAGCTTTTTTACCGGTGGCAGCAGGCTGGCCTGTATGCGCTGTGCATAATTAATACTGTCGGTTATCTCCCTGTTCTGGTATTCTATCTCATCTTTTTGAGAGATAACTTCCCTGGTACGTTCAGCAAGCTCATCCTCAAGGTATTTTTTTGCCCTTGCCTGTGTCCTCTCCCGGACCTTAATAATAACAGTGACAATACCTATAATCAGAATAAGCACTGATGTGATAAACCACCAGCTATTCCAGAAGGGTTTTCTGATATTAATAACAAAGCTTTGTATATTATTATCAGAGATCCCGTCATAGCTGTATGCCAGTATATTAAAACGATAGCTGCCATTGTTCAGTACATAAGTGGCAGTACGGTCATAGGTAGGATCGGACCATTCGGAATCATAGTTCTCCATGCTGTACCTGTAGTATACTTTATCAGGATCGGAGTAGTTCAGACCGACATAATCGATCTTTACAGTGTAGCGCGGACTGTAAGGAAGGTTATATTCATCTTTCACAGGCATCTTTTTATTATTAATGCTTACTGAAAGAATATTTGTTTTTGGAGGGTATATCTTTGATTTGTCTTTTTCGGGGTTATAAACCATAAATCCTTCCGTTGTACCAATAAGCACATAGCCCTGTGATGTCTCATATATTGCATTATCATTGCAGTCGGCTCCGGAACTGAATATATCCACGAAGGTCCTTATCACATCAAGATCCTGGTTATAAAAAGAGATACCCCCCTGGTGACCTATCCATACATTATTATTACTATCGCATAACAGGCTGTAGCAGTTATTTGAATAAAGGCCGCTGCGTTCTGTAATACCCCACACCGAATCATTTTCGAAACAATAAACACCTGTCGTTTTTGTGGCTCCCCATATCTTTCCCCGCCTGTCAATATCAAAAGACTGGAATACAGTTCTCATACCACCACGAATAATTGCTTTACCTGTTGTGATACCCTCCCCTGGGTTTATAAAGTATAACCTGTCCGCTTCAGTGGCTATAATAACGTTCCCCTTACCGTCAGGCAGCAGCTGCTTAATATTATTATGAGGCAGTTGTTCGGATGTGGTATAGCGCCGGCTGTTTCCTGTTTCCTTCTCAATAATAATTATACCGCTCCTCGTTCCCAGCCATATATAAGCTCCCTCATCAATTATATCGGATATATAATTTTCTAAATTATTGTTCGACCTGAAGAACACTTCTGTCCGGCCCTGCGGGTTACGTCTGTATACTCCCTGGCCCTCCGTACCTATAAGCATTGACCCGTCATCATTGATAAGGTAATCCGATATTCTTGCCATATCAACCTGGCGGCTCAGCTCTGTATAGCCTGTCACTTCTTCCTTCTCAAGGTCAAAGATATAATATCCTGATTCTGTTCCTGCAAAAGCATCGCCCAGGTATTCACCCACATAAATAATATCATTTTCAACACCTTCGTTACCGGGCATATAAAATTTATATGCGTCAGAGCTTAATATAGAAACACCATTGCCAAAATGACCTATCCATATATTACCCCAGTCATCCTCATAGCTGACCTTTATATCGTTGCTGCTCAGGCCCGATCTCTCGTTGAGTACCTCATATTCCTGTATGTCAGCTGTGAGGCTGTCTGTCGCAAGCTTCACCAGTCCCTTGCCAAAAGTGGAGATCCATAATGTCCCGGACTTATCAAGCATCAGCGACTGTATCCTTGACCTGGTAAAAAGATCCTCATCACTTAGCCTGCGCGTAATAATCCCACCATTACTGCAGTCCGCCAGGTACAGGCCGTTATCGTCCGTACCGATAAAAAAAAGCTCCGGATTAACACTCTGCCTTATATCCTGCACCTTGTAATATGTCAGTTCGGAGGCTTCAGTTATAAGCTTCAGTTCACCATCTTTATAAGCGCATAAGGCAAGGCCGTTCTGTGTACCCAACAGCATATTACCATCAGGGGTAAAAGCAGCACTGTATAAAAATTCATCAACAGGGTTATCCAGCGCTAATGTCTCATCAGGCTTATCCGGACTGAAAAAGTAAACACCCTTGCTCTGGCTGATAATAAATATTTCGGATTCGCTGTTCTCAATAATATAATTCACACGTACAGCATTTATGCCCGGTACTTTTTTCAGTGCTCCATTATCGGTATAATGAACCGTTCCGTCATTAAACCCAAAGTATATGACACCGCCGGCTGTTTCATATGAGGAAACAGGAAATGTTGTCTCCATCGAGTCGGATACATATGACATATGAAAGTCATATCCGTCGAAACGGCACAGCCCGTCACCCGTACCAAGCCAGATAAAGCCGTTATTATCCTGGTTAACCGTATAAATGAAAGGATGCGGAAGTCCTTCGTTAATACCATAATTCTTAAACTGGTAAGTCTGTGCCAGAGATAAGAGAGTATTAAACGACAACAAAAAGGATATTATCGTACTTTTAAACAGAAGCTTCCTGACCATTAAGCTGTTATTTTTCTATTGGTTTTACTATTATACTGGGATTATACACCGGAACCCCCCCGATGGGAACGGTAAAAAACTCAAGATACTCGCCATACTGGTTCTCAACGGAGATAACCACATTATTATTTCTTACCAGTGGTGATTTCCTCTTTATAAACTGAAAATCGAGTGAGGAATTTATTTCTTCTCCGTCTATCTTAATCTTGCTTTCCGCCCAGTTGTCCTCTCCGGAGATATCAGCCAGCAGTCCGCGCCGCACACGCGAAACAACCCTGATATAACCATCATTATCCCAGTCAAAATTAACCTGCTTGACAAATATTGTAGCCGTGTCAATATATGGGTAAATATGTGAGATATTATCTGAATTATTCCACATACGGAAAGAATATTCATAGGTAAAGGCATTGCCATCCTCAACAGCCCTGTTCTCCTCGGGCTCCGTACTGAGAAAATACCTGTAAAGATTGCCATCATCACCAGACAGCCCATCACATATCACTTTGAATATATAACCATCAAATTCCTCGACCAGCTCACCTTCGGTTGGATTAAAAGGCCCGAAGGTATACCAGTCATCGTCGTACCTGTTGTCCATCCCAAATATTTTGGAAGCCAGCAGTGTTCCGCTCTTATAGTTACCTGTCGGCTGTATGCCTTTGGCATCATCATGGCTCCAGGCCTCATCGCCTCCGTAAACAGAATACTGCATCCTGGTATCCCACACACCGTTAATCTCATCAACATCGCCTCCTATATCAGGGTCATACACCCTTATATAAAAAGGCCTTGAATAGGTTCTGGGTATCTTAAAGAAGAATGTCTGCGAAAAGTCATCGTCGCCCCAGGATGTCTCACCGTCACTGCCAAAGGTCATAAGGTAGGGAATATTTTCGTCAGCGGCAGGCACTGGTTGTGACAGGCCTGTTATTGTAAGCATAAACAAACAGCCCGTAATCAGAAACCTGTATATATTTTTCACATTCCTCATAAACCTTGCAAAAATAGTATAATTAGTCAAATCATCTTTCCCTCACAACTATATCTTTGGAAACACATGTTTCCCTCACATTCCCCTCCTCATCGGGATAGCTGCTGACTATCAACTGTATTTTATATGAGCCTGCGCTCAGGTAAGTCTTTTCAATATTCATGCCGGTATCCGCGGTGCCATCATCAAAATTCCAGTAATACTCAGCGATATTCCAGTCCGGCAGATATGTCTCTGAGGCATCCAGACTGATAGTCTCACCGGCATAGCAGCTGTCAGGGGCAGTGAAAAATGCCTGCTCCGTCTTTTTTATCTGCTGCACGTGGCTTACTTCGTTATACTTTACTTCACCCGTTATCATATCCACCACGTTAAGCTTAACAACATAGGTACCCGGCTCTTCAAAACAATGTTCCGCCCTCATGCCCTTGGCCTTATGGCCATCATCAAAATCCCATTCATATTTGAAGGGCAGGGAGTCAGATTTCATGGCATTCTCTTCAATAAAAACAAAGCAGCGATTATCATACACCATCTCGCTGCATGTACTTTTCCTTTTCAGCAGGGATGAATACATATAAATATCATCCGTTTTATCCCTGTTTGAAGCAAAGAAGCCCTCACCCCGGTCAGAGCCCATAAAAAAACCAAAATCATCGGACCGTGAATTGAGTGGTTCAGGCATCAACACCGGTGTGGTCCATCCGCTGTTATTCATCCGTGAACTGTAAAGATCAAGGCCTCCCATACCTCCGCTGCGATCAGAAGCAAAAAAAAGCTCACCGCCATTGCTGAAAAAAGGATACAGCTCGGCATCGGGACTGTTTATACCCGGACCAAGATTGGAGGGTTCAGACCAACTGCCATTTTCCCATTCACACATATACAGGTCAGAGCCACCCTGTCCGCCCGGCATGTCCGAGGAAAAAAACAGGTAGCGGCCATCAGTGCTTATAAAGGGATGTCCAAGGTTCCACATTGGGTCGTTATACTCAAAAGCCCTGGGCTCAGACCAACTATCCCCCTCTTTTTCCGCGATAAATATTCCGCTCCTGTTCTCAGAAGCCTCTTTTAAAGGCCCTCCGTCCCTCTTTCTATATCACCCGTGAAATATATCTGACGGCCATCCGGACTGAAGCAGAAAGGTCCCTGGTTAAATATTGATTTCAGTTCCCTGGAAAAAATTCCTGAGCGGCCCCAGTCCAGGCTGTCCTTCCGTGGTGCAAAATATAGATTATATAACCTGTCATCATCGAATGTTTTATTATTTACCACGCCTGATGTACGCCGGTCGGAACAGAACACAATACCTCCCTTCAGTAACACAGGTGTCATTTCATTAAACTGCCTGGTGTTAAAAGGAAGCTTCCTTATCTTTATCATATCGCTTTCCTGTGCCTGTATCGCCGGTAGCGACAGTATAAGCAGTATTAACGATATGTATGTCCTGTACTGTTTTCTCATTTTAAAAATAACGTGGATTTGAAGCGCTTACTTTCTTTCCGAATTCAAACCTCAGGGCCACCTCATGTGTGCCGCCCACGAAAGTACTTATCTCACCAAGATTATATTCATATGCATAGCCCAGTTTCAATTGTTGGTTCAACTGCAGCTCTATAATACCCACCAGCACCTCTTCACCAAGCCTCCATGATGCACCCAGCCATAAGAGGTCCGATATTATAAAGTTACCGTTCAGATCTATCAACATGGGATTATTGAGTGAATACCTCAGCAGTGCCGATGGTTTGAACCTGAAACCATCCGTAAAGCTTATCAGTCCACCGGCCGTAGCAATAAAGTAATAATTCTCATAATCATGGTAAAATTCATAGCCGCTGGCGGTGCTGTTTTCACGGTAACTGAACATCTCAGGCACTGCAAGCCCTGCAAAAATTACATCTGAGCTATAGTAAACACCCACACCTACATTGGGCAATGTATAGGAAGACACTGCTTCGGTGAATGCCGGATCGGGCTCTACCGTTGAGACACCTGAATAATTATTATTTACCATATCGGCTCCTGCCTTAATTCCCAGCGACCACCGTCCCCTGCCGGTTTTAATATGAAAGGCATACTGCCCGAAGATACTGGCTTTGCTTGTCACCCCGTATGTCTGGTAATGAGACATAATGCCCAGGGCTATACGGTCATTCTTCAAAGGTGAGTGAAGGGAGAAGGTGCCCATTACCGGGGTGCCGTCGAAATACATTGATTTCCGTCTCAGCGACAGCGAAGCGGTAAGCACCTCGCGGGTACCGGTATACGCCGGGTTTATAACCAGTCCGTCCATAAGGTACTGGCTGTAAACCGGATAGTTCTGCGACTTGATTGCAGGCAGAGCAATGAGCAGTAAAACCAATATATATAATAGTTTCTTCATCTATCTCTTTCTCTTTATGACTACGTATCCGCTGTAGGTTTCGTTAACAGGTGACCGTATAGTAAGAAAATAATAATATGTCCCTTCCGGCAGATCCCCGCCATCCATACCTGTTCCTCTCCAGTCATTCCTGTAATTGCCTGTCCTGTATACCACGGCACCTGCCATATTTGTAATGACCAGTGTGTTTTCAGTATTTTCAATCCCGCGGATCTCAAATACATCATTAATAGCATCCCCGCCAGGAGAAAAGCCACCGGGTATAAACACCATTGGCACATACAGTTTTACCTGGTCTGATGTGACAGGGCAGCTGCCGTTAACTATAGTCCACTCAAATATATTATCACCATGCCCAAGGTCAGAGACAGGGGTTTTGGCATCATGCTCATCGTAAGACGGGTTACCCTGGCTCTGTATAAGGGTCCAGGTACCAGTGCCGGCTGTCGGCTCAGCAGCATCAAGCGTATATTCTGTCTGGTAAGGTTTCAGTGTTGTATCCCTTCCGGCATCGGCAGGTTCCGGTTCCTCCCAGAAGGTAATGCTGACGGATGCGGAATCGACACAGTGCCAGTTTGTTTCCTTCCACCAGAAGGTATGCTCACCGTAAGATGCCACAGTAAGCTCTGTTGACGGGCTGCCGGCATCCGCAATATTATCTATGGCTCCCTCAAAGTTGAGCCATATACCGTTGCCGGCACTGGGACTGGCCTGCAGATCATAGTCGGGTCCGCATGCCTCATCATCCATACCGGCATCGGCAAGGGGCACTTCATACACAATAACCTTTCTTGAGCCACTCATTGAGGTGGCAAGGCAGGAATTATCATCAACTATTGAAACAAAAGTGTAGTCGCTGGTATATATAGGTTCATGTATAAAATCATAATTTGCACTGCCGGCTGTAAAAGATGGAATATCAGCGCTGCCATCGTTAAGGGTAACGGTCCAGGGAGCAGCGCCTGTCAGGCTCATAGACACTGTTACGGGGGATCCGGCACAGCTGGTATCCTGTGCGGCTGTGATGGTTCCCGTTGGAAGCGGGTAAATACCAATATCCACCACATTGCTGGTGTCCCTGCAGCAATCCGACAATCCTGATAACACTATGCGCCGGTAATAAGTAAGCTCTGTCAGCACACCCGGCTGGTAATCCTTTTCATTATTTGTCTCTGTCGCAGCAGTCCAGATAATATTATCATCACTCTGCTCCCAGATGTAGGTATAGGAGTCATCACCACCTGCAGGTTCACTTCCTTCAAGAAGAGCAGGCTGGGTATTATAGCAGATCATCTGGTCCGGGCTTATGGAATTGCCCGTTATAAGCGGCAGTACTGTTATCTTTACCTCGTTACTCACTGTTTCACATACCCCTGATAACACTATCCGGCGATACCAGGTAGTGTCTGTTAATAAAGGCGGATTATAATCAGGCTGGTCAAAGGTGCCGGTGGCGGTACTCCAGGTGAGTCCATCGTCACTGTGCTGCCATTCATAATTATAAAATCCATCGCCACCCGATGGTATTTCACCTTTTAACTGCAGGGGTGTCTGCCCGTAACATATTATGGTATCGCTTGCACCGGATAATGTGCTTATTGTATTATCCAGTATTGCCGGGTTTACGTTTACCACCACAACATTGCTTGTATCGTCACATGCCGATGACACTATAATGCGTCTGTACCATGTTGTATCAGTAAGGGCCGGGGGTTGATAGTCCTTTTCTTCAGCTCCGGCAATCACCGTCCACAATAATGACCTGGTGCTGTCCTCCCATATATATGTATAGTTAGTACCGTCACCTCCTCCTGGTGTAGATCCGATAAGGGCTGAAGGCAGCGAGTCCTGGCACACGGTATGATCGGCTGACACTGTGTTATTGCTTATTACCGGCAGGCTTGTCAGCTTAACCTGTGCCGAGGTGTCAATGCAACAGTCAAGATGCCCTGATTTTACAACTCTCCGGAAATATCTGTCGCCTGGAAAATATGCCGATGTCTCATCAGGATTGTAATCCCGGGTATCAGCCGTTCCTCCTGCAGTTGACCAGTTGTTCTGGTCTGAACTGCTTATCCATTCAAATGTATAGCTTCCGTCGCCATTCAAGGGGTCTAAGCCCGAAAGATCATCAAAAAGATTATCATAACATATAAGCTGGTCTTCAGCAATATCATTATTGCTTATTACGGGCAGGACCTCCACTGATGTAACATTGCTTGTGTCAATGCAGCGTCCGGATATCACAACCCTTGAATAATATGTTGTAGCCGTCAGCGCAGGCGGATCATAATCACTGTTTGTCCCCGTTCCCGGTGCAAACTGCCAGCTGTCTGTTGTGGTACTGTCTATCCACTGGTAGAAATAAATGCTATTGCCTCCACCCGGACCGGCATTGGCAGGCAACAGCAGCAGAGGATCCTGTCCTGCACAAATTATGGTATCATAGCCCACCAGGTTATCTGTTATCAGCGGCTGGACTATAATGCTTACCGCCTTGCTTGTATCGGATACCGGCGTTGCATTGGAATCTGTTACAACACGACGGAACTGCAGGGTGTCTGTTTCAGGAACATCAGGCACCAGGTTCTGTAAGGTCTCTGATTCGGATACCAGCGTCCATACCGATTCTTCATCTCCTTTCTTCTCCCATCTGAAAGTATATGGTTTTTGCCCTCCCACCGGTTCCGTGCCGGCAATCATCTGTGGTGTCATGCCGTAGCAGATTGAGTCGGTCTGCGTTCCGGTAAAGGAGGATATTATCGAATTAAAAAGAAAGCCGTTGAGCAGCATGTTAAGATCCGTCCTCGTCGTTCCGTCACTGCCATCACTTCCTGATATTGCACCTGTGGGGTAATTTCTCCTGCCACCGTTCCCTCCGCTTACATCCACATTTGCTTCTGTCGGTATTCCGGAACCGCTGAGCCATACCAGTCCGCCACCGCCACCGCCGCCGGCACCGAACACTTCACGGGTATGACCTCCTGTGCCGCCCTTTGCTTCAAGTGTAATATTTGATGAAGCAAATGATTTAACTGATAAAACCAGTGATCCGGCACCACCGCCCACCGCCAGCCCCCGCATTTCCTTCAGCTATGGCTATCAGAGAGTCTCCGTTGGCCTTAATAGCATGACCGTTACCTATCAGGCTGTCGGTAAGTAAAAAAACCATGCCGCCACCAGGGGCTCCCCCGGTGCCGGTACCGTCTGCATTATCATCACCGCTGCCGCCACCGCCGCCACCCATGATTACCCTGTCGGAAAAATATGTTGCATCAACTCCCCAGCCTCCAATACCGGAAATAAGAAACCCAGTTGAACGCTGCCTGAAGCCATTACCACCTTGTCCAAAACCTGCTCCGCCACCGGCACCTGAATATTCACCTGTAGCTCCTCCTCCCCCGGTGTATAATGCACCAATGCCTTTTGCAATTGTATCAAGGTAAAGTTCGGTCGTAAAATCAACTATATGGCTGGCCATACTTTCTCCTTTTCTGCCGGCGACTATTGAGGATTCAGGATAATAAAACAGGGTATCATCAAAAGGTGTTCCGTCGAGAATGGCTGCCGGACCTCCCTTAAAGCCCTTACCCGTAACATCAATGTCTGCGTTTAAGCTAAGCTTCTTATTCACGGTAAGGGCCAGCACTCCGCCGGTGCCGCTGATGCTGTCCCAGGGCGCACAGCTTAGCTCGCCTGTAACTGTTGCACTCTCATATGAGGGCACTTTAATAACCTGGATGAAACCTGTCGTATCATAAGTGGAATGGCCCATAAGATTACTTCTGAAGGTAAGCCTTTTTGGTCCGGGCTCAACCAGCTCCACAATGATAAATTCATAATACCCCGGTTCCCCGACATATTGCACCGCAGTGCCGAAACCACCGGATTGTGTAAGCTGTACGGAAACACCTTTCATCTGTATTACCAGCACTGTATCACCATCACTGAACCCGCTCACATCGTCAAGGATGACTGCATCCTGTGACTCAACAGTATTTACACGGGCATAGGTATTGACGACCCCCGATATATCCTGGGGTGATCCGTAAAGCGTCACACCTGCCATTACAGGAATAATAAACAGTAAAGCAAATACTAATATATACCTTATCAGATACCGGGTCATTCACTAATTCTTGAACAATGCTAATATAACTAATTTATCAGATTAATCAAGCCAACTTAATCAGGCTATGGCATTTATTCTTTAACAAAGAATCAACATATCCCTGTACGAAGATAATAGTTATTTGTTATATGACAGGACAGGATATTCAATATAAAAAGTTGAACCCCTGCCAGCTTCCGATTCAAACCATACTCTTCCGTTTGCTGTCTCAACCACTCTTTTAACTATTGCAAGTCCGAGGCCCATGCCCGAAGATTTGGTAGTGAAATTAGGTGCGAAGAGCTTATCTTTCAGCTCTTCAGGTATACCTGTCCCGTTATCCTCAACACTAATCAGGGCTTTTTCGTCTTTAAGCGAAAGGCTTATTCTTATGAGGCCCGGCTTATTACCCGGTATGGATTGCACTGCATTCCTGAATATGTTTGACAGCATACTGTTCATCTGTTCCTTATCAGCATAAACCAGAACCTCTTTGAGCCCGTTCAGATCAATTTCAAGGTCTATATTCCTGATATCTCTGTATAATTCAGCCACACTGTGAATATGCCCTACAAGATCAGTTTCACGCGGATTGGTCTTTGGCATACGGGCAAAATTAGAAAATTCGCTTGCTATTGATGAGAGGTTATCAATCTGCTCTATCTGGTATTGAGTGAATTTCTTCAGGCTCTCTTCAAAGTCGTCCGGCTTATCCTTCCATTTTTTATACAACTGCTGCACATTCAGCTTCATGGGTGTAAGTGGGTTCTTTATCTCATGAGCTATCTGTTTAGCCATCTCGCGCCAGGCATATTCCCTTTCCGACCTTGCCAGTTTAAGAGCGCTGGCCTGCAATTCATCAAGCATTTCATTATACTGACTGACAAGTTCGGATATCTCATCATGACCGCTGTACTCAAGGGGCTGGCTTTTTTCCTCCAGCTTCACCGAAGCCAGTCCCTGCTGGAGCATACGCAGGGGTGCTGTTATCCTGACCGATATAAAGGCCGCAATACTCAGGGCTATAACAAACATAATCATTGAAAAGTTTATCATGGCGGCAATCAGGTTTGACGTCTCCCGGCTTATTCTGCTTTGCATATTGAAATACGGGAGGTTAAGATAGGCCAGCACCTGGTTGCGGCTATTCACAAATGGGGCATAGGCTGACAGGTACTCCATCCTGCCTATCCTTTCCTCGTGAATAAACTGTACTGCACCATCATATTTCAATCTTGTCAATGCCATAAAATCCATTCTCTCGCTCTTAAGATCCTTTTCAAACATCTCTTTTCTTGATGAGGCCATTAGTTCACCCGATGTATTATACAGATTAATGTCTGTTTTAAAGACATTCGAGAATTTTATCAACAAGCCATCCAGGCTGGCATAGCCCTCAGCCTGCCAGTTATGGCTGAGAGTGTCAAGTCCGGCTAATTTATGGTCCAGTTCAATATAAACGGATCCCAGTTTCTCCTCAATATTTTCATAATGTTTACTGCGGTACTGATTGGTACTCAGTATAACTACCACTGTACCTATTGCTATCAGCGACCCCAGCAGGATACCAATAAATGAAAATTGCAGCTTCTGTGTAAAATTAAGCCTTCCGGGAAAAACATTTTGCGGCGGCCGTATGATAAGCAGTGCAAAAAGAAAAAGAATAAGACTGGCAACAAGCAGATAAGTGAAAGTTACGATTCTATCCATTAGATCAACATGATGGCGTGCAACCACCACGGATACTTCATTGTCAGTATATACAAAATACTCTGTGTTGTCAGAATCTGATACAGTATTAAACCCCGAAGTATCATTCACGGGTAGTGAAAGATAATTATCAAAAGGATAATCACCTGTCTGCATAACAAGTGAATCGTTAATATATTTGGCTATTGAATAATCACCTGTATTTCCGTGTTTGTCATAAGTATCATCAATCAGTAATTCGGGATATCCTGACTGGGTATATTTCACCATGCTGATTAGCTCTATAAACAGACCGTTAACCCTTCCACCGGGTTTATCATAGTATATACAACCCAGGTAATAAGGCCGGCCTGAATTATTATCAAGGAAAACAAGATTGCTGTCCCGCAGTACAACACCGTTCTCCCTTACTCTGGTACGGAAAAAATCAAAACAACCCTCCACCCTGCCGGTATCATCCTCAAAAAACAGGGGGGAATCATCCTCACAGATAGTATAAATCCTGTCATAATTATCCCAGTAGCCTTTGAAATATTCATTGTCAAGATAAGAATATACTGTATTTACATCATCACCACTGAGAAAATCCTTACTGCACCACAGCCTGCAAAAGGCTGTCATTTTCAAGGTCTGCCCACATATCAAGCAGCAGTCCCTCCCCGTATATGTCATTCTGATTACTGTAATTTACTGTAATAACCTTAAGTTTCTCGGTCTCTTTCAGCCATGTAAGCCCGGGGATGATATAGGCTGTATAGGCAGCTGCAATAATGGCAAAAGTAACAGAGATATTTATCAGCCTCCCTCTTTCTGTTCTGAATAACCAGGCCTGGAATACCAGCAGAATAAAAGCAAGAATATGTATAAGCGATGGGTCACCAAAGAGAAAATGAAGCAGGTAAAGCAAGGCTGATGAAATTAATAATGAAGTCAGCACTGTTTTTAATGATAGTCCGGAGCACGAGGAGGCAAGCTTAAGCAGGTAAATGCTCATGCCGGCAAGTATCATTAATGCAGAGCTTAATGTGACTACAGAAAAGATGTCTATATCAAGTATCTCATATATCCTGAAATATATATTTGATTCAAGAATAAGCGTATATATCAACTTGCTGAAAATAAAGAAAACAAAAGAAGCAACTGAAAGATGCACACTAAGTATAAACAGCTTTCTTCCACGCTTTTTGCCTTCGCATGAAGGTCCCGGAAAATGCCGGTAAAACTCAATGCAGAGAAACAGGAAGAGCAGGCTTACCAATAACAGATGACCGGGTGAAGGAACAAGAGGTCCGGAATTAAACCTGAAGGAGGAAAAAATCCTCATTCCTGTAAATATAACTGGCTTATCCAGTAAAAGAAAAACAAGGTATAGAACAAGCACAGCCTGTAGTGACGAAAGGAATGAAAGGTACGGAAAACCTTTCAATACCAGCCACCCGGCCAGCCTGTCGAGGAGTATGAGAAAAACAATGAAGAATACCAGCCATAATATCACCGTAAATAATGAAAGGGATGTAAGGAAATTATCCGGGCGGTCAAATTCAAGTGAAAAAAGGTATTCTCCCGCTGTGTCATAAATAGCATAGCCATCCCCCCTGTCTGTGCTTAGGCTGGTATTGACATCGAGTCCCAGAGCCGGGTTAAAGCCTGATTCTATATATTTATTACTAATATCATAATCTCTGTAAATATCAGTCAGGCAGATATAAATATCTTCGCCATGTCTCAGCTCGTTTACCAGCACCCGGTGGTTTTCAAGGCGTATAAATTTTTCACTGAACAGCTCCGCATCATAAAGATCAGGCATGGAATAACTGTTCCCGGTCCATGCTGCAAGTCCGTCGGGCGTGTATCTGAAGAAGCTGCAGATATGTTCATCATGAATCTTCTCGTAAAATCTGTCACTTCTAAACAATGTATCAGTCTCTGAAAGTGTATGCAGATACTTTACACTCTGCCGCTCTATAACATGCAATTCCCGCTCAAAAGACTTTGCCTCAAGAGAGTATTTAATATCACTTTCAGAAATGATATCTGATATTACCGCCAGAATAAAAGCGGCTGCCAGAACTATTATCAACCTTCGATTCGTAATGGAAAGACTCATTTGCCTGCTCTTATTAATCAGTCATTATGATAAGGAATACCTTTGAGTATTGTTAAGGCCCTGTACAGCTGTTCAGCGAACAATAACCGTACCAACTGATGAGAAAAAGTCATGGCAGATAGTGACAGAACCTTATCGGCATTGTTTTTAAGCTTATAATGCAGGCCCCGGGGACCACCTATAACAAAGACTATTCTCTTTGGTCCTGCATTCATTGTTTTCTGCAAAAACCCGGCAAAGTCCCTGGAACCCATGCTTTGACCTGCTTCATCAAGGAGTATTACCGTATCCCCTTTCCTGAGAGCAGTCAGAACCCTTTCCGCTTCTTCCTTTTTTATGACTGAATCCGGTTTTTTCTGCTTTGCCTGTGATTCCGCAATTGTTTTTACCTCAAATGGCATCAGCTTTTCAATTCTTGAGTGATAGACCGACAGTCCCTCACTGAGGTATCTCTCA
The DNA here is from genome assembly GCA_034521735.1 of Bacteroidales bacterium. GTDB lineage: Bacteria > Bacteroidota > Bacteroidia > Bacteroidales > VadinHA17 > UBA9300. Next base: position 67,501 of record JAXHLX010000005.1, read on the forward strand.
TCTGTTTTGCCCTACCTGGAGAAGCACCAGTTTCATATGTTCACCATTTTACTCAGCCTGCACACAGGAATCTAAAATAAAAACAATAAACGTACATAAAATCTATGGATTTTACACAGACAAATAAAAATCGAAATGATTTATAGAGGAAACTTGCGAATTTAATAAACAATAGGAATTAGCTGAAAGAAGACCATCCAATCAAATCTATTTCACGGTTTAATAAATTTCGCCTATTTTTGTGTTATGCACCATAATAAAAAATAATCTTCATGAGAATAATAGCAGCGATAATAATATTTATTGCTTCATCGGGTCTTAATTATCTCTCTGCTCAGTCAGCAGATATCCCTGATGAAATTACGCTGGCATTCAAGGCGGGCAATGTTGATGTGCTATCAAAATATTTAAACTCTACAGTGGAGCTGGTTTTGCTGGACAAGGAAGATTTCTATACCAAAAAAATTGCAGAAGGCATTCTGAAGGATTTCTTCCGTGACTATCCTACAATTGATTTTATCATAAAGCATAAAGGGGGCAAAACGGCATCATCCTATGCCATAGGCAATTTGCATACGGGCAAGGGTGATTTCAGGGTTTATTTTCTGATAAAAAAGATTGACTCCAAACCACTTATTCATCAGCTTAGAATTGAGAAGGATGATAGCGGCGACAATAAATGATCTTATTAAACGTGCCCTGGCTGAAGATCTGGGCAGCGGAGACCACAGCTCCATAGCCTGCATACCTGCTAATTCCAGGGGTAAAGCAAGGCTTCTCATCAAGGAAACCGGTATAATTGCCGGTATTGAGATAGCTTCTTATGTTTTCAGTCATGTTGATGAGAGGATAAGTATCCATAACAATCTGGATGACGGCACATCTGTTAAGCCCGGTGATACCGGCTTTATCGTTGAAGGACCGGTAAGGGGCTTATTAAAGTCGGAGAGGCTTGTTCTCAACATAATGCAGAGGATGAGTGGCATAGCTACCACAACAGGCAAATATGTCAATGCAGTCAGAGGATACAAGGCCAGGATACTTGATACCAGGAAGACAACACCCGGCTTCAGAGTGCTTGAGAAAGAGGCAGTAAGACTGGGCGGTGGCATTAATCACCGTATGGGTCTTTATGATATGATAATGCTAAAGGATAACCATATTGATTATGCCGGGGGTATAGTCAATGCAATTAACAAGGTGAATAGTTATCTTGAAGAAAAGGCACTGGAACTTAAAATCGTTATTGAAGTCAGGTCGCTTGATGAGGTAAAGCAGGTGCTTGACACAGGTAGGGTTGACAGGATAATGCTTGATAATTTCAGTATAGCTGACACAAAAGAGGCTGTCGGGATGATAGGAGGAAAGTATCCTGTTGAATCTTCAGGGGGAATAAACCTGAGAACAATAAGATCCTATGCTGCCTGTGGGGTTGACTATATCTCTGTCGGCGCCCTCACACACCAGCTTAGAAGCATGGATATCAGCCTTAAAGCTTTATGAGGTTATTATTCAAAAACAAGCATGGTGACAGCCGTCTTGAATGGCTTAAAAGGCTTGTCCTGCCCGGATTTGACAGAGTTCCTATCTACGATGTGATTGTTTTTTTTATACGGGGATTCAGAAAAGGAGCGCTGGTAACAAGAGCATCTGCCATTGCCTTTAATTTACTGCTCAGCCTTGTGCCGGCAACCTTTCTTCTCTTTACTCTGATACCGTATATTCCCATTCCTAATTTCCAGAATGAAGTGATCATGCTTTTCGAAAGTATGATGCCGGAAAGGGCCAATACCTATTTTAAACAGAGTATTGTTGATGCTATAATCAACCGCAGTGATGCATTCCTTATAATTATGTTTATTGCCTCTGCAATAATGTCAACAAACGGCATCCATGCACTTATCAATGCTTTTGTTGTATCGGATCACGAATTTGAAACCAGGAGCTGGGTAGCGCAGAGGAAGATAGCCTTTTTTCTCTTTTTTATTATCGGCCTGCTTATCACCATCTCCGCCATACTGCTCATATTCGGCAGGTCAGCGGTTGACAAGCTGGTACAGAATAATATTATCGAAAGCAATATTGTATTTTATATCCTGCTTATCTCCAAGTGGCTGGTTATAATCGGCCTTCTGTTCCTTGCTATATCATTCCTTTATTACCTTGCCCCTTCAAGGAAAGCCAGGTTCAGGTTTATCTCAGCCGGCTCTTCACTTGCCACACTGCTCTTTATATCCACCTCACTGGGTTTTTCGGCCTATGTGAATAATTTTGACCAGTATAATAAGCTGTACGGCTCCATGGGAACGGTACTTGTAATACTATTATGGCTCTACCTCAATTCCATAACCCTCTTAATAGGTTTCGAGCTGAATGCAAGTATTAAGACAGCCAATTTAAACAACTCCGGGAACGGAGACGCTTAACTGCAATGCAAAAACTCATTTACCAGTTCTGCCAGTTCATCATGCTTTCCGTAAAGCCTTTCACTCAGATCCTTATCCTCGTATGCCTTCAGCTTGTTTATGATATTATCGATCAATCCGGCAGGAAATACATTATCCTTCTCATAGCTTGACCTTCGTTCATCCAGATTCTCAGCCGACTCCCAGCATGATGCGGGCAAAAGCTTTAGCTTGTCCCTGAAGGATTTGTTTTCTTCTGTAAACAGGTTGCCGGAAACATACAGATCGTTCGCATATTCGAGTCCATTGTCCATTTCAAGGCCATGCCCTATTGCCGTAACCAGCCCTGCCATAAGCAGGTAGAGGTCAGCCGATCCGTCAGGCGCCCTGAACTCAACTGTCTGCTTACTGCCGGATAAATCTGTTTCTCCTTTCTCCTGCGGATTTGCATCTCTTACCATATTACCCGTAGCTGTCCATCCAAGAGGCACCCTTACCAGCACCGACCTGTTCCTGTCGCCCCAGCATATATTTGTCGGGGCCTCCTGGTGAGGTACCAGCCGCAGGTATGAAGTAGGTATTGTGTTACCGAAAGCAGTAAGCGATGCTGAAAGATCAAGTATACCGGCTATCATCCGCTTTGCCGTACTGCTTATTTCTCCATCTTCCAGCATTATGTTTTCGCCGTCCTTCTCAAGCATCATATGTATATGAAGACCATTGCCGGCCTTGCCTACCGTGATCTTGGGTGCAAAGCTGATCTCCACCCCATGCTCATATCCCAGCATCCTGAGTATCCATTTACATATAACCATCTGTTCTACTGCAACATCCACCTCAGTAGGAAGAAATTCAATTTCATGCTGCTCATAATTCTCTCCCTCACTTGTAAAGCTGCCCACCTCGGAATGCCCGTATTTGATCCTGCAACCTGCCCTGGCACAAAGATCAAGAGCTTCAATACGCAGCTGTTCAAACTTGGCAAAGGGCATTGTCTGGTGATATCCTTGCTGATCAAAAACAGGATAAAGGTCATCCTCAGCCGACTTAACATAATATTCCAGCTCACCCAGAGCCTTCATTGTCAGTCCCGATTTAGTCACAAAGCGCTCATATGCTTTTTTCAATATGTTTTCAGGCGCGCTCTCCAGAGGTTGCCCTTTATAATCATAAAATGAGCACATGATATCAAGGGTCGGGTGCTCAGTGAAAGGATTAATAAAAGCTGTACGGTATCGCGGTATAACATAAAGGTCGCTTGAACCGGCTCCGACAAAAGAAAAAAGACTGGAACCGTCAACCCTTTCACCCTCTGACAAAAGGTACTCCAGGTGCTGACGGCTTGACAAAACAAAATTCAGGGTTTTGAGCTTACCGTCTTCAGCCACATATCGGAAGTTTACCATCTCTATCCCCCTGGCTTCAATAAACCTTATAATATCAGCCCTGGTAAATTGAGCAGCAGGCTTTTTCAAAAACTGTACAAGCTCATTCGGGTTCATTAATATTTCATTGTCTATCATATAATAATATATTTTATTTGGGTACAATAAGGCACCAAATATAAAAATTTACTCTGTTGAAACAAATAAGATAAATCAGCATAAGGCATATATATTACAATAATATACAAGACAGGTAGTAGCCCGGTATAAGAATTTTACTACTTTTGGACAATAAAGTCAGGCAAGAATGAAAAAATGGACAGTGATTTTTTTTCTTTTGGCTTTACTGCTACCTCAGTGCAATGAAGATAAGGGCATTGAGTATTTTACCGCAGAAAAGGCAAAATATTATTTTTCGGAGGTTGAAAAATTATGCAATAAGGATGACGGTGAACTCTGGGGGGAGAATCTTTATGGTCCCATATTGCTTATTGACACCGATACACGCAGACTGTATTCAAACGTTCAGGATAAAGAAGGATTATTAAAACCGAAGGACGGTATCTATACAGGAAATTATCCCAGGGAGGAAGTTATCAACTTTGCTCTTGAATACGGGGGCACCCTGTATGCCATGGCACCAATGCCGGAGGAAGAGGATTATTACAGGATAACATCAAGATGTATACATGGCCTCTTCCATTGCCTGCAGATCAGAAAAGATATAGACACACCGGACTATAACACCAGTCATATGAGTGAGCCCACAGCCCGGCTATGGCTTAAGATGGAATGGAAAGCCCTGGAAAGGGCTATACGAACGAAAGGCGAAACCAGGAAACAGGCAATAAGGGATGCCCTGGTTTTCAGGTCAGCACGGCGTGAGATGTATCCAAAATACATACAGGATGAGAACAGGTTTGAAAACTACGAAGGACTGGCTTCATTTACCTATATGATGCTCGTTACATCATCAAAGGATGAATACCTGAAAAAGCTTCTTGATTATTACCACAGGATATATAATTTCCGTTCATATACATTTTCATACGGCTTCGTTCACGGCAACCTGTATGCACACCTGCTGAACGAGGCAGGTTTTGATTTTTCCTCCATTGAGAGCCGCGATTTTAACCTTGGCAGCACCTTAATGAATATTTACGATATATCACTGCCCGGCATAAGCCGGGATATAGCCGGGAGCCTTGCATTTAATTATGATATCGACCGGGTCAAAGAAGAAGAAAGGATTCGTGAAGAAAAATTAAGGGAAGGTTTGAGGCGCAGAACAGCGCAGTTTACAGAAAAGCCTGTTGTGCTTCTTGAGCTGCAAAGCCCCAATTTCTCTTTTGAGGCTGAAGATACCGACCCTGTTGATACGCTTGGAACAATATACCAGACCATAAGGGTCTCGGATAACTGGGGTAAGCTGGCTGTTGAAGACGGAGGTTGCCTGCTATCGCCCGATCTGAAATTCCTCCGCGTCCCTGCAAAGAACGTGGAAAAGGAAAAACAGCATATCACCGGGGAAGGATGGCATATAGTGCTGAATAATAACTGGGAAATGGTTAAGCTTGAAGAAAATTATTTCATCAGGAGCCTTATGCCCTGATCAGGAAGAAGATTTTACCTTTTTCAACTCCCCTATACGATCGATCAATGATCTGATCTTAAGCTCTGTATCCTTTTTCTTCTTCTTTTCAGTATCAACAACCTTTGCAGGAGCATTATTCACAAAACGCTCATTATCCAGCTTTTTCATCACTGTTTTCAGAAAACCCCTGTTATATTCCAGTTCTGCTTCAAGCTTCTTTATCTCCTCCTCAACATCTATCTTTCCCTCCATCACTACATAATACTCAGATGTGCCAACCATAAAGCTGACTGAAGCTTCAGGCTTGCTTTCCGTTTCTTCTATTCCTGTGACTTTCCCCAGTCTTTCCACCAGCTTGCGGAATGATAATGTGCCGCTATATGTCTTCTTATTTACAAATAAGCTGAGCATATCCTTGTTTCCAAGGCCCTTCTCCTTCCTCAGCTTACGGACAGCGCTTATAAGCAGGCTGGCATGCTCAAAATCATCCAGCACTGCAGTATTTACCTTCTCTGCTTCAGGCATATCAGAAACCATTACACTGCTTCCGGCAGTCCTGTCCTCCATCATCTGCCATATCTCCTCAGTAATAAAGGGCATAAAAGGATGTATCAGTCTCACCAGGCGGTCAAAGAAAGCAATCGTTTGCCTGTATGTCTCCTTATCCACAGCCTTCTGGTAATCGGGTTTGACAGCTTCGAGGTACCAGCTTGAAAAATCATCCCAGAAAAGCCGGTACACTATCATCAGGGCATCCGATATCCTGTATTTATCAAAGGCCTTATTATATTCATTTATTGCCAGGTTAAGCCTGTTACTGAACCAGTGTACAGCTTCAGACGACCATTCAGGCTGCTCTGATATGCTGTCATCTGTTTCCCAGCCCTTCACAAGCCTGAAAGCATTCCATATCTTATTGGCAAAATTCCTGCCCTGCTCAGGCAGTGAGTCATCATAAAGCAGGTCATTGCCTGCCGGTGAGCACAGCAACATACCTACCCGCACCCCGTCAGCTCCGTATTTATCAATCAGCTTCAGGGGATCAGGGGAGTTGCCAAGTGATTTGGACATCTTCCGCCTGTCAGGGTCGCGCACTATACCATGCAGATAAACATCATTAAAAGGCTTTTCACCACGGTACTCATACCCGGCTACTATCATCCTTGCCACCCAGAAAAACAATATCTCCGGTGCGGTGATAAGGGCATTTGTGGGATAATAATAATTTATATCCCTGTTATCGGGTTCCAGTATGCCATTAAAACCTGCAATGGGCCAGAGCCATGATGAAAACCATGTGTCCAGCACATCCTCATCCTGTCGGATATCCGAGGCAGTCAGTCCATTATTCCCGCTGGCCTTACGGGCCAGTGCAAGGGCTTCATCCTCATTCTCCGCCACAACAAACTCACCGGAGCCGTAGTACCAGGCAGGTATACGATGACCCCACCACAGCTGGCGGCTGATGCACCAGTCACGAACATTCTCCATCCAGTGTCTGTACACATTCTTAAACTTGGAAGGAAAGATCTTTATCTCCGAATTCATCACTGCATCGAGTGCAGGTTTGGCCAGCTCCTCCATCTTCAGGAACCATTGTGTTGACAGCTTTGGTTCAATAACTGCATCTGTCCGCTCGGAACGGCCTATCTTATTCCTGTAGTCCTCTGCAAGCTCCAGCAGGCCCTGCTCCCTGAGCAGTTCCACAACCTTAGCTCTTGCTTCAAACCTGTCCGTCCCTGTAAACAAAACTGCTTCACTGCTCAGGGTTCCGTCATCATTGAATATATCTATTACTTCAAGACCATGCCTGACACCTATCTCATAATCATTAATATCATGAGCAGGGGTTATCTTCAGGCAACCTGTCCCGAACTCCATATCCACGTAATCATCAAAGATCACAGGCACCTCCCTGTTAACCATTGGTACAATGACACTTTTCCCTTCCAGGTGTTTATACCTTTCATCAGCCGGGTTAACACATACGGCCGTATCGCCCAGTATTGTTTCGGGCCGTGTGGTGGCTACGGTAACAAATTTATCTTCAGTACCGCTAACCCTGTACCGCACATAATAAAGTACGGAATCCTCCTCCTTATACATGACCTCCTCGTCTGACACCGCAGTTTTTGCATCCGGGTCCCAGTTCACCATCCGTACACCCCTGTATATAAGTCCCTTGCTATACAGATCATTAAACACTCTTATCACTGATTTATACCTGAGCTCATCCATGGTAAAAAGCGTGCGGTCCCAGTCACATGAAGCACCCAGACGCTTAAGCTGCTCAAGGATAATACCACCGTGCTTCTCCGTCCAGGTCCAGGCATGCGAGAGAAACTCATCGCGCGTAAGATCCTTTTTTTCTATCCCTTCTTCCTTAAGTTTAGCCACCACCCTTGCCTCGGTGGCTATTGAAGCATGATCAGTGCCCGGCACCCAGCATGCATTTCTGTTCATCATCCTCTGCCGCCTTATCAGCACATCCTGCAGGGTGTTATTTAACATGTGTCCCATATGCAGAACACCTGTAACGTTTGGCGGAGGTATGGTAATAACATAAGGTTCGCGCTCATCGGGAATGCTTTTGAAGAAGCCCTGCTCCATCCAGTATTTATACCACTTTGACTCGGTACTGCCTGGTTTGTATCTGGAAGGTATATCCATATCTTGAAAATACGTTTTAATGAAGTGCAAAAATATAAATTTAAATGTTATAAATCATTCAATTTTACATGTGGATGAATTAACTTTGTATACTTGAACCCAATAAAGAGAAACACGATATGCCACAGATTTCAAAAAAAGGCAGGGCTATGCCCGCCTCCCCTATAAGGAAACTTGTACCCTATGCCGAGAAAGCAAAGAGTAAAGGAAGGAAAGTCTACCACCTCAATATCGGGCAGCCGGATATCCCCACACCGGAGATTGCACTTGAGGCATTGAGGAATATGAAGGAAAAAGTTATAGTATACAGTCATTCTGCAGGGAACGAATCATACCGCAAAAAACTTGCAGGGTACTACCAGGGAATAAACATCAATGTGGACCATACCGAAATAATAATTACAACGGGTGGTTCTGAAGCTGTCCTTTTTGCTTTTATGAGCTGCCTGGATCCCGGCGATGAAATAATTGCACCCGAGCCTTTTTACGCTAACTATAATGGTTTTGCCACGACTGCAGGTGTTAATATAGTGCCGGTAACATCAAAAATTGAAGAAGATTTTGCACTGCCTCCTGTTGAAGAGATCGAGAAAAAGATAAGCGAAAAAACAAAGGGTATAATAATATGTAACCCCAATAATCCAACGGGTTACCTGTATACCGAAGATGAGATGCAGCAATTGAGAAAGATAGTGCTCAAACACGATCTGTACCTGTTCTCTGACGAAGTTTACCGTGAGTTCTGCTACGACGGGGAAAAGCACATCTCGGCCATGCATCTGGAGGGGACAGAAGAAAATGTAATACTGCTTGACTCAGTATCGAAAAGATACAGTGAATGCGGGGTCAGGATTGGAGCACTGGTAACAAAGAACAGGGCGGTGCTTGATACAGCTCTCAAATTTGCGCAGGCCAGGCTGAGTCCACCCGGACTCGGACAGATAGTCGGTGAGGCCTCCATTGATACACCGCAGGAATATTTTGATGATGTTTATAATGAGTATATAAAGCGCCGCGACTTTATGGTGGAGGCTCTTAATAAAATGCCCGGTGTTTACTGTCCGAAACCCAAAGGAGCCTTTTACAGCACGGTAAAGTTGCCGGTTGATGATGCCGACAAATTTTCACAATGGCTTCTTGAGGATTTTGAATACAAAAACCAGACTGTTATGCTTGCCCCGGCTTCAGGCTTCTATTCGAGTCCGGGTCTGGGCCAAAATGAAGTCCGCATAGCCTATGTCCTTAACACAGACGACCTTAAGAACGCTATGGAGACACTGGCAGAGGCCCTCAAGGTCTTCCCCGGAAGGACATCCTGAAATCCGGATAATAAAATCAGGTAAATGGAATTATGTCCGCTTTGTAATACTTTATCCGAGACTTTTCACACTGTAAAAGAGAAGGTCTATTATCAGTGCCCGAATTGCAGGGGTATATTTCTTGAACGGCATTACCTGCCCGGCGAAGATGATGAAATAACAAGGTATAAGGAGCATAATAACGATGTTGACGATGAAAGATACCAGAAATTTACCGGTCCGGTAGTTAAGGCCGTACTCAGAGATTTCCTGCCGGAACACAGGGGACTTGATTTCGGGGCAGGGACCGGCCCGGTAATAAGCAAAATGTTAAAGGATAAGAATTTCCAGATTGCACAATACGATCCGTTTTTTTATAATGATCCCGGACTGCTTAAGACCAGATACGATTATATCGTGTGCTGTGAAGTGATAGAACATTTCCACCGGCCGCTTAAAGAATTTGCCCTGCTGAAATCTCTTCTCCGTCATAAAGGAAAATTGTACTGCATGACAGACATTTACCGCGATGAGATTGATTTCAGGACATGGTATTATAAGGCTGATCCCACCCATGTGTTTTTCTACATGAAAGAAACCCTTGTTTTCATTAAGGAAAACTTTGATTTCAGCAGACTGGAGGTATCTGACAGGCTGATAATATTTTCAGACTGAAATCCCGGCATATTTCCCCTGCGCTGAATATTTATTAGCGGTAAAGTAAATACTTCTTCCTTATATCCCTGAATTCAATCAGCTCAGCCTCCCAGCTGTCCCGTATCTCATCTTCCGTCATGCCTGAAACAATCTGTTTCCTCAATCTATTACTGCCTGCCAGCAGGTCTATGTAAGAAGTAAAAAAAGAGTCTTTATCGGGGAAATCATTATAGGCCTCTATCAGCCAGTGCAGCTGCAGTTGCGGCACCGGTACCAGTCCGTCTTCCATGGCACTGCGCAGGTCTGTGCCGTAACACTCAACACCCTTAAAGAGCGGATCGGAGGCACCTTCATTCGGCATGGGGGTGAAGCTGAAACCGGTATCGGGCATATCCGGATGTCCGTATAGCTGGAAAGGGGTATCTGTACCCCTTCCGCAACTGAGGACCGTACCTTCAAACAGGCACAGGGAAGGATATAAATACACCGAATTCATATCCGGAAGATTGGGAGAAGGTTTCTGGGGCAATTCATATAATGTGCCATGGGTATAATTATCGCATTTAATAATATAAAGACTGCATTCCATGCCCTTATCAAGCCATCCTTCGCCATTAAGCATCAGTGCATATTCACCGGGTGTCATACCATGGACAAGGGGAATGGGAGTCAGGCCCACAAACGAGCTGAAAGAGGTGTCCAGCACTGGCCCGTCAACATAAAACCCATTGGGATTGGGGCGGTCCAGTACTATAAGACTGATATCATAAAGCGCACATGCTTCCATTATATATTGAAGTGTGGAGATATAGGTGTAGAACCTGGTCCCCACATCCTGAAGGTCAAAAATCATTACATCTATCCCCTTCATATCCTCTGCTGCCGGCTTCCTCTTATTACCATAAAGGCTTATTATTTCAATATCATGCACAGGGTGCTTCTCATTCAGTATCTTCGAACCTGCATTCCCGGCTCCCCAGAAGCCATGCTCGGGTCCGAAAATTTTTCTTATATCTGCGCCCCTGGACAGCAGGGTATCCACAAGATGGACATCTGCTACCATACTTGTGTGATTACCCACTATCCCCACTTTCTTTCCCCGATAAGACTGTCATAATCATTAAAAAGATAAGCACCCGGGATGACATCTTCAGCCGGTACACGGCATGAATGTAAAAGAACCATAAAAGGAATAATAAACAGGTATTTATTCATAATGATTTTTTTGTCAAAATAATAAATTTTCCTGATTGTGATATGAACTGTTCATAATACTGACAAACTTATTTATTAATTATTAATTTTGAGGCAAAGAGGAAATTTGAAAACAGGATTATTCATATCCAGGCGACTGATAAGTGAAAGGAGAAAGGGGACAACCTTTTCCAGGCCAATAAACAGGATAGTTATTGCAGGAATAGCTCTCAGCATTGCAGTGATGATCCTGGCTTTTGCCATACTTACCGGCTTCAAGCAGGAAATAAGGAATAAGATTGCTGCCTTCAGCGGCCATATCCAGGTAGTGAATTTTGACTCCAACAACTCATTTGAAACTGCCCCGGTATCATCTCAACAGGATTTTATCCCTAAACTGTCTGATTATCAAGGCTTAGAAAGGATCAATGTTTTTGCAACCAAGGCGGGCATAATAAAAACTGAAGATAATATCCAGGGAGTTGTTATAAAGGGAGTGGGGACAGATTACGACTGGAGTTTTTTCAAAAACAACCTCGTCCATGGTTCGGTACTCAGCCTTAGCGACAGCAGCATATCCAACGGGGTGATAATATCAGCCTCGATATCCGGATTACTTGACCTTGGACTGGGAGATGATTTTGCCATGTATTTCGTACAGGACCCCCCGCGAATGAGGAAATTTACCGTGGAAGGTATATATGAAACCAGTGTTGAGGCAATGGACAGAGTATATATTTTCGGGGATATAGGGCATATACGCAGGCTTAATGCCTGGGATGAAGATCAGGTAAGCGGCTTTGAGATCTTTATTGACAATTTTAATGATATCGATCTGATGACCTATATTACCAGGGATGCCATAGGCTATAAATTCTCAGATGACAGTGACAAATTAAAGGTGACAAACCTGAAGATAAGATATCCTCAGATACTGGACTGGCTAAACTTCCAGGACACCAATGTAATTGTCATTATTATACTGATGCTCCTGGTCTCGGCCTTTACCATGATCTCGGGCCTGCTGATCCTTATACTTGAAAAAACCAATATGATAGGAGTACTCAAATCCCTGGGGGCCAATAACAGGCTTATCCAGAAAATATTCCTCAACCAGGCAGCATATATAATCGGGACCGGGCTTATATGGGGTAATATTATGGGTTATGGACTGGCATTTATACAAAAGAAATTCCAGCTTATAAGTCTCGATCCCTCCTCATATTACCTGAGCACCGTGCCGGTAAACTTCGATTTACTGCATTTTGCAGTACTTAACCTGGGAACAATCACCATAATACTTATTATGCTGCTGATACCTTCCGGACTGGTAGCTTCCATAAGCCCGGTAAAGGCTATTAAATTCGATTGATACCTCCGGGAATAAATCAGTAGTAACATGCTACATCTCAAAAAAAAAGACGTTTTCTTTCATTTTTTTTATTTCGCCCTTTCTATTGAAATCTTCTAAGACAATAAGCTCAAAACAGAATAATTTAATACATATTCCCAGAATAATATATTTTATTCATTTTCTTTGTGAGCAGCACAGACGCGGAAATTTGATATCTCCTCATTCTTGCATAAATTGGGCAAATTATTAATAAAGGGATGAAGAAGTTTAATCCAAAAAAGAATTATGAGTCAACTCGCAAGCAGATTGGTTATGTGAGTTTACGTGAGGCATCTGACAAGGATTACCGGAGGATAGGATTTAAATCAGGTCTGGAAGTGCACCAGCAGCTGATGACAGAAAGCAAGCTTTTCTGCCGTTGTCCGGCCGGCATATATCATGATAATGATGATTACAATGCCGAGGTAATAAGGCATATGCGGCCCACCCTCAGCGAGCTGGGGGAATATGACGGGACAGCTCTTATGGAATTTAAAACCCGTAAAGATATAATTTACCGTCTGAATAATGAGAACGCCTGTACCTACGAAGTAGATGATACACCACCTTTCCCCATTGACAGGAAAGCACTGGACATAGCACTTGAGATATCTCTCTTATGCAAACTCAATATTGTGGGTGAAGTGCATATTACAAGAAAGCAGTATCTGGACGGAAGCATACCCACCGGCTTTCAGAGAACGGCAATACTGGGTGTTGAAGGAGAGATAGAGATTAGTAACAAGAAGATAAGATTAATACAACTCAGCATTGAGGAAGACTCATGCCGCGAGATATCAGATATAGGCCATACCCGCATATATAAGACCGACCGCCTGGGTATGCCGCTCATAGAAACAGTGACATATCCGGATATGCTGACACCGTGGGAGCTGGCTGAAGCTGCAGAATATATAAGGTATCTTAACAGGAGCACCGGCAAGGTGCGCACGGGAATAGGTGCCGGGAGGGAAGACGTCAATGTAAGCTGCGAGGGAGGCAGCAGGGTTGAGATAAAGGGTGTGGCACATAACAGCTGGATACCCGAATTATCACATAATGAAGCGTTCAGGCAATATGCATTATTAAATATCAGGGACATACTGAATAAAAGGATAGATGACAGTGGGGAATGGAAAGCACAGTACAGGGAGATAAGGCTTAATGACAGTGAGCTGATATTTGAGCCGGTTAAAGAAGCTTTTGATGATAATATGCGGGTTTTTGCCATCAGGCTGCCAAAATGCCAGTCCATCTTATCGCATTTCACCCAACCCGGCAAGATCTTTGCCGATGAGATAAGCGACAGGCTAAAGGTCATAGCATGCATAGAAAAACCTAATATGACCCATTCAGAAGAGCCTGATCCTTTAATGCCCGCGAAGAACTGGGGTAAAATATCAAATTTTCTGGACGCTGAAGACGATGATGCCATAATAATGATCTGGGGACCTTCAGACGATATACCCACTGCACTTGAAACAGTTGAAGAAAGAATACAGCTGGCTTTTTCAGGAGTCCCGAACGAAACACGAAAGTCCTTCCCTGACGGAACCACAATATTTGAAAGGGTGCTGCCGGGAAAGGACAGGATGTACCCTGATACCGACTCTGCGCCTATACCCCTGCATGATGATAAGATAGAAAAGATTAGATCACAGTTGCCCGAATATGTAGCCGACAGGATCAGGAAAATGAGAGAATGGGATATACCGGAGGATACATTTAAATATATACTGAGCAAAAACCTGTATCCTCTCATAGTGTCCATCTCTGAAGATTTTGGATTCAGTCCGCGCGAAACAGCCATCTTCTTCGGTCACAGATTTAAAAATATTGAAGGCAAAATGAGGACGCACAAGAACTTCAACTATGATATTATTTATAAGCTCTTCGAGTTTATTAAAACAAGGGACCTTCATCCTGACATAGCTCTGCCCATGGCAGGCATACTGTATGAGCATCCCAGGATGAGGCATGAATCAATTCTTACAACCCTGAACTTCAAAAAGAAAAGCATGCAGGAGGTACTAACTCCAACAGGTTTTCTTTATAAAAAATTCAAAGAGGAGAGAAGATCGGGAGACCCAGGCTGTGCCCTTAACTGGCTTATGGGACAGCTAAGAAACCAGGCAATGGGCAATGTGGATTTAAGCGAACTGAAGCAAAGGATAGAACAAAGAATAAAAGCAGATGACTGATCAGATATTCCAGGGATACAAAGGCAAGGCCCTTGACACTCTCAAAAAATACAATGTAAGGGTATGGGGCCAGGCTGTTATTGAAACCACCAGGGGTGTCTTCACGGGTACCGTGCTGCCCAGGTCGGAAAATGATGATGATATGCATCTTGTACTGAAGATTGATACAGGATATAATATTGGCATCAATATCAGCACCATCAACTCAATGAAGGAAACAGGTTACAAGAAGGCCAACTATAAAATACCCGAGAAAGAGTTCCCTTATTCGGATGATAAGCCCAGTGTTAAGTTATTCGGTACAGGAGGGACCATAGCCTCACGTCTTGATTACCGTACCGGGGCCGTTATACCTGCCTTCTCACCGGGTGAACTGTATGGTGCCGTGCCTGAGCTGGCAGATATATGCAATATAAACACAGAGAAACTGTTTGCCGTATTCAGTGAGAATATGGGTCCCGAACAGTATATAACACTGGCCAAAGCTATAGGCAGGGAGATAGAGAACGGGGCCGACGGCATAATGATAGGTCATGGCACCGATACCCTTCACCATACCGCGGCTGCCCTGTCATTTATGGTACAGAACCTGCCCATACCGGTGATACTGGTTGGGTCACAACGGTCTTCCGACCGTCCATCCTCCGACGCAGCACTGAATCTTATCCATGCCTCATATGCTGCTGCCCATGGCGATATAGCAGAAGTGATGGTCTGCATGTTCGGTCCCACATCCGATGATTACGGATTCCTGCACAGGGGCACAAGGGTAAGGAAGATGCACAGCTCCTACAGGTCAACTTTCAGAACTATCGGTGATACCCCGGTGGCTACGGTAACACGCGAGGCCGTATTACATATCAAAAAAAATACCAATCCCCGCAGGAAAGATAAGGCAGTGAAAATAATGCCTTACTTCAATGAGCAGGTTACCATGCTTTATTATTATCCGCATATGAAGCCGGAGGTACTGGACAGCCTGGTGGATATGGGTTATAAAGGGATAATAATAGTAGGCACAGGCCTGGGACATGTTAACAGGGAATTGTATCCTGCACTTAAGAGGGCAAAGGACAAAGGGGTGGCTGTTTTTATGACACTGCAGACAATATGGGGCTATGTGCATATGCTGGTCTACGAGACAGGTCGCGACATGATGGCCCTTGGAGTGGTACCCCTGGGCAATATGCTGCCCGAAGTGGCATGGGTTAAGCTGGGCTGGGCCTTCGGGCAGACCGATGATCCTGAGAAAGTAAAAGAGATCATGCTTAAGCCTGTTAATGACGAAATAACAGAAAGAGAACCTTATAACGGATACCTTGTATACCAGGGAGGTGTAAAAGAGGTGGAAGAGTTCGTCAGGAAATTCAGGAAATAAAATGATTGCAGCAAAGGAAAGAGTCAGGGCGGATTATTTATTCCAGTCTGTGTATATCTGCATATCTTTGTTTTATGAAACGTCCATTAAAACATGATCATTTTACAGACAGGCTGGCGGCCGCCCTTAAAAAGGATCTTCCAGGCACTGGTGTACAGTGGGAAATGGCTTCTTCAGACAGGAAAGTAAAAGATTACCCGCGTAAAAAGAGAAGTGATTCGAAGATGGCGGCCGTATTGATCCTGCTCTACCCGCATGATGATTCATTATATACAGTATTCATTGAACGTCCCGTTTATAAGGGAGTACACAGCGGTCAAATATCATTCCCCGGTGGTAAAATGGAACTTACTGACGCTAACCTTCTTGAAACGGCAGTGCGCGAGACATGCGAAGAGACAGGCCTGTGTAATGATCAATTAAAAATTCTGGGAAAACTGACAGCTCTGTATATACCGGTAAGCAATACAGAAGTCAGCCCCTATGTGGCCTTCTGCCATCACAAACCACAATGGAAAGTCAATAAAGATGAAGTTGTATCACTTATTGAAGCACCACTGATGGATTTTTTTGATAAGGAAATGCTTAAGGGAAAAAATATGACAGTCAGGAATGAGCTTCTCAGGGTGAAATACTATGATTTTAAGGGGCGGGTTATATGGGGTGCCACGGCAATGATGCTGCATGAGTTGCTGGCATTGATCAAGAGGGAAGGCCTGTTATGATCCTCAATCATTTATCATCCAGGAAATTGGCATAATGCTCATATCGATCCAGCACTTCGATAACATAATTATAGGGCTCTTCTCCCCTGCAAAAGCCATGTTCCACAACCGGATCATGATAAAATTCCGGATCTGATTTCCGGAGGAGATAATATGCAACATTATTATCCCATACCTCAGGATCACGCCCGTACTTGCGGGCCAGCTGCCGTGCATCAAGCACATGACCGGGACCAACATTATATGCAGCGAGGATAAACTTTAACCTTTCATTCTCATCGGCTACCTTATCTTCGAACATATCCTGCAGCCAATCAATATATTTAACACCGGCCCGGATATTATTTTCGGGACTGGAATAAACATCAATGCCGAACTGTCTGCCGGTGGAAGGCATCAGTTGCATCAGCCCATATGCCCCTGCCCATGACCTCACATCGGGTTCAAAACGTGATTCCTGCAGTACCAGTGAGGCCAGCAGACGCCAATCCCAGTTAATGGAATCGCTGTACTTCCTGAAATACTCATCCCAGCGTGATATCTTACCCTCACCAAGACTGTAATAATCAGACTTCACAATATGCTTTGACCTGGAATTCTTAAAATACTTGGCATAGATCAGGGCATAAGACCTTGTATTCCTGAAGCCCTCTATCCAACTGTTAAGCTCTGCAAGGAGTTCATCCGAGCCGCTTTTCCTGACGGCCCATGCCAGGTTCTGCTCAAAGCTCACAGGGGTCTTAAGATCAATATCAGGGTAATAGGTGCGGTTGACCATAGCAATATTCTCATCCGACACGGTAAAGTTGATCTCACCATCGGCAACCAGCTTAATAAGCTCTTCCACCTCCATAGGCACTTCAACAATATGAATTGTGTCACCTATCTCACTCTGCAGATTCTTCATCCTCTGGGCATAGGATGATTCGGACTGCACATATACCGTTCTGTCTGACAGCTCCAAGAGGCTTCTGACAAGTATATCATCGATCTCATCCATAGTCATCTGCCTCCAGTTATCAGGTCGCTTCTGAACCAGCACCTGCCTGGTCTGGCTTATAGGACTGGAAAACTTAACTCTTTCCTTTCTCTCATTATTAACAGTCAGGCTAAGAGCCATCAGGTCTATCCTGCCATCATCAAGCATCTCAAAAGAAAGGCTCAGATCATTCTCTGTTACTATCTCAAGCTCAATCTGCAGATAATCGGCAAACTCCCGGAGCAATTCAAACTGGAAGCCCATGGGCTCACCCTTATATATAAAATAGCTTATTGAATTATAGTCGGTAAGGGCAACCAGCTTTCCCCTTTCCCTTATCTGCTCCAGATCGCGACTTACAATACCTTTATCACCAATACGAGAATTTTCCCTGTCGCATGAAAACAAAAGGAGCATTAATAATATTCCTGCAAGATATGTCAGCTTTATACAATTAAAGCCTAATATATCCCGTCGTATATGCATTTCCTTTTCTGACATTACATGCAATATACTGATTAATTATAAAATGTCCATGCAAGTCCATACTTGAACATCCTTATTCCCATCGGATAATACGGACTTACAAAATAATCATAGCCCATCATACCATGGTTAACATGATCAAAGGCTACAAATATCCTGGTGCGTTTAAGTTTTATATTGGCAAATACATTAATTACAGGGTAATTACCTGTTTTTATCTCCCTCTGCTTATAAAAAACGCCTGTCGCCGGCATATAGGCATATGAATAATAAGATGTATTATATTCCGCCTCAAAGCCCAGCTGTGTCTCCAGTCTTCCCCCGGTAACGGCAAAATAGAACTCATGGTCAAAGTAGAAAGCTGTCCTGGCACTAACAAGGGGAAGATCAAGTACGTTAACCGTACTGCTTTTCTGGAAAAGGACATTATTATCAAACCTGAATTTCCAGAAACTGAAATTTTTATCCACCCTGGCACTGATAACAGAAACAGCAGCATCATGCTGCGCAGGCATGGCCTGGTTGTTAAAATATAACATATTATTTATCAGGGCATAATCCAATCCTGCTTTAAACCCTATCCCCGGATAATCAAATGACCCGCCAATATTGATCCTTAATTCCTTATTAAAATCATTCTCCCATTCAAAATGATTACTGCCCCAGTGATTCATCCACCAGGACGGGCCGGTGTTATAAATACTAGCCCTGAGGCCCAGTTCCGACCTCTTATCTCCCTCATTAAAACTCTTGTTTATCCTTCCTTTTACCTCAAAATCGCCTGCCCTTAAGCCGGACAGATACAGTTTGCCGTCGGAATGCCATCCCAGCTTGGCGCCAATCTTTCCGAACAGTGTCCCAAGCAATGCATTTGAGCTACGGGACCACCGCAGAGAGTCAGCCGGGATCTCCTCATTGTGAGTGGGTACAATCTGAAAAAAGACATTCTGCTCATTTACCACTCCCAGACCTATGCCCAGCTGAAACCTGGCAGATTCGCCGGTATTGAAATCAAAGCGGAGGGTATTCTTAATCACCCTGGCATATAATGAGTCAAAGGTGGCATTATCATTAATATATATTGAATCATAAAACCCGGAGGCAGGATTATTATCCGTATAGAACCTGCTGCCTTTTTCGTATTCCAGGATATGCGAGAATGTTCCGCTCAGTCCATCCTCCTGTTCTTTTTTCAGGCTGTCAGCAACAGCCTCATCATCACCTTTGCCCAGGGTGTATTTCTGGATAAGCTGAAAATTCATATTCTTTATTATGCTCTGAGCTTCATTCAGTCCTCCCAGCCTAACAGGCACATCCCCGGTGCCAAATTCATCCAGGTCGCCGGGATCCGACACACCGCCATTTTCATTAGCCCTCAGGTTATTGATACTCCATGATGCAAAAGCCTGGTATGGCTTTCCGGTGTATGATGAATGCAGGGTAAAAGCCCTGTCGTCCGATTTCTGGTAGCTATATTGTCCCAGGCTGTATATTATGTCAAGGTCAAGACCTACATTAAGGAATGGATTGACGTTTTGTGAATGTCTCACACCAAGCGTTTGCCCTGCCTGATCCCGCTCTCCCCCGTATGTCCATTTCAGTTCGGTGAAAGGCACCTGGGTGTCTGTATATCTTTTATTAGAGGCATAATGCATATAATACCTCAGGTGCCTGTAGATAAAATCTTCCGGGTCTGTGGGCCGGTCAAAGAAATCCGTTTCAACATAGGGCAGGCCGTAATTGCCAAGTTCCTGGAAGAAAGGAGATATATCCTCTGTCCTCTTATACCTGTGAAAGCTGCCGATAAGTGTATCAAAGGGAAGCTCAATAATGCCGGTGTACATCTCGCTAAGCCTGTACTGCCTGGTAACATGGGTGACAGAGTCGGCCCTCCCCGGCCCGGGTATCTCCCTGCCCTGGGAAAAAGCGTTTATTGTGATAAAATACAGGATGATATATATGAATGCTCTGTTCATGGCTTCCAAAGATAATTAAAAAGTCATGAAACGAACATGATCCTGGCGATACGATCTCATGCACTAGTCCACATTATCATTCAGATAAGCGTTATCATCCCTCAGGGAGGGTTCATCATCATCGTTATCTGACAGGGTGAATTTTGACACTTCGGACCTGTTCTTTCCCTTGTCATTATCAAGTTTTATCTTTTTCCTTATAAAGGCAGGCACATCTTCAAATTCATCAACATTCTCATGCATGGTCTTATTCGACAAGCCTTCCTTCTTCAATATATTCTGCATATGCTTTATCTTCCTGAGTGTTCCGTCGCCCCGCTCTTCCTGATCATCTTCATCCTTATCACGGGTCACCATATCAAACTCGAGCTTCTTCTGTGCCTCATCTTCGTAATCATCAAGCACCCCGGCCTTCCTTGTCCTGACCTTTATGCCAGTTTGCTCATCCTCATTGTTTTTTTGCTGTTCATTAGTACTGACCTGGCCTGTCTCAAGATTTATCTTTTCGGTTTTTGAAGATGATTTATAGGGCTCCAGCACGCTGTTTGGCTCAAAGCCGGTGGCAATGACTGTAACGCAAATGCGGTCACCGAGACTCTCATCTTTTGACAGGCCTCTTATTATCAGTGCATCACCTGAAGCCACATCATACACATAGTCTGTTATCTCTCCCAGTTCGTCCATTGTAAGCTCATGGTCTCCTACCCCGGTTGTTATATTCAGCAGTATACTCCTGGCCCCGTGTATATCGTTGGAATTAAGCAATGGAGATGATATGGCTTCTTCTATTGCCACTGCGGCCCTGTCTTCACCCGCCGACGAACCTGTTCCCATCACTGCTGCACCGGAATCATGCATAACTGTTTCCACATCAGCAAAATCAACATTTATATACCCTGCCACGGTAATTATTTCAGCTATCCCTTTCACGGCCATAGTAAGCACATCATCAGCTTTTGCAAATGCTGTTGATACGGGCTGGTCCCCGAATATCTCCCTCAGCTTCTCATTATTAATCACCAGCAGCGAGTCTACATGGTCCTTCAGCTCAGTAATACCATCCACGGCATTTTTTATTCTTATTTTTCCTTCCGACTTAAATGGAATGGTCACCACGGCTATTGTCAGCAATCCTGCCTCCTTGCAGGCCCTGGCTATAACAGGTGCTGCACCTGTACCTGTGCCTCCGCCCATACCGGTGGTAATAAATACCATCCGTGTATTGCCGCCCAGAGCTTTCAGGACCTGGTCAATATTTTCCTCAGCAGCCCGTCTGCCTACCTCAGGCTTACTACCTGCGCCCCTTCCTTCAGTCAGATCCTCGCCTATCTGCACTTTAACCGGGATACGGCTTTCTGCCAGAGCCTGTGCATCGGTATTGCAGACAACAAAATTAACATCTGTAATACCTTCATTAAACATGTGATTCACTGCGTTATTACCACCGCCACCAATCCCCAACACTTTAATTATTGAAGATCTCTCAACCGGCAGGTCAAAATTTATTAATTCCTCAGACATGGCTTTTTATTTTTAATAATCAATATTTCCAGTACACCGGTCAATAATTTACCGGGTTATATCCTGATCTTCTGTCTCGAACATCTTGCTCAGGCTTTTCTTAAATTTCTCAGCCCAGCTCAGTTTTCCATCAAACTCCTCGAGCATCTCCGTTTCAATTCCGGCTTCCTGTCTCCTCTCTGCTTGTTCCTGCTCTTCCAGCATATCAGCCTTTTCACCGGCATTGAAATTACTCTTATATGTCTCAAGGTAATCAAATCCTCTCATTATCAAACCAACACTGGTTGAGAACATGGGCTGACTTATCTCCTCCCTGGAGCTGCCTGAAAGATGCTCATTGGGCAATCCCACCCTCACATCCATGGCGGTCTTGAACCTGACCAGCTGGGGAAGGTGCTTGAGCATGGCTCCTCCTCCTGTCAGTACAACACCAGCCGATATCTTATCTGCATAGCCGGATGACTGTATCTCAAAATTCACTGCATCAATTATTTCCTCCATCCTCGATTGTATGATATAGGCCAGGCTCTTAAAGGATATCTCTTTAGGCTCCCGGCCGCTTATTCCCGGTACGGAAACAACCTTGTCCTCAGGGGCAATATCACCCAGTGCTGATCCGTACTGCACTTTCAGCTGCTCAGCATACCTCTGCAGTATAGAACATCCCTCCTTGATATCTCTTGTGACAACATTGCCCCCAAAGGGTATTACAGCGGTATGCCTGATTATATTGTCATAATATACCGCCACATCCGTTGTTCCACCTCCAATATCCACGAGCACCACACCGGCCTCCTTTTCATCATCTGTAAGCACAGCGTCTGATGATGCAAGAGGCTCAAGTATCAGGTCCTTAACCTTGAGTCCCGACTTCCTGATACATTTCTCAATATTTTTGGCTGAGGCAACCTGGCCAATCACTATATGGAAGTTGGCCTCAAGCCTCTTACCGCACATACCTATGGGGTTCTTTACACCTGTCTCATTATCAACGATAAAATTCTGTGGTATAACATGTATTATCTCCTCACCTATCTCTATGGGTATCTTATGCATATCCTGGGTAAGGTTGAATACATCTTCCTTTTTTATTTCATCATCAACGGAATCACGGTTAATATAACCCCTGCTTTTCATGCTCTTTATATGCTGACCGGCAATTCCCACAAAGACATCGGTAAAGACTATCCCCGATCTCTGCTGCACATCTGCAACAGTGCTCTCAATAGCACTGACAGTCTCCTCAATATTGAGGACAACTCCTCTCTTAACGCCGTTGGAGGGGGCCTTGCTCAGTCCGAGGATCTCAATTTTCCCGTTCTGGTTAATCTTTCCGACTATTGAAACAATTTTTGTTGTTCCAATGTCGATTGCTGCTACATACTGCTCATTAGTATTCATAACTTATTCAATATGATATGGTTTAACTATAATTTATTATTATTATTTGCATACAAGCTGTCCTTTATAGCGCATATCTATTTCCTTATACCTGTCCCACCCGGCTACAGCCAGGGTATTCCTGTAGAAGGTTCCCAGAACGCCTAATTTTGATTCATAGTTAAGAGGACTGCCAAATTTTACTATATGGTCACCAACGCGTGGAACCAGTTCTATCTCTTTTCTTTCATTGATGTATATCTGCTCCAGCTGCCTGTCCCAGAATTCACTGGCTTTTATATATTCTGCTATGGCAAAAACCTGTCTTATCAAGATATTACCATCCTGCTCCAGTATGCTCTCCCCCTGAATGCATTTATCGGGCACCTCAATATTCCCTGACACCACCAGCATCCTCGGTGTATAAATATGGCTGTGAGGTATAACAAAACCGGACTTATCGATATAATAATTATTTCCATATTCGCTTATAACCCTCATTAAAGGATTGCGTTGATCAGCCTCAATATGTACTACGCCATCGGCAGTGAGATATACTTCCAGGCGTTCCAGCTCAGGCAGAACGGACAGCAGCTTCTCTATCCTTTCCGTATCAATCTCCTCCAGCCCTGAACCCAGCAGATCAGGCTCTTCATCCTGTACCATGGTAAGCAGCCTGCCGGGTGTGACAAACTTATACTCCATTGAATCAATAATGCTTATACTGATACCCCTGCAAGGCTGATCATACACCCTGGCTGACATAAATGATGGCATTATAATCATATAAAGCACCAGAGGCAACCACCATATTTTTTTTATCACTCTCATCATATCCGTCTTTTAAGCAAAGCTTCAATTGGTCCGACCAGCCTGTCTATATCTCCGGCACCCATGGTTATCAGAACTTCAATATCCATACCCTCAAGAAGATCAGGCACCTCTTCCTTCATGGCCAGCTGTTTATCTTTTAAATTCATTCTCTCGTATATAATCCCGGAGTCAACACCTTCAATCGCTTCCTCACGGGCGGGATATACAGGCAGCAATACAGCCCTGTCAAGCTTATCCAGCGCCTTGGCAAAAGCGGAGGCATGATCCCTGGTCCGGGTATAGAGGTGCGGCTGAAATATCCCTGTTATTCTCCTGTCCCCGTAAAACTCCCTCACAGATTCAACACAGTATTTTAATTCTTCGGGATGATGCGCATAGTCGTCGATATAAATAATACTGTCGCTGTCAATCCGCAGATCAAACCTCCTTGCCACTCCTTTATAATACAAGAGGGCCTTCCTGATATCATCATCGGATGCCCCGGCCAGCTGTGCCAGGGCCACGGCACCCACTGCATTCTCAATATTCATTCGGCCGGGAAGCAGCAGGCTGATATCCCTTATTACACCCTCCGGGCCATGAATATGGAAGTGATAAGCGCCTTCAGACACAGTTATATCAGAGGGATAATAATCCGAACTGTCCATGAAACCGTATGTATATGACTTTAGCTTTTCAGGTATCCGAAGCCTGCCTGCAATTTTCTCATTAATAATAATTGTACCCCCATCTTTTACATTACCGGTAAATTCCTGGTATGCCCTTACCATACTGTCATGATCGCCGTACACATCCAGATGATCGGCATCAAGTGATGTTATAAGGGCCATCTCAGGATACAGCTGAAGGAAGGACCTGTCAAATTCATCTGCTTCCATCACTGTGATATTACCGGTGCCTGTCAGCAGGTTAGTATTATAGTTTTTGGATATTCCACCAAGAAAAGCCGAACAGTCGGTTTCCGACTGCTTCAAAAGGTGGGCTGTAAGCGTGGAAACAGATGTTTTGCCATGTGTGCCGGCCACTGCTACTGAGCGTGTATTCCTTGATATCACACCCAGTATTTCAGACCTTTTATGCATCTTATATCCCTCTGAGCGGAAATAATTAAGTATACTGTTATCGTCCGGAATAGCAGGTGTATAAATGATAAGACTTTTTTCTTTATCAAGATAATGAAGTGGCACCATGCAGGGATCATCCGTAAAAACCAGCTCCATACCCTCAGACGCCAGGTTCTTTGTTAGCGGCGACTCTGTTCTGTCATAGCCACCCACAGTGAAGTCCCCTGCAGTAAAATACCTGGCCAGGGCACTCATTCCTATGCCCCCGATTCCAATGAACCATATATGTGATATTTTACTGAAATCCATCATTCTGTCAGTTTCAATATTTCTTTTGCTATAACTTTATCTGCCCCGGGCAGTGCCATGGAGGCTATATTAGCTGACAGCCTGCTACGCTTTTCATGGTCTGCCACCAGAGCTGTAATGGCCTCAGCCAGCTTATCCGCCGATTCACTGTCCCTTATCATCACTGCTGCATTATTGCTTACCAGCGCCATGGCATTCTTTGCCTGGTGATCATCAGCCACATTGGGTGAGGGTATAAGGATTACGGGTTTAGCCACAGCACTCAATTCAGATATTGTTCCTGCACCGGCACGTGATACCACTATGTCTGCAGCGGCAAAAGCAAGGTCCATACGGTCAATAAAGCTATGCAACTGCACAAGGGAACAACCCGGTTCACTGCATACATCTTTCATACTGTCATAATAATATTTACCCGTCTGCCATATCACCTGCAACTTATTGTCCTCAAATTCATCCAGTCCGGCAGCAATACTTTCATTAATGGTACGGCTGCCTCCCGAGCCGCCAAGAACAAGCACCACGGGAAGCTTATCATCAAGGCTGAAATATTCGAATGCCTCAGTCCTTCTTCTTTCAACTGAATCCAGGTCTTTCCTTATAGGGTTACCCGTAAGTATTACCTTGTCTGCCGGGAAATATTTATCCATACCTTCCCAGGCCACACATATCTTTTCAGCCTTCTTAGCCAGCAGTTTATTTGTCAGCCCGGCATAACTGTTCTGTTCCTGTATCAGTACTGGTATCCCTCTTCTCCCTGCCATCCACAGCAGCGGTCCGCTGGCATATCCTCCAACACCCACCACAACATCAGGCTTAAATGAAGATATTATCCTGCCGGCTATCCTGAGGCTTTTTATCAGTTTAATAATGACGGTGATATTTTTAAGGCTCAGCTTACGCTCAAAGCCTGCCACAGGCAGTCCGCTTATTTCGTATCCGGCCTGCGGCACTTTATCCATCTCGAGCCTGCCCAGGGCACCCACAAAATGTATGGCAATATCGCTGTCAATACTTTTAAGTGCATTGGCAATAGATATTGCAGGGAAGATATGACCTCCCGTGCCTCCACCACTTATTATAACCCTTTTACTCATCTGCAGTCTCATATATTAACCCGTCACCGGGATCTTCCATTTCAGTATCACTTAATTCACCTGTTTCATTCCTGGCCCTTACCACACGGCTGACAGCCAGGATCACCCCCAGTGAAAAACTGGAAACAACCATTGATGTCCTGCCCCAGCTTATCATTGGCAGTGTCTGTCCGGTCACAGGTATCAGTCCAACCGCCACCGCCATATTAACCATGGCCTGCGTTACCAGCATCACGGTAAGTCCCAGTACCAGGTAAGCCGGGAAGCCCGTCTCGCATTTGCGTGCGATAGCTATACCCCTGAATAAGAGTATCAGGTAAATAAACAGCACTGGCAGGGCCCCGAAAAGCAGCCCGTATTCTTCTATTATTATCGCGAAAATAAAGTCTGAATTAGACTGGGGTAACATATTTCTCTGAACACTGTTACCAGGAGCCTTGCCGATAAGACCGCCCGTTGCTATGGCTATCTTGGCCTGGTTGGACTGGTAATCGGCATCTCTGTCATTCTCCCCCGACACAAAATTCTCAATCCTGCTTTTCCATACCGAAACCCTGTTATTATCCGTTACCAGGTCAAGCAGCAGGGCAAATAATATTATCGCCACCAGGGCCATTCCCATCCATGCAAACAGGAACTTAACAGGCACCCTGCCTATAAACATTATTATAAGTGCAACACCGAATATCATCACAGCTGTGGAAAGGTTCTCCGGCATAATAAGTGCGCAAATGATAGCCAGGGGCACTATCATCACCCTTGTCATATACCTGAAATCATTCAGGTTATGCTGGTTTTTCGAAAGCATGCGGGCAAAGTAAATCACCAGTGCCACCTTGGCCAGGTCTGAGGTCTGTATCATAAAATTTGTACCCGGTATCATTATCCACCTCGATGCTTCATTTATTCTTACAGGGAAAAGCAATGTAAGAACAAGCAGTATTATGGCCACAAAAAGTATAAAACCCGCCAGTGAAGAATAGACTTTATAGGGAAGGTGCTGGGTGACGGTAATAATAAAAAGACAGAATATAAGCATCATCCCGTGCGACTTAAGGAAGAAAGTGGTGTCACCACCATGGCTTGAAAAGGCCAGGCTTACAGACGAGCTGTAAACAGCAAGGAGTGAGTAGAACATAAAGACCACTATCAGTCCCCATACCACCCTGTCGCCTTTAAATAATCCGCCAAGCACTGTTTTCATACCTTAATAATTATTTTCTGAATTTTTATTCACTTCGTCCATAAGATCGCTTCACTATGTTCATATACGCTTTATATCTTAAAAATTATTGTCTCTTGTTTTATTCACTTTGTCCATAAGATCGTTTTTATAAATTCCTTACCGCCTGCTTAAACTGCCTGCCCCTGTCTTCATAGCTCTCAAAAAGATCAAAGCTTGCACAGGCAGGTGAAAGAAGTACCGTATCACCCGTTGATGCCAGGTAATAGGCTGATTTAACTGCCTCGGGCATTGATTTTGTTTCTATTATGGTAGGCACCCTCCCTTTGAAGGCTTCCATTATTTTCCTGTTATCCTTGCCCAGGCATACTATCGCTTTTATCTTTTGTCCGGCAAGATCATATAACTCACTGTAATCATTGCCTTTGTCTATGCCTCCTGCTATCCACACCACCTTTTTTGTCATACACTCAAGGGCATACCATGATGAGTTTACATTGGTGGCCTTTGAATCATTTATGAAATTTATGCCATGCACCTCTATAACCGTTTCAAGGCGGTGTTCCACCCCCTGGAAATCAGACAGACTCTCTCGTATCACTTCCTTCCTGATATTAAGTATCTTACCTGCGACAGCCGCAGCCATCGAATTATAGGTGTTATGAAGGCCCTTAAGTGCAAGATCATGGATTGTCATAATTTCTTCTGTTTTATTATTGACTGAAAGGATGATGGTATCATTCTTAACAAAGGCTGCCATACCCTCTGTCCTTTCGGATGAGAAAGGCAGCAGCCTGACCGGCGGAGATCTGTCAGACAGCTCTTTACTGATGACAGGGTCGCCTGCCCAGTATACCAGGTAATCTTCAGCTGTCTGCTTATTTATTATCCTGAATTTGGAATCGATATAATTCTGATAGTTATTATCATACCTGTCGAGGTGATCGGGTGTAATATTCATTAAAACGGCAATGTCAGCTTTAAAATCATACATACCGTCAAGCTGAAAGCTGCTCAGCTCAATCACAAAATGATCATAATCGCCCTCTGCCACCTGCCGTGCAAATGAATTACCAACATTACCTGCCAGGGCGACCTTTATCCCTGCATTCTTCAGGATGGCATATATAAGGTGTGCCGTGGTTGTTTTACCGTTGCTGCCGGTAATACATATCTTTTTAGCCTGTGTATACCTGCCTGCAAATTCAATTTCCGATATAACCTTCACACCGGCATCAAGAAGGTCTGCCACAGGGTATTTGTTATCGGGTATACCCGGACTCTTAACTACCAGTCCTGCCGTCAGCAGTTTATCCAGGCTATGTGTTCCTTCTTCAAATTCAATATTATGTGCATTAAGCTCCTCCCGGTACCTGTCTTTAATAACAGCATTATCAGATACGAATACCTCGTATCCTTTAGCTGCGGCCAGTATTGCTGTTCCCGTACCGCTTTCGCCTGCTCCCAATATTGCTATTCTCTTACTCAATTACCTGATTTTTAATGTTACAACACTTAATACAGCCAGCATTATGGCCACTATCCAGAACCTTGTCACTATCTTGGGTTCCGGAAACCCTTTCATCTGGTAGTGATGATGAAGTGGCGCCATAAGAAAGACACGCCTGCCCTGTCCTGTTTTTTTTCTTGTTCGCCTGAACCAGCCTACCTGTATAACCACAGACAGGCTTTCCGCAAGGAAGATACCGCAGAGTATGGGTATCAGCAGCTCTTTTCTTATCACTACAGCAAAAACAGCAATAATGCCACCAATGGCCAGGCTGCCTGTATCGCCCATAAAAACCTGTGCGGGATATGAATTATACCACAGAAATCCTATTGTTGCACCTATAAAGGCACTGGCAAATATCACCAGCTCGCCTGTATAGGGTATATACATAATATTAAGGTAGTCCGCGTAAATGATATTACCCGACACATAGGCCAGCACTCCCAGGGTGACACCTATTATTGATGATGTCCCTGTTGCAAGGCCATCCAGTCCGTCTGTAAGGTTGGCGCCATTCGATACGGCAGTAACGATAAATATTATTACTATCACAAAGACTATCCATCCGATAGTCTGTTTGCTTTCACCTTTAACAAAAGGTACCAGCCAGGAGTAGTCAAACTCGTTATTCTTCACGAAAGGAATAGTTGTTATCGTGCTCTTTATATCTTTTGTCACCAGCTTGTCCGATTGAGCAGTTACGCCGGTCTGAAGGAAATCTGAAGACTGAATCTCTCCTGCATCTGTAAGTGTGGAAACTTCGCGAACAACCGCCTGCTCGCTGAACAGCAGTGTAACACCCACTATCAGTCCGAGTATCACCTGTCCCAGTATCTTAAACCTGCCGGCCAGTCCTTTTTTATTCTTCCTGAATATTTTTATATAATCGTCTGCAAAGCCTATCAGCCCCAGCCAGAAAGTGGTCACAAGCATGAGGATCACGTATATATTATCCAGTCGGGCAAAAAGCAGGGTGGGGATTATTATGGATGCCAGTATTATCAGGCCTCCCATTGACGGCGTTCCTTCCTTTTTATACTGCTCCTCGAGTCCAAGCTCACGCACCACCTCTCCGGCCTGCTTGCGTTGCAGAAAATTGATTATCTTCTTACCCAGGATGAGAGATATCAGCAGCGAGGTAATAATAGCTGCGGCTGAACGGAAAGAGATATACTCAAACACCCCCGCGCCGGGGATATTTAATGACTCAAGATATTGAAAAAGGTAATAAAGCATTATCCCTGTTTTAGTTAGCTGACATAAACATTTTTCTTAATTCCTCCCTGTCGTCGAAATGATGCCTCTTCCCCATCACTTCCTGGTATGTCTCATGGCCTTTTCCGGCAACAAGTATTATATCATCCCTGGCTGCTATCATGGTAGCGCTGCGTATGGCTTCCCTCCTGTCACTGATACGCAGCACCCGTGACTGCTTATCAGCCGGCACTCCGCCCATCATTTCCTCAATAATCTTTTCAGGATCTTCAGTCCTGGGATTATCCGAGGTCAGTATAAGCCTGTCACTGTTTTCAGCAGCTATCCTTGCCATTACCGGGCGCTTTGACCTGTCGCGGTCGCCCCCGGCACCTACAACAGTTATAAGCCTGTTACCCGGCACCCTGATATTGTTTATTGCTGACAGCACATTTTCCAGTGCATCAGGGCTATGAGCATAATCAACTATTGCTATTATTCCCGTATCCGAAATGATTACTTCAAACCTGCCCGGCACCGGCTTAAGCTTACTTATCCCGGCAAGTGTCTCCAGCCGGTCCTGTCCAAGCAGGTCAGCAGCGGAGGCCACGGCCAGCAGGTTATAGGCATTGAATTCACCAATAAAAACAGTCCACAGCTCATCATCACCAAAACGCAAATTCATACCATCATACCTGTGCTCAATTACCCTGCACCTGTAATCAGCCACTGTCCTCAGTGAGTAATCATATTTAGAGGCCCTGCAGTTCTGCAGCATAAGACTGGCATTGCGGTCGTCAGCATTAACCAGCGCTATGGAATCAGCAGGCAGGCTGTCGAAAAAACCTTTTTTTGCTGCCAGGTAGCTGTCAAAACTACCGTGGTAGTCGAGGTGATCATGTGTTATATTGGTAAATATGCCCATGCTGAATATCAGTCCGGATATTCTTTTCTGCACTATGGCATGGGAGCTGACCTCCATAAAAGCAAACTCACAGCCGGCATCTGACATCTGCCTTAATAAGCTGTTTATACTGACAGGGTCGGGTGTGGTAAGTGTGGCTTTGATCTCTTTTCCGGCAACTCTGTTTACCACCGTCGATAAAAGTCCGGCCTTATAACCCAGGGCAGTAAAAAGATCATACAGCAGGCTGGCCGTGGTGGTTTTACCGTTGGTACCGGTAACGCCGACAAGCCTTAAATCCCCTGAGGGATTATCATAAAAATTAGAAGCACATAAGCCCAGGGCATAGGATGAATCCTTTACCCTGATCCAGCAGACCGCCGGGTCAGCATCTGCAGGTATGGATTCGCATAATATGGCTGAGGCACCCAGCTTTACAGCATCAGAAATAAATTTATGTCCATCCGTCACCGTCCCCTTAAGGGCAATAAAAAGGCTGTTCCCTCAACACCTTTCGCGAGTCAAAGCTTATATTATCAATATAAAAATTATCGACAGGCAGTGTTGCCGTATAATCTATTCCTTCCAGTATGTCTGCTAGCTTTTTCATCAATTCCTCAGCTCAATATTAATTACCGATCCGGGCACTATCCTTATGCCCGGACGCAAAGATTGTTTCACTACTTTTCCACGGCCGCTGACCCTGACCTCCAAACCCGAATTCTCAAGAAGGAACAGTGCGTCTTTAAGTCCCATGCCCGTTACATCCGGAACCAGGTTATCTATCAGTTTCAGCTCTTTAAACTTAATTGTATCCTTCCCGGAATATGGCCTTAACCAGGCTGCATGGTCGTCAAAGGAATAATTCAAACCGAGATCTGCCAGTACATACGCTGCATCATCACCATACCCGGTTTTAATTACCGGCATACCCGGTTTTTCCATACTGTCATGCTCATCAAAGAAATGTGTGGCATATACCTTATCTGCTATCTCCCTGAACACCGGTCCCGCCACCAGGTTACCGTAATATATGTAGTTTGAAGGGGCATTGACCACAACGATACAGGAATATACAGGCTTATCAGCAGGAAAATATCCTACGAAAGAAGCCTGGTAAGAAACCCTGCCCCCGTGCTTATACCCGTATTTATCATTTGCTATCTGTGCCGTCCCGGTTTTACCCGCTATACTGTAAGTATCATTATCGAGGTTCATTGCCGTGCCATTCTCAACAACTCCTTTCAGAAGCTCTCTTACCTTCTCAATGGTCGACCCGGAGCATATGGCAGGATTAAGAACCTCTGTTTTTATTTCTTCAACAGGCTTACCGTGGTATCTTACCTCCTGTACAATACGGGGCTTCATCATCCTTCCGCCATTGGCCACGGCATTATAGAAAGTCAGTATCTGCAAAGGGGTGAGCTGCACCTCATAACCGTATGACATCATAGGCAGGGATATGCCTGACCAGTACTTATCACCCGGGTACCTTATCAGTGGTTTCCCTTCTCCCCGGATATCTATACCTGTCTTCTCATTCAGCCCCATACGGTACAGGCGGTCTACATAATCCCCTGGCCGGCTTTTATAGTTTTCATAAATAATTTTTGCTGTTCCCACATTGGAGGATTTTTCAAATACCTCTCTGACTGAAATCCTGCCATAGCCTCCTTCCTTTGAGTCTCTTATAGCCTTGTCATAGTACCTGACCATCCCATCACCTGTGTCAATGGTATCATCCAGTTCGACCAGGCCATCTTCCAGTACGGCTATAAAGGAGGCCAGTTTGAATGTAGAACCGGGCTCTGTGCTTTCACCCACCGCATAATTATATGATTCATAATAATGACCATCATCCCCAAGCTCCAGGTTAGCCATAGCTTTTATGTCACCGGTCTCCACCTCCATCAGCACCGCCACACCATGATGTGCGTTATGCCTGAGCAGCTGCCTCTGCAGGGCACTCTCTGCAACATCCTGCAGGTCAATGTTGATTGTTGACAGTATATCGTTTCCATCCCTGGGCTCCAGTGAATTTTTATCATTAACAGGCATCCATGCACCTCCTGTGAGGCGCTGCTTTAATATTTTACCGCTGACACCTGTAAGCTCATTATCATAGGCCCCCTCCAGGCCAACAACATTACCTGAGGCACCCCTGGTCAGGTAGCCTATAGTCCTGCTTGCCAGTCGCATGTGCGGACGCACCCTTATATTCTCAGGCTCAGCAATAAATCCACCCTTATACCTGCCATGCTCAAATACCGGCAGCTTCTTCAGTTCCTTCAAAGTATTATGACTAACCCTTCTTTTTAACAGGTAATACCTGTCGCCTTTCCTTCTTGCATTTTCCAGGTCACGCCGCCATGAGGCTGCTGATTTCAGGCCGATTATTTTTGACAGTCCGTCAGACAGTCCATCAAGGCCCTGCGACCATGTCTGCTGATCCATGCCGGTGCTGCGGGTATCAACATAAACAGAGTAGTAAGGAACTGAGCTGGCCAGCAAACGTCCGTCATCCGACAATATATCGCCCCTGTTTGCCGGCACCATATCTGTTTTGTAAATAAATTCCTCACCCATCTCAGCCCAGCTGTTACCTTCCACAAACTGAATGATAAATATGCGTGCCAGTATAGCTATAGCCATAATAATGACAGCTATATATACCACCCCGCTACGCCATATTATTTCATCCCTTATTGCCATAACTAATCTTTTACAACAAGTTTATATGGTGGCTTTTTTAATTCTTTCAATCCCAGTCCGCGCTGGTTTACCAGCCGGCTTACCTCCGACTGTTTGCTTATATACATCAGTTCAGAACTGGTAGCCATAGCCTCAGCCCTTAACTCTTTTACTTCCTGCTGCAGTATATCCGTTTGCCTGATTATCTTTTCGGCATGAAAACGGTTAGCTATATAAAAGGCACCCAGCACAGTCAGCAATAAGATATAGGGCAGGTTACCCAGTATTATCTTCTCGCTGAACAGGGAGCCGCTTATAAGGCTTTTAACAAAGCCTTCACCCTTTGCATGGCTGTTGCTCTTCCCGGTCTGGCTGTTGCTCTTACTGGCATGGCTGTTGCTCATTATTGTATCCTTATCCATCTCACCTCTTTTCTGCAATTCTTAATTTTGCGCTGCGGGCCCTCCTGTTCCTTCCCAGCTCCTCTTCAGAAGGAGTTATAACCTTATTGTTTACCTGCCTGAGAGGACTTACAGGATTCCCGTAAAAATCTTTTTCTACTATCCCTTCAAAATTACCGCTGCGGAAATAGTTCTTAACCACCCTGTCTTCAACCGAATGATAGCTTATTACAGCTATCCTTCCGCCGCTGACCAGCATCTCTGTAGCCTGCAATAACATTTCCTCAAGGAATTCTATCTCCCTGTTCAACTCAATCCTCAGAGCCTGGAACAACCTTGAGAGGAATTTATTCTCCTGCCTTGAAGGGATGAAGGTCCTGACTGATTCAAGCATTTGCTTTGTGCTTTTTATCTCCTCCCCTTCCCTGAAAGCCACTATGGCTGATGCCAGTGCTCCTGCATTCCTGAACTCACCGTAATTGCGCAACAGCTTTTTCAGATCTTCCACCGGGTATTTATTCACTATATCAGCGGCTGTCTTACTGCCCCCCCGGCTCATCCGCATATCCAATCCGGCATCATACCTGTAGGAGAATCCCCGGCCGGGATCATCAAACTGCCTGAAAGAAACTCCCAGGTCGGCAAGCAGTCCATCCACTGCCTCCACATCATGATATAGAAGGTTATTCTTAAGAAAGCGGAAGTTCTGGTTAATAAACAGAAACCGGTCATCAACCGGTTTGTTTGCCTCAGCACTCTCATCCTGATCAAAAGCAATAAGCTTACCTTTTTCAAGCCTCTTCAGTATTTCCCGTGAATGACCGCCTCCCCCGAATGTTACATCCACATAAATCCCTCCGGGCCGAATGTCAAGCCCGTCAATACACTCATTCAGCAATGCAGGGACATGGTATTCCATCATAATTCATCTTCGGGTAGTGTACCTCCCATCAGTTTTTCAGCCAGGTCGGCAAAGTCATCCGCAGGCATATCTATCTTATCATACCTGTCGCCTGCCCATATTTCTATTCTGCCATCCTGGCCTGTCAGTATAACATCTTTTTCAATACCGGCCGCCTCCAGCAGCCGGCGCGGTATCAATAAACGGTTGCTGCTGTCAAGCACCAGCTCGGCCGTACCCTTAAAAAAGTTACGCATAAACATATTATGCTCCCTGTTATAAGGGTTTATCCTTCGACGGATCTTATCCATCTGCTCTTCCCAGTCCCCGGAAGTATACAACACCAGGCACTGCTCAAATATATCCCGCCGCACCACAAAATGGTCATTCGAGGCTGAATGCATCTGCTTCTTAAAAGCAGATGGGAAAATCAACCTCCCCTTTGCATCAATCCTGCAACTGTAATCACCAATAAATGTGGCCATAACTATAAAAACGGTTTGAAGGTAAAAATAAGAAAAAATACCCACTTTGCTCCACTTTACTCCATTTTTTTACACTTTGTTGATAACTTTTATACAGGATTCCGGGCCGTTTCTATGATGACCGGCCTGCTTTCAGTCTCAGATTTTAATCATCATAGGGAAAAGGGTTTAGCATTTTTTGACTAAATTTGCATCAGAATTTATCATTGTCACAGGGGTAAATAATGGATGAGAATAAAGTATCTGTTCAAACCAGGATAGATGTAAAAGAGATATTCCGGGATAAGAACCCGGGACTGGCCCGGCTGATACCTGATTTTGTTATCAGGTACCTCAAAAGGATCATTCATGAAGAGGAGCTTAATGATTTTTTATCTAAATATGGCAATCTCAGGGATATAGAACTGGTTAAAGCAGGGCTGGTTTACCTGGGGGTCACATACGAGGCTCATAATAAGCATAATATTCCGGATTCCGGGCGTTATATCTTTGTTTCAAACCACCCCCTGGGAGGACTTGACGGGGCCGTGTTCATAGCCGAGCTTTCCAAGTATTATGATGATATTAAGTTCCCCGTGAATGATATCCTGATGAACATTGAGAATATGTCCGGTGTATTTCTGCCCATTAACAAACATGGCGCTCAGGCAAGGGAGGCAGTGAAAAGGATAGATGATGCATATGCATCTGATTCACAAATACTTTACTTCCCGGCAGGTTTATGCTCCAGGAAGAAAAACAAGAAGATAAAAGACCTCGAATGGCAAAAAAACTTTGTAGTAAAAGCAGTAAAGCATAAGCGCGATATTGTTCCGGTGTATTTTTCCGGAAGGAATTCAGACTGGTTCTATAATCTTTCAAATTTCAGAAAAGCAATAGGAATAAAATCAAATATTGAGATGCTGTATCTGCCCGATGAGATGTTCAGGCAGAGAGGCAGGGATCTGGATATTGTTTTTGGCGAAGCCATAAACAGTGACACATTTGATAAATCAAAAACATCCTATGAATGGGCGCAATGGTTAAAGGGTAAAACATATGAACTGGCTGAAGCAGTTCCATAAGCAGGAATTTTAGTATTTTTGAATAAGATTTTTCGCCCGTAATAGTTAAATATTCAAAAAATCTTTATCAGCCAAAAGAAATGATTATGAACCGGGCATGAACTTAGCGAAACTATCTCATGAACGGAATTAATAAAATTTTAAGCGCATGAAAAAAATTGTTGATGCAATAGCAACGAAGGAGATTGAAAAGGAACTTAGGGAAGACAGGCTGTTGCGAAAAACCAATAATGGAAATAACGAGGTATATATATTTACCAGCCATGAATGTCCGGCACTGATGCACGAAGTAGGGCGTCTCCGGGAACTTACTTTCAG
The DNA here is from genome assembly GCA_034521735.1 of Bacteroidales bacterium. GTDB lineage: Bacteria > Bacteroidota > Bacteroidia > Bacteroidales > VadinHA17 > UBA9300. The sequence goes on from JAXHLX010000005.1 coordinate 104,698, forward strand.
AGGCGCAGGAGGAGGAACGGGTAAGGAAATTGACCTTGATGAATACGATATGTCGGAAAAATCCCCTCACCAGCAGTTAATAGTATGGGACCCGGAAAACAGGGATATTATAGGCGGATACAGGTATTTTATACATGATAACCGAAAGAAGAAAGTTGAACCTTCCGACATGGCTTCCTATGATTATTTTTATTTTTCGGATGATTTTACAGAGAATTACCTGCCTCACCTGATGGAACTGGGAAGATCTTTTGTCCAGCCCGACTACCAGTCGAAGGCCAAGGGCAGGAAAAGCATGTATGCACTTGACAACCTCTGGGACGGGCTGGGTGCCATTGTCATTGAAAACCCCAATGTAAAATATCTATTCGGTAAGGTGACGATGTACCCTCATTTTCATAAACATGCCCGCAGCATGATAATTTATTTTATGAAAAAACATTTCAGTGATCCGGATAAGCTGGTTGTTCCGAAAGAAGACATATCCATGGATATTGATAATGAGCTGATGGAAAGTATTTTTACTGCCGATAATTACAGGGATGACTACAAGAAGCTGTCACAGGAAGTGAGGAAACTCGGGGAAACAGTACCTCCGCTGATCAATGCCTATATGAACCTGTCACCTACAATGCGCACCTTCGGAACAATACATAATGAAAGTTTCGGGCAGGTTAATGAAACAGGAATAATGATAACCGTTAAGGATATATATGTTGAAAAGATCAACCGGCACCTGGCTTCTTACAGGTCGGATTATGACATCATCGGTCAGTAAGCCCTTGTATTCTTTTTTTCAACATAATTTATAAATGACCGGTTAGCCACCTTACTACCCCCGGGGGTGGGATAATCGCCAGTGAAATACCAGTCGCCAAGATGTCCCGGACACGCCTTATGCAGGCCTTCTATCGACTGGTAAATAATTTCGAGCTCAGCGTTTATCACGGGCAGTTTAAGCATGGCAGCTATCTTTGATGATATTTCTTCTGCTGAGAAAGGCTCATATATCTCCTTCACCACATTTATAATATCATCAAGGGGTTTTATATTCTCTTCCAGTGCTTTCTCATATACCTCTCCTATTCTCTCACTCATTCCGCGTTCTTTCAGCAACTCTATTACGGCCCTGAAGGCAATGAAATCACCCATCCTTGCCATATCGATTCCGTAGCAATCGGGATACCTGATCTGCGGTGAGGAAGACACTATCACAATTTTTCTGGGGTCCAGTCTGTCAAGTATTCTTATGATACTTTTCTTAAGTGTTGTACCCCTGACAATGGAGTCATCAAGAACAACCATGCTGTCAACTCCCCTTCTGATAACACCGTAGGTAACATCATACACGTGTCCCACCAGGTCGTCGCGTGCCTTATCTTCCGTTATAAAGGTTCTTAGCTTGGCATCTTTAACCGCCAGCTTTTCTATCCTCGGCTTACCTGACAGAATCTGTTCCATCTCAGCATCAGAAATATCTCTTCCCCTTTCCTTAATAATCCTTATCTTATTCTCAATAAGATAGTTATCAAGTCCTTTTATAAGACCGTAAAATGCAGATTCAGCTGTATTGGGTATATAGGAAAACACTGTATTCTCAAGATCATAATCTATCTTCTCCAGCACCCTCCCGGTAAGCTGTTCCCCGAGCCTTTTCCTTTCCCTGTATATTGATTTATCTGTGCCCCGTGAAAAATAAATCCTCTCAAAAGAACATTTTTTCTCTACGCCGGGCTCTCGTATCTTTTCAATCTTAAGCCCTCCATCTGACTTTGAGGTAACTGCATAACCGGGCTGCAGCTCTTTCACCTCGGCAGTTTTCAGATTAAAGACCGTCTGTATCACCGGCCTTTCGGAAGCAACCACGAGCACTTCATCATCCGCATAATAGAATACCGGTCTTATGCCCCAGGGATCCCTTACCACAAAGGTATCTCCATGACCCAGCATCCCTGCCATGGCATAACCTCCATCCCATTTTTTACTTGCCTTGCGAAGAACAGTGGCAACCTCGATATTCTTTTCTATCAGCGGGCTTATATCTGCTTTCTTTAAGCCTTTTTTCCGGTATTGTCTGAACAGATCCTCAACCTCATCATCCAGGAAGTGGCCTACATTCTCGAGCACTGTCACCGTATCGGAAAAATCGGTAGGATGCTGACCTATATCGACCAGTGAGCTAAAAATATCATTTACATTTGTGAGGTTGAAATTACCGGCCAGAACCAGGTTTCTGGACCTCCAGTTATTGGATCGCCTTATGGGATGTACATTTTCAATACTGTTCATTCCAAATGTACCGTACCTGACATGACCCAGAAATATATCGGATGCATATGGCAGCTTCTCCCTGAGATCTTTATATGGTATATTCCCGGCATCCGCAAATCCAAGCTTTTCCACATCAGCATAAATAGTATCGAATATCTCCTTTATCGGGTTACTGCCCATTGACCTCTGCCTGAAAAAATATTTTTCCCCGGGTTTGACTCCCTTTTTCAGTCCGGCTATACCTGCGCCATCCTGGCCCCTGTTATGCTGCTTCTCAAGAAGGAGGTACATCTTCTGAAGTCCATAATCCCAGCTACCATATTTTTCAATATAATATTCCAGCGGCTTAAGCAATTTCACCATTGCTATGCCGCACTCGTGTTTAATCTGATCGCTCATAAGCTATTTGTCAATGTCGGGGTAAGCAATTACATCGGTCACAAGGTAAGCATTGGGAAAATCTTCCTTTACCATTAAAAAGTCTGCATATGCATCGTGCTTTGTACGGTAGTTGCCTGCTCGAACCTTGAAATAATTGGGTAAATCAAATTTAAGATATGAGGGGATATCCGGAAAAGAAGAGATAAATTCAGCTTTGGCCTCATTGGCTTTCTCACGGGCATTACGTCCCGAGCCCCTGTATATCTGTATCCTGTAGCCATTTATCCCTCCTGTCTTTGCATTTGCCATTATATGCCTGCTGACAAGGGAATCGACACGTATATCCTGGTTTATCTCCACCTCTCCTGAACCATAGCTGCCTTTATTAATGAGGTTCTCCACTTTAATCAGCTTCTGTGCCTGCAGGCCAATGCCACAGCTTAATAAAGCTAGGAGAAAGATATATCGTTTCATGCCTGTCAGTGTAAATTTAGTGTCTGGAATTTTATTTTCTCCTTTCATGAGCTCGATTCCTAAAGTTTAAATTCATTTCAGGGCTTTAAATAATTCTATTCTACTGTATCACCGATCAGATCCCCACTACCCGTGTCACCCTTGCGCAGAGCATAATACACTTTACCTGATTGTGATCCGCATAATAAATAATTATCTCCTGCAGTGATCTTTATGGCAGAGCCATATGAATCTGTTGCATAAGGATCACAGACCGCGAATGTCCTGATCAGTGTCTCATCCATCTCTTCCACCTGTGCTGAAATGTTATTTATAATATTAATAATAAAACAGTTTCTGTTTAACATGTGGGCCCTGTCAAAATCATCAAAACTTATATCAACACCGATGTTTGAACTCTCAAGATACTTTTTCATTTTAACATCCCCGCCGGGGTCCAGGGTAGCAAGAAATGAATTCTCGAGGGTGTTGTCATCAATATTCAGTTCCGTTTTGCCTGCGACAAATATATCACCGTTATCATAAATTTTTATTACCTGGCATGCTGCAGCAAACTTGCTGTTATTATAAAGCTCATTCTCCCAGAGTATATCGCCTGATTTTGTCATCTCTGCCACTGAGGCCCTTGACTTTGACCCATCCGCAGATTTTGCCAGGGCAGCATAAATATTTCCTGAAGAGTTAATCACGAAATCGTTGACGGTGACATTATACCCCGGATCAGCCAGCTCTTCACCGCTTACTGTACCTGTCCTGTCAACAGAGAACAAACTGAAAACAGAAGCCCCGGATGAATCGATATGTGCACTGCCACAGACAAGGAACGAATCCTCGCCCTCAGGCCTTATTACTGCCTTTGATACATCAATCGGCACATTAAGCAGTGCTGACCACTCTTCCTCTCCCTGGTGGTTTATCCTGCTTACCAGTATATCACCGTTAGAGTGCCCTGCAGCATAATAGCCGGAAGTGTCTTCCAGAAGAGAATTAAAAGCACCGTTCACCCCCGGCAGATACTCAAATATCCTTGAACCGGACCTGTTGACCTTAATGATGAACGGCGAACCTTCTGCCTCACCGGCAACAACATACATAGTGTCAGAGCTTATTATTATATCAGTGGCCTGGCCATCTTTCCAGGTCCTTTCAAAGATAAAATTACCGTTTTCATTTTTTGAGCATGAAAACAGCGAAACGATAATAAAGAAATACATTAATCTTTTCATATCCGGGTCTTCTTTACTTATTAAACCGGCCAGTGCTGCATTTATTGCTTCTCAAGTTCTTCCGCCAGCTCATCGGTCATCTCAAGATTATGGAATACATCCTGCACATCATCATCTTCTTCCAGTGCATCTATAAGTCTGAGCACCCTCACCGAACTTCCAATATCAAGGCTCTTATTATCATTAGGCACCCTCTGAAGATCAGCACTTACGGGCTCAACACCCATTTCTTCCAGCTTTTTATTAAGGTTCCCAAAATCTTCCATCGCACAGCTAACTGTTATCATATCATCATCTGCTTCAATCTCTTCAGCACCCCCGTCTATTAACTCCAGCTCAAACTCATCCATATCAATATCATCATTCTTTTTGACGCTAAAGATTCCTTTCCTCTCAAACAAAAAGCTGAGTGAGCCATTCGTTCCAAGGTTACCTCCGTGCCTGTTAAAGATTGACCTCACGCTGGCAACCGTGCGGTTATTATTATCCGAAAGGCATTCCACAAACACTGCTATCCCGTTAGGCGCATATCCTTCAAAAGTTGTCTCTTCATACTTTGCAGCATCATCACCGCTGGCTTTCTTTATTGCCCTCTCTATATTATCCTTGGGCATATTGGCACCTTTTGCATTCTGCACTGCCAGACGAAGGGCGGGGTTGGTTTCCGGATCAGCCCCACCTTCTCTTGCAGCAACTGTGATTTCTTTATTTAAACGGGTGAACATTTTGCCCCTTTTAGCATCATTGGCACCCTTCTTCCTTTTAATGGTCGACCACTTGCTATGTCCTGACATAATTAAAGTATTAATCCATTTTTCAATTGCAAAAATACGAAAAACACCGGTTTCTCAACCGGTGTCAACAAAACAAAATTATTGCTCAACAGATTTAATATAATATCTTGTCTTAAATCAAGGATTTTCTTTCTTTGTAATAATTTTATCCGGATGAGCTGTTCATCTCGTTTCAGCCTGTAATATGATCCGCTATGTCTGCAAAAAAGCGTATTCTCAACATACTATTCTGGTCGGTAATATCGGCAGCCTTTATCGGACCGGGTACCATAACAACTGCTGCACGAAGCGGCTCTGCCTATGGAACAGGCCTCCTGTGGGCCCTCCTCTTTTCTACAGCAGCCTGCCTGATATTACAGGAAGCAGCTTCAAGGATAAGTATTATCACGGGTAAAAACCTGGGACAATCCATTGCTGAGTATTTCGAAAAACGCTCCTCCAGAACAGCGGTGCTGGCCCTTGTGCTCGGGGCTATACTTGTCGGTGCCGCAGCATACGAAATGGGAAACCTGCTGGGGGCGGTGGCCGGACTCCAGCTGTTATTCGATATCCCGGCCTGGATGCTTGTACTGACAATAGCTGTATCTGCAACCATACTACTGAGCATTCCTTCACTGAAAATAGTTTCAACAATATTGGGTATACTGGTTGTTATCATGGGTCTGTCTTTCCTTTTGACGGCCATAATGGTCAAACCCTCATTCCCTGATATTATCAGGGGCACTTTTATCCCTTCCTTCCCGGGACCTGAAGCAGGGATGCTGGTGCTGGCCCTTATAGGCACAACCATAGTTCCGTATAACCTCTTCCTGGGTTCCGGCCTGTCTTCATCCGGACAGTCACTCAGGGAAATGCGGTTTGGTCTTGGCACAGCCATTATTCTTGGCGGTATATTTTCCATGGCTGTGCTTATTGTGGGTTCAGCTGTCGCCGGTGTATTCTCTTTTGACAGCCTGGCAGCTGTCCTGGAAAAAGCTATGGGCCCTGCCGGCAAGTACCTGCTCGGCTTCGGGCTGTTTGCGGCAGGATTCACCTCCGCAGTCACGGCACCCCTGGCTGCCGCTATTACACTGCGCAGCCTTTTCGGGCAGCAATATCCGGAAAAATGGAAAGCCGGAAGCTGGCGTTTCCGTTCTGGATGGCTAAGTGTTCTGCTTGCCGGAGTGATCTTTGCCTCTCTTAATTTCAAGCCCGTCCCCGCTATAATAGTCGCCCAGGCACTGAACGGATTTCTGCTGCCATTCGTAAGTATCTTTCTTTTCATTATAATACGGAAAAGTATACAGAAACAATCCCTGCCGGTAAGGATATCCAGCTTCCTTATGCTGATAGTAATCTTTATAACATTAATAATCGGACTTAACAGCGCCGTAAAAGCCCTGATCAATTTGATAAGTGATGGATTGGTCATTACAATGCCGGTGCAAATAATAATAGCAGGCTTTTCCCTGGCACTGGTGATAATGGTTGGACTGGCGGGCAGACAGATGCATAAAAAACAGGATAATAAAACAGGATGAAAAATGCATACCGAAGAGTATAAAATATTTGTGGATACCGGTGGTACCTTCACCGATTGTATAAGCATTGATGCACAGGGAAGGCGCAAGCGCCTCAAAGTGCTAAGCAACAGCAGCCTGAGGGGCAGTATAACAGATATTATTTCACAGTCGGAATTTATTATTAAAGAATCATGGAAGCTGCCACGCGACCTTATCAGGGGCTTCTCTTTCCGTGTACTGCCCGGACCGTATTCAGGTATAACGGTGGAAAGCTTTGATACTGAAACATCGCGCATCAGGCTGAGCGGGCCGCTGCCTGAGATGCCCGGGGAAAATTGTAATTTTGAGATCACATCGAATGAAGAAGCACCCATACTGGGAATACGACTGCTGACTGAAACAGCCCTGAACGAAGAGTTCCCGCCCATAATTCTTAAACTGGGATCAACCACCGGAACAAATGCCCTGCTTGAGAGAAAAGGGGCAAAGACATTGTTTATTACCACAGCAGGTTTTTCCGATTTGCTTGAGATAGGCAACCAGTCGCGGCCCGATATATTTGCCCTCAATGTAAAAAAAAGATCCATGCTGTACAGCCATGTGATTGAGCTGGATGAGCGCATTGATGCTGAAGGCAGGATATTACGTTCGCTGGATATTGATAAGCTACGGGACAATCTTGAAAAAATAAAAGCGGCTTCATATGAATCAGTTGCCGTATGCCTTATGAACAGCTATCTCAATTCTGTCCACGAAAACCTGGTTTGCAAAGAATTAAAGGCTATGGGCCTTGAATACATCTCTGCCTCGCATAATATATCACCTCTTATAAAAATTCAGAGCCGTGCAGATACAACGGTTGTTAATGCCTATCTCTCACCTGTCATCAATAATTATGTCAAAGGCATCAAAAAGTATACAGGCAAGAGCCAGTTCCAGGTTATGACCAGTGCGGGCGGACTGGTACAGGCAGGACATTTCCTGCCTAAAGACAGCCTGCTCAGTGGTCCGGCAGGAGGAGTGGCCGGTGCCCTGGCCATAGGGAAAAAGTCGGGTTACAATAAACTTATAACATTTGACATGGGCGGTACCAGCACCGATGTTTCCCGTATTGACGGATCTTTTGATTACAGGTATGAGCTGGAGGTGGGTGATGCCCGTATTAACAGTCCCGCCATAGCCATTGAAACAGTGGCAGCCGGCGGTGGATCTGTCTGTGGATTTGACGGTTATAAACTATTCGTTGGCCCGGAAAGCGCAGGTGCCTGGCCCGGACCTTCATGCTATGGAGCAGGCGGACCTCTGACTGTAACCGATGTCAACCTGCTGCTTGGCCGTCTCGATACCGGGCAGTTTGGCATACCCGTATTCATATCGCATGCAGAAAAGAGCCTGAATAAACTGATAAAGGAGATAAAGGAAAAAACAGGGAGAGAAAGAAAGGCAGAGGATATACTCGAAGGCTTTATAGATATAGCCAATGAACTGATGGCGGGAGCTATACGGAAAATATCGCTTGCCAGGGGCTATAAACCCTCCGACTTTGCCATGGTGGCATTCGGCGGTGCAGGGGGACTGCATGCATGCGATATTGCGGATATACTGGGTATCGACACTGTCCTGCTGCCGCGGGATGCAGGTTTGTTGAGTGCCTACGGTATAGGTAATGCTGCGGTAGAACGCTTCTCCGTCAAACAAATACTTAAAGATCTGGACCAGGTAAAGGACAATCTGGATGAACTCTTTGCCGGCTGCGAAACTGAGGCCTACAGGCTGCTGCTTGAAGAAGGATTCCCTGTGGAAAAGATAAAGACATTCCGTAAACTGGTTTTTATGCGCTACAGGGGCCAGGACAGCTGCCTGGAAATACCCTTCAGGGATATGGAAAGTCTTGCAGGTGACTTTCAAAAAGTGTATAAAGATACCTACGGACACAATGTCAGCCGGCGCAGCATAGAAGTGGAATCCATCAGGGCCATCGTAAGAGTATATGAAGAGGAAAGCATGGATGAGAAGCCCGAAGCTGGCAGCCATCAACCGGAACCCTCGCACAGAATAAATGATATAACACCTGTGTACACACTGGATTCATTGAATCCGGGTGATTGTTTTAAAGGTAGTGCACTGCTTCTCGACCATTTTGCAACAACATGGCTAAAAAAAGGCTGGCGCCTGAAAATAGACCAAACCGGAACAGCCGTTCTCAGACGCGAACAAAAAGAGACGGTAAAAAGAGATACAAAAACACAGGAGACAGAGCTGGAATTATTTACCAACCGCTTTATGTCAATAGCTGAAAATATGGGTGCCCTGTTGCAACGCACAGCCCTATCGGTAAATATTAAGGAGCGGCTGGATTTTTCATGCGCCCTGCTGGATGCAGAAGGCAGGCTGGTGGCCAACGCACCACATATACCTGTGCACCTTGGTGGACTGGGTGTTTGTGTAAGAGAGCTGTTAAAACATTTTAGCTTTGAAGAAGGTGATACAATCGTTACCAACCACCCGAAATACGGCGGCTCACATCTACCTGATGTTACCATGGTAAGTCCCGTATTTCATAAAGGTGAACGCGTCGCCTTTGTGGTGAACAGGGCCCACCACAGTGAGATAGGAGGTATCAGTCCGGGATCCATGCCACCCGATGCAATCAACCTGCAGGAAGAAGGGGTTGTAATAAGCCCTTTCTACCTTGTCAGAAAAGGAGTGCTTAAGCGCGATGGTATGAGAAAAATACTTACTGATTATCCATACCCAAGCCGCTCCCCGGAAGAAAATATGGCCGACCTTAATGCATCCCTTGCAGCCAATCATAACGGAAGCCAGTCATTGCTCACCCTTATAAACCATCATGGGAGAAAAACAGTGACAGATTATATGCAACAGCTACGGACTTACGCCTCATCGCGAATGAAGGACACTCTGGCCGGATTTGCAGATGGTACATACAGGGCCACTGAGCATCTCGACGACGGTTCAGTGATAAAAGCAGTTATCAGGCTTGACGCAGGAAATTGCAGCATTGACTTTAGCGGCAGTGCGGATGTTAATGATTCAAATATGAATGCTACGGAGGCCATAGTCAAAAGCGTAACCATCTATGTGCTGCGACTGCTCCTGAATGAGCCCATACCCCTCAATGACGGGCTTATGGAGCCTGTTAAGGTAATTCTGCCCCATGGAATGCTAAACCCTGTGTTTGACGACAATCCGGAATTATGCCCTGCCGTGGTGGGCGGAAATGTTGAGATAAGCCAGCGCCTGACAGACACCCTGCTCAAGGCTTTCGGTATTATAGCCGCCAGCCAGGGCACCATGAACAATACCCTTTTCGGCAATGATAATTTTGGTTATTATGAAACAGTGTGTGGTGGCTGCGGAGCAGGTAAAGGATTCAGGGGAGCTGATGCCGTGCACCATCATATGACAAACACAAGGATCACCGATCCGGAGATCATGGAGCACAGGTACCCTGTGAGGCTCGATGAATTTTCAATACGCAAAGGATCGGGGGGTAAAGGAAGATGGAGGGGTGGCGACGGCGTCAGGCGGCTTATCAGCTTCCTCGAACCGGTTAATTTATCAGTTCTTACACAGAGGCGCCTGAGCGGCCCGTATGGATGTTCTGGCGGGACAGACGGACTGCCCGGCTGTCAGAAAGTGATAAAAAAGAATGGCGATATCATTACTCTCGACTCCGTGCAGAATATAAATCTTGATGCAGGCGACAGCTTTGTAATGGAAACACCAGGCGGAG
>JAXHLX010000006.1:0-58654 GCA_034521735.1 Bacteroidales bacterium
AGGGAAGCTTATGTTGATATGTATTTCAGGAACTTCGATATCCGTGCCGGTAAGCAGCAAATTATCTGGGGTAAGGCAGAGGTGTGTTTATTACCGATATTGTTTCTCCAAAGGGATCTGGGAGAGATACTGGCGCTGATTTGATGAGATAGAGAACGGGAATTACATCGATTCAGTGAAATTATTATTCTGGCAGTCACACCTTTGAAGCTGTATGGGCTCCTGTCTTTACACCAACAATAATGCCTGAAGAGCGGATCCATCTGGGCTCCCGAGATGGCTTTTCCTGTCAATCCCGACTGGGATTACTCCACTTCGGAGGTTCCCCTCAGGTTCTGAGAACAGTGAGGTATTCGCACGTTACTAGACGATGGCTTCAGCATTTGATTTTGAGCTTGTGGGAGGGCATTTTCTTTATCATCGATACCTCGCACATGCGTCTTTGCACAGAGATTGACCCGCAGACGATGCGGCTAACAGGGACTGACCGTACGCCCTGAATATCACCGTGTCAGTATGGGTGGTAGGTAGTTCAGCAGTACCCCTGGTGGTTCGCGGTGCTGCGTGGTGAAGGAGCATATGATACGGGCAGGTATTTTCAGACAGCCGATCCCCGCGGTACCCGATGCCGCCATACAGAAAGACAATCTGCATTATATGGCCGGACTGGACGATACATCCTCGGCGGTAGAAGGTTAAGCGCACAGTTTATCCAGGGATACATCCTTGATTATGAAGAGGGGATTGTCAGGCAATGATAGAGATGGAAAATACCATGACATTCCTTGCCAGAAAGGATTTTTTCAGGGAAAGGTTTATGGATAGAACTTTTTACATATATAGGCCTGAATAATGAAGATGCCCTGATACGGCCCGCGTATCAGTCATCGATGACTTTGCCGGATCGGTTTTAGAATTGCAGGCCGGGGCAAATCTTTTTACCGGCAACCAGGGCCGCTTTGCGCCAGTATTTAATGCCAACGATGATGGTCTCTATGAGAGTTTAAGTTCAGCTTCTGTTAGTACTGAAAAAATTATTAATCCTTTACATCATTATTTTCCACCTTCATGCCTAAGCTGTGGTTCTGTTAGTTAGTAAATAATAACTAACTTTGTTGAAAATAATAATTTACAGATCATGGTAAGAGTTTTAAACATATTTCGACTGTTATCATTTGTTATCATGACAATAACATCAATACCACTGGTGATTGCCTATCTGGCGGACAGGAGTCCGCATTTTGAACTGATAGTGCATTTTCATGTTATTTTTGGTTTATTGTTTATTATTACCGCAATACCTCTTATGATAATGAAAAGGAAACAGGAAAAACCCAGGAATTATGCAAACTGAAAGACAAAAAGAAATAATAGATTCAGCCCTTGAATTAATCAGCAAGAAGGGGATACAGGGATTGACGATCAAGAACCTGTCGAAGAGTATAGGCGTTTCAGAGCCTGCTATTTACAGGCATTTTGACAGTAAGATTGATATCCTGACTTCTATACTTGATCTGCTGAAGAAAAACAGCAGCCGCCTGTTTGAGAGCGAAATTGAATTTGGTGGAACGGCACTTGAAAAGATCGAACACCTGTTTCAGAACCATTTTTCCACTTTCGTGAAAATACCCTCACTGACATCCGTATTATTTTCGGAGGAGATATTCAGGAATGAGGTAGTGATTACAAAAAAAATATCAGAGATAATAGAGTATAATAACGGGATCCTTGTTTCCATTATATCAGAGGGACAGCGTAATAATGAGATAAGGGAAGATATTGAAGCAAAAGACCTTGCTGTAATGGTAATGGGCACATTGCGCCTTTTTGTCAAAAAGTGGCAATTCTCAGACTTTTCCTTTGACCTGGCTGAAGAGGGAGAAAAAATAATCTTAATGATTAAAAACTTAATTGAAAAGGAATCTCCAAAACCCAAAAGCAAGGCAAAGTTATTATAAGGGGTGCCGGATGAATTACCCGGGATAGTAAATAAAGTAAGTTTAATAAAAAGAGTTCAGAGTTTATATGTCCTGTAAGTTAGTTAACAATAACAAACACAAATAAAATGAAATTATCAAAAAAAAAGTTTAAACACCTGGCATGGCTGGTTATAATACTGGTTCTGGCAGGAAGCGTATATTTCACCGGTGTCCTAAGGAAGAATGTCCGGATGGAAACCAATCTTGATGAATATATGCCGAAGGATCATCCGGCATTTATCTATAGCGACAAAGCGGAGGAATGGTTTGATATCAATGATGGTATCTTGATCGCTCTTGAAAACAAGAACGGTGTTTTTAATACCGCTACCCTCCAAAAAATCAAGGATATAAGCATCCAGTTGCAGGATATGGAGGAGTTTGAGGATAATGATGTAATGTCGCTCTACACTGCGGACAATATTACAGGTTCTGAATATGGTATGGAGGTGGAGCCTTTTTATGAGAAAGTTCCGGACTCTGAGACCAAACTCAATGCCATCCGTGAGAATGTAAGGTCCAACGACATGGTTTACGGGCGTATGATCTCCGAAGATGAGACCGTGGCACTGGTCATTGCAGGAATGACCGACAGTACCTTCACAGAAGCCTTTTATCACAGCATTCTGGATTTTGCAGAATCATTTGAGGGTGATGACGAAACAATTTATGTTGCCGGACGCCCTATAGTGGAAGGTACCATGGCCCTGCTGGGCCCTGCCGATATGAAACGCATGGTTCCCATTGTGCTGGCCGTAATAGCCATTGTCCTGTTCCTGCTTTTGCGCAGTGTGAGGGCAACAGCCGCTACCCTGCTCAGTGTGTTTATAAGTACAATCTGGGCATTCGGACTGATGGCTGCACTGGGTATCCCTATTTATTCGGTATCTACAATGATACCTGTTATGTTAATAGCCATAGGTGTGGCATATGGGATATACTTCTATAATCATCTTAACCAGTTTTATTTAAAAAATCCTGTTGCGGGGCGACGTGAAGCTGTGATGTACACCATAAACATCCTGTGGAAACCACTTACCATGGCCGCTTTTACCACCATGATAGGATTTATTTCCCTGCTGAGCTCCCAGGTATATCCAATTAAGTATTTCGGTATTTTTACGGCCTTCGGCATCTTTACGGCCCTGGTCCTGGCACTGGTTTTCCTGCCTGCATCAGTAATCCTGGCAGGTTACCGTCCCAAAAACAAAAAGAAGGAACAGCCCCTTGTAAACACAAAACTGAATTATTTTACCGATAAGCTGATAAAGAGAAAGAAAGTTGTTTATGCTGTTGTCGCACTTATTATACTTATCTCTGTTTTTGGTATTCAGAAAGTATGGATCAATTCCAGCTTCCTTGATAAATTTGAAAAGGGCAGCGATATTGTCAGCACCGATGCCTTTATAAACAGCAAATTCGGAGGTACTTCCACCTTAAATGTCATACTGGAATCCGAAGATGAGGGTGCGTTTAAGCAGCCTGAAAATCTCCGGCTTATTGATAAGATGCAAAATGAGACTGAAGAGCTGTCCAAAGTAGGCAATTCCTTTTCTCTGGCCGATTATCTCAAGCGTATGAACAGGGTTATGAACGCAGACCAGGAAGAATTCTTTACCATCCCGGACAACAGTGACCTTGTGGCACAGTATCTTTTGCTTTACGAGATGTCGGGCGACCCTGAGAATCTTACTAAAGTAAGCAATTATAACTATAACCGCAGCAATGTTACTTTCCAGCTCCGGGGAGATGATTCCCGTACCATCAACGAGGCCCTGTCGGTTATAAAATCTTACACAGATGATTTTGCAGAAAGGGATATAGAGGTAAAATTTGCTGGCTCGGGCTATAAAGCACTGGTGTTTACCGACCTGATACTGAAAGGGCAGGTTATGAGCATAATACTGTCACTCGGTATGGTACTCATTTTGCTCAGTCTTATGTTCCGCAGTATAAAGGCCGGACTGATCGGCTCAGTTCCTATCCTTATCACTGCCCTTATAAGCTTCGGGGTAATGGGACTGTTAAATATTCCGCTCAGTACAACAACAGCTTTATTATCCAGTATTGCCATAGGTATAGGTATTGATTATGCCATACACTTTATGCAGCATTACCGTATGAACCTGTCTGTTAACCCCAAACCCATGCAGGCAATGTATGCTACAATGGGACAAACAGGCAAGGCTATTCTTTTTAATGCCATCGTTGTGATTGCCGGTTTCCTCGTGCTGTTGTTTTCGGTATTCCCGCCTAACCGCACGCTTGGAGCCCTGGTATCCATGAATATGTTTACCAGCCTCCTGGGAACGCTCTCCATAATGATGATATTACTGTATACACGCAGAGTGTTTATCCCGAAGAAGAAAATGCAGGATAATGAGGACTAGCAGTATGTTATATATGTAGAATAAAAATTAAAAGCATGTTGTATGTGTAACATGCATATTATCAAGTAATAAAATGTAAATATTTTAAAATAAAAATTTAAAAGTATGAAAAAATTAGCTTTATTATTATTAACCGCAGCATTTATGGTTTCAGGCACACAAAAAGGTGCCGCCCAGTTAAACGGTGCACAGATAATGCAAAAAGTGTATGACCTGCCTACGGGTGATGATGTACAGGGAGAACTGACGATGACCCTTATAAACAAGCAGGGTGAAGAAAGGGTGCGTAAACTGAAACAGTATATCAGGAACGAGGAGGATACAGAGAAAAAAATAATGTTTTTCCTTTCCCCGGCCGATGTCAAAGGCACTTCTTTTATGAACTGGAGCTATAATGATGACAGGGATGATGACCAGTGGATTTACCTGCCGGCCCTTAAGCGCACCAAGAGAATAAGCAGCAGCAGTAAGGGTGATTACTTCATGGGTTCTGATTTCACCTATGATGATCTGGGCGACCGCCATCCCGATCAGGATAATCACACACTTCTGCGTGAAGAAACCATAGATGGGCAAGAGTGTTATGTGGTTGAAAGCAAACCCAAAGATTCGGATTATATGTACTCCAGGACAATCACATGGGTGATGAAAGATAATTTCCTTGGCTTAAAACGTGAGTTTTATGATGAGGATGGTGATCTGCTGAAGAAACTCAGTATTAATGAATATGATAAGGTTGACGGTTACTGGACTATATTAAAGACCGAAATGAAGAATGTTCAGAGAAGTCACAGGACAGTGATGGAATTCCTTGATGTGCAAATAAACCAGGGTGTTCCTGCGAGCAAGTTCACAGAAAGAAGCATGACTATGGGCAGGTAAGCGGAAAGTTTGATCCGGATTATAAAATGATTAAGACAATATGATGAAAAGGAAAATAATAGTATTAATGTTTGCACTACTGTCAGTATACAGTGTGCAGTCTCAGGACAAATTATCCATAAACGGATATGCCAGGAACTATACCGGCTTACTGACAAGGGAACCCAATGAATTCTCAATTATCCAGAATACACTGGATCTGAATTTTGAAAAACGAACTGATAAAGTGGCTTTTAAGGTAAACACCTATCTGTATCATTATTCAGATAAAAGGCTGGATTTTGGCTTAAGGGAAGCTTATGTTGATATGTATTTCAGGAACTTCGATATCCGTGCCGGTAAGCAGCAAATTATCTGGGGTAAGGCAGAGGGTGTTTTTATTACCGATATTGTTTCTCCAAAGGATCTGGGAGAATTTCTCCTGCGTGATTTTGACGAGATAAGAACGGGAATTACATCCATTAAATTAAATTATTATTCTGGCAGTCACACCTTTGAAGCTGTATGGGCTCCTGTCTTTACACCAACAATAATGCCTGAGAGCGGATCCATCTGGGCTCCCGAGATGAATTTTCCTGTCAATCCCGACTGGGATTACTCCACTTCGGAGGTTCCCCTCAGGTTTGAGAACAGTGAGGTATTCGCACGTTACTCGATGATGGCTTCAGCATTTGATTTTGAGCTTGTGGGAGGGCATTTTCTTTATGATGATCCTGCCATGCATCTTACCAAAGAGATTGACCCGCAGACGATGCAGTTAACAGGACTGACTGTACGCCCTGAATATCACCGTGTCAGTATGGGTGGAGGTAGTTTCAGCATACCCCTGGGTGGTTTTGTGCTGCGTGGTGAAGGAGCATATTATACGGGCAGGTATTTTCAGACAGCCAATCCCGCGGTACCCGATGCCGCCATACAGAAAGACAATCTGCATTATATGGCGGGACTGGATTATACACTCGGCGGTATAAGGTTAAGCGCACAGTTTATCCAGGAATACATCCTTGATTATGAAGAGGGGATAGGCAATGATGAGATGGAAAATACTATGACATTCCTTGCCAGAAAGGATTTTTTCAGGGAAAAGTTATGGATAGAACTTTTTACATATATAGGCCTGAATAATGAAGATGCCCTGATACGGCCCAGAGTTATTTATGACTTTGCGGATGGTTTTGAATTGCAGGCCGGGGCAAATCTTTTTACCGGCAACCAGGGCCGCTTTGGCCAGTATAATGCCAATGATATGGTCTATATGAAGTTTAAGTTCAGCTTCTGAGTACTGAAATTATAATCCTTTAAATATTACACCTTCATGCCTAAGCTGTGGTATGAAGGTGTTTTTCTTACTTTTCCCTGTTATCGTATAAAGATATCAGTACTTGCTTTCTCTTTCTGTTGCCAGGCTGTCCCATACAGGAACAATATTTTCAAGGAAAAATTCTTTTTCAGCATGCAGGGCATCCATATCAAGGCCAATAAACTGCTGGGCTTTTGATTTAGTTGGTATATCAGGATAAGGCACTTCGCCAGTGAAGCCCTTGTTCATCAGCAGACGGGCAAGCTCTATCCTTCCTTCCTGTACAATACTTATTGCTGTGCCTATGGTACGGCTGACCTCCACCGGTGAGTGGAATGAGCCGCCGTGTGATGCTGCTGAGTAGTCCCAGCGCCACTGTGCATGCCTGATGGCAGTCAGTATATCTTTCATCTCGCTCTCGGTGGCACCCAGCTCCCAGGCTTTCTTTGCTTCCACATGGGCCCGGACAAGCAAACGCTCAAGCTGGTCGCGGTTCTCAATTATCTGGTCCTGCCGCTGGTACACATTGGCAATAAGCTTATCCGTCTCTTCCCGGTGACAGACCTGGCATGAGTTGGATACATTGTCGAGCGGACTCCTTATATGATGGTCGGTGAACTTGATTCCTCCCTCTGTCTTGTAAGGCATGTGGCAGTCGGCGCAGGCCACCCCACGGTCGGCATGTATGCCTGTCATAAAAATCTCATAACCCGGGTGCTGGGCTTTAAGCATTGGTGCGCGACTTAAGGCGTGGGTCCAGTCGGTGAACCCGATATCATCATAATATTCTTCCATATCCTCTGCCCTGAAACCATTATCCCAGGGGTGGGTCAGATAATTACCCTCGCCTTTGAAATAATATTCAACATGGCACTGGGCACATACCAGTGAGCGCATCTCCTGGTGTGATGATAAGGTAACATCTTTACCCCGGCGCTCAAAGGCTTCAATAAGCGCAGGCCGTGTAATACGCAGGTTCATCGTTTCAGGGTCATGACAGTCGGCGCAACCGATGGGATTAACTATTTGCTCACCACGCGAAGCCCATGAGCCCTTATAGAATTCAGCCACACCAACTTCTGCCATCAGCCTGGGTACATCGGACCCTTACATGTCCAGCATGTATTGGGCATAGGTCCTTTATCCGGAGCTGTTGGTCCTCCTGTCCGCAGGGTGGTCCTGATATCTTCAATGGCATAGACATGGCCGCGTGCCTGGGTATAATCTTTTGAGAAGCCATAGCCTGCCCACAGCACTGCCATACGCGGATCAAGCTCAAGCATATCGATCACGGCATTGCCGTTATATTTACTTCTGAAAGAAGTGTCTGCTGTCTCCAGGAAATGACTGGTATTGACGGGGAAAATTCTTGCCCCACTCGGCATTGCGTGGTTCAAATTCAGACAGCTCAACCTGGGGTGTATATGCATACAGTGCTTCGGCACGGCGCTCCACTATTGCTGAAGCCAGTAGGCCAAGTAAGAAAACCACTATCACTGTAAGGGCGAAAAGCAGCCATCCCAGCCATGGTTTTTTTTCTATTTTTTCTCGTATTGTTGTCATGGTAAATATGTTTATTTTATCAGTTTCCTGTTAATGATCTGAGCCAGTCCGGCACCGGGCTTTCCGGAAGCGGTACGCGTGCCCATGGGGTGCTTGTCAGGCTTTTCACCCTTCCGTGCGGCACTTCGCGGTGACAATCCCAGCAGAGACGCTCCTCTGCCTGTTCATACTGCATGCTTTCCCCTCCCATATATTTAAAACCGTGAAGCAGCTGCTCATGGCAGCGCAGGCAGTTTTGCTGAACAACATCAATGCCTGCATGCCGTATCTGTATCACCTGGGGCTCATTCCTGAGGGTGAAGATGGTGGAATGACGCAGTCCGTCAGCAGCCTTGAAATAGTATTTGTTTATTATATTATTATGCGGTACATGGCAGTCGTTGCAGTGGGTCCACTCGCGGTGAGCACTGTGGCTCCAGGTAGCATATTGCGGTGCCATGATATGGCAGTTAGTGCATGCCGATGGTTTGTCAGACAGGTATGACCAGGCACGTGAGATATAAAATGTATATAAAAGCAGGCCGGTAAATATTCCCAGCGCTGCTATTTACAGGCCACCTCCACTTCAGGAGGAGGTTTAAGTCGTCTGCTTATTCTATTTAGCGACTTTGGCATAAAGATATGAAGATAGGTGTTTAAGCTGATTTTTACAATATACTACACATGGTCATTGGCTGTGATTCTGTCTTATCCATTCGGCAACACTATCGGTATCTCCTCTGCCGGCATAGTTCGGTGCCCGGTGTTATTGTAGCTGCCGTACCGGCTGCCACCCCGCAGACAACTGCTTCATAATTATTTTCATAATTTATAAGTCCGTACACTATCCCTGCCACCATACTGTCGCCGGCACCAACAGCGGAATTCACCTCAATGACCGGCGACATTATATACCCTGATGTTTCCCTGTCTGCCCAGAAAGTTCCTTTAGTCCCCAGTGATACAACCACTACTTCAGCATTATTATCTTTTACCAGTTGTACAGTAAATTCTTCCATACGGGCGGCAGAGACTTTTCCACTGCCCATCGATACTTGATTTCGTTTAAATTAGGTTTCAGGAGAAATACCCCGGCTTCAATAGCTTTTTTGAGGGGCTCCCCGGAGGTGTCAAGAGATAAATTTTGCATTTTCTCTTTTGCTATACGTCCGATTCCGGCATAAAAGTCATCCTGCACCCCGCCGGGAAGGCTGCCACTGGCAACAATATAATCAATATCCGGGGCATGTTTATCAATAGCGTCAAGCATCTTTTCTGCTTCATCCTGCTGAATTTCAGGACCGGGCATTCCGAACCTGTAATGCTGATGATAGGCTTCATCCATTACTACCAGGTTGGTCCTTGTATCCGCCCTGGTTTCAATAATATGCTGGTCCACACCCTCTTTGTCGAGTAATTCTTTTATGCGTTTGCCCGGTGCACCTCCGGCAAAGTACATTGCTGTTGAGGCTGTGCCCAGCTTTTTTAAAGCCCGGGCAACATTTATTCCTCCACCACCAGGTTCATACAGAGGCGGCCTGCATCTTATTTTTTTCCATGGCATAACTGTGTGAGTCTGGGTACTTTTATCAATAGCCGGATTTGCGGTTACAGTTAATATATTCATATCAGCATATATTTTTTTGATACGCTAAAGGATTATGAAAATACTGTGCCAATAACAAAAAACAGGCATCAGGGCATGTCTGCAGCATGAATAATATGTGGAAGTGTGGAATAATTGCTACAGTATACCTGGGACTGTGGACTTTTAGTCTTACAGGCATGATCATCGGGCTGGCGGCTGATCAATACTGCCTGAGTCACGGCTAATGAGCTATTATATGTCACGTCAAAGGCAATCACAGACTGGTATGACAAATTATGTAAAAATGCGATAGTCTGGGAATTAATGCTTATCTTTGACAAAATTTCTGATTTAAGAATGGCGCTCTAAACTGTTTTTTTCTTATATATTATTATTAACTCCGCCACTTTTTTTAAATCCTAAATTTTAGAAAAAATCATAATAACAGGTTTTTAAGTTACTGGATGTTCAGGATGAGGCTAATTTTTTAGCTGGACTTAAACAGCTGAAAAAACCAAAACCGGAATACAGTTCACCCTGTAATTATGTGTGTAATTAATTTAAACAAATAACAAAATGAACATTTACGTAGGTAACCTTGATTTTAAGGTAAATGAAGATGAACTTCAAAGAGTATTCGAAGAGTATGGAGCAGTTAGTTCCGCAAAAATTATCACTGACAAATTCAGTGGAAGAAGTAAAGGTTTCGGTTTTGTCGAAATGGATAATGATGATGAAGCCAATGAAGCAATAAAAGACCTCAACGGTTCTATGATTGAGAACAGGGAAGTTGTTGTTAATGAAGCAAAGCCAAGAAAAACAAGATATTAGGAAATAATATAATGTTTAAGGGAAGAGTGAAATGGTATGATGGAACCAAGGGTTTTGGTTTCATTGAATCCGAAAATGGTGAAGATATCTTTGTACACCGCACAGGTTTACTTGATTCTTATGACCCCATGGAAACAGATCAGGAGGTCGTCTTTGAAGTAAAACAGGGTGATAAGGGACTGGTGGCTTTTGATGTCAAAGCCGGTTAAATCAGAAGAGGTATAATTTGAAATTGTTAAAAATAGGGGATCTTGCTATACCCGTTCCGGTAATACAGGGCGGGATGGGTATTGGTATTTCCCTTTCCGGTCTGTCATCGGCAGTGGCCAATATGGGCGGGGTAGGTGTTATTTCCACAGTGGGAATAGGCTTTCTTAATAATGACATGAACAGGAGTCGCCGCGAGAACCATATTGAGGCTATCCGACAGGAAATAAGAAAGGCACGCAAGCTGACGGAAGGCGTGCTGGGTGTTAATATCATGTCCGTGTTAACCAATTTCTCGGATATGGTAATGACATCAATTGATGAAGGTATTGATATAATATTTGCAGGCGCCGGACTCCCGCTGGATCTGCCTAAATATCTTCAAAAGGGAGTAAAAACAAAGCTTGTTCCAATTGTGTCATCAGCCCGTGCTGCATCGATAATAGCCTGGAAATGGAAGCAGAATTATGATTACCTGCCGGATGCATTTGTGGTTGAAGGGCCCAAGGCCGGTGGTCATCTGGGGTTTAAGGCTGATCAGCTGCAAAGCGTCGGAAACAGTCTTGAGAAGATTATTTCTGATGTGATGGTGGTGGTGCAGGATATAAAGGCGAAGTTTAACAGGGAAATACCTGTAATAGCTGCCGGAGGTATCTACAGCGGCAAGGATATGTTCAGTATAATGAAACGTGGAGCTTCAGCAGTACAGATTGGCACACGTTTTGTTGCAACTGAAGAATGTGATGCTTCACCGGTATTCAAGGATGCCTTTTTAAAGGCGAAGACATCAGATATCAGGATTATTAACAGCCCCGTCGGTATGCCCGGTCGTGCTATTCATAATCAATTCCTGCTTGATGCCGGCAAAGGGAAAAAGAGACCTGCCCGTTGTGGTTTTAACTGTATTAAATCCTGTAACCCGAGAACCACCCCTTACTGCATTGCCGATGCTTTACTGTCGGCTTATAATGGTAAGATGGATGATGGCTTTGCTTTTACGGGCACCAGTGCCTTTAAAATCAAAAAGATAAGCACAGTCAGTAAAATATTCGATGATCTCAAAAGAGGTTATCTGAAAGCAGAGAGAGACACTTAAAAATTATTAATGCGCCAGCTCGTAATTACAAAACAGTTAACTCCCCGTAATGAGGAGTCAATCAACAGGTATTTCAGTGAAATAAGCAATTACCCGATGGTAACTGCCGATGAAGAGGTTGAATTATCTGCACGGATCAAGAAGGGTGATAATGCTGCTCTTGATAAGCTGGTACTTGCCAACCTGAGGTTTGTGATATCGGTGGCCGAAGCAGTATCAGAACCGGGGCTCTCATTGCCGGACCTGATAAACGAAGGTAATATTGGCCTTGTAAAGGCTGCCCGCCTGTTTGATGCTTCAAGGGATTCAAGTCTATATCATACGCTGTATGGTGGATAAGGCAGTCTATTGTGCAGGCTATTTCAGACCAGACAAGGATAGTGCGACTGCCTCTTAACAGGATAGCTGCCATAAATAAGATCAGGAAGGCTGTGCCTCACCTTGAGCAGATGTTTGAGAGGGAGCCGACAGATGAGGAGATCGCAGATTTTCTGGATGTGAAGGATGAGAATGTGGAAACAGCTCCGGTTTTACAATAAAAGCCCGGGCAACGTTTATCCCTCCACCACCAGGTTCATACATAGGTGGTCTGCATCTTATTTTTTTCCATGGCATAACTGTATGAGTCTGGGTACTTTTATCAATAGCCGGATTTGCAGTTACAGTTAATATATTCATATCAGTATGATTTGATTCGCTAAAGTATCAGGAAAATACTGTGCCAAATAACGGGATATACGGATCAGGGCATGTCTGCAGACTGAATAATCTGTTAAAGTGTGGAATAATTACTACAGTATACCTGAGACTGTGGACTTTTTGTCTTACAGGCATGATCATCGCGGGCTGGCGGCTGATCAATACTGCCTGAGTCACGGCTAATGAGCTATTAAATTGCACTATGAAGGTTATCAAAGACTGGTATGACAAATTATGTAAAAATGCAATAGTCTGGGAATTAATGCTTATCTTTGACAAAATTTTTGATTTGAGAATGGCGCTATAAACTGTATTTTTCTTACATATTATTATTAACTCCGCCACTTTTTTAAAATCCTAAATTTTAGAAAAAATCATAATAACAGGTTTTTAAGTTACTGTATGTTCAGGATGAGGCTAACTTTTAGCTGGACTTAAACAGCTAAAAAAACCAAAACCGGAATACAGTTCAGACCTGTAATTATGTGTGTAATTAATTTAAACAAATAACAAAATGAACATTTACGTAGGTAACCTTGATTTTAAGGTAGATGAAGATGAACTTCAGAGAGTATTCGAAGAGTATGGAGCAGTTAGTTCCGCAAAAATTATCACTGACAAATTCAGTGGAAGAAGTAAAGGTTTCGGTTTTGTCGAGATGGATAATGATGATGAAGCCAATGAAGCAATAAAAGACCTCAACGGTTCTATGATTGAGAACAGGGAAGTTGTTGTTAATGAAGCAAAGCCAAGAAAAACAAGATATTAGGATATAATATAATGTTTAAGGGAAGAGTGAAATGGTATGATGGAACCAAGGGTTTTGGTTTCATTGAATCCGAAAATGGTGAAGATATCTTTGTACACCGCACAGGTTTGCTTGATTCTTATGACCTCATGGAAACAGATCAGGAGGTCGTCTTTGAAGTAAAACAGGGTGATAAGGGACTGGTGGCTTTTGATGTCAAAGCCGGTTAAATCAGAAGAGGTATAATTTGAAGTTGTTAAAAATAGGGGATCTTCAGATACCCGTTCCGGTAATACAGGGCGGGATGGGTATTGGCATTTCCCTTTCCGGCCTGGCATCGGCAGTAGCCAATATGGGTGGGGTAGGCGTTATTTCCACAGTGGGAATAGGCTTTCTTAATAATGACAGGAACAGGAGTCGCCGCGAGAACCATATAGAAGCTATACGGCAGGAAATCAGAAAGGCACGCCAGCTTACGGAAGGCGTGCTTGGTGTTAATATCATGTCCGTGTTAACCAATTTCTCGGATATGGTAATGACATCAATTGATGAAGGTATTGATATAATATTTGCAGGCGCCGGACTCCCGCTGGATCTGCCTAAATATCTTCAAAAGGGAGTAAAAACAAAGCTTGTTCCAATTGTGTCATCAGCCCGTGCTGCATCGATAATAGCCTGGAAATGGAAGCAGAATTATGATTACCTGCCGGATGCATTTGTGGTTGAAGGGCCCAAGGCCGGTGGTCATCTGGGTTTTAAAGCTGATCAGCTGCAAAGCGTCGGAAACAGTCTTGAGAAGATTATTTCTGATGTGATGGAGGTGGTGCAGGATATAAAGGCGAAGTTTAACAGGGAAATACCGGTAATAGCTGCCGGAGGTATCTACAGCGGCAAGGATATGTTCAGTATAATGAAACGTGGAGCTTCAGCAGTACAGATTGGCACACGTTTTGTCGCAACTGAAGAATGTGATGCTTCACCGGTATTCAAGGATGCCTTTATTAAGGCGAAGACATCAGATATAAGGATTATTAATAGCCCTGTTGGTATGCCGGGGCGTGCCATCCATAATAAATTTCTGCTCGATGCCGGCGAGGGGAAAAAGAGACCGGCAGGCTGTGGGTTTAACTGTATTAAATCCTGTAACCCCAAAACCACTCGTTACTGCATTGCCGATGCTTTAATTTCGGCTTATAATGGTAAGATGGATGATGGTTTTGCTTTTACGGGTACCAGTGCCGGTAAAATCAAAAAGATAAGCACAGTCAGTAAAATATTCGATGATCTCAAAAGAGGTTATCTGAAAGCAGAGAAGACACTTAAAATATATTAATGCGCCAGCTCGTAATTACAAAACAATTAACTCCCCGTAATGAGGAGTCAATAAACAGGTATTTCAGTGAAATAAGCAATTACCCTATGGTAACGGCCGATGAAGAGGTTGAGTTATCTGCACGGATCAAGAAGGGTGATAATGCCGCTCTTGATAAGCTGGTACTTGCCAACCTGAGGTTTGTGATATCGGTGGCCAAGCAGTATCAGAACCAGGGACTCTCATTGCCGGACCTGATAAACGAAGGTAATATCGGCCTTGTAAAGGCTGCCCGCCTGTTTGATGCTTCCAGGGGATTCAAGTTTATCTCATACGCTGTATGGTGGATAAGGCAGTCTATTGTGCAGGCTATTTCAGACCAGACAAGGATAGTGCGACTGCCTCTTAACAGGATAGCTGCCATAAATAAGATCAGGAAAGCTGTGCCTCACCTTGAGCAGATGTTTGAGAGGGAGCCGACAGATGAGGAGATTGCAGATTTTCTGGATGTGAAGGATGAGAATGTGGAAACAGCTAACAGGATAAAAAGCAGGCAGATCTCTTTTGATATGCCGTTGAGCAGGGATGGGGAAAGTGATTTCAGCCTTTATGATACAGTGCAGAATGATTCCATGCCTTCACCGGATAACCAGCTGATGAACGAGTCTGTTTTAATAAATATCCGCAGGGCGCTTGCCAAGCTCAATCATCGTGAGGCTGCAATACTCAGTCTTTCCTTCGGGCTGGACAGTAATGCTACATGGTCACTGCAGGACATAGCAGACAAATATGAGATGTCATCCGAGAGGGTAAGGCAGATAAGGAGTAACGGCCTTTCAAAGCTTAAGAACATGCTGAAAGACAATATGGCCTTCTTCGGTGACTGAGCGGGAGGTTATCGACAGGGAAGGATTTTTGAAGTAAATAATTAAATGACAGTCTATGGGCAGATCACAGGAAACATATAAAAAGAAAGATGTAAGAAAAAAGAGGGCTAAGAAGAGAAAGGATAAAGAAGAGAAGAGATTAGCCAAAAAGGATAATGAGAAGAAGGGCGGTCTTGATGATATGATTGCCTATGTTGATGAAAACGGAGTTATCAGCTCCACTCCCCCCGATCCCCGTCTGAAGGAAAAGATCGATCCTGAGGATATTGATATTTAATTTCTATTAACCCGTCAACCGGCATATGCTCCGGTTCATGCCGGATTTATTTTTCACCGAGCTCGCAGGCTCGGTTAGCTATGCTGAGCTTGCAGACCCGGTTCCAAGAAAACCTGAAAAAACTCTAAACCTATGAAGAAAAATCTCAAACTATTCCTGTTAATAACAGGTATACTGTCTGTTATGGCTGTTGGCTGTGTTAGTGACAATAATCCTGAAGTCTTGAAAAAAAGTGATTATGAAAGGGCTGAAAAGATGCTTAGCGCTTATACCTCCCGCTTTGTGTATGGGGCTGATGTGAGACCACAGTGGATAGATAATAATCACTTCTGGTACCTTAACCGAATTGCTGAGGGTAATGAATTTGTGCTTGTCGATGCAGAAAAAATGGATCGCTCACCGGCTTTCGATCATGAGAGGCTGTCCGCTTTGCTTTCTGATGAACTTGAAAAGGATATAGCAGCATATGAGCTGCCCTTCCGCTCCCTTGATTTTTCTGATGACCTCCTGTCCTTTTCCTTCAGTGTGGAAGGAGAGGATTACACTTATAATATAAATGATGGCTCACTGCTTAAAAAGCAAGCGGACGGCTATGATATAAGC
This sequence comes from Bacteroidales bacterium, assembly GCA_034521735.1. Taxonomy (GTDB): domain Bacteria; phylum Bacteroidota; class Bacteroidia; order Bacteroidales; family VadinHA17; genus UBA9300. The sequence continues at coordinate 16,342 of JAXHLX010000006.1, forward strand.
AATTCTGTAGTGTCTCCTGATAAGAGCAAGGCAGCTTTTATCCGCGATTATAACCTGTGGGTTAAGGATCTTAATACCGGCAGGGAGACAAGGCTTACCACCGACGGTGTTAAAGACTTTGGATATGCCACAAATAATGCCGGCTGGACACGAAGGGAGTCCCCGGTGCTTCTGTGGTCGCCCGACTCCAAAATGATAGCCACATTCAAGCATGATGGCAGGGGAGTGGGTGAGATGCACCTGGCTACTACCAATGTCGGTCACCCCGAACCTGAAGTATGGAAATATCCCTTGCCTGGTGACAGCCTTATTTTCAGGATACACAGGCTGGTTATACATGTGGATGATAAGGAAGTTGTAAGGCTTAAGATGGATCCTGATCCCCACCGGTCAACAATAACAGACCATATTGCAACACGCGGTGGACAGTTTGCTGATGTTGAGTGGAGCGGCGACGGATCAATGCTGGCCTTTGTGTCCACCTCACGCGATCATAAGCATGAGGTTATGAGGGTGGCGGATCCTTATACCGGTGAAGTGAGGGATGTTCTGGAGGAGACGGAAGAGACCTTCTTTGAATCAGGATATAACATGATCAACTGGCATATACTGCCTGCCACCAAGGAAGTGATATGGTATTCACAGAGGGATAACTGGGGCCACCTGTACCTTTATGACCTTGCCACGGGTGAGCTGAAGAACCGTATCACCGGCGGCGACTGGAAGGTGCTGCAGGTACTGCATATTGACAGGGAGAGCGGGACGATATTTTTCACGGGTGCAGGGCGTGAGCCCGGTGATCCTTACTTCCAGTACCTCTACAGTGTTAAGACAGACGGGTCTGATTTCAGGCTCCATACGCCTGACAGTGCCAATCATAATGTGAATATAAGCCCTGAAGGCTCATATTTTGTTGACAGCTATTCAACGCCTGTGGATCCTCCGGTGACAGTGCTTAAGAGTACTGCCGGTGATTCAGCGCTTGAACTTGAAAAAGCTGATATATCAGACCTGCTGGCAGAAGGATGGGTGCCGCCAGTACCCTTCAGTGTTAAGGCGCGTGATAAAGAGACGGACCTTTATGGACTGATGCATAAGCCTTCTGATTTTGATCCCTCTAAAAAGTATCCGATAATAAATTATATATACCCCGGACCTCAGTCGGGCAGTGTAGGCTCAAGAAGCTTTTCGGCTTCGCGCAGCGACAGGCAGGCTATAGCTGAACTTGGTTTTATTGTTGTAGCCATTGACGCTATGGGCACACCTATGAGGTCCAAGTCTTTCCATGAGGCCTATTATGGAAATATGGGTGATAATGGTCTGCCCGACCAGATAACGGGTATGCAGCAGCTGGCAGAGAGGTACAGCTGGATCGATATAGACAAAGTGGGAATATATGGCCATTCGGGAGGTGGATTCGCCTCAACGGATGCCATACTCAGGTACCCTGATTTCTTTAAGGTGGCTGTCAGCGGCGCCGGTAATCATGATAACAGGAATTATGAGGATGACTGGGGAGAGAAATGGCAGGGCCTGCTGGAGAAGTACCCTGATGGAACCAGCAATTACGATAACCAGGCTAACCAGCTGCTGGCGGGCAACCTGAAAGGCAAGCTCCTCCTGGCACATGGCACAATGGATACCAATGTACCCTATTATAATACCCTGCTGCTTGTAAATGAGCTTATAGCCAATAATAAGGACTTTGACCTTATCCTGTTTCCCAACAGGGGTCATGGTTTTGGCAATGAACCATATATGATGCGCAGGCGCTGGGATTATTTCGTTAAACACCTAAGGGGTGCTGAGCCGCCAGAAGAGTTTGAGTTTTCGGTGAATACATCCAGAAGGTGATAGATAAGTATTGACTAATTGTATTCCATTTTAAAAATGAAAGGCCGTGCTGGTTACACAAGAGTGGGAAGAGATAAGTATAAACTAATCTCATCTTTTTAAAAGATAATCCCTTAAAACCTTATAACTTGCTGGTATGTTTAAGGATGAGCTCTCGGCACCTGATTCTTTAAAGTGAGCGGGAAGCCTTACCATCTTTCTTACAGCTGCGGGCAGTACATCCAGGAATTTAACGGGATGGGCTGTGGCTGTGAAATAACCCTGCAGACCGGATTGCTCAAGGGCCATATAGCCGGTAGCGCTGTGGGGATCAAGTATATATCCTGTTTCGTTGAATACCCGCTCTATACAGTCAAGGATCTCTCTGTCATCGAATTCATATGCCCTGATAATTTTTGTAATATTATTATATGAGCCTCCCATATATTCAATCCTTTCAAAGTTTGAGGGATTACCCACATCCATGGCATTGGTAATTGTATGAACTGTCTTCTGTGCCCTGAATATACCCGTTCTGAGATATAGGGGTACAACATTATTGCCACGGTTTGAGGCAGCAATTAAATCAGAAAGGGGCATCCCCGATTTATGGGCCAGCATAGCTGCCGCCAGGTTGCCGTAATTACCGCCTGGCACAGAAACAGCAGGTGTCAGACCACGCTCCTCCTCCATCCATTTGAGCAGGCCCCAGGTATAATAGAATGACTGGGGCAGCCATCTGCCGATATTTATTGAATTGGCTGAGGTGAGCCTGAGCTTTTTTCTTAGCTCATCATCCATGAAAGCTTCTTTTACCAGTCTCTGGCAGTCATCAAAGCTACCCTCAACAGCCAGGCTGTGGATATTGCCGTCAAGTGATGCAAACTGTTTTTCCTGAAATTTACTGACTCTGCCCCTGGGGTAAAGCACCACCACCTTAGTGTTTTTAAGCCCGTGAAATCCATTCGCCACCGCTCCTCCCGTATCTCCGGAGGTGGCCACAAGTATCGTAATATCCTCTTCATCGCTGTTTAATCCGGTCATCAGCCTGGCCATAAAACGGGCACCTATATCCTTAAAAGCCAGTGTTGGCCCGTGAAACAGCTCCAGTACATATATATTATCCTTTATTTTCCTTAAGGGGATATCAAAATCAAAGGATGCTGTAATAATTTTCCTGATATTATCATCATCGAGATCCTCTTCAAGGTAGGGTTTTGCAAGTTGAAAGGCCAGGCCGGCAAAGCCGGCAGAGGCAGAGTCTATGCTGTTTCCATCGTAAAGTACTGGGTATTCTGCTGGCATAAAAAGGCCGCCGTCCGGCGCCAGGCCCTTAAATACAGCTTCTTTAAGACTAAAAAGACGCTGTCTGTTCCTGCTGCTTACGAATTTCATATCTCGCAGACTCCTTTCCTGCTTATTGGTGATACATACAGCTGACAGTCATATTTATTATTATTAAAAGCCCTGACCATGGCATTACCTGCTTCCTCTGCTGTATTGCTGTCGGTTGACAGGGCAAAGACAGAGGGTCCCGAACCTGATATGCTGCAACCCAGTGCGCCGGCATTTTTTGCTGCCTTGCGGACATCATCAAACCCGGGTATCATATTTTTCCGCCAGGGCTCTGCTATCACATCCACCATTGACCGTCCTATAAGGTCGAAATCACTCATCATCAATCCGGCTATAAGTCCTGCAGCATTACCTGTCTGGGTAATGGTCTTATTCAATGAATTGGATTTTTTCAGCACCGACCTGCCTTCAGATGTTTTTATAGAGATATCGGGTAAAACAACGGAGCAATATAATGAATCCGGGAAGGGTATTTCTATTATATCCAGCGGCCGGTATGAACGGATGATAGTGAAGCCGCCAAGCATGCATGGCGCTACATTATCGGCATGGCCGGTACCGCTTACAAGTTTTTCCCCCTCCAGTGCATACCTTATCAGTTCCTTTTTTATCAGCGGCTTGCCCAGCAGGCTGTTAAACCCGTAAGCCGCAGCTACAGCACTGGCTGAGCTTGATCCTATCCCGCTGCCCGGCTTTATTTTTTTTATGAAGCTTATATTGACACCTATATCAATGCCAAGCTCTTTCTGGAGACTTTTTATAACGGGATATATAACATTATCAGCGGGATCGGCAGGGAGCTGGTATTCCGTTTTGTTCTCAATATGGAAGGCAGAGTCACTTCTGAGTTCCATTTCAATGGTATCACCTGCATTTTCTATTGCAAAGCCCATAATATCAAATCCGCTGCCCACATTTGATACTGTTGCCGGGGCAAAAATCCTTACTTTCTTTCCGGTATTATTCATGAGCCTGATTTTTTAATTTCTTAGCAGCCTGAGCGCTTTGCACTTTATTAAACTACTTAATGTTATGGAGCCAGCAGGCTCCGGAAATTCTCCTGTTTTCATTGCAATAATATGGTTTCAGGTCAATATCACCAAAATAATTGATTGATCAGCGAAATTAATAATTAAACATATTATTCCGGCTCTTTTTTTAAGAAGAGTATTTAATTTATGACTTTTTTCAGCTTTATGCCCAGTTATACTGGTCATTCGTCTCAGGCCTTTAATTGTCTTGTAAATATTATCATAATAACCTGTTTAAAGCTGTCTTGCCATGGTAAAAATAATCCGGATAGCAATGATAAGTAGCTAATTAATTAAAAGATTTAAGTTTTTATAAAAACTCTTAATTGCTAAATTTACAGAAATATTAAGGTTTAAGCTAAAAAACTTGATCCGGAGTAAAAATTTAATTTGTTTCCTATGAAGAAAATCACCTTCCTTTTTATTATTATATGCCTGCCGGCATGGATTATTGCACAGAAATCAGCATTTACCGTTCAGGATGTACTTAATGTAGAGTCCTTCAGGGTCTCTGATATTACCACCAATGGCCGCTTTGTTGCAGGCACTGTCAGTGCACGCAAGGACCGTCTTAATATTGATCATAGCCGCTATGGCGATCCGAATTATGTGGCTCCCTATACAGGGGAGGCCCTTATTATTAACACGGAAGACGGAGCTGAAAGACGTATTTTTGAAGAAAAAAAGATATTGAAAGGATTGAGCTGGAGTCCGGATGACAATAGTCTGGCCATCCTTGTTTATGAGGATGATGAGATGCGTCTTTACATATATGACCAGGCAAGGTCAAAGACCAGGAGGGTAAAGCTCAAAACTGACCTGGCCCTTTCATCCGGTTCATTGCTTGAGTGGACACCGGACGGTAAAAACATAATTATTTCATTGCGATCAGCAGAATGGTCTGAAAAGGGTGATTCCCTGTTTAAAGAGGCAACTGCCGGTCCGGTTACGGTATATGATTCAAAGAAGCCTTTTCTTAAATGGGATAAGATACAGGATTATTCATCACTGGCCATACCTGCAATGGTGGATGTTGGTTCAGGGTCGGTAAAAACCTTACTGCCGGAAGGAAGGTATACAAATATATGCCTTCCGGAAGAAGGTAATAAGATGGTCTTTGTTAAGTACAATCCACTGAAAACAACATACGACAGGAGTGGGGGGACAGAATATGGTTTGTATATGATTGATCTGGATAATCCGGAAACAGCAGACACCCTGGAGGCTAAAACTGAAAAGAGGATCAATATAAGCTGGGATGATCCTAAGACCAGGTATGCTTACAGTGATTCGGGCCATGTCTTTGTCCGCTCAATATTCGAAGATGATGCAGTGAAAATATCTTCTGACACCACTGCAGTAGTTAAGAAAGATACATCTGAGCTTAAGTTTTCTGTGATGCGCTGGAGTCCGGATGGCAATTATGTTCTGGCCTCTGCGAAGAATGGTTACTGGATGATAGATGCCGGTTCAGGGGGCATGGAGCTTGTTTATGACTTGCCTGAAGATGAGGAGGAGAGTCCGCGGCTCCGGATAGTGGGATGGAAACCCGACGGCAGTTCATGGTATATGAGCTATTCGGCACGCGACAGGTGGGAGAGGGGACTTGTGGAGTATGACCTTGTTACAAGGCAGTTTACCGACCTGGTAAAGGATTCCAGACTGTATTCATCATGGGAAATGTCAAAAGACGGGTCAAGGTTATTTTACAATCTCTCGGATGGGGACAGACCGTCTGATCTGTATGTTGCCGACCCTGACTTCATTGATACACGTCAACTGACCGATCTTAATCCCTGGACGGATAACAAAAAAATGACCAGGAGCGAGCTGGTAAAATACCTTGATGCAGATGGCAATGAATTATATGGCATACTCTATTACCCGGTTGATTATGAACCGGGGAAAAAGTACCCTCTTGTATGCGAGATATATGAGGATTTCTTTAATAACGGTTACAGCTATTCCATGAACCTTATAGCCAATGCCGGGTATTTTGGATTTAAGCCATCGGTAAATCTTATAGAAGGTTATCCGGGTGAGGCATGGGTCAAAGGTATTACCTCAGGTATAAACAAGCTTATTGAGAGAGGCCTGGTGGATAAGGACAAGCTGGGTGTGCACGGTACCAGTTATGGCGGTTATGCTGCATCTCTTCTTATAACACAGACCGATCGTTTTGCCGCTGCCATTAATATATCGGGGAAGGTAAATATTATCAGCTTTTTGGGCGACAGTCCGCGAATAGGCACCCGTAATTATTCGGCTGCCGAGGTAGGTCAGGACCGTATAGGTGAGACATTATGGGATGCACCCATGAAGTATTTAGCCACCTCGGCCGTTTTACACGCCGACAGGATAGAAACCCCGCATCTGCTTATGACCGGTGAGGGTGACTGGAATGTGCCTGCACTCAACACCAGGGAGCTGTATTATGCCATGCGGCGTCTGGACAAGGAGGTGGTCTGGGTAAATTATGTCAATGGCGGTCATGGTGCCGGCATGGCAAGTAATGAGGCCGACTTCCACGATCACTGGGAAGCGTATGATCGACTGGTACCGAACTCATTTCAATAAAGAAAAATAAATCTTAAATCGTATAAGAGGGTGCCGGGTTCTACTGTGGGGTATAAGACCATTTAATGAATGATTATTTAACGGTCAGAAACGGACTGCCCCTTGTTCTAAAGAAAATCTTGCATTAATAATCATAAAGTGTTAATTTATGGCCTATGATGAGAATGCCAGATACGGCTGCATAATCTTAATGCTGTTTTTTATCAGTTGTTCATCTGTTTCACAGCCTGACTACGATGAGCAGAGGGACGGATGGTTAATGATCAGATTATAGCAAGGGGAATAAGCGATACCCGTGTGATCAGGGCTATGAAGAAGGTTGAAAGGCATCTTTTCGTTCCTTCAGGGTGCGTGAGATTCAGGGCTTATAGCGACAGTCCTCTTCCGATAGGCGAAGGACAGACAATATCACAGCCCTATATTGTTGCCCTGATGACTGAATACCTTAAGCTGAAACCGGACATGAAGGTGCTTGAGATAGGTACGGGCTCAGCTTACCAGGCCGCCATACTGGCCGAGATAGCAAGTGAGGTATATACAATAGAAATAGTAGAATCACTTGGCGTAAGGGCAAAGAAGCTGCTGGACAGCCTGGGGTATGATAATACAGAGGTCAGGATAGGTAACGGGTACGAAGGCTGGGAAGAGCATGCTCCGTATGATGCCATAATCGTTACCTGTGCCCCCAATAATATTCCTGAGCCCCTGAAAGAGCAGCTTGCCGAAGGGGGCCGGATGATAATTCCCGTCGGGGGCCGCAATATACAGCATCTTATACTGAACAGGAAAAGAAATGGCAGGATAAGACAGCAGAGTGTACTGCCTGTGCGTTTTGTACCCATGGTTGACGGGAAGGGGAGAACGGTACTGATAAGCCCACAGGCCGGTTTTATATTATTCTGCCGGACTGGTTGGAATTTTATTCTGCCAGGATGGTCGAAATTTTTTCTGCCGGACCCTCAGACGGACTTAATAAAAAACAACAGAAAGTTTATATCTGCTGATCATATAATATTTTTCCTAAATTTACTTTTTGTAATTAAAAACAGAATTAAAATGAATAAAGTAATGCGGAAACTGTTGTTTTTTGTCCTGGCCGTGACTCTCCTTGCAGGATGCAAGCAGGAAATTAATGAGGAATATACTATGAAAAAGGAAGTATTTGGTGAATTTGATGGCAAACAGGTGGATTTGATTACCCTGACCAATACCAGTGGTAACACTATCAAACTAACCAACTACGGAGCTACCCTTGTATGGGTTGAGGTGCCGGACAGGAACGGAGATAAAGAAAATATAACATTCGGTTATGAGACCCTGGAAGGATATCTTAACGGAGATCCTTATTTCGGAGCCGTGGTGGGCCGTTATGCCAACCGTATAGCAGAGGGAGAATTCACACTGGATGGCGAGGAATACCAGCTGGCCATAAACAATCCGCCCAATCATCTTCATGGTGGACCCAAAGGATGGCACAGTGTGGTGTGGGATACGGAGATCATGGAAAAGGAAGGTGAGCCGCCCATGGTAAAATTCAGCTATGTCAGTCCCGATATGGAAGAAGGCTATCCGGGTAAAGTAACAGCAGAAGCGGTATATACATGGACCGATAATGATGAAATAATCATAGAATACAATTGCAGCACAGATAAGAAGACAGTGCTTAATATAACCAATCACGCATATTTTAACCTTTCAGGTGCAGGCAGCGGAACCATCCTTGATCATGAGCTTATGATAGCCGCAGGCAGCTTTACACCGGTGGACAAAAACCTTATACCTACAGGAGAACTTAGACCCGTTGAAGGTACACCTTTCGATTTCAGCACTCCGCATAGAATAGGTGAACGCATAGAGGCCGATAATGAACAGCTGAGGCGCGGACTCGGATATGATCATAATTTTGTTCTTATTAATGATTCTGAAACGGATGCCTTTGTTTATGACCCTGCATCGGGCAGACTTATGGAGATGATAACAGACCAGCCGGGAGTGCAGTTTTACTGCGGTAATTTCCTTGACGGACTACAAAAAGGGCATGGAGGTAAAGTGTACGAATACAGGGGTGGCTTATGCCTTGAAACGCAGCATTTCCCTGACAGCCCCAATCAGCCCGACTTTCCTTCAGCAGTGCTTGAGCCCGGTAAGCCCTTTACATCAAAAACAGTTTATCGCTTTTCGGTGAGACAGTAAGGCAGGTATAGGCAGTCTCGTCTTCCTTTTATCGCCACATAATTATTAGCCAGATAATTAGCGAATAATTGTTCTGACAGTTTATGATCCCTTCGGAGAAGCGGTTATGAAATTCCATTAGAGGGATAATCAAACCTTTTATCAATACGGATGTTATAATAATATGATATTATTAATAAAATAGAGGACATGAAAAAAGTAACAGTACTTATAATATTTGTATCCTTCCTTGCCGGCCACCTTATGGCTCAGAAAAGTTTTTATGATTTTAAAGTGAAAACAATATCCGGAGAGGAATATGATCTGGCCTCCCTGAAAGGGAAAAAAGTAATGGTGGTGAATACGGCTTCAAAATGCGGTCTGACTCCGCAGTATGAACAACTCCAGGAATTATGGGAACAGTATGGTGGAGATGACTTTGTGATTATCGGGTTCCCAGCCAATAATTTTTTGAACCAGGAGCCCGGATCAGATGAGGAAATCGAGGAGTTCTGCACTGTTAATTATGGAGTTACCTTCCCTATGATGTCCAAAATATCTGTCAAGGGTGATGATATGCATCCTTTATACCGCTGGCTTACGAGCAAGGAGATGAATGGGGTGGAAGATTCAACGGTGCAGTGGAATTTTCAGAAATACCTGATTTCCGGTGATGGCACACTTGAAGTGGTCGTTAAGCCAAAAACAGAACCAAATGATCCGCTTATTCTGAACTGGCTTAATGAATAATTCTGTGATAGATGCCGAAAGCGGCCGTCTTATGGCTGTGGCTCATTCACCGGAGTAGAATATGAAGAGGGAAAGCTCGATCTGGAAAAATGAGGCAGCTGGCCCTTGAAGGAGGCGAGCCGGAACAGACCAGCGCTCATAGCTTTTCGCTGACAATATCCCTGCCTGAAAGCAGTCGCCCAGGCACCCTGGAAAACATTTTTCAAGGGGCTGGCGAAAGATATTACCGCCCCGTTCTTTTCATTGCTTATCATCCTGTCAGCCAGTACGCGGGACAACAGTCTCCACCTCTTCGGCCAGCAGGTTATAAAGCCTCTTTAAGCTTTTTTGAGCTGTCATCTCCCCGCCTGATGGGGTCGAGAAGCATGTCCGTAAGAACCATGCCCGGAAGCAGCAGGCCAAGCTTAACCGGTACTGTCATTCTTTAATTCCCTTGCAAAAGCAAGGGTGAAGTATTGAACCGCCCTCTTGCTTGTGCCGTAGGGAGTCATTCCCTTTACCATCCTGCCGTCGCTGCCCAGCCCGCCCGTGTTATAGATAAAGCCGCCTCCCTGCTTCAGCATATTATTACAGGCAAGCTGGGTGCCGTTCATCAGCCCTTTGATATTAATGTCGACCAGCCTGCTGTAAGTACTGTAATCAAGCTCATTGAAAGGAGCCTGCGGGTTGCTTATCCCTGCATTATTAATCCATATATCCACCCTGCCGAAAATTTTTGTGCTGAAATCCCACAGGTTGAGCAGGTCATCCGTTTTTGACACATCGCATACAACAGCCCTGAATCGTTTTGCAGACCATTGCTCCGAAAGGGCCGTCGTGGCTGTTAATACAGAGCTGTCGCTGGTGCCGCAGAAGGTGACATTACAGCCCCTGAACAGGAATTCCCTGACAAGGCCCAGCCCTATCCCTCTTGTACCTCCTGTTATTACAACATGTTTCATTTTATAAAAAATTCAATATTTTTTCCTAATTTAACGGTTTATAATTAAAACAAACAACTTAACAACTCAACAATTCAATAATTAAACAATAAATAAGTATGAAATCAGACATTGCAATTGCCCAGGCTACAAAGATGAAACACATAACAGAGATAGCTGAGAAGCTTGGAGTAGACAAAGATGAACTGGAGCTTTATGGCCATTATAAGGCTAAAATGCCTCTTAAGCTTATTGATGAAAAGAAGGTCGCCAAATCAAAATTAATACTGGTGACAGCCATAACACCTACACCCGCAGGTGAGGGTAAAACAACAACGTCAATAGGTCTTGCCATGGCCATGAACAGGATAGATAAAAAGACAACAGTGGTGCTGCGCGAACCTTCGCTGGGCCCCGTTTTCGGTATTAAAGGCGGAGCAGCAGGCGGCGGTCATGCACAGGTGGTGCCTATGGAAGATATAAACCTTCATTTTACCGGTGATCTGTCGGCCGTGGAAAAAGCCCATAACCTTCTGGCTGCCCTGATAGACAATAACCTGCAGCAGAAAAGCGTAAGCCTGGATATTGATCCGCGTACCATAGAGTGGAAAAGAGTGATGGACATGAATGAGAGGGCGCTCAGGAATATAGTGGTTGGACTCGGAGGAACAACACAGGGAGTGCCGCGGGAGACAGGTTTTTATATCACCGCCGCCTCGGAGGTTATGGCTATACTCTGCCTGGCCACTGATATGGAAGACCTGAAAAGAAGGCTGGGTAATATCTTTGTAGGATATACCTACGCCGGCAAGCCTGTTTTTGCCCGCGACCTTAACGCACAGGGAGCTATGGCCGTTCTGTTAAAGGATGCCATCAAGCCCAACCTGGTGCAGACACTCGAAGGAACACCGGCCATAATACACGGAGGACCATTTGCCAATATAGCACAGGGCACCAACAGTATACTGGCCACAAAAATAGGATTGTCCTTCAGCGATTATGTGGTTACAGAAGCCGGTTTTGCTTCTGACCTGGGAGCAGAGAAATTCTTTGATATAAAATGTCGTATGGGCGGACTGGTACCCGATACAGTAGTGATAGTGGCTACCATCAGGGCTCTTAAGTATCATGGAGGGGCAGGCATTAAAGAGCTGACAGATGAGAACCTTAAGGCACTGGAAGAGGGCTTTGAGAACCTGGATAAGCATATTGAGAATATGAAGATGTTCGGACTGAAACCTATAGTAGCAATAAATAAGTTCTCCTCGGATACCGATAAGGAGATAGAGCTGATAACCGAGTATTGTAAAGGGAAAGATGTTGAAGTGGCTCTTAACGATTCATGGGCCAAAGGGGGTGAAGGTGCTGTTGACCTGGCAGAGAAAGTGGTAAAGGCAGTTGATGACCCGGACAATAAGTTTAAGCCTCTCTATGAGCTGTCATCCGGCTATGAGGAAAAGATTGAAACCATAGCCACAAAAATGTACGGGGCTGATGGTGTTGAATTTACAGCAAAGGCAAGAAAGCAGCTTAAGGCGATTGAGGCCCTGGGACTGGACGATATGCCGGTGTGCATAGCCAAAACACAGAAGTCTCTTTCCGATGATGCAAAGCTGAAGGGCAGACCAAGGAATTTTAAGGTAGCCATCAGGGAGGTGGAGCTGGCCTCAGGTGCCGGGTTTATTGTTCCGATAGCAGGCGCTATAATGAGGATGCCCGGACTGCCATCCAAACCATCGGCTGAGAATATTGATATTGATAAGGACGGCAATATAACAGGATTGTTTTAATATTGCTTACTAAGCCGAATCGATTGATATTGCATGCAGAGGCGTTAAATGCAAGGCCTCTGCTTTTTTTTTGTATATTACCTTCAGAAATATTTCCTGAGATCATCGTGGAACATTCATTCGATAAATCAAAATTCACTGCAGCCATACTGGCCGGAGGAAAGAATACAAGGTTCAGCGGCAGAACCAAGGCAAAAATGATGATAAGGGGGAAAGTCCTTATTGAGCAGACCCTGGATAAGCTCGAAACAATTTTTGATGATATTATCATCATTACCAATAACAGGTCGGAGTTTGCAGACTACAAACATATCAGGATGTATGGTGATATATATCATGGCAAGGGGCCGCTCGGAGGTCTTCATTCCGCTCTCACAAATTCAGACAAAAACCATGTCTTTCTCCTGGCAAGTGATATGCCGGATATCGACCCGGGGCTTATAAAAAGGATGTTGTGTGAATATACTGGTAATGAGTGCGATGCATTATTGCCTTCCCATGGCGGGTTTATTGAACCCTTGCACGCTGTTTACCGTAAAACAATACTTCCTTCACTGAACACTTACCTGATAATGTCAGACAGATTAGCGATAAGAGACTTCCTGCCTTTGTTCAATGCCAGGTATTTTGAGCTGCAGGATATTGAAAAACGAAATGTATTTAGTAATATTAACAGTCGGGAAGATTTGGACTCATATCTTAAAACGTAAGCAATGATTGAAACTAAGGAAACTGATTTTACAGGTTTTGAAGGCAGGCAGGAAGAGCTGATACCACTGTTGCAGAAGGTGCAGAGGGAGGAGGGGTTTATCTCTGATGATTCCATGCAGAGGATAGCTGATTTTGCCGGTGTGCCCTTAAGCAAGGTATACGGGGTGGCCACCTTTTATGCACAGTTCCGCTTTAAGCCAAAAGGGAAGAAACATATAATGATGTGCAGGGGTACGGCCTGCCATGTAAAAGGGGCAAAAAGAGTGCAGGAGGAGATAGAGACCCAACTGGGCATAAAGGAAGGTGAGACATCGCACGATCTGGCATATTCACTCGAGAATGTTGCATGCATAGGGGCATGCAGCCTGGCACCATGCGTGATGGTGAATGATGAAGTAGAGGCTAAGCTCAATGCTGACAAGATCAAAAAGATTTTTACCCCTAAAAAGGAAAAGAAATAATGGATATCTCAGAATTAAGAAGAGCTGCAACCGAAGAATGGGATGAGTTGCTAAGGGGTGATACACCTGTTATACTTGTGGGTAATGCTACCTGCGGCAGATCGGCCGGCGCCACGGGCGTTTACAGGCTTTTCAGAAATAAACAGAAAGAGTCGGAAAAACCATTCAGACTGCATGAAGTGGGATGTATCGGCATGTGCTACCTGGAACCCTTGATTGCGGTATATAAACCCGGTAATGCATTACTCTTCTTTGCAAACGTTACGGAACAGCATGCGCTGGATATACTGAATTCATACGTCATAGGCGATGAGCAGCCCGGTGGTGAGGTGATAGCTTACATGGGTGAGGGCAACAGTATGGGCTTTAAGAAACTTGCTGATGTACCGGTTATGAAACCGCAGGAAAGACTGGTGCTTAACAACTGCGGTATAATTGATCCTACATTGCTCAGCCACTACCTTGCAAACAAGGGCTATTCAGGACTGCAGAAAGCGCTGAAGATGAAAGCAGAGGATGTTGTTGAGGAGGTAAAGGGATCCGGACTGCGCGGACGTGGCGGGGCGGGATTCCCGACATGGCGTAAATGGCAGTTTGCCAGGGATAAGGAAGATGATACAAAATACCTTATATGCAATGCCGATGAAGGAGATCCGGGGGCTTTTATGAACAGGTCACTGCTGGAGGGCGACCCGCACTCACTGCTTGAAGGAATGATAATTGCCGGCTATGCAATAGGCGCTTCAACAGGATATATATATTGCCGTGCTGAATATCCCCTGGCCCTGGAGAGACTGAGACTGGCAATTAGCCAGGCAGAAAAGGAGGGTTTTCTGGGTAAAGATATACTCGGGTCGGGTTTTGATTTTATCATTAAAGTGAAAGAGGGAGCAGGGGCTTTTGTCTGTGGTGAGGAGACAGCACTGATAGCTTCAATAGAAGGGGAGAGAGGCATGCCTCGTCCGCGACCGCCATTCCCGGCTGTATCGGGACTCTGGAATAAACCTACAATAATAAATAACGTGGAAACACTGGCCTCGGTGTCGCGTATCCTGCAAAACGGGTCAGAATGGTTTGCACAGTACGGAACTGAAAAGAGCAAGGGGACAAAAACATTTGCGCTGGTGGGCAATGTGAAGAATACGGGACTGATTGAGGTGCCGCTGGGTACCACCCTTAAGGAGATAATATTCGATATCGGAGGCGGTGTTGAGAATGATAAAAAACTAAAGGCCGTGCAGACAGGAGGTCCCTCAGGCGGATGTGTGCCGGCCGGAATGATGGATATACCGGTTGATTATGAATCGCTGGCAGAAGCGGGCACCATAATGGGCTCGGGCGGACTGGTAGTGATGGATGAGGATACCTGTATGGTTGATGTGGCACGCTACTTCGTGGATTTTGCCCATAAAGAGTCATGCGGTAAGTGCGCACCCTGCCGGCTGGGAACAAAACAGATGCTGGATATACTGGATGATATTACAGCCGGAAAAGGCAGTATGGATGATATAAAGCTGCTGGAAGAACTGGGGGAAGGAGTGATGAAAGGATCACTGTGCGGACTGGGACAGACAGCGCCCAACCCGGTACTGACAACACTGAGATATTTCAAAGATGAATATATAGAGCATATCCGGGATAAGAAGTGCAGGGCTAAAGTATGCAATGAGCTGAAATATTATGAGATATTGCCTGATAAATGCACCGGCTGCCATATATGCTTTAAAGCCTGCCCGGTGGATGCCATCAGCGGTATACCCAAAGAGATACATGAGATAGACCAGGAGCTGTGTATTAAATGTGGAGTATGCATGGAGAAGTGTCCGGATAAATTCAATGCAATAGAACTGTATGCCGGTTCAAAAATAATGGAGGAGAGATAAGATGGATAAGCTAAGTCTGGTAATCGACGGGAAAAAGATCACTGCTGAAAAAGGAAAGACCATCCTTGAAGCAGCGCTGGATAATGATATATATATCCCCAACCTCTGCCACCATCCTGATCTTGTGCCATCAGGCAATTGCAGGATGTGCATTGTTGAAATAAAGGGACGAAGAGGACAGATTATCTCCTGTAAAACGGATGTCGAAGAAGGGATGGAGGTGAGGACAGACAGCAGGGATATATCACTGGTAAGGCAGACAACACTCGAACTCCTGCATGCCAACCATACACAGGACTGCACCAATTGTTCAAAGAATAATAACTGCGGTCTGCAGGAGGTGACGGCTTATGTGGGTGTGGACGAAGAGAGGCTGTCGCGACTCAGAAGGACAAGGCCGGAGATGCCTGTTGATGATTCCAACCCCTTCTTCAGCCTCGATCATAATAAATGTATAATGTGTGGTATATGCATACGCACCTGTGATGAAGTGCAGGGTGTGAATGCCCTCGATTACGGCTTCCGCGGATTCAACACCATAGTGAGCACTTATATGGATATGCCCATAAAGGAATCTGTATGTGAGTCATGTGGTGAATGCGTGGTTCGCTGTCCCGTTGGCGCCCTCTATGTTAAAGAGGCGATAATACCTGCACGCGAAGTGAAGACAGTGTGCTCATACTGCGGTGTGGGTTGTAATATATACCTTGGAGTGCGCAATAACAGGATAGTTGGTGCCAGGGGCGATCGCGACAGTATAGTCAACAAAGGCAGGTTATGTGTTAAGGGCCGCTACGGATATTCCTTCGTTGATCATCCTGACAGGCTGACCTTACCCCTGATAAAAAGAAACGGTAGCTTTACCGAGGCATCATGGGATGAAGCCCTTGATATGATAGCAAAAAAATTCTCCGAAAACCGCAAGGATAAATTTGCTGCCCTCACATCCGCCAAGGTAACAAATGAGGATAATTATGTAATACAGAAATTCACCCGTGCCGTTATGGGCACCAATAATATCGATCATTGCGCAAGGCTGTGTCATGCGCCTACTGTATCGGGACTCGTACAGAGCTTCGGTTCAGGGGCAATGACAAATTCGATTGATGAATTTACCTCTGCCCGTACAATATTCTCCATTGGATCAAATACCACCGCGGCACATCCCATCATAGGCCTGCATATAAAAGAGGCTAAAAGGAAGGGAGCAAAAATAATCGTTGCCAATCCCAAAGAGATAGACCTGTGCCGCTTTGCCGATGTCTTTATGCAGCAATACCCCGGCACCGATGTGGTGCTGCTGATGGCGATGATGAAGGTTATCGTTGATGAGGGCCTGCAGGATGAGTCGTTTATAAAGGAGAGATGCGAAGGCTATGATGAGCTGCTGGAATCATTGAAAGGCTATGATCTTGAGTCCGCTGCAGACATAACAGGGGTGCCTGCAGAAAAGATAAGAGAGGCGGCAAGGCTTTATGCCACAAACACCCCGGCTTCCCTTGTTTATGCCATGGGCATAACACAGCACAGTCACGGTACAGACAATGTGCTGGCAGTAAGCAATCTGGCCCTGGTAACCGGCAATATAGGCAAAGAGTCGTCAGGTGTTAATCCGCTCAGGGGACAGAATAATGTGCAGGGTGCATGTGATATGGGTGGACTGCCAAATGTATACCCGGGCTATCAGAATGTAAGTGACCCGGCAAGCATCAGTAAGTTTGAAAAGGCATGGGGCTGTGAGCTGGATAAGGAAGCCGGACTCACACATACCGAGTATTTCACCGAGATAGAGAAAGGCAATATAAGAGCTCTTTACCAGGTGGGTGAAAATCCGGTGATAAGTGAGGCTGATGCCAACCATGTAAAGAGGGCACTGGACAAACTGGATTTCTTTGTTGTTCAGGATATCTTTATGACCGATACGGCAAAATATGCTGATGTTGTTTTACCCGCCTGCTCCTTTGCAGAGAAGGATGGCACCTTTACCAATACCGAGAGAAGGGTTCAGCGTGTACGCAAGGCTGTTGACCCTCCGGGGGAGGCGCGCGACGACTGGTGGATAACGGCTGAGATAGCAAAAAGGATGGGGGCACCGGGATTTGATTATGAAAAGACGGAAGACATACTTGATGAGATAAACACTCTTACACCCAGCTATGCAGGTATTACCTTCGGCAGGATAGAGGGGGAAGGACTGCAATGGCCCTGTCCTGACAAAAACCATCCGGGAACCTTATACCTGCACGGGGAGAAATTTGCCCGCAGCTCAGGCAAGGCCAGGTTCTTCCCGCTGCTGTACAAGGTGTCTGTTGAGCTGCCCGATAAGGAATACCCGCTGCTGCTGACAACAGACAGGAGCCTCTATCATTATCATACAAGCACAATGACGGGCAGGGTGGCCGGACTCAAAGATATTGAAGGGTCGGAATACCTGAGACTTAACCCTGCGGATGCTGAGAAGATGAATCTGGAAGAAGGGGATATGGTGACGGTAAGGTCAAGGCGGGGAGATATAAAAGTAAAAGTGAATATAACCCGTATATGCCCGGCAGGGGTGGCCTCGCTGACATTCCACTTTACCGATGCCCGTACCAATGAGCTGACAATATGTGCAGTGGATCCCGTAGCCAAGATACCGGAGACAAAGGTCTGTGCCATAAGAATTGAGAAAACTGAGATGTGATATATAAAGATCAAAAATGGAAAGAACTGAGATCCTGAAAAAATTCAGTCCCGGGCATGATAATATGCTGAATATATTACATGCCCTGCAGGATAATAACCCGTATAATTATCTTGATGATCAAGACCTGAGATCGGCTGCATCCTACCTTAACACAACGCTGAGTCATGTATACGGGGTGGCAACATATTACACAATGTTCAGTGTTAAACCCAGGGGCAGATACATCATACGGGCCTGCAAATCACCGGTATGTGACATGAAAGGCTCGGTGAACGTCCTTGATACACTGAAGAAGATTCTTTCAGTTGATACCGGGCAGACAACAAAGGACAGGATGTTTACGCTGGAGCTGACGGAATGCCTGGGTCAGTGCCATATAGCGCCGGTGGTGATGATAAATGAAAAGATTTACGGCATGCTGGACGAGAAAAGGATAGCATCACTTATAGATAACTATAAAAGCAAATAAAGTGGCTGAGGAAACAAGGATTACACTTAAGAATGCAGGGCTGATCGATCCCGGAAGCATAGATGATTATCTGGCCTCAGGAGGTTATAAGGCGGCGGAGAAAGCCCTGGGATGCAAGTCGGTTGAGATAATAGACGAGATGGTTAATTCCAGCCTGAGGGGTCGCGGCGGTGCAGGCTTTTCGACCGGACTGAAAAACAAGTTTACCAGTGAGGCCTGCCTCAGCTGTGGTGATAAATACCTTATATGCAATGCGGATGAAGGAGAACCAGGCACCTGGAAGGACAGGATAATAATGGAAAAAGACCCTCACAGGCTTATTGAGGGGATGATAATAGCAGCTTATGCCATAGACGCCACAAGGGCATATATATACATCAGGGCTGAATATTACAGGTCAATAGCCATGCTTACAAAAGCTATTGATGATGCCCGGGCAAAGGGTTTCCTAGGCAATAATATATTTGGCAGCTCATATTCCATCGATATAGAGATGAGGCTGGGAGCAGGTTCTTACCTCTGCGGTGAGGAGCTGACACTGCTCGAATCGCTTGAAGGTAAAAGGGGATACCCGCGTATAAAACCTCCTTTCCCTGCAGAGAAAGGGCTGTATGGCCACCCTACCCTGGTGAATAATGTTGAAACACTGGCAACCATACCTGCTGTGATAGAGAAGGGCTCGGAATGGTACAGTCAGTTTGGTACTGAGGATTCTCCCGGGACCAAGATATTTACCATCAGCGGTGATGTGAACAAGCCCGGTTACTTTGAGGTGGAGATGGGGATAACACTGCGTGAGCTTATAGATGATTTTGCCGGTGGCATAAAAGATGGGATGGAATTTCAGGCTGTCCTTATTGGAGGAGCAGCCGGCACCTTTGTGGACGCGTCGGTACTGGATACACCGATGGGTTTCGATAGCCTGAAAGAGAAAGGAGCCGTGCTCGGCTCCGGCGCTGTAATGGTACTTGGCCAGGAAAGGTCAATACCTGTGATGACAGCTTCCATAATGGAATTTTTTAAACATGAATCATGTGGCAAATGTGTACCGTGCAGGGTAGGCATGTCACAACTGGTACTACTGATACATGAAAATAATAAGGGCGCCGGCGGTGATAGTGGCCTGCTGGCTGAAATGATTGCCGAAGCTGAATATATGGCCAAAACATCACTGTGTCCGCTGGGGCAGTCCCCCATACTGCCGCTGAGGAGCCTTAACAGGTATTTTGCAGACCGCTTCCGTTAATAGTACTATTTTTTAATGCTTATGAAGAAAGATGTCAACATAATAATCGATGGTAAGAATATCAGGGTGAAGGAAGGTGCCAACCTTCTGCAGGCGGCCCGTGATAACGGCATTGACATTCCCGGCCTGTGCTATCACCGTAAGCTGAGTCCCACCGGTGCCTGCCGCCTGTGCGTGGTGAAGATTGAAGATCAGCGGGGACTGCTGATGGCATGCACTGTTTCCGCTGCCGAAGGGATGAAGGTAACAGCCTTTGATGATGAGCTGGAGGAGCTGCGCAGGCATACACTTGACTACCTGCTGGCTGAACATAATGATGAATATGACGGCACATACCACGATGAGCTGCGGGAGCTGACAGCAAGGTATGGGCTGACAGATAAACCCGGACGCAGATTTCCGCATATTTACAGCGAACAGGAATATCCTGTTGATGATACATCACATGTGCTGAGCTATGATGCTTCAAAATGCATAAAATGCTTCCGCTGTATAAAAGCCTGTGAGGAGGTGCAGGGTAAGAATGTGCTTTCCTTTTCCCTTCGTGGCATAAGCTCCCATATAATAGCAGGTTTTGATAAGTGGTCAGAGTCTGAATGTGATGGCTGCGGCGAATGTATACAGCTGTGCCCCACAGGTGCTATAGTGGAAAAGCCCTACAGGGATGAAATAGTGCTTGACAAGATAGATAAAAGCGTGATAAGCACCTGCCCTTACTGCGGGGTGGGATGCCAGATTGAGTTGCTGGTAAAAGATAACAAAATATTAAGGGTTAACGGTGTGGAAGGTGTGCTGCCAAATGATGGCCGGCTGTGTGTAAAGGGACGGTTCGGCTATGATTATGTGGCAGACAGGGAGAGACTGACCACACCTCTTATACGCAGGAACGGCAGCTTTGTGGAAGCAGGATGGGATGAGGCCCTTGACCTGGTGGCAGAAAAGCTGGGAGGTATTAAGAAGAAATACGGTAAGGGGGCGCTGGCAGGATATGCCTCGGCCAAATGCACTAATGAAGATAATTATATCTTCCAGAAGTTTATAAGGATGGCCTTCGGGAATAATAATGTGGACTACTGTACACGCCTCTGCCACGCATCAACGGTTACAGCCATGCTTAAAGTCAATAGGAGACGGTGCGGGCAGTAACAGCATAGAAGATTTTGAGACTACCGACTGCCTGTTTGTGACGGGTAATAATATTATTGAGACACACCCTGTGACGGCAACATATGTTAAGGCCGGAAAGAGAAGAGGCAATAAGATCATAGTGTGTGATCCCAAATGGACACCCCTGGTTAAATATGCTGATATATGGCTGCAGCCCAGGCTGGGCAGCGATGTGGCACTGCTTAACGGTATGATAAGGCAGATAATAGCTGATGGTGATATTGATGAAAAGTTTATAAGCGACAGGGTTGAAGGCGGAGTGAAAGCCTTCCTGGAGCTTAAGATGATGGTGGAGAAATACACTCCGGAAATGGTGGAGGAGATAACTGCTGTGCCGGCTGTGAAAATGATAGAGGCCGCCCGGATGTACGCCAGGGCGGAAACGGCAATGATAGCTACAGGTATGGGACTGAGCCAGCAGGTGACAGGAACGCATAATGTCTTCTCCCTGATAAATATGATGCTTATAAGCGGACAGATAGGAAGGGAGAGATGTGGTATAGACCCGCCACGCGGACAAAATAACGTGCAGGGTACAACGGATGTGGGCTGCTCACCCATGTCTTATCCTGGTTATATACCCGTATCAGATAAAGAGAACAGGAAGCGCATGGCCGGACTATGGGGTGTTGATCCGGATCAGATGCCGGCTGAGAACGGTCTGTCAACCGTAGAAATATTGCATGAAGCACATAAGGGTAATATTAAGGGTATGTTCATCATGGGTGAGAACCCCATGGTTACTGATCCTGACCTTAACCATACGGCAGAGGCACTGGAGAACCTTGATTTTCTGGTGGTGCAGGATATTTTTCATACCGAGACAACAAAATATGCCGATGTGATACTGCCCGCCTCCTCGTATGCAGAGAAAGACGGCACCTTTGTTAACAGCGACAGGAGGGTTATAAGGGTGAGAAAAGCCGTTGAGATGCCCGGCCAGGCGCGGGAGGACTGGAAGATAATACATGAGCTGGCAAAGCGCATGGGCTATGATCTGGGTGACTATGCCGGTGCATCGGAGATATTTGATGAGATAGCACAGGCCGTACCTATGATGGGGGGCATATCGTATAAGCGGATTGAAAAAGAAGGCATACAGTGGCCCTGTCCCGATAAAGACCATCCCGGCACACCAACACTCTTCCTGGAGAAATTCAATACCCCGGACGGGAAAGCCAGGCTTAACCCGGTGGCATATGCGGAGCAATCAGAAAAGACAAGCAAAAATTATCCTTTTATGCTGAATTCCGGTCGAATATTATACCAGTATCACTCATCAACCATGTCCAGGAGGAGCAAGTCGCTGAATGATTATGCCAACGAGGCCTACGTGCTGATGAATATGGTTGATGCCGCTAATTTCGGTTTCAGCACAGGCGACAGGGTGAAGGTGTCAAATGAAAGAGGGGAGCTGGAAACTGTGCTGCGTGAGAGTGATGAGGTGGCCATAGGCGAATTGTTTATGCCATGGCATTTTTCTGAAGCGCTGGTTAATAAGCTGACACGCGGGGAGCTCGATCCTTATTCAAAGATAGCGCCCTTTAAATTGTCAGCATGCAGGGTGGAGAAAGTAAAATGAATGCAGAGAGTTGAGAAAGAAAGATGAATGCAGAGAGGAGAAAATAAAATGAATGCAGAAGTAGAGAAAGTAAAATAACAACTTATGAAAAATTTATATATTCTTACAGTGATCCTTGCAGCTATGCTTTGCTCCTGCACCGGCTATACCGATTACAGTGATGTGCCTTTTGAGGAGAAGAGTCCGCGCGACTGGGAAGATCCCGGCATGATACAGCAGAACAGGGAAGAGGCACATGCCCTTATGATAAGTTATCCTGATGAGGCAGCAGCCCTGAAGGGTAATAAGGATAAGAATCCCCGCTATATGAGTCTCGATGGCAAATGGCTCTTCCACTGGGTTAAGAAACCCGCTGACAGGCCTTACTGGTTCTTTAAGGATGACTATGATACCCGCGACTGGGATGAAATAAGCGTACCTTCAAACTGGGAGATGAAGGGCTATGGCATACCTTTTTATGTCAATAACGGCTATGGTTTTGAAACAGACCCGCCACATATTGATCATGATTGGAACCCGGTGGGATCATACAAGAAAGTTTTTAAGATGCCTTCAGACTGGGAAGACAAAGAGATATTCCTTAGGTTCGGAGCCGTCAGTTCGGCTTTTTACCTGTGGGTAAACGGAGAGATGGTGGGGTACAGCCAGGGCAGCAAGACACCCGCTGAATTTAATATTACTCCCTGGGTAAAAAAAGGAAAGAACAGCATTGCTGTTGAGGTTTACCGCTGGTGCGACGGAAGTTATCTTGAGGACCAGGACTTCTGGCGGCTGAGCGGTATACAGCGCTCGGTATTTTTGCAGGCAAGGCCAAAGGTAAGGGTAGCCGATTATTTTGTCAGGGCCGGACTCAATGAGGATTACAGTGACGGGGTGCTCGATCTGGATATAGATATCTCAGCAGCCGCTGAAAACGATATGTCAGGTGCTGCCCTTGAATATAAACTGATATGGGATGGAGAGGAGATACTGTCTGATCGAAAGAAGATAAGCATCGCAGACGGCGATACCACTGTGCATTTTAATGCGCTGATCGATGATGTTAATAAATGGACGGCCGAAACACCTCATCTCTATACCCTGCTGCTAAGGCTTGAAGACAGCGATGGAGAGACACTGGAAAGCATTAGTACGGATATCGGTTTCAGGACGGTGGAGATAAAAGACTCACGGCTGCTTGTTAACGGCGAATATATATACCTGAAAGGGGTTAACCTGCACGAGCATCACGATGTTAAGGGTCATGTTGTTGACAGGGAGACCATGCTCAGTGATATAATGATGATGAAAAAGCATAATATCAATGCTGTCAGAACATCACATTACCCCCAGCCTGAACTTTGGTATGAGCTGTGCGATCAGTACGGACTGTATGTAATAGATGAAAGCAATATTGAGTCGCATGGCATTGGCTATAATAAGGATATAACACTGGCAGATAAAGAGGAGTGGGCAGCAGCCCATCTCGACCGGGCAGTGAGGATGGTGGAGCGCGACAAGAACCATCCCTCGGTGATAATATGGTCAATGGGCAATGAGGCCGGCGACGGACAGAATTTTGTTGATATATACAAGTGGATAAGGAAGCGCGATAATACACGTCCCGTACAATACGAGAGGGCGGAGAAGTCAACCAACACACCGGAGCATCATACCGATATATGGTGCCCCATGTATGCCGGCATTGATTATCTCGAGAGATATGCACAGGACAGGGACAGTTACCGGCCTCTGATACTCTGTGAATATGCCCATGCCATGGGTAACAGCGTGGGCAACCTCCAGGATTACTGGGATGTGATAGAGGAATATCCCATACTGCAGGGTGGTTTTATATGGGACTGGGTGGACCAGGGACTGTTGAAAGAGAATGAGGAGGGCGAGGAATTCTGGGCTTATGGCGGCGATTTTGGTCCAGAAGGAGTGCCCAGCGACGGTATATTTTGTATCAACGGGCTGGTGTGGCCCGACAGGTCGGCTCACCCTGCGCTCGAAGAAGTTAAGAAGGTATACCAGTACGCAGGCTTTGAGATGCATGATGCTGAAAGGGGCATTCTGCTAGTGGAAAATAAATATGCCTTTACCGGACTTGACAGGTTTATACTGAGATGGGAGCTGCTGAAAGATGGTGAGGTGGTTGGAATCGGGTGAACTGGAAGATTTAAGGATCAGTCCCGGTGAGAACGGACTGCTGACCATAGCTTATGATCACTCTGCAGTGAATGACAGTTCGGAGTTTTTCCTTAACCTCTCCCTCGAGGGTAAAGAGGATTGGGGCATACTGGCGGCCGGACATATATATGCACGCGAACAGCTGGAGATATCATTGCCTGAAAGGGATTATATACCCGGTGCTGAAGCCATGGCCGATATCGTATTTAATGATAACGGTAAGCAGGTAATAGTTTCAGGACAGGGCTTCAGTCTTGACTTTGATAAGGCAAGCGGCACTATTATATCATGGAAGAAGGACGGCGTGCAGCTGCTTGAAAAGGGACCCGTGCCTGATTTCTGGCGACCGCTGACGGATAATGATTACGGCAACAGGCTTGACAAAAGGGCCGGGGTTTGGAAGGATGCAGGAAGCAATGCTGAAGTTACGGCCTTTGATAAGGAGATGCTGGATGACGGCTCGCTGCTGATAAATGTTGAGATGGCAATATCTGATAATGAAGGTAATAAGCTGGCAGCCGAGACCATAAGCTACAGGATATACGGTTCAGGTGATATCCTGGTGGATATAAGCTTCAGGAAAGAGGATGCCGCTCTGCCGGAGCTGCCGCGCATGGGGATGCAGATGCACCTGAAAGGCCGCTATGACAGGCTTAGCTGGTACGGCAGGGGACCGCATCATAATTACGCCGACCGTAAAACATCTGCCTTTATCGGTATCTGGGAAGGACCTGTGGCCGCTCAGTATGTACCCTATATACGCCCGCAGGAGAATGGTTATAAGACCGATACCCGCTGGTTCAGTCTGACCGATGATGAAGGCAGGGGTATAATGGTGAGGGGTAATCCCACCATATGCTTTGCCGCACTGCATAACCTGCATGAGGATTTTGCAGCACCCGGCAACCTGGCAAGGCGCCGTAAAGATGCAGCAGAGGTCAATACCCATACCACCGATATAAAGCCGCGTGATCTGGTGGCTGTCAATATCGATTACGGACAGATGGGAGTGGGAGGCGATAACTCATGGGGTGCACGTCCGCATCCCCAATACCGGCTTGAGGCTGACAGCTATTCATATTCATTTATAATGAGGGCTGTTGGAGATTAAACGGCTGCCCGCTGTTTATTATATCTGTAAGCACAGGTTTTTGAGGTATGTTTAAAAAGATAAACATGTGATATTATGTTCCCGATATTTCCTATATATTTACGTATTTAACATGTTTAACCAACTAAACCAACTGCCTGATGGAATCAAACCAACAAGATTACCACATTAGTTTCTTTAAACCTACCACAGACAGTGCAAGGCGAAACAGGAACATTGCCGTCCAGCTCATCCTTATATGGGCAGTGGCGATATTCGGCTTTCAGATACTGCTGAAAGTGATTCAGAAACCGACACCCGAGAAGGCATGGGAGATATACCAGGTGCACAGTGATAAGCTGGAAGCAGGCTCAAGCGATGCCTCAGTGCTTGTACCCGTGTCACAGTCTGCTCTCTCCGTGCTGGGTAAGGTAGCCATTGACCCTGTACACAGGGATGCACTGGATAATATGATCAGCTGGTCTGCTTACCGTATTGCTGACAGTGCCCAAAAGGTTTTACTGGCCGATAAGCTTCGCACCTTTGAGGCTGTTGCTGCTACAACAGAAGTTGTCACTGCCGATGACTATGTGGCGGCGAAGAATGATCTGATACCTGTCATACAGGAGATTTTCGGACTGTCACCATCCGATGTAAGAGGAAAGATCGCTGCTGTTGAACTGCATTCTTCAATGATGGACTCATTTAGCGATGAGAACAGGAAACTGGTAAGGGAGGCCATGGACTTTTATCTTATACATAACAGGTCCGTGCTTACCGATACCGTGTTTCTGGGCTTTCCGTTTCACTACTTCTATACAGCGGTGTTCCTGCTGATACTTTTTGTCGGCATCTGCTGGCTCTATTGTGTCAGAACGGATATGTTCAATAAGAAGTATGACATCGAAGACTGAGTTATAACATCAAAAAATCTCCTGTGATGAAAAAAATATTTTTACCATTATCTATATTCTTTATGCTTCCGGCCTCTATGCAGGCTGCCACGGCAGCAACCGCGCTGGAAGGCGGATTTAAGGTGGGGCCGGCAATTATCCTTATTATAATACTTGTTCTCTTTGTGGTCGTGGGTATATTCTTCAGGGCCAAAGACACGACTGACTTTTATGCAGCCGGCAGGGGTATATCCCGTGTAGGCTCTGGTATGGCCATAGCATCCAACTGGATGAGTGCTGCCTCCTTCCTGGGTATGGCCGCCCTGATGTACGGATCAGGTTATCACGGACTGGCTTATGTTGTTGGCTGGACCGGCGGATATGTGCTGCTCCTGCTACTGATGGCCGGACAGATACGTAAGTACGGAAAATATACAGCGGCGGATTTTATAGGCGACCGCTACTATTCGAGAGGACTGAGGGCTGTGGGAGCCATAATCGCCATACTGATATCCATAGCTTACTGCGTGGGCCAGTTTGGTGGAATAGGACTGATGTTCAAGTGGGTCATGGGTATTAATTACGGCCTGGCCGTAATAATAGGAGGCACGGTGGTGCTGACATACACCCTTATATCCGGTATGCTCGGCGTAACCAAGAATATGCAGATACAGTATGTCATCATCATCATATCTTTTATTATACCACTGTTTATACTGACGGCTAAATTTGATTATTTCTGGCTGCTGCCACAGATCGGTTACGGCTCCGTTGTTACCGACGTTGTTAATGGTTTGCCTGTTAATGAAACAAAGGCACTGATAAATTCACTGGGACATGATTTTGCCATTGTGCCCTCACCTGAATTCGCTATGCCATGGGATCCGCCAACGGGACAGACATTTTTTCAGTGGATAGCCATAGCCTTCTCCCTTATGATAGGTACGGCAGGTCTGCCACACGTTATACAAAGGTTCTACGTTGTGCCCAAAGCCAGGGATGCACGCTGGTCAGTGGTATGGGGACTCTTCTTTATTTGCATACTTTACTGGAGCGCTCCCGCTTATGCTGCTTTCGGCAAGATACTGTCGGCCCACCCCGAGGTGGGCACACTGGCAAAGGATGCCATCGTCGTCTATACGGCCCAGCTGGGCGATATACACCCGCTGGTTGTCGGATTACTGGCCGCCGGCGGTGTGTCATCAGCCTTCTCAACTGTATCGGGACTCCTGGTGGCGGGATCATCCGCTTTTGCCCACGACCTGTATGTCAGGGTTATCAATCCTGATGCCAGCCCCCGCAACCAGCTTTTATATGCGCGACTGGCTACTATACTGATGGCTGCAATAGTCACAATTTTAGCATTGCAGGATTTTGCTCTTATAGCACAGCTCGTTGCCGTGGCCTTCTCACTGGCAGGATGTACCATATTCCCTCTTTTCCTCCTGGGTATATGGTGGAGCGGGTCAAACAAGCAGGGGGCCATAGCCGGACTGATAACGGGCGGACTGGTCTCCGTTATAGCTATCACATATTTTATTGCAGGTAAATCAGGGGTGCAGCTGCCGGCACATGGCTTTGTAAGCTACTGGCTAGAGGCCTGGTATTTTGCATGGATAGGTGCTCCACTGGCTATACTGGCTAATATTATTGTTTCTAAACTGACAAAACCAACACCTTTGGAGATAAGGAAATTCCTTATCGAGCAGGTTCACAGTTAATGAGTATACTCAGAAATAAAAAGACAAGGGCACTCATAATCATTATGATTGCCCTTGTTATAACAGGTATATTAATAGCAAAAATATATTACAGCTCAGAGAACCGCTCTGTTGACCCCCGCGTGATACCTGCCAGGGAGCTGTATGCCGGCTATGATGAGTATGCCCGTGAAGGGGATTATCATAAGATATTTGCCCTGCTCGACTCGGTGCAGGATGTGTATGATGCATATCCCCACTACAGGCAGTCATACGAGACAGGGGTGATATATAATAACAGGGCGGCGGCACTGATAACCATAGCACTGTTCGGTGACAGCATACAGGCAGAGCATAATCCATGGCACGGAGAGAGCACTGACAGCCTGCTGACAATGGCAGAAAGATATATTGAAAGAGCCATCGCTATCTATGACAGCTGGCTGGAGGATTATGAGGGTCTGGACAGGGAGGAGGTGATGGCTGTTATTGAACCCGGCTTCAGCGACGGTCTGGATACGGACAATCCTGATCGTGTTGACAGGTACCTGGAGAAAAGGGCTGAGGAGATAATCATGGCCGTGAAGGAAACAGACAGGCGCCTCTCAGTATGCTATACCAACCTTGGCGTAATAAAAAGGCAGAGAAAGGAATATGAAGAGGCCGTTCGTTGCTACGAAAAGGCTATATCGCTGTGGGACAGGAATCTGAGTGCGGAGAATAACCTTAATGCCCTGCTGGGCAGGCCCCTGAAAAAAAGGAATATCATTCAGAAACTATTCCCGCCGGAAAGATAAAAGATCATTAATCGCAAAAAAATATATATATGAGACGAATAATAAATTTGATCATTTTAATGGTTTTGAGCCTTGCACTTAGCGCGCAGGATGAGCCGGCATTCGGTATCAAATGGTCGGGCTTTGTGAAAAATGACTTTTTCTTTGACAGCAGGCAGACAGTGGCCGCACGTGAGGGGCATTTTCTGTTATGGCCCTCACCGGTAGTGGAAGATGAAAATGGGGAGGATATCAATGCCGTGCCTAACTTTAATTTCCTTGCTGTGCAGTCGAGGCTCACGGCAGCCCTGAGCGGTCCCGATGCCTTTGGTGCCAGCACATCAGGACTTATAGAAGCAGATTTTTTTGCACAGGCCAACGACAATATAAACCTGCTGAGGCTCAGGCATGCCTTTATTAAATTCGACTGGACCAATATTGAAGTGCTGACAGGGCAGTACTGGAACCCTTTCTTTGTTACCGGATGTTTTCCGGGAACGGTATCATTTAATACCGGCACACCCCTGCAGTCCTTTGCCAGGAACCCGCAGCTCAGGGTGGTCTATAAATCATCAGGCTTAAGAATTATGGCTGCGGCACTGGCGCAGCGTGATTTCTCATCCAGGGGTGCGGACGGGGTCAGCTCATCATACCTCCGTAATTCAGGCACACCTGATATGCACCTTCAGGCCAGTTACAGCTCGCTTAATATTAATAACACAGGTTATCATCTTGGTGCCGGGCTGGCTTACAAGACGGTGGTACCCAGACTGGAAAGCACCGTGGGCCCACCCTTTACAGGCAACACCTATAAGGTTGATGAAAAGGTGGCGGGATTGTCGGCTATAGCTTTTGCCAGGATAAATACCGTGCCTCTTACCGTCAAGCTGCAGGCCCGCTACGGTGAGAATATAGCCGATGTGCTGGCCATAAGCGGCTATGCAGTTAAAGAGGTGGTTAACATTGCCAGCGGTGAGCAGTCCTATACACCCCTGCGAAGCATGAGCTTCTGGGCCGAGGTGCACACCAATGGAACAAGGGTGCAGGCCGGCCTCTTTGGCGGCTATTTCAGGAATATGGGAACAAAGGATCCTATGTCAGATGCAGGTAATACGGTTTACGGTCTGGGTACAGACATTTATTCCCTTTACAGGCTGTCGCCCAGGCTTATCATTAACTCGGGCAGTGCAAGGCTGGCCTTTGAACTCGAGTACACAGCTGCCGCCTATGGAGAGGGTCATGATGTGAATTATGTGCCGGATAATACAACTATGGCATCAAATTTAAGGGCGCTGATTGCGGTGTATTATTTTTTCTAATTCGTATCTTAGTGTAGAAATATAAGTGGTCGTTCATGCGGTAATGAAACCGTAATGTATTACCGCTGTGTTTATCCTGCTTAACAGATATGGCTCCAGCTCAGAAAAATAAGTTTATTATAAGCATAGTGCTGCCCTCGGTGCTGGCTGTGGTGCTTTTTGTCTGTTCCTTTTACCTGGTGCTTGTGCCTCTTTTCGAGAACAGCATGATGGACCGGAAAAAGGAGATGATCAGTGAGCTCACAAATACAGCGATAAGCCTTGTAAATGATTATTATGACGATTACCGTTCAGGCATGCTGTCTGAGGAAGAGGCCAGGCATATGGCTGCCGAGAGGGTGGGCAAGATGAGGTATGGCGCCGACAGGAAAGACTATTTCTGGATAACCGATATGAGGCCTTATATGCTTATGCATCCCGTACAGGCCTGAGCTGAACGGTACAGACCTGTCGGATTACACTGATCCCGACGGCAAAAGGCTGTTTGTTGAGTCAGCCGCACTGGTGGAGGAGAAGGGTGAAGGGTTTATTGACTATAAGTGGCAGTGGAAGGATGATACCACCCAGGTAGTGCCTAAGCTGTCATATGTCAAAGGCTTCAGTGAATGGAACTGGATAATGGGTACAGGCATATACCTTGATGATGTTAAAAAGGAGATAAGGGCAATAGAAAAGAAGCTGCTATGGATAAGCTTTGTTATTATCCTGGTCATTGCCCTGGCCCTGGCCTATATCAACAGGCAGAGCATGATAATTGAGCGCAGGCGCCGGGAGGCAGAGCATAAGCTGCTGCTGTCAAGACAAAAATACAAGTCGCTCGTCGAAGCCTCCTCCGAGGGTACGATAATGATAATGGAGGGAAGGATAGTTTATGTTAACCAGAAATTTCTGGACCTGGCAGGCGCTGAACGTGAAAAGGTGTCGGGCGGCAGCTTTGAGGATATATTTGACATGAAGTGGACAGATATCACCGATGCCTTCGCCGATCCCGGTAAATCGCTTAATTTCGAAACAGCCATCATAAAGGCTGATAACACAAGCATACCTGTTATTGTCTCTGTGTCAAGAGTAAGGCATAATAATAATTTTGGTTATATCTTAATAGTCAAAGAGCTGAGCAAACACGATATCCTTAGCAGTGAAAAAGAGAGGCTGCATCATGACATGCAGACGTCACTGTTGCTGATGAACAGGAAGATAGGCAGCCTGGCTGTTGATTTTATAAGCTGTGGAACAGATACCACCATCGCAGAGGCTGCCAGGCTGATGATGCGTAAAAAACAGGAAGTGGTTTTTGTTAAGCAGAAGGGGCAGGTGATAGGCGTGGCCGGACAAAAAGATTTCTTATACAGGAAGCTTGCCGGAGATATGGATGACACCGCCCCGGTAACAAGGATAATGTCAGCACCGGTAATAAGCATGCATGGTGACAGCCTGATACATGAGGCTATAACAGAATGCAGGACAAAGAATATCTCCCATATCCTTGTCAGGAATAAAGAGGGTGATTATACCGGTGTTATAAGCTATAAGAAACTGCTGGAGGTCCAGCAGAATTATACGGCCCTGCTTACCGGTGAGATAAGAAAAGCGGAGAGCATAGATGATATGATAGCGCCATACCAGCGAATGAATGTGCTGGTTAATGCTTTTATTGAAAGTGGGGTCAGGACCGAAAGCATAACAAGGCTTATCTCCGGTATAGCCGATGCTGTTACGAAAAGAATAACAGAGCTGGTAATAGAGGAGGAGGGAGAGCCACCCTGTGATTTCTGCTTCATTGCTATGGGAAGCCAGGGCAGGACTGAGCAGACACTGGTAACAGACCAGGATAATGGTATTATAAGGGATGACAGCTGTAAGGGTGATGAAAAGGCAGAGGAATATTTTGTAAGGCTTGGCAAAAAGATAAATGAGGGACTGCACAGGGTGGGCTATAATTACTGTCCGGGTAAGTTTATGGCCGGCAACCCGGAGTGGAACCGCTGCCTGGGTGAATGGAAAAAACTGTTCTCTGACTGGATAAACAACAGTGATCCCCAGAGCCTCCTGGATATAAGTATATTTTTTGATTTCAGGGCTGTTTATGGTGAAGGCAGGCTTGCAGACAGCCTGAGAGAGCATGTGAATAAAGTCGCCAGAGATAAGTCCGTCTTCTTTTATCACCTCTCACAGACAGTGACAAAATTTAAACCGCCGGTAGGCATGTTCGGGCAGATTGTCGGGGAGCATGACTCACCCGACAGCAATATCGTGGATGTAAAAAAACTGCTGATGCCCGTCACCGGCTTTGCCCGCATCTATGCCCTTAAGCTGGGTATAAGCCATACCGGTACCATCCTGAGACTGGAGAGCATGAAGGAGAGCAAAGCAGTGCAGGATCAGCTGCTTGATGAAATAATACAGTCATATAAAACATTGATGGCTTTCAGGCTGACAAAGCAGGTAAGACAGGTGATAGAGGGTGAGGAGCCCGGCAATGCCCTGGATGTTAATAGCCTGACCGATATTGAAAAGTCAACGCTTAAAAAGGTGCTGTCCGTAATAAATGATATTATGATCAAGCTGAAATCAGACTTTAAAGGTTCAGTCTGATAAGTGGCCGGGGGCGGTGAAGAAAATAATTATCTGTAGTAATGGGCTATTGATTGAAAAAAATCTTCATCCGGCGTAATGAACTATTGATATTTTTTATATGTTTGCAGACACAAATGGAAAATATTTGTACATATAATAAAAACTGGTGGTGGCCGGAATACTTTACAATACCATTGTAAGGATCTGACGCTATTATGGATATAATAAAGGCTCATCGTTCTTACGGTGGGCCTTTTTGATGATAATAACTTAACAAAATAGCTATGCGTGATATTTTTACCGTTTCCGAAAAAATGCTTGCAGACACCCTGACACCTGTCAGCGCCTACCTTAAGCTCAGGGATGTATATCCGCGGTCCGTCCTGCTTGAAAGCACGGATTTTCATCACCTCGAAAACTGCTATTCCTTTATATGCCTTAAGCCCATGGCCAGCTTCACTGTAATGAATGATGAAATTGTGACAGGGGGTGAAGGAGAGAAGACAATAAGGAAAAACATTGATAATAAGACCGATATACCTAAAGAATTGCAGGAATATATTTTTTCATTCCGCTTCAGGGGGCAAACGGAGTCCTTTAACAGCTTCTTCGGCCATATAGGATATAACGCTGTAAGGTATTTTGAGGATATAGACCTTGAAAAGGCATCGCGCAAAACAGGATATCCTGATATCAGGTTCAGCCTGTACAAATATGTTATTGCTTTTAACCACCTGAAGAACGAAATACATATACTTGAAAACCTGCACGACGGAGAAAGCCCGTCCATCTATGAACTGAGGTCAGTCCTTTTCAATAATAAGATACCTGAATACGGCTTCTCTGCGCTTGAGCCGGCAAGCTCCAATATGAGCGATGCTGAATATATGTCGCTGGTCACAAAAGCAAAGGAGCACTGTATGCGGGGCGATGTGTTCCAGGTAGTACTGTCAAGATCATACTCCAGGGCTTTTCATGGTGATGATTTCCAGGTCTACCGCAGCCTGCGCTCCTTAAACCCTTCGCCCTATCTTTTCTATTTCGATTACGGCGACTATAAGATATTTGGCTCATCGCCTGAATCACAGATAGTTATAAAAGATGGAAGAGCCTCCATCAATCCCATAGCCGGTACCTTTGGAAGAACCGGCAATGATGAGAAAGACAAGGAACTGTCACTTGAATTATCAGAAGACCCGAAAGAGAACGCCGAACATGTGATGCTGGTTGACCTTGCGCGTAATGACCTTGCCAGGAATGCCGAAGATGTACGGATTGAAAACTATAAGGAGATCCATTTTTATTCACATGTTATACATATCGTGTCAAGGGTGTCGGGCAGGATTAAGGACAGGGACATGTTTATAAGGACTATAAGCGATTCCTTCCCAGCGGGTACACTCTCCGGGGCTCCCAAGTATAAGGCCATGGAGCTTATTGACCGTTATGAGCCCGATAACCGGGGATTTCTACGGCGGCTGCATAGGGCTGATAAACCCGGCGGGCGAAGCAAACCTGGCCATTACCATACGCTCCTTCCTCAGCCGTAATAACACCCTGTTCTACCAGGCCGGGGCAGGTATCGTCAACAGCTCCGTTGAAGAGAAGGAGCTGGCTGAAGTAAATCATAAACTGGAGGCATTAAAGGCAGCTGTTGAATCTGCCGGAACCAAATAATTATAAGCCATGAAAATTGCAGTGATAGACAATTATGATTCCTTTACCTATAACCTGGTGCACCTGGTTAATTCATTGAATGATGATGAAGCCGTTGTTTTCAGGAATGACAGGCTTGATCTGGCAGAGCTGGCCGGCTATGACGGTATTATACTCTCACCCGGACCCGGTATACCCGCTGAGGCGGGATTGCTGAAGGAGATTATCAGTGAATATGCCGGCAGGATACCAATATTCGGGGTCTGCCTTGGTATGCAGGCTATAGCCGAGGTGTTCGGCGGCACCCTCAGGAATATGTCGGAGGTGTACCATGGAGTGGATACGGATATTAAGGTGACAGACCCCTCCCACAGGATCTTCAGGGATGTTCCAGCGGTTTTCAAAGGGGGAAGGTACCATTCATGGATAGTGGACGGCAACACGCTGCCATCATCATTGCAGATTACAGCCTGTGACAATGAGGATAATGTTATGGCTCTTAAACACAAGGAATATGATGTCTGCGGCGTGCAGTTCCACCCCGAATCAATACTCACACCCATGGGAAAAAAGATACTGGCAAACTGGATGGGGAAGGAGACCGGGTAAATGAAAAGGCATGACACTGAATTCTAAACTATAAAAACAAGATGAACGAGGTGAATGACAGAAAACCAGGGTCTTATGAATAAAGTGAAAAAATAAGGATTAAATTTTAAAGCTATGAAAGATATACTGAACCATCTGTTTCATCATAAAGTACTGACACGCAGCGACTCAAAGAAAGTACTCCTCAATATCGCAGGCGGAAAGTATAACCCATCGCAGATGACAGCTTTTCTGACGGTGTTCCAGCTGAGGAATATAACGGTTGACGAGCTGCAGGGCTTCAGGGATGCCCTGCTGGAGTTATGCCTGCCCCTGGATATCACCGGGGAATATAATTGTGTTGACCTCTGCGGAACAGGTGGCGACGGGAAGAACACCTTCAATATATCAACGCTGGCATCATTCATCGTTGCGGGGGCAGGTGAAAAAGTGACCAAGCATGGTAATTACGGTGTGTCATCAACATGCGGATCATCAAATATTATGGAGCACTTCGGGTATAAGTTCAGCACCGACCGTGAGCTTATTATCAGGCAACTTGACAGCGCAGGCATCTGTTTCCTGCATGCACCTCTTTTCCACCCGGCAATGAAAACCATTGCCCCGATAAGAAAGGAGCTGTCCATAAAGACCTTCTTCAATATGCTGGGTCCCATGGTTAACCCCGTGGCACCACAGAACCAGCTTATCGGGGTCTTTAACCTTGAGCTGGCCAGGATATATAATTATATATACCAGGCGACGGATAAGAACTATGCCGTTGTCAGCAGCCTCGACGGCTATGATGAGATATCACTGACGGGGGAATTCAGGCTTTTCACAAGAAATATTGAAACAATAGCTGACCCCGCTTATTTCGGCCTGGGAAGGGTGAGTGAGGAAAATATACGGGGTGGACGTACCATCAGCGAGTCGGCCCTGATCTTTGAGCGGATAATAAAGGGTGAAGGGCATGATGAGCAGAATGCCGTGGTACTTGCAAATGCAGCCCTGGCCCTGGCCACCGTGCATCCCGGAAAAAGCATGGGGCAATGCATGGAAATGGCGGAGCAGTCTTTATTTGGAGGGGCAGCATACAAATCTTTTAAAACATTATTATCATTATAGCATGGATATACTGAGCAGGATAATAGAGAATAAGAAAAGTGAAGTGGCCCGCAGCAAGTCAGCCAGGCCTTTTGAAAAGCTGCAGCAGGACATTGCAACGGACAGGAGGCCCCTGTCGATGGTAAAGGCCCTCAGGCAGCCCGGCAGCAGCGGTATTATTGCCGAATATAAAACCAGATCGCCCTCTTTAGGTGTTTTAAACCAGCGAGCTGATGTTGGGACTGTGACAAAACAATATGTTGAAGCCGGTGCAGCAGCCCTGTCCGTGCTTACCGATTATGATTTTTTCGGCGGCAGCCACGGTGATCTGAGGAAGGCAAGGGAGATAAACGGCTGTCCCATACTGCAGAAAGATTTTTTTATTGATGAGTACCAGGTGGCTGAGGCATACCTTAACGGGGCTGATGTCATACTTCTGATAGCTGCCGCACTGGATGCCGGCAGGCTGGGTGTACTGGCAAAGGCCGCAAAAAGTTATGGTATGGAGGTCATCATGGAGGTGCATAACCTTAAAGAGCTTGAGATGCTGACAGCTGATATTGATATCATAGGGGTCAACAACCGCGATCTGACCACCTTCCGGACAGATATCGCAAACTCCCTGGCACTGGCTGATCATATACCTGCCGGGATGATGAAAATTTCCGAGAGCGGTATTGATTCGGCCCAAAAGATAATGACATTAAAGGAGGCAGGGTTTTCAGGCTTTCTGATAGGTGAGACTTTTATGAAGAAAGCTGATCCGGGCGAAGAATGCAGAAAGCTAATCGAACAATTGAAAAAAAATAAGAAGAGGAAATGAGATTAAAGATTTGTGGATTGCGTGAAAAAGAGAACATAGAGCGTATATCGGCAATGAGGCCCCATTATATAGGGCTGATCTTCTATAAAAGATCCCCGAGGTATGCGGGTGACAGGCTCAGGCCGGAACACCTGGACAGTGTGCAGGGCACGACCGGGAAGGTTGGGGTCTTTGTAAATGAAAGAGTTAAAGTGGTAATTGAAACCGTCACCAGGTATGGCCTGGATGCAGTTCAATTGCATGGTGATGAGACGCCTGGGTACTGTAGTGACCTGAAAGATAAAGGTATCGAAGTTATAAAGGCTTTCTATCCTGACAGTGATAATGATTTCAAGCGAATTAAGGATTATAATGCCGTTTGTGACTATTTCCTTTTTGATAGCCGTGGCAGGGGAAGAGGCGGTAGTGGAAAGAAGTTCAATTGGGATATACTCAGTAAATATGATCTTGAGAAACAATATTTTCTCAGCGGTGGTATTGGTCCTCATGATGCAGAAACTATCAGGCAGATATCAGATAAGTACCTGTATGCAATAGATATAAACTCGAGGTTCGAAAAAGAACCGGGTTTAAAAGATGTGAACCTGATATCTGAATTTATAAACAAACTTGGAATAAGACAATGATTAAAGCAAACGCAGACAGTAATGGATACTACGGGGCATTCGGAGGGGCCTTCATCCCCGAGATGCTGTATAATAATATTAAGGAGCTGAAGGATAATTACCCCGTTATTATCAGCAGCCCTGAATTTGTAAAGGAATTTAAGGCACTGCTTAAGGATTATGTGGGCAGGCCTACCCCGCTCTATCATGCAGGCAGGCTGTCAGACCATTATAAGGCCAATATATATCTCAAGCGGGAAGACCTTAACCATACAGGCTCACATAAGATAAATAATACCGTGGGACAGATAATACTTGCAGAGAAGCTGGGCAAGAAAAGGATTATAGCCGAGACGGGGGCAGGCCAGCATGGCGTGGCCACGGCCACAGTGTGCGCCCTTAAAGGCATTGAATGTGTGGTGTATATGGGTGCCACCGATGTGGAAAGGCAGGCCAGGAATGTTACACTGATGAAGATGCTTGGAGCCACCGTTATACCGGTGGAGTCGGGCAACAAGACCCTTAAGGATGCCACCAATGAGGCTTTGCGCGACTGGATAAGCAATCCTGTAAGTACCCATTATATCATAGGCTCCGTTGTGGGTCCTCACCCATTCCCGGAGATGGTAACACGCTTTCAGTCGGTTATATCAGAGGAAATGAAATGGCAGCTGGCAGAACATACAGGCAGCGATAAACCGGATTATATACTTGCCTGCATAGGAGGGGGCAGTAATGCAGCCGGTGCCTATTATCATTATATTGAAGATGATACAGTGCGACTGCTGGGCGCTGAAGGCGGTGGTATGGGCATGGACACGGACGAAACCTCCGCATCACTGAATAAGGGAAGTGCCGGTGTGCTGCATGCCTGCCGCTCCCTGTTGCTGCAGACAGCAGACGGGCAGATAAGGGAGCCGTACTCGATCTCGGCGGGACTCGATTACCCGGGGGTGGGACCCCTGCATGCTTACCTTCACACCGAAGGGAGGGCTGTGTATCACAGTATTGATGATAAGGCTGCCCTTAAGGCCGCCCGCCTGCTTATCAGGCTTGAAGGTATTATACCTGCCCTTGAGTCGGCCCACGCCCTGGCACTGCTCGATAAGATAAAGCCCGAAAAAACGGATAATATCATTATTAACCTGTCAGGGCGGGGCGACAAAGACCTTGAAACATATATTAAAAGATTTGAGCATGAATAGAATAAATTCGCTTTTTGAAAAGAAGAAAAACAATATACTCTCACTCTTCTTTACGGCCGGATACCCTGAGAGAGACAGCACACAGCAGGTATTAAAAGCAATACAGAAAAGCGAGGCTGATATGGTGGAGATAGGTATCCCCTTTTCTGATCCCGTTGCCGATGGCAAGGTAATACAGGACAGCAGCGCCGCAGCCCTGGAGAACGGCATGAACCTGGAGCTGCTGCTTGATCAGCTTGAAGGGCTTAGAGATAATTTTACAAAGCCTGCGCTGCTGATGGGTTATTTCAACCCTGTGATGCAGTATGGGATAGAAAAGTTTTGTGAGCGGTGCAGCAGGGCCGGTATTGACGGGTTGATAATACCCGACCTTCCCCTGCCTGAATATAAAAAGTACAAAGAGATATTCATAAAACATGACCTGCTGTTTATCCTGCTTGTGACACCGGGCACCACCGACGAAAGGATGAGGGAAATTGCAGATGAAGCCGGCGGCTTTATCTATGCCGTATCCTCATACAGCACAACAGGCGGTACAGCGGTGAGCGGCATAAATGAGGATTATATTAAGAAGCTGGCAGGGATATGCGGGCTGCCTGTGCTTATCGGATTCGGCATACATGATAATAAAACTTTCAGGAATGCCTGCGAAATAAGTGCGGGGGGAATTATCGGATCAGCCTTCATAAAAGCATTATCCGGATCACCTGATATAGAGAAATCGGTTATTGACTTTGTTAATAACATCACCGGCCGCTTCACCTGATACCGAGAAATAGCTTATCGACTTTGTTACGGCATCACCGGACGTTAACATAGCAGGTGGCTGCTTATTTGTTTTTCTTTTGTATCTTGAACATGTCTAACAAGCTAATTTTATTTTACCATGAA
Source organism: Bacteroidales bacterium (assembly GCA_034521735.1). Lineage (GTDB taxonomy): Bacteria > Bacteroidota > Bacteroidia > Bacteroidales > VadinHA17 > UBA9300. The sequence goes on from JAXHLX010000006.1 coordinate 56,378, forward strand.
AAGATTATTTTTTTCTATTGCCCTTATCAGTATCTCACTTGTCTCTTTCTCCCAGGATCAGGACGAAAAGGAAGCCATCAAAAAGGTTATAGATAAGGCCTATGTGCAGGGTATACAGAACAGGATGGATGTGGAAAACATTGAAAAAGGCTTTCATCCCGGCTTTAATCTCCTTGGTGTTGATGACCAGGGTAACCTCACTAAATACCCTATCTATACCTGGGAGGCAAATGTTAAAAGGGCTGTTGCTGCCGGACAGATGCCGGCAGTGCTCACCACGGCGAAATACCCTATGATAGATGTCAGCGGTAATGCAGCCATCGCCAAAGTTGAGCTGTACCGCGAAGGAAAACAAATATTCACTGACTACCTCAGCCTGTATAAATTTGATGATGGCTGGAAGATAGTCAGCAAGATATACCACAGGATACCGCAGAAGTAAAAAGGTGTAAACCGGGACAATTTATCTCACCGTATTAGACTGTCCTTTCAGGATGAATTTATCGTACAGCAGCAGTAGCAGGCTGGCACTGACGGCAATGCCTGAGAACAGGTACCACACATTCGAGGGGTTATAAGTATCCCAGAGGTACTGTGTCAGTTCCTCGCCGTTCATGCCAAACAGCTCCTGTGCCCTTTCAAAGTACTGGCGCTGTGTGAACTGCTCTGATATGGGCTGTATACTGAAACCTTGCTCTTCTACCGCCCTGCTCAGCAGGTAGTATTTATCGGCCAGCACCTCAAAAGGCTTACCCGATACCCAGCCTGCCAGGAAGTGGCCTATGGCGATGGCCAGGAATACAGTGCCCATATACAGTGCTTTCTTATCAGGAGGTGCTATGCGTCCCACATATTCATTGAACTTGGGGGATGAGCTCATCTCGCCTATGGCAAAGATAAGAACACCCACCAGCATAACCCATGGGTTCTGTGTCAGGAACATAAGCAGCAGTCCCAGCGCCAGTATCATTATACCCGCCATCATCGACTTAAGGGGCCTGTGCCGTGCACTGATAGACGACACCCACATCTGCAGTATAATAATAAAGAAGGCATTCATGCTGGTGATGGTGGGTGCCGTTATTGTTCCCTCGGCCAGGCCGAATAAGGCGCCTACCCGGTCCATATCCACCCAGTGGTCAAGGAATACGGGGAAGGAATAATACAGCTGGTTGAAGGCTGTCCAGAACAATCCCATTATAAAAAGGAATAATACATATTTCCAGTTATTGAGGGTAAGCCAGATATTTTTAAAGGCTATGCCAACGTTTTTAATGAATTTAATATCCGAGGGCTCCCGGTACGGCTCTTTAAAGAAGAAGAAGACAAAGATATAGTTGATGGCAATGGTTACCATTGACATCAGGAAGACAAGGTTCCAGTCTATCTTATACAGGAAACCGGCAATAAAGGGACCGATAAAGCCGCCGATATTTATCATGACATAAAAAACACCAAAGCCCACCGAGGCTGTTTCGTCTGTTGTTGTTTTGGCTATCATGCCTGAAATGATAGGCTTGAAAAGGGCCCCTGCTATGGCAAGGAATATATAGGCTGCAAATACCAGTCCGTATGATTCAAAGGCGCCAACCATAAAGAAGCCGGCAATATATGTTGTATATGACAGTATCAGCACCTTCTTGTATCCTATCCTGTCGGCAATGGCGCCTGTGATGATAGGCAGGAAATACAGCAGCATTGAACCGGTCCCGATAATGGCACCCTTCTGCACCTGGCTGAAGCCCAGGGCACCCGTATCTTTTGACAGCGTGAGGTACAGTGCAAAAGCATTATAGAAACCATACCATGCCCACCTCTCAAACAGTTCCATAAAGTTGGACACCCAGAAAACACGCGGGAATTTTTTCAATACCTCGGCCAGCCTGCTCATAATATCAATATTTTTAAAATAATCCCCAAATATAATATTTTATCCAAAATTCCGTGTTATTAAAGCCCCCGGCACCGGTCCACAGTCTTCAATTTTCAACCAGGTCAGAAACCAGCACTTAGACCCTGGGCCCCGGCCACAGTCTTCAGTTCATAATCCGTCCCCGGACACCAGGTTCCTGGCCGTTTTTTCAAAAGGATTCTGGAAGAAAATATTGCATTCAACTTCGTAATTTCCTAACTTGCAGAACGCAATACAATAAATAGTGTCCATATACAACCAAATAAGTAGAATAAACACACCTGCATCTGCCGGTATAAGAAAAATAAACAGAATAGTTTTTGCAACCATGATTTTAGAGAATAAACACCATAGGTGCATATTTA
>JAXHLX010000007.1:0-58702 GCA_034521735.1 Bacteroidales bacterium
CATGACCGGTAAAGTAGGCGCTAAGACATACAGCGGAGATAATTACAAAGCTGTTGAACTGCCCTATGGCCGTACCAATTTTACAATGATAATAATGGTCCCGGACGAGACAGTGGCTGATTTCACCAGCAGCTTCACAAATTCTGAATGGAAGGCCCTGACTGACGTTTTTGGAGGAATGGATGATTACGTAGAAACAGAAGTGTATATGCCCCTGTATAAATTTTCTTATGAAAAATATCTAAACGACCAGCTCCAGAGTATGGGTATGATTGATGCATTTAAGCCATCGCTGGCTGATCTCTCAGGGATATCTGATGCACAGATATTCGTGAGCTTTGTAAAGCAGAATACCTTTGTTGAGGTGAACGAGAAGGGCACCGAGGCAGCGGCAGTAACCACAATTGGTGTCGAACTTACCAGTGTGCCAGCCGGACCTCCTGAATTTGTTGTTGATAAATCATTTGTCTTTGCCATAAGGGAAAGGACAACAAATACCATCCTGTTTATCGGTCAGGTAATGGAGCCTGAGTATGAGAAGTAATAATGAAACAAACACAAAAACCTGATATCATGAAGAATATACTGAAAACCATTATTGCCATTTTTTGCACTGGCAGCTCTTATGACAGCCTGCGAGGACAAAAAATATGAACGTGTTACATATGAGGCCAATGTGCCTGTTTATATGAGCTATGATGAATTCCGTGGCAGCTTTCTGAAGAGTGAGCCCATAGAGATAAGCCAGCCGGGAAAGATATATTTTAAGGACGGTTACCTTTTTGTAAATGAGTATGGAAAAGGTATACATGTAATAGACAATTCCGATCCTTCAAACCCGCAAAAGAAAGCTTTTTATGAGATACCCGGAAATGTCGATATGGCAATCCGTGGTAATATATTGTATGCCGACAGTTATATAGACCTGGTGGCTATTGATATTTCAGATATTGATAATCCCGAAGAGATTGACCGCCTCAAAAATGTTTTCCCGGAGGCTGTGCCCGAAGGTGAAACGGGTTATGCCTATAGCAGTGTGGACAGTAAGAAAGGTGTGGTAGTGGACTGGGAGGTAAAGACTGTTACCGAGGACAGGGAGATATATGAGCAGGGCGGATGGATATTCGATAATATGATAAGCTTTGCGTCATCAGCGGACTCCCGTGCAGCCTGGTCGTCAGGGGCCGGCGTGGCCGGATCGATGGCGCGCTTTATGCTTAATGAAGAATATCTGTACCTGATAGCCCACCCATCAGTGCTCAAGACCGTCGACACAGGATCAGGCAGCGGGATGCAGGTAACAGACAGTGTTGAAGTGTCAAGGGATATGGAGACATTATTCAGGCTTGGTGATAAGCTTTTTATAGGCACAACAAGCGGCATGCTGATATACAGTCTCGATAACCCTGCCAAACCGTCTCACATCTCATCTTATGATCATATAACAGCCTGCGATCCCGTGGTCACAGACGGGGAATATGCCTATGTCACACTGCGCACCGGTAATATGTGCGGAGGCAATCAGAACCTGCTCGAGGTAATAGATATTACTTCGATAAGCAATCCATACCTTGTTAAGTCATATCCTATGTTTAATCCGCATGGTCTGGGTATAGACGGAAACCTGCTCTTTGTATGCGACGGGGATGCCGGTTTAAAGATATATGACCGGGATGATCCACTGGATATACTGAATAAACGGCTGGCTCATTATCCCGGCATTGATACTTTTGACCTTATACCCCTCAACGGTATATTAATGCTGATAGGGGATGATGGTATCTACCAGTATGATTATTCTGATATACTGAATATTGAGCAGATCAGTCATATAATAATAAGCGGAGAATAGACTTTATGCTGAAAATATATTTCACCATAGCAGGATTGATAATATTACTGTCCGCCACCGCACAGAAGGAGCCGGAAACCATCGCCACCGGGGAGCAGTTGCACACACCTCCTTATGGCTGTTTCATACACCCATCGCTAAGTAACCTGGCAGGCAAATCGACCAATGAAGAACCCAACAGCCTGAGCATCCATCTTCTCAGCGCTTATAAATTCAGGAACGGACTGAGCGTAGGTGCCGGTTCCGGTGCCGAACATCTTGAAATGCCCCTGCTGCCGGTGTATGGTTACCTGAGGTATGACCTGAATGATTCCAGGGCTACACCGTATGCCTGGCTTAAGGCCGGCTACGGGTTTTCACTTGAAGCTGACGAGGCTGAAGGCACCTGGTCCGGCTCTTATCGTGAAAGCAACGGGGGGATACTTTTGAATGCAGGCATGGGTATTGTGCTGTTCAGCCGGAAAAATATGGGAGTGAATATGGGTGTTGGGTACAGGTTCCAGAAGGTGAGCACTACATACCACGATACATGGTGGGGAAGCAATGAGGAGTCGGTGCGAACAGTCTTTACGGAGTTTAACCGCTTTGAATTGCAGCTCGGGATTGTTTTCAGGTAAGAAAAAAAATAGTATGATATACAAGAAATAGCCTGAATTATTTATATTAAGGCATTTAATTCAGGTTATTATCAATATGGGAAAAAGGCGCTTGAATGTTAATGAACGTTCTGACCGGGAGCTGATTGCGGGTGGACTCGAAGGGAAATTGAATTTCCGGGAGGTACTGTATAAGCGCTACTTTTCCTATGCCATGTCGATAGCAGTGCGATACACAGGCAACAGGAATGAAGCAATAGAGGTTGTAAATGACAGTTTTATGAAGGTCCTGGATAAACTGGAAGATTATAATGTTGACAAACCATTTAAACCATGGTATGGCAGGATAGTGGTAAACACAGCAATTGACGGCTTCAGGAAAAAGAAAAAGGATGATATTCTGATGAGTTCAGACAACACGGTTTATGAGGATATAAAAGACCCTGAAATAGAAATGACACTGACAGTGAACGATATACTGGCTCTTTTCAGCCGGCTGCCGGAGATTTACAGCTGACATTCAACCTTTACGAGATTGAAGGATATGATCATAAGGAGATAGGAGAGATGCTGGGTGTCAGCACCTCAACATCAAGGTCAAACCTGTCAAGGGCAAAAAAGATGCTGAGGCACTTATATAATATTCATATAAATTCTGTTGATAAGAATAATGAAGCGGTTTGATGACATATTCGCCCGAAAGGTAAAGGATGAGTTCAACAACTATAATGTTGACCATCTGGCAGATGATGCCTGGAAGGCCTTTATCGCTCAGAAAAGGAGGAGACCTGCATTTATCATCCCCCTCTGGGCAAAGGCTGCCTCTGTGGCTGTATTGATTACTGCTGCCGGTATTATTGCTTTTAATACATTCATCAGTGAGAAAGATGCGCTTAATGAGATGGCTGTTATTACTGAACAACAAGCAGATCCCGGAGAAGAAATTGAAAAAGATATTGCTGCCGGTGAAGCAAGTGAAAGGGCCACTGCTGCCGGAGAAGCAAAAGAGATGCCGGCAGATAATACCGGGAGTAAGGCAGAGTCCGTCATAATTCCTGATATATCATTTGCAGAAGAACAGCCTTTATCAGAGCCTGAAAAGCCTGAGCGGGTGACAATGGATAAACTGCCCGCGCTTATTGCAGGTATCAGGCTTATCAACCTAAATGAGCTTATTGAGGCAAGGGCAAATCCCGGTATAATATCATATTATGAACCATTTACTGAAACAACATCGAAGGAAAGAAAGACAGATCTTATGGCAGGCTTATCGGGTATGGTGTCCAGGGTTGATGATAACTCAGATCCGGGCACTTCAATGGGGGTTTATCTTGACCGGAAATTAAGCGACCGCTTGTCCCTTCGCCCGGGATTAGCTTTCTCATACCAGGGCCATAACCTGAGCGGCAACAGTGCATTGAAAGCAGATATGGCATATGCAGTACCACAAAGTAATTTTTCCTCGGTGGATGTTGAAAGTAACAGTGCACAGCTTGATCTCCTGGCTTTTGAGATCCCCCTGAACCTTGTATATACTGTGTGGGAAAGAAGAAGGTCAAAGGTATACCTGTCTGCCGGAGCATCTACCATGGTATACCTTAACCAGAAGTTTGACGGCAATTATACCAATACCTATTATTTTGAAAACTATGACAATATCACCGGTGATGTGAGATATGATAGCAATTCCACCATGGTGGATGTTGAAAGTAGTTACGGTGCATTCTCACATGTTGACTTTATGGGACTGGCAAACCTGTCGGCAGGCTATTCAATGCCACTTGGAGGAAAGAATAATATACTTTTTGAGCCATTTATCAAGCTACCTGTCAGCGGGCTTACCAGCCTTGACCTGCGGGTATATTACGGGGGCATTTCCTTTAAATTAAGGTTCCTGGATCAGAAATAAGCGCTGATCCCGGCATTGAGTATCCCCTTATATCCAAAGCCTATCTCGGCAAAGGCACCTATCTGCTTTCCCAGGCGGAATCCAAGCGGGCTGACCTGAAAATGCCTAAACAACTATATAGTATTTGCTCTTAACTTTAGAAAAGCTCTAAATAAAGGAGCCTGATCTCACAATTATCATGTTTCTTAGCTGTGAAAGAAAAAACACTTATATTCGTGGCATGTTTCAGTTCGGTTTCTTATCGATGAATATTGTATATATAGCCTTTGCGGCTGTATACCTTGTTTCTTTTGGCCTGCTGTCATATAACAGGCTGGAAGCAAAGAAGCAGAATGATAATGCCCTTAAGGAAGATCAGCAAAAAACAATAAGCTATCATTCCGGACCTGAAGACAATAATCCCTCATCCTTTCATTATTCGGATTATTTCACCGGCGGACCGGTTCAGAAGCAACCGGCACATCAATATTCCCTGAATAAGACAGGTGTTTTGTTATTCCATAGAGAAATACCGGATCATCTCCTGTGTTTTTCCATCCTCTCAAGACCACCCCCGGCTGTTTAGTGCTTGTTTCAGTTAACCGCATATCCTCTTACGGACTTCTTATCATTATTTAACCGCCACCTTAATCACAGTGGTGCCTGTTAATATGCGGTGTTAAAAGACCATGAATTACTAATCAGCTAAACTAAGGGTAAAATGAATAAAAAAATATATTTGATTGTCCTGTGTATTATAATGACAGGATCCTTAAAATCTCAAAATATTATACTTTCTGCTGATAGCACGGAAATACCCGAGATAGATATCGGCGAAGTATCAGTGGAAGCATCAAAACACAATCTGAGTCTAAAAGAGTTGCCGGCATCTGTATCTTTGATATCTTCAGAAGCTATAACAGACCATGAGATACGATCTCTTGCAGATGTCTCATCCACCATACCTAATTTTTTTATGCCCGACTACGGTTCAAAACTTTCATCACCTGTCTATATTAGGGGTATAGGTTCAAGAAAAAACTCACCTTCAGTGGGACTTTATGTGGATAATGTCCCTTTCTTTGAGCAGTCATCCTTTAATTTTGATTTTTTTGATATTGAAAGGATCGAGGTGCTGAGGGGCCCGCAGGGAACACTCTACGGCCGCAATACCATGGGGGGTATAATTAATATAATAACAGCTTCACCCATGGAGAGGAGCGGGGGACATATTAATCTCTCAACAGGTAATTTCGGATATTATAATGGCAATGCTTCCTATTATGGCAGCATAAATGAATCATTCGGCTATTCGGCCTCTTTCAGCTATACGCATAAGGATGGCTATTTTGCAAATAAGTTCACCGGTGATGCAGTTGACCGCTCAAATGCATACGGATTCAGAAACAAGCTGATATGGAATGTAAATGACAGGCTCACATTTAAAAACGTGCTGAATGCTGAGCACCGCAAGGAGGGCGGTTATCCCTATGCCGTACTTAATGATACAACAAGGACGGCAGAGGATATAAATTATAACCAGTACAGCTATTATAACCGGAAGGTTCTCTCCGATGCTTTTATTATTAAATACCAGGCTGATAATTTTGAGCTGGTATCCACAAGTGCATACCAGTACCTGGATGATTTTCAGGGTGTTGACCAGGATTTTACGGCTGACTCGCTTTATTATGTGAACCAGGACCAGAAACAGCATATGTTTTCCCAGGAACTGATAGCAAGGAGTACGGGCGACAGCAGGTATAACTGGCTCACCGGCCTGTATGCTTTCAGACAGGTTTTTGATAAGGCTGTGGATGTTGATGTATATTCTTCCAATATGACCCTTTTCAAGAATTATGATCATGTTATAGGAGGCTATGCCTTATTTCACCAGTCAACACTTGAAGATGTGCTTATAAAAAACCTTTCTGTTACAGCAGGCATAAGGGTTGATTTTGAGAAGGATGTTCTTGATTATAATTATGATCTGGAGCGTAACCAGGCATTTATCAATATGGCAGACACTGTCTATCCCTCCCTGGAATACTTTGAAATACTCCCCAAGCTGGCACTTAACTACAGGTTTGGCAGCAACACCCTTTACCTGACCGTGGCGCGCGGTTATAAAACAGGTGGTTTCAACTCTACCTTTGAGCGTCCCGAGGATCTGACCTTTGATCCTGAGTTCAGCTGGAACTATGAGATAGGGGCCAGGGGCACATTACTGGAAAAGCAGCTGTATGTGGATATAGCATTATTTTATATCGACTGGAAAAACCAGCAGATATACCAGACTGTGCCCAGCGGCAGGGGATCCATGCTGAAGAATGCCGGACGCTCTGAAAGCAAGGGCTTTGAGATAAGCCTTAAGGCCATACCCGTATGCGGCTATGAAGCATCACTGACATACGGATATACCCATGCTACATTTATCAGTCATGTCGTTGATGAAGAAACAGATCACAGTGGCAATTATATCCCGTATGTACCTGCAAACACCCTTACCTTTATGTTGAACAAAACATACCATATAAATGGATCATCATTGATAGATAAGATTAATCTCAACCTTATATACAGGGGTACGGGTGCAATATACTGGAACGAGGAAAACAGTCACCAGCAGGACTATTACAGCATTGCAGACTTTAAACTCGGTATGATAAGAAATAACCTGGCACTGGATTTCTGGTTTAAGAATCTTCTTAACACAGATTATGAGGCCTTTTATTTCCAGTCGCTGGGCAGGGAATATGTTCAGCCCGGCAATCCGCTGCACTTCGGTATACGTTTATCTGCTAAGTTTTAAATATGGAAAATAAGAGCTGGAAGAAATTCCCGGTTTTATTCAGTCTTTATATTGCACAGTCGGTGCCAATGAGCTTCTTCTCAACAGTGGTGCCGGTTATTATGCGCCAGGAGAATTATTCGCTTGAAGCCATTGGCCTGCTTCAACTGGTAAAGATTCCATGGATAATTAAATTTCTATGGGCGCCACTGGTCGACCGTACATCAAGCAAGGCCAGGCATTATAAAAAATGGATAATACTGTCAGAACTGTTTTATGCCGTAATAATTATTGGTATCGGGTTTCTTGAGCTGCAGACTGATTTCAGGATGATAGTGATACTTATGGTAATTGCTTTTATAGCTTCTGCCACACAGGACATTGCAACCGATGCCTATGCCATCCTCATATTAAAGCGGGCAGAACGGAGTATAGGCAACAGCATGCAGTCGGCCGGCAGCTTCGTAGGAGCCTTACTGGGCACAGGTGTTCTGCTGATAGCTTATTATTATTTCGGGTGGAAAACATTATTGTTTCTTCTGGCTCTTTTTGTCCTTTTTGCTGTTATACCCCTTATGCTGTACCGTAAAAAGGGGGCGCAGATACCGGAGAAAGTAAAAGAAAGGATCTCTGTTGCAGATGTTTATAAATTCTTCAGGATCAAAGGTATGCATAAGAGGGTGCTTATCCTTATTTTTTACTACTCGGGTATAATAGGGATACTGGCCATGCTTAAACCCTATATGGTTGACCTGGGTTATTCAGTTAAACAGATAGGGTTTATGTCAGGCATACTGGGCACATCAGTGGCCGCCATATCAGCCTTTGTGTCCGGCTATATCATAAAGACCATAGGACGGCGCTCCTCAGCCTTTCTTTTTGCTTTTATTAACCTGCTGGCTGGACTCTTCTTTGTCTTTATATCCACCGGCACACCCGGATTGCCGGCCATGTATGCCGGTATATGCCTTGTATGGGGCGCCTACGGACTGTCAACAGTGGTAATATACACCACCTCAATGGATATAGTGCGAAAGGGCAGGGAGGGTACCGATTTTACGGTGCAGATAGTTATAACCCACTTGAGTGGTATGCTTATTGCCGTATTCAGCGGTAAGGTGGGCGATATGCTTGGTTATACCGGCCTGTTTACCCTTGAAGCAGGGCTGGCATTGCTATCCGTTTTTGTACTTATTTATGCATTACCAAAGAAAATATAATATGGATATATCAGAAAAACTGCTTGAAAAATATAACCGGCCGGTGCCAAGGTATACCAGCTATCCCCCGGCCAATCACTTCAATGATGAGATAAGCGGCGATAAATACCTTGAGATGGTGCGCCTGTCCAACACGAGGCAACCCTCAAATATTGCCGTTTATATACATATACCCTTCTGCCATAAGATATGTTTCTACTGCGGATGTAATTCCTGCAAGCTTAATAAAGGGGATGAGTACCTTGAATATCATGAGGCCCTGAAAAAAGAAATAGATATTATAACAGGGGAGATAGATGACAGCAGGAAGGTGACACAGATACATTTTGGCGGCGGCACCCCAAATTCCATACCTGTAAGATACCTGTCGGAGATTATCGGGATGATTACTTCCGGATTCGCGCTGGCTGATGATGCGGAGATAGCAATAGAATGTAACCCGGCACTGCTGGATAAAGAATATATTGACAGCCTGAAAGAAGCGGGCTTTAACCGTTTCAGTCTTGGTATACAGGACTTTAAGGAGGAGGTGCTGAAGATGGTTAACCGTGACCCTTCCGCATTGCCGGTGGGAGATCTGATTGAATATATAAGGAAAGGCAGTGATAATATTGCCGTTAACCTTGACTTTATCTATGGCCTGCCCGGACAGACAGCTGACTCTTTTCGAAAGACCATGGCGACGGCGGCGGAACTGCGACCCGACAGGCTAGTCACATTTTCATATGCACATGTTCCGTGGCTTAAGAAGAACCAGAAGATACTTGAGAAGTATGACCTGCCTTCACCCCGGCAAAAAGTTGATATGTTTATGGAAGCATATAAACTTCTCAGGAAGTCCGGTTATATGCCGGTCGGGCTTGATCATTATGTGCTGCCCGGTGATGAGCTGTACAGGGCTGTTAAGGAAAACCTGCTGCACCGTAACTTCCAGGGATACTGTACCCGCCATACAACGGGACAGGTTTATGCCTTCGGTGTTTCTGCCATAAGCCAGCTGGAGATGGGGTATTTCCAGAACACAAAATCTGTGAAGGAATATAAGGAGTCATTGAAAAAGTCTGAATTGCCGGTGGAGAAGGGAAGGATACTGGATGAGAAGGAAAAGGTCATGCGTGAGGTAATAACCCAGCTTATGTGTAATAAGCATATAGACTGGAAAACAATGGGTGAAATTACCGGGACAGGAGCAGAGACGGTGAAAAGCATTGTACGTCTGGATAATGAGGCGCTCCGTGGCTTTGCTGCTGACGGTCTCCTCGAATTTAATGATGATTATATAAGTGTTACTGAAAAAGGTTCTATGTTTATAAGAAATATAGCGGCATCACTTGACCCGGCGTACCAGCCGGAGAAAAACAAATATTCAAAATCAGTATAAGATGAGAACGGATAAGGATGTAATTATTGTGGGAGCGGGTCTGACCGGACTTGCACTGGGTGTTAAGCTGAAGCACAGAGGCATTGATTTCATTATAACAGAGAAAGACGCTGAGGCCGGAGGTGTGATCAGTACAGGTGAAGAAAATGGCTTTGTATATGAAAAAGGGCCCAATACAGGCGTTTATTCCACTCCTGAGCTGGTGGAGCTGTTTGACCTGCTTGGAGGTCTGTGTGAGCTTGAAAAGGCTGATAAGAGTGCCGCTAAACGGTATATATGGAAGAATGGCAAATGGAGAGCCATTCCATCCGGACTCTTCTCAGCTGTTGCTACACCCCTGTTCAGTCTCTGGGATAAGTTCAGGATACTGGGCGAACCCTTCCGTAAGCCTGGTACCGATCCTTATGAGTCTGTGGCAGGCCTTGTAAGAAGAAGAATGGGTAAGAGCTTCCTTGATTATGCCGTTAATCCATTTATCTCCGGTGTATATGCAGGCGACCCGGAGAAGCTGATCACAAAATTTGCACTGCCCAAGCTGTACAACCTGGAACAGAATTACGGCAGCTTTATAAAAGGCGCAATCAAAAAGGCAAAGGAAGATAAGACAGAGCTGGAAAGAAGGGCTACCAAAGAAGTTTTCTCTGTGAAGGGCGGTCTGGGTAAGCTTATAGAAGCCATGGTCGGGTTTATCGGCGAAGAGAATATAGTGCTGCAATGTGAGAATACAGAAATTAATCACGAAGATGGACTTTACACTGTCCGGACAGATAGCGCAGCAGGCAAAGCTGAATATGTCAGTCGCAGTCTGGTTACCACCACCGGCAGCGAATCCCTGGAAAACCTATTATCATTTACCGGCACCAAAACACTAAGTGCTGTTACCTCCGTTAACCATGCCAGGATAGTGCAGGTGGCCGCCGGTTTCAATGAATGGAAGGGCATGCCACTGGATGCTTTTGGGGGACTGGTACCTTCACGGGAGAACAGGAAAGTGCTGGGTATTCTATTCCCTTCAGCTATCTTTACAGGCCGGGCACCGAAGGGCGGAGCATTGCTGTCCGTCTTTATGGGAGGATACCGTAATCCGCAGATAACGGAAAAGACTGACAGTGAAATAAAGGATATTGTGATGGATGAGCTGAAAAACATGATGGGCACAGGTGATAATAAACCTGATATGATAAAGATCTTCAGGTATGAAAAGGCCATACCGCAATATGAGCTGTCCTCGGAAGAAAGGTTCAGGGCTATCGGTGATATAGAATCAAGGTTCCCCGGACTCCATATAGCCGGTAACATACGTGATGGTATTGGAATGGCTGACAGGGTTAAGCAGGCCGGTCAGCTAGCCGCTGCCATTGAAGACTATACAAAAAAGAAAGCTTAATTAATAACAGTTATACCCTTGAAGCCAGTCAGAAAAGCATTGATCCTTGTAAATGTGGGTACACCTGATAGTCCGGATACAGAATCAGTCAGGCGCTACCTCACTGAATTCCTCAATGATAAGAAGGTTATTGACCTGCCGTGGCTGGCCCGTAAGATCCTTGTTAACCTGATCATCATACCCTTCAGGGTCAGAAAATCCACCACACTGTACAGGAGGCTGTGGACAGATAAGGGTTCTCCCTTGCTGATGCATATGCAGTCGCTGGTGCTTAAACTGCGCAGCATGGTGCCGGCCGGAACTGATGTTTTCGGCGCTATGAGCTACGGTAAGCCCTCACTGCGCTCACTTCTTACAGACCTGGCATCGGCGGATTATGATGAGATAACGGTTTTACCCTTATATCCGCAATATGCCGATTCAACAACGGGCTCAGTATCGGAGCTGGTAAGCAAACACAGACTTAAGATTAATAAGGATATTGAAATGGTCATTATTCAGCAATTCTGGTCCCACCCGGCTTTTATTGGTTGTTTCACAGAGGCAATAAGCTCCTGTTCACCGGATAAATTCGATCATATTATATTTTCTTACCATGGCCTGCCGCTAAGGCAGATAAGCAAAATACATCCCGGACGTGACAGCCGAAACTGTATCTGTGAAAAGGAAATGCCCGAATGGGGTCACAGCTGTTATAAGGCAGCCTGCTATGGTACTACCCGTATGATAGCGGAAAAGTTAAAGCCGGGTAACGACAGGTACTCAACCGCTTTCCAGTCGCGCCTAAGCCGTAACTGGCTGTCGCCATTTACCGATGAAACACTAATAAAACTGGCCGGGGAGGGAGCGGAGAGGGTACTGCTTGTTGCCCCCTCTTTTGTCACCGACTGCCTTGAGACATTAGTGGAGATAGGTGACGAATACAGTGATCTTTTTATTAAACACGGAGGTAAGGAGCTTGTATTGGTTGAGAGCCTCAATGATTCGACCCGCTGGGCCGAAGCTATCCTTGATATCTGTGATATCTGAGAGCATTATTTGAAAATTCCTGACAGTATCTGCATCAATAAACTTATTAAATCGTAAATTGGTTTAATTTTTTTAATCATAATTTTATTTACAGATGAATACTGACAGACAAAGAAGTACCGGAAGAAAGGTTTTATATGGTATACTGATCTTTCTTGTTATTGCAATAATATCAGCAGCCGTATACCTTAACTCACTTATGCCAATAATAACAGGCTATGCCGCCAAGAACCTGTGCTCTGCGGTTTTTGTGTCGGATCGCGTACAGAAAGATGTGGAGGCCCTTGACCTCAATTTTTCATTTATCAGTTATGTGAACAGTGAAGTTGACAGGGACAGAAAAACCGTTACCAGCAGGTTCCTCTGGGGTAAATCAATCGCAATTTACAGGGAAGGATTCGGCGTTACACTGCTCCAGGAAAAGACTGTTAATGAACTCAAAAAAATTGAATTCCCTGATATCTCACCGGGCTACAGTAGCGATACATTAGCATGGCCCATGGGTGATGTGATGCCTGGTTCACTCCACAGATCAGCCGCCCTTAAGAAGATAAGTGATAAGCTGGTAAACAAGCAGGCCTACGGCGGAACAGCCTTCGCCTTTATGGTTGTTCACAAGGGAGTGCCGGTAGCAGAGGCATATAGAGATGGGATGGATAAGAATACAAAGCTTCTCAGCTGGTCAATGGCCAAAAGTGTTACCAATGCACTGGTGGGGATTATGGTAAAGGACGGAGTGATAGGTATTGATAATTCTGACCTGCTTGATGTATGGAGTGATGACGGGCGCAGGGATATTACCATTGATAACCTGATGCATATGCAAAGCGGGTTGGAATGGAATGAGGATTATGGCAACAGGTCGGATGTTACGCTTATGCTGCACTGTGAACCCGATTTTGCTGAATATACCTTTACAAGGCCCCTTGAGCATGAGCCTGGCACACACTGGTATTATTCATCTGGCACAAGCAATATTATAAGCTATATACTCAGGCAACAGTTTAATAATGATGACCAATATTATGCTTTTCCCCATGAGCAGTTGTTTTACAGGATAGGTATTACTGATGCAATATTTGAGCCGGACGAATCAGGGACACTTGTAGGATCATCTTATCTCTATATGACGGCCCGTGATTATGCGCGCTTTGCCCTGTTGTTTCTTAATGACGGTGTGTTCAGTGGTGAAAGGATATTACCCGGTGGTTGGGTTGATTATACAGTTACTCCGGCTTCTGACAGCAATGGGGGATACGGATCATTCTTCTGGCTGAACCGTGACGGAGGATTTGAGTCAGCTCCTGAAGATATGTTTATGTGCATAGGTCACGATGGACAGAGAATATTTTTGATACCCTCACTGAATATGGCAGTGGTAATACTGGGATACTCGCCGTCGGATTCTATGGATTTTGAAGGCCTGCTGTCAGATATCATAGCCGCCCTTTCCTGATCCGGAGGTGAAGATCAGCATATTTGACCTTCCTTATTTTGCCTGATTATAAACAATATGATTTTCGTATTGTTAAAGATGTATGATCAGGAAAGTTGCGCATATGGCAATAAGTGTCCTGCTGTTGATTGCAACAGCCGGGATTACTGTTTCCAGGCATTACTGCGGCGATAATCTTATGACAGTGGCAGTGATGAACACCCCTGATCCTTGCTGTGAGCAGGAGTCGTGCTGCCATAACGAAACAGAGGTTTATGTGCTTGATAGTGATTTTACCTACACATCCGAAGAACCTGTCAATATACCTGATTTTAAGATACTTGAGACACCGGGATTTAATATCATTGCCAACTTACCGGATAACAGCTCAGTGCTTGTTTTTAATGATAAACCCCGGCCACCGCGACTAAAAACATACCTGGCCTCAATCCAGTCATTCCTATTATAGTCTGGGGATGAAAGTATACTGATACAAACATATTATCAGTGCATTATATAAACATTCATTCTTTCAGATTATAATATCACTTAACATGCTTAATAGAATTATAAAGTTTTTTCTTGAGAACAGGCTCATCACGTTTATACTGCTGGCTATTTTTGTAGCCTGGGGCATTATAAGCTCTCCGTTCGGATGGGACACCGGGATACTGCCGTCTGACCCGGTGCCCGTTGATGCCATACCCGACATAGGTGAAAACCAGCAGATAGTGTTTACGGAGTGGCCCGGACGCTCACCACAGGATATCGATGACCAGATATCTTACCCGCTGACCACCTACCTGCTTGGTATACCTGGTGTTGAGTCCATCCGCAGTTCCTCCATCTTCGGTTTTTCCAGTATTTTCATCATCTTCTCCGAGGATATAGAGTTTTACTGGTCGCGATCGCGCATACTCGAAAAGCTCAGCTCCCTGCCGGCAGGATTATTACCTGAGGGTGTGCAGCCCGCACTCGGCCCGGATGCCACAGCCCTGGGACAGGTATACTGGTATACCATAGAGGGACGCGACAGTGAGGGCAGGCCCACAGGGGGATGGGACCCTGATGAGATACGCAGCGTACAGGATTTTTATGTTAAATATGGTCTTAATGCCGCCCAGGGCGTTTCGGAAGTCGCTTCCATAGGAGGCTTTGTCCGTGAATACCAGGTTGATGTTGATCCTGATGCCCTGAAAGCCTATGATATACCCCTTCACAGGGTGATGCAGGCTGTACAAAAATCAAACAGGGATGTGGGGGCCAAAACCATGGAGATAAACCAGGCCGAATACCTGGTGCGCGGACTGGGTTATATAAAAAGTCTGGAGGATATCGAAAAGGCGGTGGTGGCTGTTCATGATAATGTTCCTGTTACAATAAGTGATGTAGCTGTGGTAAGCTTCGGACCTGCCACAAGGCGGGGTGTTCTGGACAAGGATGGGGCTGAAGTGGTGGGAGGAGTTGTGGTTGCGCGTTATGGAGCCAACCCACTGCAGGTTATAAATAATGTAAAGGACAAAATAGAGGAGATAGCTCCCGGCATGCCAAAAAAGACACTGGCCAACGGTGTGGAAAGCCAGCTGACAATTATTCCTTTTTATGACCGCTCAGGACTTATCAATGAGACACTGGGCACACTGGAGGAAGCACTGTCGCTGCAGATACTGATCGTTATACTCGTTGTCATAGTAATGGTATACAACCTGCGGGCCTCTTTTCTTATTTCCAGCCTCCTGCCTGTTGCTGTGCTGATGGTCTTTATTGCCATGCGGCACTTTGGCGTGGATGCAAATATCGTTGCCCTGTCGGGTATAGCAATTGCCATAGGAACGATGGTGGACCTGGGGGTAATACTGTCTGAAAATATCATCAAACACCTTGAGGAGGCTCCACCCGGAAAAAAATTGGTCTCGGTAATATATACAGGGGCCTCGGAGGTAAGTTCTGCAATACTTACCGCTGTGTCAACCACCATAGTCAGTTTTATCCCTGTCTTTACCATGCAGGCAGCAGAGGGTAAACTGTTCGGTCCTCTGGCCTTCACAAAAACTTTTGCCCTGGTGGCTGCTCTGATAGTCTCTTTATTCATAATGCCAACACTGGCACATCTTTTTTTCGGAGTGAAGATCAAAAGCAGGAAATTTAATAAGTGGTTGAATATAATTCTGCTGCCTATTGCGCTGATCGCTTTTATAATTGGACAGACATGGGCAGGGGTGATACTGCTGGCTTTCGGTGTAACGGGATTGCTTAAAGAGATTAAAGGTGATCATAAACCATCCGAAAGTGGCAGGGGTGTTTTCGGGACTGTCTTACAGAATCTGAAAAGACTGGCGTACCGGCTGCTTGATTATTCCGGACTGATCATTGTCCTTCTCGCCGTATTATGGCTGCTGGCACGGTACTGGCTGCCCCTGGGACCCGGTGAGAGCCTGGTGACAAACCTTTTGTTTGTCAGTATCCTGGTAGCCGTTGTTCTTGTACTGTTCCTCCTCCTCGAGCATTTCTATAAACCCATACTGCACTGGTGCCTGGATCATAAAACCAGCTTCCTGATGATACCTGCTTTTCTGATCCTTTTCGGCATTGTTTCATGGCTGGGCTTTAACACTATTTTTGGATTTGCTGCACGTGGTTTTGATAAGGCAGGCTGGAATATACGTACCACGAAAGTGTGGTCCGGACTGGCCCATGCCTTCCCGGGTGCAGGTAAGGAATTTATGCCCTCACTCGATGAAGGCAGCTTCCTGCTTATGCCTACGTCCATGCCCCATTCGGGTCTTGAATATAACCGTAAAGTGCTGGGTCAACTGGATATGCTTATAGCCAACATACCGGAGGTGGAGCTGGCTGTAGGTAAGCTGGGAAGGGTGGAGTCGGCTCTCGACCCCGCACCCATCTCGATGTATGAGAACGTTATTAACTACAGGCCTGAATATATGCTCGATGAGAAAGGACACCGTATAAGGTTTAAGACAGACAGGGATGACCACTTTATTCTTAATACAGGTGACACCCTTTCCAATGAAGAAGCCCTGGCGAGTGGTGTGACATTTGAGGAACTCATACCTGA
Source organism: Bacteroidales bacterium (assembly GCA_034521735.1). Lineage (GTDB taxonomy): Bacteria > Bacteroidota > Bacteroidia > Bacteroidales > VadinHA17 > UBA9300. The sequence goes on from JAXHLX010000007.1 coordinate 16,656, forward strand.
TAATAAAGGGAGATATTTTCGTAACTGGCGTTCACATATCTTATCGCCCGGCGATATATGGGATGAGATAGTGAAGGTAGCAAAGATCCCCGGTGTAACTTCCGCGCCCAGGCTGCAACCTATCGAGACAAGGCTGGTGATGCTGCAGACAGGTATGCGTGCACCTATGGGTATTAAGGTGTATGGTCCAGACCTCGTTACCATTGAGCAGTTTGGGATACAACTGGAGGATATCCTCAAGAAGGTGCCGTCGGTAAAGGCCGGAGCGGTCTTTGCAGATCGCATAGTGGGGAAGCCGTACCTGCACCTTAATATTAACCGTGAGGCTATAGCTCGCTATGGACTCATGGTGGATGATGTGCAGCAGGTGATAGAAACAGCCATTGGAGGTATGGTGATCACTTCCACGGTTGAAGGCAGGGAACGCTACCCGGTAAGGGTACGCTATCCCCGGGAACTGCGTGATAATCCCGAATCAATGGGTAATATACTTGTTACTGCCAGCGGTGGCGCACAGATACCCTTGTCCGAGCTGGTCGATTTTGAATACCTGAGGGGACCGCAGGCAATAAAGAGTGAGGAGACATTCCTTGTCGGTTATGTTCTGTTCGATAAGCGGGACGGATTCTCTGAGGTGACCGTTGTTAATGATGCGCAGGCGACCATTCAGAGCTTGATCGATTCCGGTGATCTGACTGTTCCGGCCGGCGTAAACTATAAATTTTCAGGTAATTATGAGAACCAGGTAAGGGCGGAGAAAAGACTGTCACTTATAGTGCCCATGGTATTGATTATTGTCTTTTTTATACTGTACTTCCAGTTTAAGTCGGTGAGTACCTCCCTGATGGTCTTTGCAGGAATAGCCATGGCTTTCAGCGGTGGCTTTATGATGATATGGCTTTACGGCCAGGACTGGTTTGTTGATTTCTCATTATTCGGCACCAATATGCGTGATCTGTTTCAGATGCATACCATAAACCTCAGTGTGGCGGTATGGGTAGGCTTTATTGCTCTCTTTGGCATTGCCACCGATGATGGTGTTCTGATGGCAACATACCTCGATCAGAGCTTTGCCCGTAATAAGACCGACAACGCTGATGGCATAAGAGTTGCAGTGGTGGAGGCAGGGCACCGGAGAATAAGGCCTGCGGTAATGACCTCTGCCACTACCATCATTGCACTGCTGCCCATCCTTACCTCAACTGGACGCGGCTCTGACATTATGATACCCATGGCCATACCGGCTTTCGGGGGAATGATCTTCGCTGCCGTTACCTATTTTATTGTACCGGTATTGTATAGCTACCGCGAAGAAAAGAATCTTAAAAAGAAACAATCATGAGACTTGTAATAAGCATATTAATAGTATTACTGGGATATGTATCGGGACATTCACAGGTTCCGGAAAAATATCTCAGGATGGCCGCAGAGAATAACCCTGGACTCCAGGCGGCCTATGCGGAGTTTGAAGCGGCACTGCAAAAAGTACCACAGGCAAATGCGCTTCCCGATCCGGCACTTTCCTTCGGCTATTTTATATCCCCGGTGGAGACAAGGGTGGGACCACAGAGGGCCAGACTCTCACTGAGCCAGATGTTTCCATGGTTTGGCACCCTCAGGGCACAGGCTGATGTTGCGGCGCTGGAGGCTGAAGCCAGGTACCAGGAATTCCTGGAGAAGCGTAACAGCTTGTATTACAGGGTGACAGATGCCTGGTACCCCCTCTTTGAGTTAGGGCGGTGGAAGGAGATAGAACAGGAAAATATTGATATACTGCAATCATATAGATCCATTGCCCTGTCCAGGCTGGAGAGCGGGGAAGGGGATATGACAGATGTACTGCGTGTGGATATCATGCTTAACGATGCCCTCAGCAGCCTGAGCATACTTAAAAAGAAGGAGAAGCCTCTGCTTACCGGCTTTAATAAACTTCTCAACAGGGATGAGAGCGAGGAAGTAGAACTGCCCGATTCATTGGATACCGATTACCTGCCGGCAGGTATAGAGAAAGATTCCATGCTGAATAATAATCCGGCGCTAAACGCATTTGACCTTAAGGTGGAAGCACGTGAGGCCGGTGAAGAAGCAGCCCGCAGGCAGGGACTGCCTAAACTTGGACTGGGACTGGACTATGTTATTGTGGGAGAAAGGACCGATATGTCCGTGGCGGATAATGGCAGAGACGTGTTGATGCCCATGCTTACGTTTAGCATACCTATCTACCGCGCTAAATACAAAGCCGCGGTCATGGAAGCTCAACTGATGCAAAAGAGTTATTCATTGCAGAAAGAGGAATATACCAACTCCCTTATTTCAGACTATGAGATGGCTGTGTATGAAATACAGCGTCAAAAGGAGCTGATTGACCTGTACAGGGAGCAAATAGAGGAGTCCGCACAGGTACTCAGGCTTCTTATCAGCTCTTACAGCAACTCGGGAAAAGAGTTTGAGGAAGTGCTGCGTATGCAACAGCAAATGCTTGAGTACCGGAAAATGAAAGCTTCAGCAGAAGCTGAATACCGGACAGTCCTGGCAAGGCTTAATTACTTAACAGGAAAAAATTATTAAGATGAAAGAAAAAAGAAATACATTAATAATAGCAATAGCAACACTGGCAGCAGGATTGCTGCTTGGATGGCTGATCTTTGGAACCGGAGGAAATAAAGAGGAGGAAGAAAATCTGCATGATCATGAAATGTCAGGTGAAACATTTAACGCAGAGGATGCTGAGGTATGGACCTGTTCCATGCATCCGCAGATACGGCAGGATGAGCCGGGCGATTGCCCTATATGCGGAATGGACCTGATACCACTGGAAAATGAGCAGGATGATGAGATTGATGCCATGGCCATAAGTATGTCGCCCACAGCAATGGAACTGGCAGATGTGAGAACTGCGAAGGTTATTCTTGCTGATCCGGTCAAGCATATTCGTATGAGCGGTAAGGTGAAGGCCGACGAGAGGCTTGTCTTCTCACAGTCATCGCATCTGTCAGGCAGGGTGGAAAAACTGATGGTCAATTTTACAGGTGAGTATATAAGCAAAGGTTCGGTGATAGCTTCGATCTATGCACCTGAACTGGTAACAGCCCAGGAAGAACTATTGGAAGCATATAAAATAAAAGAAACACAGCCGCAGCTGTTCAATGCCGCCAGGACTAAGCTAAAGAACTGGAAGCTGCCGGACAGTCAGATAGAGGAGATACTGCGAAGAGGTAGTCCGGAAACCGAATTTGACATCAGAGCTGATGTTTCGGGTTATGTAACAGCTAAAAAGGTAAACCGCGGCGATTATATCAGCAGGGGGGAGACCCTTTACGAGATAACTGATCTGTCAAGAGTGTGGGTTCTTTTTGACCTGTACGAGAAGGATATGAGCTGGGTCAGCAGGGGAGATAAACTGAGCTTTACCGTTGCCTCTCTTCCCGGAAAAAGTTTTGAGTCTGAGATATTATGGATCGATCCTCTTATTGATCCGGACACAAGGGTTGCAAAGGCCAGAGCTGAGATTGTAAACAGGAACAGGGACCTTAAGCCGGGTATGTTTGTATCAGGCACAGTGCAGGCTGAACTGACTGATTACAAAGAGTCAGTGGTAGTTCCGTCTTCAGCAGTTATGTGGACAGGTAAGCGTTCGCTGGTATATGTGAAGTCGGCTACCTCAGAGAGAATAAGTTTTATGGCGCGCGAGGTGACACTGGGTCCCTCACTGGGTGATAGCTTTATCATAGAAAGTGGCCTGCAGGAGGGCGAAGAGATAGCAGTTGCCGGCACCTTCAGTATTGATGCTGCAGCACAGCTGGCTGGAAAACCCAGCATGATGAACCCGGAGGGGGGAGCTGTTATGACCGGACATAACCATGGCGGTACAGATATGAGCGAAGGAGAAGTGCAGGAAGAAGCCTTACAGCCCGCTGAGGATGTTGAGACAGAGCCTGCGTTCACAGCACAGCTGACAGAGGTATATAATGCCTACCTGCTGATGAAGGATGCCTTTGTGGCCACTGATGCAGGAAAGGTTAAAGAAGAGGCTGAAAAGGTAAGAGAAGCGCTGGACAGGGTGGATATGTCCCTGCTGAAAGGCGATGCTCATATGCTGTGGATGGATCAGCTTGAAGTACTGAACAGCAATATAGTCCTTATTGCCGGTTCAGGGGATATAGAAGAGCAGAGGGCGGCGTTTATTGAATTCAATCAGGCCTTTTATGAGAGTGTAAGCACTTTCGGGCTTAATGAGGAAAAGGTCTATTACCAGTATTGCCCTATGGCCGATAACGACCGGGGTGCCTACTGGCTTAGCGGGACTGAGGAGATAAGGAACCCGTATTTCGGAGATAAGATGCTTAAATGCGGTGAAACAAGGGAGGTGCTGAAGTGGAACTTCTAGCATCTCTTTATCTTACCGGCATCATTGATTCTTGGCATTATTAATTCTAAGATCATAGATTTTTAGTATCACTGTTTCTGAGCATTATTGATTCTTAACATAAAATCACTGATCCTTCTTGAGTTTTTCTATCTCGTCGCGCAATTCCTTTATCCTGAATTCGCGCTCGATGGTGGCATCGTGAAAACGTTCCAGCTCGGCAACTCTCTCTGCCAGTTCGCTGGTTTTTTCCCGTACTTTTTCTTCCAGTTCCCGTTCAGATTTAACGCGATTGGTGATATCCCTGATGATTATGCTGGTTCGTTCCAGGTTCTTTCCGGGCTTAATAACAGAGCTGGTGATTTCGGCAGGGAATGTAGAGCCGTCTTTGCGGATAAATCTAAGTTCTCCTTTTACTTTCCCATTTTTCTTTCTCTCTTCCAGTAAATAGGGCAGATTCTTATCTGATGGGTCAACGATGCCGTTTCTCCCGGCAGCGCATATTTCCTCTTCCGTCATGCCAAACATTTCACATGCAGCCCCGTTGGCTGATATAATAGGTCCGTCAGGCGATGTTATCAGGATTGCATCCAGGCTGTTTTCGAGTATCAGCCTGTAACGTTCTTCACTTTCCTGTAGCTCTTTTTCAGATTTCGTACGTTTTTTAATTTCATCATTCAGTTCATCTATCAGTTTAAGTGAGTTTTTTCGCGCTTTCTTAAGCTCTTCCACGGATTCCTGCAATTCTTTTAACCTTTTATCTGCAATTTGTTCGAGCGATATTTTTTCGTCCTGCAACCTGAATCCGAAGTCGAGATGCTCCAGTATGACCGCAAGCATCTGCACTGCATTCTGAACAAGCATTCTATTTTCATCTGACAGTGATTGCATCCGATTTGTTTCGATATACCCAAACAGAGAGCTTCTTGTTTTTATTTCCAGCTCAGACTTGCTTCTTTTTTCCTGATGCTCCAGGTATGCAAATGCCGATGGTTTAAAAAGTTCGGTCATACTCTCAACAAACAGTTCAATGATTTTATTTTTATCATGAAGCTGGGAAAGGTTGACCATCAGCAAAAACAGCTCGTGCGAAGTATTCATTGGTGATGTTATTTAATTGCAAATTCAGGAAAATTACGCTGTAACCATTCATCCGGATCCTGGTAGTAAGGGTTTTGTGTAATAATACCGCCGGAAATGGTATAAGGATGAGTATGCAATACATTCATAATAACACTGCCGGAGAACCTGGTTATATTATAAAGGCATATACTTATCCAGGGTTTACCCGGAATAAAATAGTTCAGGCGCGACTCATAAGCCATTAGGTGCTCAACGCCCGGGATGGCCTTCAGGGCCCATACCATCTCAGCCGTGGCACGTATATTTCTTTTTCCATTCTTTTGTGATTCCTGAAAAAACTCATCCAGTCCCCTGTCCATGCTTATGGGTGAAAATGTACCATCCGGGTAATACAGTTCCTTTGCGCTGTTAATGGAAAACAGTGCGGGGTCATGTGTATGGTGCTTGCAGTCAGGATAACGCATACCATAATCCCTGATAAAATTCTCCCTGGTTCTTTCAGCCGGACAGTATAGTTGCATATCCCCGCTAATATCACCCTGATGAAGGAAACCGAAGATTATTTCGTCGCGTTCCTGCTCGGTCTCATAAAGACCGCAGATATGCAATCCCCAGTTGCAACTGTATCCTCCAAATCCCATGTCCAGCTTTTCCTGATCTGATGTCTTAATATGCATAGCTACTCCTCTCTTTTCTTGTATGGATTATTATCTGTAAGTCCAGATACCAGACAGTGGTTTATCAACCTGCCGATGGCTTTTGTTTTAAAATGACTGACTATCTGACTGAAACCAAACTTAAGATTCAATAATACAATATTAAATAAATAATTCCAATAGCATCTTTATCATTGTAAATATCATAATCTTCCTATCCTTTCAATGTCTTCTGAGTGCCCTTCTGTGGACTCCCGTTTTTATGGAAGAATTAATACCCTGTGATGAACAAAACCTGCAACGGATATGTTAGGGCCTTGAACAGTGCTGTAGAGCAGTGTTATCTGAATTAATAACCAAAAATTAGTCATTATGAAAAAGCAATTATTAACACTTGCAGCTGTTTTTACCATAGCTGCATCCACTGCTTTCGGTCAGTGTACAACCGAAAAAGACAATAATAAGTTCCTTGTGGCCGGCGAATGCGGTATGTGTGAAACGCGTATAGAGACTGCTGCAAAGGAAGTTGAGGGTGTGACAGCTGCTGACTGGGACAAGGAGACTAAGATGCTTGCCCTGTCCTTCAACTGCGCCAACCCTGATGTAAAGGCCGTTCATAAGGCTGTAGCAGCCGTTGGTCATGACACCGAGGTTTTTAAAGCTGAAGATGCTGTCTATGAAAAGTTGCCTGCATGCTGTAAATATAAGAGGCTTGCAGAAAACAAATAAGCTTTGATTTCGTGGACTATGAAAATTAAGGGTGTTCATCGATAAGTGGGCACCCTTAATTTATTAATCAGCCTTAATGATTAGTGCAGAAGGCTGTTATTATTTGTTTGTCATCCCTCCGGCTCTGTCTTTTTCAGGATTGAGATAAGCGATTCCAGGTCTTTATCCGAGAAGTCAAGATGTGTGACAGCTCGTATATGATGTTTCCCAAAGGGTATCATGGCAATGCCCTCCTTTTTAAGTTCATCAAGGAATTTTCCCGTATCTGTTTTTCTGTCCAGTGAGAAAATAATAATATTGGTATCCACCGGCATTACATTTTCAACATAAGGCAGTAACAGCAGCGTTTCTTCCAGCTCCGCCGCCCTCCTGTGATCTTCTGCCAGGCGCTCAATATTATTCTCCAGGGCGTAGATGCCTGCGGCTGCAAGGTAGCCTGCCTGCCTCATGCCTCCGCCAAAAGCCTTTCTGAACCTGCGGGACCGGGCTATGAAATCACTGTCGCCCACCAGCACCGACCCGACGGGGGCCCCCAGTCCTTTAGACAGGCATACGGATATGGAATCAAACAACCTGCCGTATTGCTCCGGGTTTTCACCGGAACGGATAACAGCATTGAACAGCCTTGCTCCGTCGAGATGAAAAATAAGCTTTTCTGATCTGCAAACTTCCGCTATCTTTTCCAGTTCATTGAAATCATAGCAACTGCCACCACCCTTATTACTTGTGTTCTCAACGGCCACAAGCCTTGTAAGCGCCTGGTGGACGTCATTCCTGTCATTGATATTATCTGCTACATCCTCTGCCCTGAAACGTCCGCGATCGCCTCTCAGAAGCTTTACGGAGCATCCTGAGTTCAGTGCTATACCCCCGCCTTCAAAATTATAGATATGGGAGCTTTCATCGCAGATGACTTCATCACCCGGACTCGTATGTACTTTTATGGCTACCTGGTTGGCCATTGTGCCTGATGGAAAGAATAATGCGGCCTCTGTGCCGAACATAGCGGCAGTCATCTTCTCAAGGGCCTTTACGGCAGGGTCATCACCCAGCACATCATCACCCACCTTTGTCTTCATCATGGCTTCCAGCATTCCTGCACCCGGACGTGTAACAGTATCGCTTCGCAGATCAATCATAATAAGTGCATTTTGATTAGCAAGTACCTGTAAAGATACATATTCCGTGATAAGGTTCAAGAGATAAAGTTTAACATAGTATAGCGTCACTGATCCGGCAGGCAGCCAAAACATGTGAAAGCATTAAGTAAGCTAAGGAGTATTTAAAACAAATTATTGAGCTGGTTTATTGCAAATACGGTAAGCCAGGCAAAAATAAATGGATAAATAGCAGAGAAGATCGTCCATTTATATCTTGCCGTTTCTTTCTTTATTGCTATCAACGAACCCATGCAGGGGAAATAGAGCAAAACGAAAACAAGGAAACCGAAATAGGTGATCAGAGATATTTCATTCTCAGCCCGTGAACTCCTTAGTTTCTCCACCAGTGTAATGCCATCAGCCCCCGGTCCTGATCCTGACTGGTAAAGGATACCCATTGAGCTTACCACAACCTCCTTGGCCATTATGCCTGTAAGTATGCTTACAGACATTCTCCAGTCAAAGCCCAGCGGTTCAAAAACAGGCTGTACAGCTTTGCCTATGCGGCTGATATACGATTGTTCGAGCAGGGCGCTTTCGCGAAGCGACTCCAGCTTGGCGGCATCACCCTGATGCCCGGCTATCATCGTGTCATATTTGGCTATGATCTGTTTATCACGGGGAAAATAGCCAAGCGCCCATATTACAATCGAAGCAAAAAGTATTATAGTACCCATTTTCTTAAGGAAGTGTGATGTCTTAAACCATGTATGCTTTAATACTGAAAGGGCAGTAGGCATACGGTAGGGCGGGAGCTCCATCACAAAAGGGGATTCTGTTTTGCGAAAGACGGTTTTGTTCAGTATTAACGCGGTTATAAGAGCTGCAAAGATACCAATGGCATATATGGCAAGAAGCATTAATGACTCATAATGCGGAAAAAAGGCACTGATAAACAGTACATAAACAGGAAGCCTGGCACTGCATGACATAAAGGGTGTAATAAACATTGTTATCAGCCTGTCTCTCTTGCTGTCTATTGTCCTGGTGGCCATTATGGCAGGTACGTTGCAGCCAAATCCCATCAGCAGTGGTATAAATGATTTGCCGTGCAGTCCTGCCTGGTGCATTACCTTATCCATAAGAAAGGCTGTGCGGGCCATATAACCGGAATCCTCAAGCAGTGATATAAAGGCAAACAGAATAACTATATTGGGGAGGAATACTATTACACCTCCCACGCCACCAATTATGCCATCAGAAAAAAGCTTACCAGCAATACCTGAGCCCATGGTAGCGGAGCTTACTCCTGAAAGCCAGCCGAAAAGGTTTTCTATCCATCCCATGGGTACTTCCCCCAGCCTGAAGGTGGCGAAAAAAACAAACCATATTATACCGAAAAATACAGGTAGTCCCCATAATTTATGGGTCAGCACACGGTCAATCTTTTGAGATATATTGACCTTTTGTTTCTTCGCCGCTGTGAATGTTTCGGCCAGGGCACCTTCAATAAAGCCGTAGCGCATATTTACAACTTCATTGCTTATATTATTTTTCAGCAGTGCTTCAACCTGATCCCTTTTCCTGTTTGCATAGTCCATTACCCTGCCTTTTATGCCGGGGCTTAATGAATAAATTCCGCTTGCATCGTTCTCCAGTATTCTTATTGCATTCAGTCGGCTCAGGCCCTCCTGATGACCGGTATGTTCGTCTACCATTGAGATTATCTTTTCAATGGCATCATCTATCTCCTGACCGTAGTTAAGCCTTGCCTGCCTGACTGTTTCATCTCTTCCTTCGTAAACGTTTATTATGGTCCTGAACAAATTCCTGAGCCCTGTGCCTTTGGATCCTACGGTTGGGACAAAGGGGATTCCCAGCATCTTACCCAGTGTTTCATAATCCAGCCTGCCATTGCTTTTTTCCAGCTCGTCGTACATATTCAGGGCAACGACCGTTTTAATACCCGCATCAATAAGCTGTGTGGTCAGGAAAAGATTGCGCTCAAGGTTGCCGGCATCGACCACATTAAGTACCAGGTCAGGTTTATTGTATGAGAGGTAGTCCGTGACAAACATCTCCTCGGGTGAATATGCCTTCAGTGAATAAGTTCCGGGGAGGTCAATAAGGTTGATGCGGTAATTGTCTATATTAAGCCTGGCCTCACGGGCTGCTACCGTAACTCCGGCGTAGTTGGCCACCCTTTCCCTTGAACTGGTGGCATAATTGTAGATTGTTGTCTTTCCGCAGTTTGGATTGCCAATAAGGGCAACATTGATGGTTCGTGAGCGGCCTGGATGTTGATGGCCGCCTCTCATCCTTTTCCTTTTGCCATGGCCCTCGTGCTGGAAAACAGGTGGTATTATATCAACTGCCTTCTCAGTACTGTCAATATGTATTGCTGCCGCGTCTGCTTTCCGGATAGTAACTTTATAACCCATGATCTCATACTCCACGGGGTCTCTCAGGGGAGCTGCTTTTATGGCCTTTACCTTCTGTCCTTTGATAAAGCCCAGCTCATTAAGCCTGTCCTTTATCCCTCCTTTACCGCTTATTCCGGTAATATATGCTTCCTGTCCCGTTATTAATTCCGATAAATTCATCAATTTCTTATTTCAATTATTACCCTGCCAATTCAGGGCAATAACAGACATCCTTCCTGTTTTGGAAAAACACGAAATTACCTTGTTTTTATTAATAAGGTAATCCCATAAAAAGGTGGTTTTAAGAACTATTTTCACCATAAAAGGGGAGGTGACAGGGTATTATCACTACTAAAGGGGAATGGGAGTGCTGTTAAGCCTTGTCTATTGGAATAAATTTATTTGATATGGCGTAAATAGTGAGGCCCGGTAGACTCTTTATTCCTGTTTTTTCGACTATATTTTTACGGTGGCTTATAACGGTATGAATACTGATATTAAGCTCTTCGGCAATTTCCTTATTCGAAAGCCCCCTGACAAGGTGTATAAGCACGTCTCTTTCTCTATGGCTCAGGTCGTCACGGCTGCTCTCTTTCCTGCTTTTGCGGAACCTGTCGACCTTGCTGAATATTAAATCATCAGGATCAGTGACATATATAATATCATCAAACTCATTGATTATCTTCGAATCGATAAAGGAATATACAAGGCCCAGCCAGAAAATACCTTTATGCTTATTCCTGAGTTTGGCATATTGCCTGTTCCTGTTAATTATGCTTTCGGGGTTGAGTATAGCTATATTAATATTGACCCTGACCATCAATATGTCAAGCTCATCAATATTGTCTGTCCTGTAAAAGGAAATGTAATCGCCATACCTGTAAAGGATATTGGTAAGCCCTTCATAAATGATATCGGACTGACCTGTAACCGCTATATTGACCCTGTTCTTTTTCATACTTCCTGTCCCTCAAATCTTTCAACAAGGGGAAGCAGTATCTTTTCCTCTATCATTGAATGTATTATCAGGTCGTACTCCAGTTCAAACAGGCTGATAAGCAGGCGTCTCCTGAGTGGTAGTTCATTCTTTATAGAAATATGCTTTAACAGCAGGTTCTTAAGGTCGGTAAGTTTTGTTTCTATATCGGTGTGATGCTCGCTGTATTCATGGACTGAGAACTTTTCTTTTTGACCTTTTCTTGTATCCTCATTAAGGCGGCAGAAATATGGAAATGCGATCTCGTCCTCATAATCAAGATGCTCCAGCACTTCATTAAAATACTCGCTGAAAAATGAGCTTATCAGATCAATATCATGTGAAGGTTTTATTTTTTTCAGATCAGAGATATAATTACTTATCTCAGGGTACTTATCGTTTTTATAATACTTATGACTGTTGCCCAGAAACTTAATTATCAAAGAAATATCTGTAATTTTTTTCAGATCACTTACGGAGGGGTAGAAGCCATTGTAGAGGTTGGCGATGAGCAATACTGTACTTATATCAAGTTTATACTCACTGCATATCTGCTCAAGTGTCTTATCCTTAACGACAAAATCAACTTCAAGATGTTCGAGGAACAATAACAGGAAGGGGTTTTCATTGATCAGGACAGATAGCTTCATGTCCTTTTTAATATGTGTCTTATGTGTCAGGTACATATCGTTGCTTTTTACAAAGATAAGCACTTAATGCTATACTTTGCTTTTCCATTATTTCTGTAGTGCAAGGCTACATTTACAAGGTCTCTCATCACCGGGACCTCCAATTAGTATTTCCACCTGTTCGCCAGGGCTACCAGCGAAAGCATTACCGGGACTTCCACCAGCACGCCCACCACCGTTACCAGGGCAGCCGGCGAGTTTAATCCGAAAAGTGCAATGGCTACGGCTACGGCCAGCTCAAAAAAGTTGCTGGCACCTATCATTGCCGCGGGGGCACATACCGGGTGTGGCAGTTTCAGTTTTTTACCTCCGAACCAGGCCAGGAAAAAGATAAAGTAAGTCTGGATAACCAGTGGCACTGCCGCAAGCAAAATAATCAGCGGGTTATTCAATATGTTTTGTCCCTGGAAAGCAAAGAGAAGCACCAGTGTAACCAAAAGGGCAATAATACTTACGGGTTTCAGTTTGGGTAAAAATTCTTTTTTGAACCACTCTTCTCCGCGTCGCCTTATCAGCATTCGTTGTGTAATCACTCCTGCCACCAGCGGAACAACTACAAAGATGATAACACTGGCCACCAGTGTATCGTAGGGTATGGTAATATCGGTAATACCAAGCAACAAACCTACAATAGGGACAAAGGCTACAAGAATAACAAGGTCGTTTACCGAAACCTGGACCAGTGTGTAGTTGGGGTCGCCGTTAGTCAGGTAACTCCATACAAAAACCATTGCGGTACAGGGGGCAGCCCCCAGTATAATGGCACCGGCAATGTATTCGCCTGCCAGTGCGGGATCAATCCAGGCAGCATAAATTTTAGAGAAGAATATCCAGGCAAAAAATGCCATGGAAAAGGGTTTTATCGCCCAGTTTACTATAAGAGTCCAGACCACACCACGCGGTTTTTTTCTTATTTGTTTGATGCTGGTAAAATCAATCTGGAGCATCATCGGATAAATCATCAACCATATCAAAACAGCTATGGGTATATTTACACGGGCAAATTCCAGCCTGCTGATAACTTCTATGGAATCGCCTAATAAAGCGCCCAGACCTATGCCGGCAAGTATTCCAAATGCCACCCATATTGTTAAATATTTCTCAAAAAAACCAATTGCCTTTTTTGGTTTATCAGGTATTGTTAATTCATTATACTTTTTATCCACCGTGTTAAGTTTTTATTTTCAGGAATTCCTCTTGTTGTTAAAGGAGGCTATTTTGACTGGCAATAGTTCCGTACTTTGTTTTTACAATAACTTTCAAAACGTCAACATTCATTTTAACTGTGGTTTTAATTCTTCTGTGTATAGCTTGTAGAAAGCATCTTTTATTTCATTTCTTACACGCCGGAACTCACTCCGGATAAATTCATCGGTCCCGGAAGCTTTGGAAGGGTCTTCAAAACCCATGTGCAGGCGCTTTCTGACTTTGCCTAAAAAAGCCGGGCAGGTTTCGTTTGCATCATCGCAAACCGTTATCACGTAATCCCATTCATCTTTGAGGTATTCATCCACCATTGTGGGCTTGTGACCGCTGATATCGATATTCTCTTCCTGCATTGCTGCAACCGCCCCCTGATTGACGGCCTCTGCCGGCTCAGTGCCTGCGGAAGCTACCTTAAGTTTATTATCGAAAGATTTAAGAAAGCCGTGAGCCATCTGGCTGCGGCAGCTGTTGCCTGTGCAAAGGATAAGAACTTTCATTGTTTTGTAATTTTATCGGGTTCTGTTTATTGTTTTAGTAATACTAATATTTTACTTATCACGCGGTTTTAACTGGCACATGCATGATCCGCTTAACCTGGCTTTCTTATTTTCTATAACTGGCAAACCGTCACGTTCCCATTCCAAAAAGCCCCCCGCCAGGTTATATACAGAGTGAAACCCTTTTTCAAGAAGATCCCTGACTATTTCCCTGCTCTTATTACCGGTTGATGTTTCTGCAATAATATATGTTCTGTCCTTATTGAGCTTATCAGGAGGTATGCTTTTTCCGGTTTTAGGGAAATAAATCACTTCCGCCACATCAAACTTCTTGTAAGTAGTGATATAATCACCACGTATATCAATTATTGCCGCTCCGGACCTGCACATTTCAAATGCTTTTTCCGGACTTACATTCGGAATACCGGCTGAGGTGAATGATTTGTCATTTTCAATTTTATGGTTTGATTTTTTCATATAGTCCAAGCAATTTTGATTCAAATATTTCTTCAATTTCTTCTTCTTTATCACCAAGGGGTTTTACCGGTATAAGGTCAATCACCTCATCAGGTGAAAGACCTGATTGGTAGTATAGTTTAATAGTCCTTGTCAGGGTATCCCTGATGATCTTCCTGGATTCATCTTCCGTGAAGCCTGTTTTCATCGCTATGTCTTCCATTTTCTTCCACTGAAACCAGAAATAGGTGGGCAGCATGGCAGAAACGATGGCATATGCCTCAAGCTCTTTCTCATCAATTTCTTTCGTCTTGCCCATTATCCGGAATAGTTTCATAAGCGACTTCTTATCTTCACGGGAGAAGGAGTCACTGAAGCAAACCGGGTTATATCCCCTGTTAATAAAGGATGTGGCATTTGGTATCATCCTGATAATTTTGCGGGAAGAAATTTGCCGGCTAATCTTCTCCATAGTGATTTTCGGTGCCAGGGAAATTACAATTGAGTTCCCCTCAGGCACGCTGCTTATCTCCCTGAGTGTATCCATTATAACAGGGGGATGAACTGCCAGGAACACAATATCCTGTTCGGCAGGCGCCTTATTAGATTCCGCAATCTCCACATCAGGAAACTGTTGCACCAACCTGGCTGACGCTTCCGCATCCGGTTCAAATACTCTTACAGACTCAAATTCCACATTCTTGTTTTTGAAAGCCTGCAATATAATCCTTGTTATCCTTCCTCCTCCGATAAATCCTAATGTTCCTGTTTCCATGATAAAAAGGCTTTTGGTTTTATATTCCTCCGGTAATGCCGTAAAGTCATTGCCTGAATGATTCTGGACCCGTATATATCCGGTTACCGGATCAGCGGGTCAATCTTCTCCTGCAGAATGTTTTTCAGCTGTTCGGGTTTTGTTACAGCATTCATAAAGCCTTCAAGCGTCAGGTCAATTTTAGTGGAACCCTGTACTACCATAAGAGCCTGACCATTGATTCCCAGCTTCTCACCTTCTGCCTTTCCCTCAGGTTCATCCAGGTTAATAGCCCTGAAGCTGACAGCCCCGTTATACAGTTCAGCTACAGCTTCTTTTGATACTTTTTCGACCTCAATGCAGGTATAACACCTTCTTTTAAAGTGAGAGTAATACACTGTGACCTCACCCTCGGAAACCGAAGCCTGGTTCTTTGTATTGTCATTTCCCTGCGATGAGCAAGAAGTTTGTATGCCCATTGCCAGAAATACTATAAGAAAAAATTTCATTGTCTTCATCTGATTCTTTATTTTAATTTATTTATATCCATCATTAATTCTGCTCACGTTTGTCTTAACTTTCAAAAAAATGGTTCGTAAAACTACGAACATTATATTCAAAAAAAATATTTCTGATCAATCAATTATTTTTCCAGAACCCCCCCGAACAGTTGCCTCGCCTCATTCCAGTTGTCCATGTTGATGCAATACTTTATCCTTGGTGCCTCAATCTCTCCCTGTATTAGCCCGGCGGCCCTGAGTTCCTTCAGGTGCTGCGACATGGTGGATTTTGCAACATGTAAAACATCAGTCAGGTCGCCACTGTAGCAACAACTTTGCTTTGACAGCAACTCAAGCACATAGAGACGTATAGGGTGCCCCATAGCCTTGGCGTACCTTGCTGTTTTCTTTTGCCTCTCAGTTATGAAAGTCTCGTAATTCAAATCATTCGTAATTTAACGAACAAATATATTTATTAATTATTTCCTGCCAAAAAAATAGCTGTTAAAATCTATTCATTGTTCGTCATGACAGAAATTTAAAAAAAAAACATAAAAATTCTTTTCCAATAGAAAAACATTTCGTTAATTCGCGAAATATAAAATATAAGTGTCATGGAAAAAGAAGTTGAACTTAGTCAGGAGATAACTGAGATGGCAAGGATTTTAAGGGTAATGGGCCATCCTGTACGTTTGTACATTCTGAATAAATTATCGCGGATGAACGCATGTTGTTACAGTGGTGACCTTGTTAGCGAATTGCCAATTGGCCGCTCAACCCTTTCACAGCACCTTAAAGAGCTGAAATATGCCGGCTTAATCCAGGGGGAGATAGAATCTACATACATAAAGTATTGCCTTGACCGGGAAAACTGGGATAAAGTAAAAAAATTGTTTTACAAGCTGTTTGATGAAAACGATGAGATATAAATTATAAAAATTAATTCTGAATAATTTAAACTGTAAACTTAATAATTATGGAAATTAAAATTTTAGGGACGGGTTGTCCAAAATGTAAAACTCTTGAAAAGATGACAAGGGAGATTATAGAGAAAGAAGGCGTTGATGCCACAATTACAAAGGAGGAAGACATAATGAAGATAATGGAATATGGCATTATGCATACACCCGCACTTGTTATTGACGGGAAAGTGGTTTTTTCAGGGCGTCTTCCATCATCGGGAGAGTTGAGTGAAATAATGACAGGAAAGAAATAAGGCTATGGCAGAATTTTTACAGAATTTAATGAGCAGCAGCTCATTACCCTTTGTTACAGCCTTTCTTTTAGGCTTGATGACAGCCATTAGCCCATGCCCGCTGGCAACCAATATAACGGCCATTGGCTTTATCAGTAAAGACATGGAAAGCAAAAGGAGAGTCTTTATGAATGGTCTGATATACACGCTGGGACGGGCTGTTTCATATACACTTTTGGCTGTTATCATCTTTATCGGGGCCGATCAGTTCGAAGTCTCAGTCTGGTTTCAGGAGTACGGGGAAAAATAATTGGACCACTGTTAATCCTGATAGGTCTTTTAATGCTGGATGTACTTAAAATTAAATTTCCGGGTCTTGGAAATATTACTCAGAAATTCCAGAATAAAAGTAAACACACGTACTGGGATGTGCTTATACTGGGCATAGTATTTGCCCTTGCATTCTGTCCTTACAGCGGTGTGCTTTATTTTGGAATGTTAATACCAATGACCGTCAGCAGCGCATCCGGTTTGTATTTACCGGCAGTGTTTGCCATTGCCACCGGGATACCGGTAATCATTTTTGCCTGGCTGATAGCCTATACCGTATCAGGCGTAGGGAAGGTTTATAACAGGCTTAAAACATTCGAGATCTGGTTCAGAAGGGTTATTTCGCTTGTTTTTATTGCTGTGGGTATCTACTATGTGGTAATTATTTATTTCTAAATTTTTAATCAGAATATTCGTGACTTTGCGAAATATAAAAATATAAAAATGGAAAAGAAAAAGGAATTAAAGATACTGGGATGGATAATAGCAGTGTTCGTATTTGCCTATTTTATGCCTATTGAAAGTGCAAGGTTCAAAGAAGCCATCATGGCCATGTTTGATCTGGCCAAATGGTATGCACAGGAACATGTTATACTTTGCTTGTTGCCTGCATTTTTTATTGCCGGCGTAATAGCCGTTTTCGTAAGCCAGGGTGCCGTAATGAAGTATTTCGGGGCTAAGGCAAAGAAATGGGTGGCATACACTGTTGCCTCTGTTTCGGGAACAATACTTGCAGTATGCAGTTGCACAATACTGCCTCTTTTTTCCAGCATACACAAAAGAGGTGCGGGACTGGGACCTGCAATTGCATTTTTGTACTCGGGTCCGGCCATCAATATACTGGCTATAATACTGACAGCACGTATTCTGGGCTTTGAGATGGGTATTGCCCGTGTTATCGGGGCTGTGGTATTTGCCATTGTAATCGGATCGGCCATGTCACTTATTTACAGGAAAGAAGAAAGGGCTAAGCGCGAAGAGCAGCTTAATTTTCCTGATGTAGAGGAGAAGAGGCCAATGTGGCAAACAGCATTTCATTTCTTTATACTTGTATTAATACTTGTTTTTGCCAACTGGGGCAAACCGGGCGAAGGTGTAGAAAGTGGTACCTGGTACTGGTTGTGGGCAAACAAATGGTATATTACCTCAGTCTTCGGGATAATGCTGATCTTCTCCCTGATCTACATCCTTAAACTGAAATGGCAATATGTAGTGCTTGCAGCCCTGGCAACCGCAGCATCAGCTTTCCTTAGCAGCTCTCCACTTGTACCAATGGTCGTGGGTATTGCAGGTCTGAGTATTATAACATTAACCGATAAAAAAGACCCTGATAATAAGGAATGGACAATTTCGACATGGGACTTTACCAAACAGATAATGCCTTTGCTGGCCATGGGTGTTTTAATAGCCGGCTTCCTGCTGGGATCAACCCATGATGATACAGCCATGGCAGGAATTATTCCTAACGAATGGGTTGCAAATCTTGTCGGGGGCAATTCAGTATTCTCTAATTTTTTCGCATCCATAGTGGGAGCATTCATGTACTTTGCCACGCTGACCGAGGTACCTATTTTACAGGGACTGATCAGTGCCGGAATGGGTAAAGGCCCTGCACTGGCCTTATTACTGGCCGGACCATCACTGTCACTTCCGAATATGCTGGTCATTCGTGGTGTTATCGGAAATCAGAAAACATTGGTTTATATTGCCCTGGTTGTTGTTATGGCAACTATATCAGGTTTGATTTATGGAGCATTTTTTTAAAAATAATTTAAGTGGAAATGAAAGAATTATTAAAAGATTATCCCGGATTACAGGAATTTCATATTGAAGGGGTTAAGCACATTACTCCTGCTGATGCTTTTCAATTAATAAGTAGCCGGCAGGCGGTTTTAATTGATGTGAGAGAGCAGGATGAGATTGAATATGAGCAAATACCTTTGGATCAGGTATTATACTATCCTATGACAGTTATTGCTGATAAGCTTGGCAACATTTCTTCAGATCAAAATATTCTTTTGATCTGCCCGGGAGGAGTAAGAAGTACGAAAGTAGCCAATTTTCTGAATCTTCAGTCTTACCCGAATGTCGCTAATGTTGATGGTGGATTCCTGACCTGGAGAAAACAGGGTTTACCTTTTGAAACCATGCTTACAGTTTCAGGAGGGGGCTGTAGCGGATGTAGTTCAGCATCTGCCGGTAAATCCGGAAGTTCATGTTGTTAAAAATATAATAAATGTAAAACTTTTTAAATCACAGACTTATGTTAGATATAAAAATTTTAGGCACAGGCTGCCCCAATTGCATTAAACTGGAGAATTTATGCCAGGAAGTAGTAACAGAAAAAAATCTGGAAGCCAATATTGAAAAAGTAAGAGATTTCAATAAATTCGGCGATTATGGTGTAATGCTTACACCGGGTCTTGTAGTTGACGGGAAAGTCCTTTCACAGGGTAAAATACCCGTAAAAGCAAGCCTGGAGCAATGGTTAATTAGTGCCTCTGAATAATTTTCCACGTAGACGACGGTTGCAGAGCCTGACCCTTCCGGATATTTACGGAATTTAAACAAGCCGGATTATTTTTTTAATGTTTTCCGCCATAAATCTGCCTAAAAGTGAGTATTTAAAACTAAAAATTATGATTACACATGCCATTATCGGAACTGATTTTTCAAAAGCAATTTCTAAAATAATTGATACTTCCGAAACTTTCAAAGACCTGGGAATTAAAAAGATTACCTTGATTCATATACTCAACCTGAGGGATCGATTTGTAAGCAAGAATTTTACCATAGAAGATCTTGAAATGAAACTTCAGAAACAAGGCGAAGTACTAAAAGAAAAAGGCTTTAAAGTTGAAACAGAGCTTATTTACGGTGTTCCCTATATTGAATTAGAACGTAAACGGAAAGCTGTTGGAGCGGGTCTGACCATTATCAGTTCCCACGGTCGCACAAGTTCTTCATCCACTATTGGAGGAACAATTGCTGATGTGCTCCAGAACATGAAAGCGCCGGTATTGGTTATTCCGCTTAAAAAGACAGATACTGAGAAAGATGAATTTCCCGGGAAAAACCTGTATCAATATGAACATATTATGCAGGAGCTTGAAAAACAGGAACCGGAATGGGATTTAAAATCCAAGGACCTTACCGGTCATGTATTATTTGCAACAGATTTTTCTGACTTTTCTGAAGCTGCATTTCAGTTTATCAAAAAACAGGATATCAAATTATCGAAAGTCACTCTAATACATATTCAGGACGAGGTAAAAATTGGAGAGCACTTAAAACATAAACTCGATGAGTTTAATCAAATTGATACGGCAAGGTTGAAAAGACTGGAAGCAGCCCTCACTGGTGCTCATCCTGAAGCTGAAATTGGAATTAAAATTTTATATGGAAAACCTACGGAGCAAATACTTAAATATATCGAGGAAAACAATGTAAGCCTGACCCTTATGGGTAGCCAGGGCAGAGGTTTTTTCTCCGGGATATTTATTGGCAGCGTAAGCCATCAGCTTGCCCGTAAAACAAGCTCCAACGTATTGCTGGTTCCAACACCTAAAAGATAAAACAAATGCAAATAGCAAATGAAATAAAAGAAATTCTTGGTCTCCATACATCTATGGTTGGTGTTAAATTCATCTATAAGGTCAATGATATCCCTGCTGAAATAATAAAGCTCAGGAACCACCGCTATTGTCAGGCATTAATGAAAGCCCGGAGCGGGGAGCATGTGCTTCTTGATGCAGAAGGAATAAATTGTCCTGCCGCAGCGGCAGCATTTGGTTTTAAACCCTTGCCCGATGGATTGAAAACAGGAAAAGGCCTGGTTGGCTTCGGCATTGTGAATGAAGAAAATACAGGAAAGGCCATGTTTGAAGGCATGACAACCCTGCCGCAAGGCAAATTGAAAGCTTTATACCTCTTTCCGCTTGAAACAGCAACAATTGAACCGGATATAGTAGTAGTGGAGGACGAAACTGAAAAACTCATGTGGATAGCACTGGCGCAGCTTAATTCCCAGGGCGGCAAGCGGGTGGAAAACAGCACCGCAATCCTTCAGGCTACCTGTGTGGATGCCAGCCTTATTCCTTACGTTGAGCAAAAGTTTAACATGAGCATGGGCTGCTACGGTTGCCGTGATGCTACCGACATAGGACACAATGAAACCGTACTGGGCTTCCCTTTTAAAGACTTTGAATCAATAGCTGAAAATATAAAATATTTAAGCAATAAGGCCATTCCTAATTCACGGGGAAAAAATGCCCTGGCCAGGTTAAAACGGCAGGAAGCAGAAGAGATTGGAAAAACCGATCCTTTTTCAGCAAAGTAAAATATATTATACTACTGAAGAATTAGAGAAGTTATATTTTGGTTTTATCGGTTGAAGTAAATATATAAATAATTAAAACGAAGGATATATGAATACACAAAATTTAAACATGATGATAATCTCCTGTTCAGGCGCATCTAACACTGGTTGTTATGCCGACAGGGTAGCCAGAATTCTGGCGGAATCAGGACAGGCAGAAATGATTTGTCTGCCTAAAATTGCCATCAATGACGAAAAACTCATTGAAAAGGTAAAAAGCACATCAAAAAAGGTGGTGGTGATTGATGGCTGCCCCATCAACTGTGCCGAACAAATTTTAAATGAAAAAGGTATTGATAATTTTACTCACATTAATACAACCGATTTTGATATCATAAAAGGCGAAACACCAATCACTGATGAAAAAATTAATGAGATTATAAGTTTTTTGAAAAACACTAACTAAGCTGATTGTTGCTCCGGCAGTTTGCAGCATTCATGAAACTACTATGCTAAAGGAGATCATATCCGCAGACTTAAAATAATTTTAATCAAAAATATTTAATTATGAAACGAATGAATCTTAAATCAATCCTGCTTGTACTGACTGTTATTTTTACATTGTCAGAAACAGGTTGTACACAAACTGTTGAAAAAGAGGAAAACAAGCAGAAGGAAGTCACGAAGGCTGAAGAAATGGGAAATAAGCAGAAGGAAGTCACGAAGGCTGAAAAAAATGAAAATTATAAGGTTACCTTCATTGAACTGGGCTCTGTACGATGCATTCCATGTCAGAAGATGCAGCCCATAATGAAATCTGTTGAAGAAAAATATGCCGGCCAGGTGAAGGTTGTATTCTACGATGTATGGACACCGGAAGGAAGTCCTTATGGTGATAAATACAATATCAATGTTATCCCAACCCAGGTATTTCTTGATGCAGAAGGAAAAGAGTATTTCAGGCACGAGGGATTCTTCGCGGAAGAAGAATTAGTGAAAGTATTAAAACAGAAAGGAGTTGAATAATTGAAATGAATTCAATAAAAAAAGCCATTTGCCTGTTTGTATTTACCGGGATTGCCATGAATTTTCTGGCTGCCCAGGATGAAAATGCTTCGAGCTTCTCTTTGACGCAGCTTATTGATAATGCTCTGCAAAAGAATTACCTGCTTCAGGCAAACAAAAAAAACACCCTGATAAAGGAGGCCGAAATAGACAGGATTAAAACCCAATATCAACCCAGTATAAGCACCTCGGCAAGTTTTTCAGTCTGGAAATTCCTGATGCCTAATAAAGAGAGGCTTCTTGGTGGTAGTATTACAGACTTCTATAACGATATAGCTCTGCAGCAAACCATTTACGACTGGGGACTTAATAAAGCCGAAAGGGGACTGGTTGAAGATGAAATCAGGATGAATGATGAGATTATTCGTCAGCTGAGGCACACCATTATCTATGGCGTTACAGATACTTACTTCGAGGCTATCAAAGCAAAGGCTGAAATTGCAGTTTATCAGAATGCATTGCAGCAACTGGAATCACATCTGAGATATTCTCAGAAATTATTCGATATCGGGAAAGTATCAAGCGTGGATGTATTGAAAACAAGAGTTCAGATATCTGAAGAAAAAAAAGCCCTGCAAAAATCAGAAAATCATCTTGACAGGGAGCTTGCACGGCTGAAGAGACTCTGCTACATTGATGATCTTGTAAGTATTGAAGTGGAGGATGTTCCGGAGGATTTATACCTGGCCAGAAATGAGCAACTTTTTCCCGCTGAAGCATTATACGATAAAGCAATACAGGATCACCCTGAATTAAAAATAGTTCAGCATGAGTTAAATATAGAAGGCAGACAAAAAGAGCTATACAGATTGGAAAACCGGCCTGACCTGTTTGCTTACGGACTTGCCAGCTGGGAACATGGATATGTCCCCTTTGTTGATAATTTTAATTATAATATTGGTGTGGGCATTCGTTATACTCTGCCTATTGGTAAGGGAAGCGCTTATAAATCAAAAATATTGCAAAGTGAATTACGTACAGAAAAGATCCACGATGAAAGAGAACAGTCTCTTGTTGATATCAAAAAAGATATTGACCTGGCAATCAACACTATAAATGATATAAAAGTGAAATAACCAATAACCAGGAGATAATTGACCTGGCAGAAGAAACACTGAATAATGCATCGGTAAAATACCAGGTTGGCCAGGGTAGTATTATTGATGTTCTGGATGCCCAGAAGATACTGACAGATGCCAGTATTGCTCACCAAAAATCAATAACAGCTTATTTACAAGCTCTTGCAATGTTGCACTACCTGACAGGAAATGATGGTTACCCTTTTTAAAATGATAAGTTCCCTGCCTGCCGGCAGGCAGGCATGTGGCCAATGAAATAAATAAAATATAATTACATGAAAACAGAAACATATAAAGAAAAATCCTGTATAGCAGCAAAATACAAATTTTTGTCAGGCTTTAAAAGCAGCTGCCGTCGACTGACGCCTTTAATCATCTTTCTGGCTATTATGCTTTTTTACGGCTGCAAAAGCGAAAAAGAGACAGAGGCAATACCAAAAACAAAGAAAGTGCCATCGGTCAGCGTTCAGGCTGCGCAAAAGACAGATATGATTTCGTATATAGACATCACAGGCACCATTGAAGCCAATATATTTACCAATATTACAGCACCGGCCGATGGAATAGTGGAATCACTTTCTGCAAGAGAAAATCAGCGGGTGGAGAATGACAAAGTCATTGCCATTATTGACCCGATAGACCGCGTAGCTTTAATATCTGAAAACCAGCTTAAGCTGGAACAAATTGAAAAAGCTTTAAATAACACTGAGCAGGGCTCAATTGAACGTGAACGTTTGACCGGTGAGCTTGAAAAGGCAAAGCAGGATCTGGAGTATGCGAAAAATATGTACAGAACAGTTCCCGTGGTATGCCCCATGAGCGGACTGGTAACAAAGCGCTTTATTGACAAAGGGAGCCGTGTGTCTGTCCGCGATAATATGTTCACTATCACCGACATGAATTCCCTGGTCATAAAAGCCAGCGTGAATGAAAAATTTTTTAGTGCAATAAGGCAGGGAAAAAAACTGCCCCTTGTCCTTTATGCCTATCCAAACGATACTTTGCAGGGAATGATCAGTCTTGTTTACCCCCAGGTGGACCCGGTAACAAGGAATATAAAATTTGATGTGAAAATTTTAAATTTTAATAAAAAACTATTGCCAGGGATGATGACTGCCATAAAGATTCCTGTTTCAGTAAAGGAAGATGCCGTCACGGTTCCCGAACATGCCATTCTTACTTCGCCACAGGAAGAAAATTTCCTTTTCGTGGTAAACAGCGATAATGTGGCCCTGAGAAGGTTGGTTGAGAAAGGAATTTCTTCCGCTAACAAAATTGAAGTTGTTAGCGGACTGAAAGAAGGTGAACAGGTGGTTGTTGCGGGACAGGAATTATTAAAAGACAGTATGAAAGTTAAAATAGTTAATTAATGAACTTAACAACACAATCAATAAAACGCCCGGCCGGCACCATAATTCTTATGATTGTTTTAATGGTGGTGGGTATGACCGGAATCTTCAGATTGCCAACCAATATGTTGCCTGACATAACCTACCCTATGGTAAAGGTATATGTTTACTGGCCCGGGGCCACACCCGAACAGATGGAAAATGAAGTAGCTATGGTCATTGAAAGGAAAATGGCCACGGTTGATAATCTTGATTATATAGAATCCAATTGTGAGGAGGGTGTTTACACTTTGTTGGTCAATTTTGATTATAGTGTCGACCGTGATGTGGCCTACCAGGATGTTCTGGCCAAGATGGGACTGATAAAAAAAGAGCTGCCCGAAGGCATCCTGGAACCGGTTGCATTTAAAGCCGACCCCTCACAGTTGCCGGTTGTTGAAGTCCTGGTGTCGTCAGATAATATGAGTCTTACAAAACTGCGCACCTGGGTTGAAAATGAATTCCAGGAAGAATTTTCTTCGGTTAAGGGCTCCGCCGGAACTGCTCTCTCGGGAGGTATGCTGCGCGAAATCAGGGTGCATATAGACCCGTTGAAGCTGTATGGCTACAGCCTGACTTTACAGGAAATATCCGAGCGCCTGAAGAAAGAAAACATAGATATGGTTGGCGGACGTATGGTTACCGGAAAAAGGGACTATATCATCAGGACTTATGACGAGTATAATTCTGTTCAGGAGATTGAAAATCTTATACTGAGGGAAAATAATGAGAGTGGCCAGATTTTATTGAAAGATGTGGCCAGGGTTGAAGACCATCATGAATTACAACGCGTAAGGACCCGCTATAACGGCAAAGAAGGCGTCAGGATATCCATATTTAAGCAGGCTGCAGCTAATGCTGTTATTGTGTCTGACCGGATAGCCGAACGGATGGAGGTATTGCGTGAAGAATTGCCCCCAACCACCCGGATAGAGATGATCTATGACCAGGCCGAATATATACGGCTGGCCACCAATGGCGTGCGCGATGCCATGCTTCTGGCAGCTGTTCTGGTTACATTGGTAACTGCCTTTTTCCTTTTAGGATGGCGAAGAATTATGGCACTTGCCCTGAGCCTTCCGGTTACATTGCTTGGGACATTCTTCTTTATGCAACTTCTCGACTTTTCAATTAATATCTTCACCCTTGGTGGACTGGTGGTAGCCATGACGGTGGTGCTTGACAACAGCATCGTGATGCTTGAAAATATTACCCGTGTGCAGGAAACAGAGCCGGAAACCGAAAACCCAATAACAAAGGGGGCGCTTCAAATCAGCGGGGCCATAATGACGGCAACGATTACCTTTTTGTCATTATTCGTTCCTTTTCTGTTAATACCCGGATTGTCCTCACTCTTGTTTAAGGAACTTGTAATTACCGTATCTATCATCATTGCCCTGTCCATGGTGGTTGCCCTGACCGTCACCCCAATGCTCATGGCATTATTTTATCCCGCAGGTAGAAAACCAAGACAAAAAGCCACCTTTATTACTCGCCTGTCCGATGCCTTTATTAACGGAATTATTTACATCTATAAACCCGTTTTAAGCTGGTCGTTGCGCTTGCGCTGGCCGGTACTTGTTGTATTCTTATTATTACTAATTCCTGGTATCCATTATCTAAAGCAAACAGGATCGGAATTTCTTCCAAATGCGGACGATGGATTGATAACTGTGAAAGTCATTATGCCCACGGGAACTTCGATGAATGAAACAGATAAAGTGTTGCATCAGGTAGAGCAGGTCGTTGCAAAGCAGGACTATATTCATGGTTACGCTGCGCTTGCCGGAGGCAAAGTGTGGGGACTGGTGACTACCGAAAAAAGTTTTGAGGGGGAATTAAATATTCAGTTGGATCCTGCTGCTCAAAGGCCTATGGATACTGATGAATACGTTGAACAATTACGGCCCGTGGTGATGAAAGCTGTAAACAAGCCGGGAGCTGTTATCAAAGTTTTTCATACCAAAATGAAAGGTATACGCCGCACCGGGCAATTCGATATCGAACTTGAAATTACCGCTCCGCGCAGCGAATCTATGACAAAAATATTTAGCGAAGCGACTCAGATTCGAAATGAGCTTTCTACCCTCAATTATTTGTCAGGTCTCGATATCTCTTTACAGCTTACCAAACCCGAATATCAAATTTCGGTCGACAGGCAAAAGGCTGTTGATTTAGGCCTGAGCATAGAAGATATCGGGAACACTGTAAAAACAATGGTGGGAGGTAATGTTGCCACACGATACAAAGACGGAGCTTATTACTATCCCGTAAGGGTGGTGATGGACGAACAGGATATTAAATCGTCAAATGACCTGGAAAACCTTTTTGTCTATTCGGGAACCGGGGTAAAAATACCGCTGAGTGTTGTGGCTGATGTTGTGAAAACAACCGGCCCCGTGCAGATCGACCGGAAAAACCAGGACCGTCTGATAAAAGTAACTGCCAATGTAATGGGAACAAGCGTTGGGGATGCTACCACAGGAGTGAAAGAGATATTGGGTAATTATGCATTGCCGGCAGGTTACCGGCTAAGCTATGGCGGGCAGTCACAAATGATTACCGAAAACATGCAGCAAATGGCTATGATATTGCTTTTTGCCCTCTTCCTTGGATATGCAGTGATGGTCCTGTATTTCGAAAGCTTCCTGAAACCATTAATAATCATTATACGCATTCCCTTATCCCTGGCAGGTATTTCATATGCATTATATATAACGGGAACACCAATTAGTGTTACGGCCCTGATTGGTATTATTATGCTCACAGGCATGGAAATAAACAATGGTGTTATACTGGTAACCTTTATTGATGAACTGAGAGCACAGGGGAAAGGTGTGGTTGAGGCTATTAAGCAGGCCGCCATATTGCGCTTACGGCCTATTTTAATAACCGACATAAACAGTTTATTCGGGCTGCTGCCACTGGCACTGCTGCTGGGTGATGGCACTGAGATGCTGCGCCCCATGGCAATAGTGGTAATTGGCGGATTGCTGTTTGGCCTGCTGCTGGTGTTTATATTTATCCCGGTGGTTTATTTGATATTTTATGGAAAAACAAGCAGGTTGAAAACAGCCTGATACATATCTTGTGTCTTATGAAACAAAAAATACCGCACCAAACACGGGAACAAATGGGAATGCCATAATTGGAGTTATTTCCTTTTCACCGGTAACAGGAATAAACCTGTCGTTGAATTACCAGGGATGGATACCTGATGCTGAAAGCAATACCCCTGAGAACAATATCCTGTTTAGCATGGAGTGTAAATTCTAAAAAATCTGAAAGGATAAAAACCTTGAAATAATTAGAATATAAACTTGTTTAATTCCATAATGTTTGGCAATTTTGCCAAATACCAAACTACCTGATAAATGAAAAACCAATTAACAGATAATTATCAAAAGGAAGCCGAAATTTTCAAAGCCCTGTCGCATCCAACGCGATTATTTATTCTGGATAAGATCAGGAATGAAACATTTTCGGTTTCTGAACTGGCAGCCATGATAGAGGTAGATATCTCAACCATGTCAAAACACCTTGATTTATTAAAAAGATATCAAATAATCGTAGGAGAAAAAAACAAGAATAATATTTATTACAAACTGAATATTACTTGCTTATTTACATTTCTGGATTGTGCAAAAAAGTTAAGCAGCTGCCCTTCAGAAGCAACCTGCCAATGTTTGGATTGTTTACCGAAATAATGTAATCATAGTTTTTTAATAGTTTAAAATGAAAGGAGTATTTATTATGGATGAATTAGGAAAAGTAATTGAGAATATGGATTTTAATTATTTTGCAACAGGGAAGCACAAAATTGAACCGGATGTATTCCTGAAAAATAAAGAAGCTGTTTTTTTAGATGTTAGAGCTAAGGTAGAGATGGAAACCATACAATTTCATTTGAAGTTGCATTTACCTGTTGTTGAAATACCGCTGCATGAAATTCCCAAAAGAATAAATGAAATACCCAAAGATAAGCTTATCGGTATCTTTTGTTCTTCGGGTGTGCGATGTGTAATTGCTTTTGCCTACCTTAAAAGCAAAGGATTTCAGCAGGTAAGAATCCTTGAAGGCGGATATAATAACTTTGTAGCAAACTTACTGCCCGGTAAGATTCACAAACATATTAACGCTTAGCATATGACTGTTTTTGTGTTTTGCATCATCATTTTTGCCATTGCGGCCATTATGACAATGACAGGACGTGGTGGAGGTAATTTTTATGTTCTTGCTCTTGCACTGTCAGGTATAGGAATGCACGAAGCAGCAACAACAGGTCAGTTTATTTTGATTATTTCATCGTTAACCGCAACCCTGTTTTTTGCAAAAAGAAAGGTAACCGATTGGAAATTAGTTCTTATAATTGGCAGCATGACCATCATTTCTGCATTTTCAGGTGGTTTCTTTTTCAGATATTTTCCAGGGAAAAGCTCTCAAAATAATTTTTGCTGTTTTTATATCCTTAGCCTCTTTATTAATGCTAAAGCCTGTAAAAGGGAAAAGCACAAATAAAAAGCGATACCAGGTAAATGTTCAATCTGGCGATCAGCTATACCCTTTAAATTTGTTTGTAATTATTCCTGTTGTATTAGTTACAGGATTTATTTCCGGAATGGTTGGTATTTCGGGAGGTTCTTTTCTGGTGCCCTTAATGGTTCTGGTTATTGGTGTACCAATGCACATAGCTGTTGGAACATCAACAGCTCTGGTCATGTTCACTGCATTGGCCGGTTTTCTGGGTCACTTATCCACCGGTCACTTCGATGCTGCCCTGGCTGTTCCGCTGGCTGCAAGCGGAGCTCTGGGCGCATTTGTCGGCACCCGGTTAACAATCAGAGTTAATCCGAAAATGCTAAAAGTTATTTTTGCCTCTACCTCTTTTCTGGCCGCGGTAATTATGGTTATAAAAGTTTTTTATTCGTAAAAATATTTTTTATTACTCTGAGGAGTTTCTTGCAGGAACACCCTTTATTTATTTTTTATGAAAAATATATTTATAATTGTATTCCTGTTTCTTCTTTCTGTTTCCACTCAACTATGTGCACAAAAAGATACCAGTAATTTGGAGTTTAACTTCGAGTTACGCGAACGCTTTGAATCGTGGCTTACATTATAGATACATTGGGTTTTTAATAGATAAAGTTTAATTTTATCCCCGCATAAAAACTAAAATAAACGCACAACAAAACACTAATAATGTAATAAATATGAAATTAAATCAATCAAAAAACGGCGAATGGCACTGGCTTACGGGAGGGATCATTGTCTCTTTACTGGCCATGGCTACCTATGTGGTTTTTCAGGCGCTAAGCTATAAAAGCTACCCTTTTGGGATAACCGCCAGTTTTGGAAATATTGCAACTCTTTTTAAACACCCTTTTCCCGGACTGGCCGATAACCCGGTTATTCAGAAATACTCAAACAGCCCGGCAGCCCTTATATCAACAACCATGATAGTCAGCGTTGTACTGGGAGGTTTTGTTGCAGCCAAACTGAACAAAAACTATGCACCCGAACTCATTCCTTCGGTGTGGAAAAAATATCACGGTCCGGGTGTACTGAAAAGATTTATTATAGTACTGATTGGCGGCTTTTTGCTTGGTCTGGGAACTATGCTCGCAAGCGGTTGCACTACCGGCAATATTCTGCAGGGATGGGCACACCTGTCTTTAGGTAGTATGGTGGCAGGGGCTTCCTTTTTTATTACGGGAATTATTTTTGCTAAAATACTTTATCCAAAAACGGGAGGGCAGAAATCATGATACTGAAAATTATTATCGGATTAATAGTAGGTTTTGTGTTCGGCTACACTTTGCAACGAACAGGGATAACAAAGTATCCCCGCGTAATGGGCATGTTGCTGTTAAAGGATTTTAAAATACTGAAATTTATGCTCACGGCAGTAACGTTCTCAATGATTGGATTTTATACCCTCGACAGCCTGGGTGTCATTGAGCTTAACCCAAAACCATTAGACTGGGGAAAACTGGTTGGCGGACTTATTTTCGGCGCCGGAATGGGACTGCTTGGATATTGTCCCGGGACCATGCTCTCAAGGATTGGAGAAGGTAAAAAAGATGCCTGGATTGGTTTGCTCGGGACAGTGCTGGGAATTTTATTTTTCGCTGTAAATGTAAATTTTTTTAAAACCCACTTCACATCAAAATCAATGAGTGGCGATATTTCCGAAGTATTGGGGATAAACCAATGGATAATTGTACCTCTTGCTGCGATTATCTTTATTGCTATTATTTACCTGGTCAATAAGAAGGTAGATGACTTTAAGCAGAATTTTTAGGCAGTCCCGGTAAATAAAATTATACTGACAATGAATAAATATCGACCTGTGAAAACAATTTTGTCAGATACGATAAAATTGAACAGCTTGTTTTTTAAAGTGAACCTTTGAGTATTAGAATGGTTTTATTATTAAAAAATCTTAGGAGATGAAAATAAAAAGTTTCATACTGTATCTTATTCTCTTTTTCCTTGCTGCCAATGCCATGTCTCAAAACATAAGTCTGGAAGACTATTTGTTAAACTACGATTATGAGTCACGCAAAGACATGAAAATAAAAAGCGAGGAACTTATTGAGCTTTTAAACTCAGGTAAAGCACAATTAATTGATATTCGATTCGAAGAAGAGTACCAATCATGGAATATGCCTTTTGCCATTAGTATTCCATTACCGGATTTACCCAAGAATTTGCATATGATAGATAAAAGCAAAATCATTGTAACGGCCTGTCCTCACAGTGACAGGGCAATAATTGCCATGACCTATCTGAAAACTCTGGGCTATGAAGTAAAATATTTAAGCGATGGTTTACTCGGCCTTGCCGCTTTTTTGAGAGGAGATAATGCGCGTGAATTCATTAATAAATAGTTAGGCTTCTATGCTAAAAAAAATACTTCCATGGTTGATGTTGGTTTTGCTGGCTGCACTGCTGATTATTGGACTTGCAACAAGAAACAATATTAATAATACACTGTCGGAAATGCTTAGGGAGCAGACCTCAGCTGAGGTCATTAGTTCATCCGGCACCCTTATTGACTCTCTGTATAACTATGAGAAGAATGAGTCAGCCTATGATATCACTTTCTCGAATTCGGTGCTAAGGGGTGCTCTGCCTGCAAGCGGATGGAAGGAGTGATGGATGAAATAGGTCAGAAGTATGCCGGCAAGGTCAACGTGGTATTTGTCAATGTCCTGCTACCGGAAAACCAGGATCTAATGAAGTATTACGGCATAGCAGCAATACCAACACAGGTTTTGCTGGATAAGAAGGGCAGGGATTATTTCAGGCATACAGGCTATATACCAGCAGATGACCTCGAGGAGGAATTTCAATGGCGACAATAATTACATCTTCTCCCTTGCGGTAATGGATTTTGAGCCGTCATTTTCCCAGAATTCATCTGATTAGGACTATTATATGTTAATAAGCATTGTAAAGGCTAAGTTAAAGAGTTTTGTATATTTACGGGACTATAATAAGACAATTATATAAATGGTTGAGAAAAGTATCCCTGACCTGACCGAATTGGTTGAAAAATATACCGAATCGCTTTATTCGTGGGCTGCATATAAAGTTTCTGACCCTGAAACTGCACGCGATCTGGTACAGGAAACTTTCCTGGCCGCAGCGGAAAAAATTGAGTCCTTCAAAGGGGAAAGCACCCCAAAAACATGGCTGTTTTCAATATTGAATTATAAGATAATAGATATCTACAGAAAGAAAGTCCATTACAGGGTAGATATTGATAGTGAAGAAGGCTCACGGTTTTTTGATTCACATGGTAAATGGCTTAGCGGACACAGCCCGGGGCCCTGGGAAGAAGCGCATACTGACATAAACCTGTTGAATGATGAAGAATTTCTGGCAGTTCTGCGCAAATGTCTTAATGCCTTGCCGGATAAATGGAACTCATGCATGAAAATGAAATACCTTAGCGGTAAAAAAGGGGAGGAGATATGTCAGGAATTAAGCATAACACCTACTAATTACTGGCAGATAATGCACAGGGCTAAACTGGAATTACGTGAATGTATTGACACGAACTGGTTTAATAACTAGATAATGAATGAAAAAATTACTTAATATATTATTTCTATCATGCTATAAGGCAACAGAGCTTATTGAGAAAAAGCTGAATTTCAGACTTTCATTCAAGGAGAAGATTCAGCTTAAGATTCATAAGTCGATGTGTGATGCCTGTTCACTCTACGAGAAACAGAGCGAATTTATGGACAGGTGGATTGAGGCAAGTGAAAGGAAAGAACATCATTCCCATGAGCATTCAGGGGAGTTGAAAGAGTTGAAAAAAATAATCCTGGACAGGCTTTCAGAAGAAAAATAGATTTATACCGGCTTTTTATATAGTCCAATCTGAAACAATTATATTATGTACCTGAAAAACAGGATGCTGCTACTTTTTAAGCTCGCAACAAGACATGACATAACAGTCAGAGCGCTCAGGGTGGCCTTAATCGTGGGTGTTATCCTTAACCTGATCAATCACACAGAACTCTTCACAGATTTGCGTACTTCCGAACTCGATCCGGTGAGGATACTACTTACTTTTGCAGTACCCTATCTTGTTTCTACATATTCATCGGTTATATCTTCCTTCAGCCTGAAACCGGGAAAAGTATCCCGTATCGACTCACTGTTGAAATGCAGAACATGCAACTCAACAGACTTTCATATTGAAGTAGGCCAGCATGTGGAGGAATGTCCTGATTGCGGACCAAAAACAAAATGGAGCATAAGAAGGATACTCTCTGTTCCCCGCAATGACAGTGACCTGATCAAAAGCCTGGCCCTGTTCGCAAGGCATAATCCGCAACCACTGTTTCGAACGGATAACAGTGGTAACATAAAAAGCGCTAATCCGGCTGCCGGGGAACTGTTTGGCGGGAAAAGCATAAGCGGGCTTAATATTATTGAACTGCTGCCCCAGATACCACGCTTTTGTCTTAAAAGCCTGGCTGAAAACGGGGAAACGAAGGAACTGGTCATTGAACATGACAGCAAGCATTATAAGCTCGTATTCAAAGGTGTAACGGATCTGAAAAGCATTCATGTTTACAGCTCTGATATTACCAAGATAGTTATGGCCGAACGAAAGATCAGGAATCAGGCAAAAGCTATCGGCGACAGCATTGACTATGCTTCGCTTATACAAAAAGGCATGCTGCCATCGGATAAATCAATAGAGTCGTACTTTCCTGAAAGCTCAATACTGTACCTCCCTAAGGATATTGTCAGCGGTGATTTTTACTGGGTAAACAGCACGGGCGGACGCAGAATATTTATGGTGTCAGATTGCACGGGCCACGGTGTGCCCGGAGCTTTTATGAGTATGATGGGTATTTCCCTGCTTGACGAGATAATAATGCGGGATGGCGTCATTGATCCGGCAGAAATACTGATCTTGCTCAGATCAAGGCTTACATCAGCCCTTACAAGAGGAAGCAAGGAAAGCGGCTTGCTGGATGGAATGGATATATCTGTGGTTTCTGTTGATGACAGTAGCAAGACCCTTTACTTTGCGGGTGCATATAATGATATTTTTATCCAGCGAAATGATGAGTTACATATAGTAAAAGCCGACAGGATGCCGGTAGGCAAACATATAAACGACACCAAGCCTTTTACCCTTAAAACCTTTGACTACAGGGATAATGACCGTTTGTATATGTTTACTGACGGTTACCGCGACCAGATGGGAGGGGAGAAAGACAAAAAATTCTCTTCACGCAGATTCCGTGAAGTATTGTCAGAAACAGCTGCTTTACCGGTAAAGACACAGGTACAGAAGCTTAGTCAACATTTCCTTGAATGGAAGGGTGAAAATGAGCAGATTGATGATGTGCTTGTTGCGGTAATAAAATTCTGATTGTTTTAATCCTGATATCCTTAAACTGTATATTCCTGCCATTCTAATAATTACTGTCAGGTTTTTTGTTTCTGTCGACTAATGAAATAAAAAATCATGCAAACAGTAATGATTATGATTTCATACCTCGTTTCATTAATACAGGGAAATAATCCCGGAACCACTTATTCCAATCTTGATTCCGGTGAATTCAGGGAACTGATCAATAATAAAACTAAGGGTAGCCTGCTGGATGTAAGAACCCGGCCGGAATTTGCAGTTGGCCATATCGATGGTGCAGGACAGCTTAACTTCTATTCATTCGATTTCAGGAAGAAATTACTCTTACTGCCCAGGGATAAGCCTGTTTACCTTTATTGCAATACCGGTTACAGGAGCAGGATAGCTGCCAGGTTTCTTTCGAAAAACGGCTACAGTAAAGTTTATAACCTGGAAAAGGGTATAATGGACTGGGAGCTGCATGATATGCCGGTTATTGCAGAAGCCGGTGCAAAACCTGACACAAGGGATAAAATGGAAGCTGACGAGTTCAATGCCCTGGTCAGTGGCGATCAGCCTGTACTGATTGATTTTTATGCTCCATGGTGTGCGCCATGCAGGACTATGATGCCCATGATTGAAAAACTGACAAAAGACTATGATGGGATGGTAAGAATAGTAAAGATAAATGCTGACGCAAGCAAGACGCTGGTTAAGAAACTGCAGATTGGCGGCGTTCCTTATTTTGTCATATACCAAAAGGGTGAAATACTATATAAACATCAGGGGGTGATTGATGAGCAGGCCATAAGAAGGGAACTTAAAAAATATTCAGGGGCAGGTTCTGAATAATAATACTCCGGAGCTGTCAGGATAATAGTAAAGGCCGACTAATCATAAAAAGAAAATTAAGTTTAATAATTCAAAAATTAACATTATGAAGAAAATGAAATCTCTTTTAGCCGTAGCAACTATTATGATGCTGGCTTTCACAACACTGTCAGCACAGAACAATGCCAGTGTAATTGCTGTGATGAACAGAGCTGACTGGTGCCCTGCCTGTGAAAAACATGGCGAGAGGGCAATGACTGCACTGATGAAAGCAAACGGGGATAATCTTGTTCGCTTTGTTGTCAATGATGTAACTGATGATGAAACTAAGGAATCATCTGCTCTTAAACTGTCAGAGACGGGTCTTGATGCTGAAAAGACAGCGTCAATGAAGTCTACCGGTGTTGTATATTTTTTTAATGCCGGAACAAAAGAACTGATAAGCAGCATAAGCATGAGCAAGGATGATGCGGTTCTGGTTGATGCAATGAAGGAAGCGGTTAATAAGTAATACATTATTGCATCACTGTAAAGGCGAATCCCGGGGGGTTCGCCTTTTTTAATATAACCTGTATCATTCTAAGAGCGTAAGGGATTATTATTCAGTTGATAATAAATATTTACATATCGGGTCTGTCAGGATTTGGTCTTTGTGCGACTATTAATTAAAACAAACTTAAAAAGCAATGAAAAAAAGAAAACTATTAAGAATAATTATTCTTGTCGCAATAAGCGGTCTGATAATTGGCGTTGCGGTAACACTCTATATGTTTAATATGCCTCATCGTAACGTTATTGAGACTCAGGCTGATTATTCATTGAGTGCTTCGGAAATTGTCAGTGAATACCTCGACAATGCCGATAAGGCCAATGAAAAATATCTTGCCGCTGACGGTGATTCGAAGGTGCTGGAGATAACAGGAAATGTATCAGATGTCTCTGAAGATTATAACGGTAATAAAGTAATTATGTTAAAAAATAAAGATGACAGGGCAGGGGTGAGAGTGACTTTTACCGCTGAAACAGAACCGGCAGATGGTGAGATCAGTCCGGGGCAGGAGATCAGGATAAAAGGTGTTATACGCTCGGGGGCATCTTATGACGAAGACCTTCGAATGTATGAAAACGTGATAATCGAAAAAAGCGTAATAATTAAATAATCAGAATTAACTAAAGCAATAACTATAAAAAAATCAGTAATCATGAAAAAGAAAATGTTATTTACAATTATCCTGGCAACTGCACTTACAGGTGCGGTATTAAGCCAGTCAACAGGCAGACTTGTTACTGACAGGTCGCAGATCAAATTTTTCTCAAGCACACCGGCAGAAGATATTGAGGCAGTCAATACTGCTGCTGTAGGCACCATAGACATGGGAAGTGGCGAGGTCGTCTTCTCGGTACCCATGCAGGGTTTCGAATTTGAAAAATCATTGATGCAGAAGCACTTCAATAATGATAACTTCCTGGACACAAAAGCTTTTCCAAAGGCTAAGCTTACCGGCAGGATCATAAATATTGATGAAGTTGATTTTGACAGTGATGGGAAGTATGACGCAACAGTTGAAGGTGAGATGACAATAAAAGGAGTGACAAAGCCATTTTCAGCAAAGGGTAGCCTTAGCGTCGAAGGTGAGAAGGCAGATGTCAGCAGTGTATTCAATATTACTCTGGCAGATTATGGAATTACTTTTAAAAAGGTAAGCCTTCAACAAATATCGCTGAAACGGTAGAGGTGACTTTAAATGCAGAGTACAGCCGGGAATAGGATCAGAGAATATGCATATACTTCACATGTCGGAAGGATCCATAAAAAAACGGATCCTTCCGGTATTTAAGCATTTATCTTAATATGAACCTCATAACCGTATATATAACCGGCTTTCTTATCACGCTGGGTGGAGCAATACCGTTGGGACTTGTTAACCTTAGTGTAATGGATATTGCATACAGGGAGGGCAAAGCAAAATCCATGCAACTCGCCGCAGGAGCCGGTATGGTGGAAATACTGTACGGGCTTGCAGCTATACTGGCAGGGACTGTTATTCAAAAATATGTTGACAATAATGTGATTATCAGATATGCAGTTATTATCCTCCTTGGTGCAGCAGGAGTGTTCTTCATCCTTAAGGGAAAAGAACATAAGAAGGAGAGAAAAATTAAGGTCCCGTATTTCCTCAGGGGGGCTGTGCTTAACCTTATAAGCATACAGGTCCTGCTCTATTGGATTGTTGCAGTTGCGGCATTACAACCTTATATCGCCTTTCCGGCTTTGTCGCCTGAAATACTTTTGTTTATAACAGGTATATTTACAGGTAAAATACTGGTTCTTTATGTATATGCATTGTCAGGAGAAAAGCTGCTTGATAAATGGCAGCTCATTGCTCTGAATATAAACAGGATAATCGGAACAATATTGTTAATTGCAATGATTTTTCAGATAGTAAAAACTTGAATAAATGGAAAAACCATGAAAGAAAAAGAGATGGTATCAATTATTGAATGTCCTGAGTGCGGTAAAAGGCAGGCTGAAGAGATGCCTGAGGATAGTTGTCAGTTCTTATATGAATGTACAGCCTGTCACACTATACTGAAACCGGAACAGGGCGATTGCTGCGTGTTCTGTTCATACGGGACTGTTAAATGCCCTTCAAAACAATAAATAATCCGGTAATTATGATTATTAAGGATTATACCACTGTCCTTTGTAGTTCATTCAGAGTTTATTAAACCTGCCACTGTTATAATTGACAACACCGGAAACAGAATAAGCTTATCTACGGTTCAGGTTATTATAAACCCTGTCAAGTATCTCCATCATGGCTTCGGCTTCATTTTTATCTATACCGGCAAAGGCTTCCCCAAGAGTTTCTTCAGCCAGGGGAGCAAGGATTGAGTATATTCTTTTCCCTTTGTCGCTTAAGCTTATCTCATTTATCCTACGGTCACCTTTCAATGGTGAGCGTGTGAGGTAGCCCTGCTTCTCAAGAGCATTGGCAGCCCTGGTCAGGGTAACCTTATCCATCTGAAGTGTGGCTCCTATACATTGCTGTGTGACACAATCCGATTGTTGCAGCATTGAAAGAATACTCCACTGTGCTCCGTTCATTCTTATACCTGCTGACCTGAACTTAAGCTCCAGCCTGAGCCCCAGCAACTTTGAGACCTGCTGACTTAACCTTCCAAGCGACTTCTTAAACTCATACATTAATAAATTCTTTAACAGCTGATGCTAATAAACATTATAATTAGTTGCAATTGTAACTATTTTTCGGATATATTTGACAAATGTATCAAAATAATGCTGCCTTATGATTAAAATTGATCGCAGAAAGTTTATTAAGTCGGCCGGACTTGCCGGCGGTGCACTTTCCCTGGCAGGTGCAGCCGGTGCCGGGTATTCAGCGGGCGCCGACAAGGACAGTTATACCGGCTATGGCCGCACCGCCTACGGTGAAGACCAGTTTTTTAACAGGAAGCCTTTTTTTGTTGATAAGCCTACCTATATTAAGGAGGGTGAACCGGTAAGGATAACAGCCGTAGAGGATATTTTCAAACGTAACGGCATGCTGTCAAGGCTGATGTTTTCACGTGATGGCGGGAAACCTGCATGGAAGCCTGCTGAGGGGATAGATGCCCTGCCTTCGCATTTGCAATCGTATTACAGGGATAATCCAGGTGCACTTGAAGAGTTCATGAAGGCTATGGAGAAAGGAAGGGAGCAGAGAGCCAACTGGGAGAAGTACCGCGATAAATATTTTATTGCGGATGCCTGGTCAACAGCTCATTCAAGCCCAATAAGAGGCCGCGACTCTTTCCCGGCAGAACCACGGGGACGGCCGGAGGAATCTGATTTCAGAGGGGTCAATAAGATTAAATATGAGCTGAAATCACCAGCCCA
Organism: Bacteroidales bacterium; assembly: GCA_034521735.1. Lineage (GTDB taxonomy): Bacteria > Bacteroidota > Bacteroidia > Bacteroidales > VadinHA17 > UBA9300. Next base: position 56,087 of record JAXHLX010000007.1, read on the forward strand.
TGGTTCTGAGCTGATAAAAAAGATCTGCTACAGCTTCGGTGCCTCACTTGCAGGAATAGCAAGGGTCAGGAAAGAGTGGGTTTACCAGGGAAGCCTCCGGGGAGTGGGCAGAGAAGACTATGAAGTGCCCTCACACTGGAAATACGCTGTTGTAATAGCTGTTCCTCATGAATGGGATTCAATGTATGCAAACCCCACATACGGAACTTCCTATGATGCCTATTCCAAACTGAGATTTATAGCAGGCAAGATGGAAATTTTCCTCAAGGAGCTTGGGTATTCGGCAAGGCCTCATGTACCCCCAACGTCTTATGACCTGGTAATGCCGCCCCTGGCCATAGATGCGGGTCTGGGTGAACAGGGAAGAAACGGCATACTGGTAACACCCGAGTTGGGAGCAAACACACGGCTTGCAGCCATTACCACTGATATGCCGCTTGAACCTGACAGACCCATCGACATAGGTGTAAGCCGATTCTGTGAAAAATGCAAGATCTGTGCCGAGGAATGCCCGAGTGGTGCTATCAGCTTTACTGATAAAGCGGAAACGGTAGTCCGGGGTTACAGGAGATGGAAAATAGATCAGAATAAATGCTTTACAATCTGGAATTCGGTGGCTACCAGCCATGCAAGGGGCTGCAGGGTATGCCTTTCGGTATGTCCCTATTCAAGAAAGAACAACTGGGTCCACGGTTTTGCCCGTGAGGTGGATCCGAGGGATCCGACAGGCCTGGTGGCGTCAGGCTTGCTGGCAATGCAAAAAAAGTTTTTTACCTATTCGGGCGGACAGGAGTATCTTCCTCCTCCTGACGGCAGCAACAAGACATTCGGGGAGGCTCCTGAATGGCTGATGACGGACGAATGGTTTGAAATCTAAAAGATGTAATCATGTTTAATAATTCAAATATTTTGGAACCGCTCTTCTGGATAGTGATGGGTGTGCTTTATACGGTGTTTATCCTTGGAATGGCTGCCATGTTCAGGGACATGAATATAAAAATGAACTGGTGGAAATGGACCCTGGTGCTTCTGTGGTTTATATTGCTGAGCATTATTTTAGCCGGCGGATTTACCCTGATAGGGGAAAAAGAGATGCGTGCAGGATTGTTATTTATGGCCGTTCCGGGAGCAGTGATGCTAGTTGCTGCTGTTGTTTTGGGCAGGTTTTTGTTAAGGAGTGCGGATGAAGAAAAAGACAACTGATCTGGTAACGGTACTTGCTGTTGGCATTCTGATAATAACGGCAGCAATAGCCGGAAAGAAGATTGCGGAAAATAATGACCTGGAGCTTATAGGAAGTATGTTAAAGCAGGGTGAGAAGTATTCGGCAGTAAACAATAACAAGTGGCTGCTCCTGGGTTATTCAGGTAAGGTAAAGGGTCAAATATACAGCGGTGAGGGAAGGGGTTATAACGGCAATGTGACGGTAGCTGCCGTAACCGACACCGCAGGCATAATTGTCTCTGTCCACCTGCTAGCAAATAAGGAAACACCATCATTCGTGAGTAAATTATTCCGCAGGAATTTCACTGACAGGTTTGAGGGGCTTTCTTTGGCTGATCTGGCCGCTAATGATCTGTCTGTTGATGCAGTGGCAGGAGCCACCATAACAAGCGATGCTATTACAGAAGCCATTAGAAAGGGTTATTCGGCAGGTGAGGGATGGAAACAGAAAAAAAAATTGAGCATAAGTGCCGGCTGGCCTGAGATACTGGTTTTGCTCTTGTTCGCACTGTCGGTACTGATTTCCTTAGAAAAGCTCAGACCAGCACGTAAGTACCTGCAGTGGACATCATGGCTACTGTCTATTGTCTTCCTGGGCTTTGTGCTGGGCCAACCTCTTACCCTGCCACGGTTTATAAGCGTTTTTACCGCTTATATGCCTGATCCTGACGGCGAGCTGTATGTTCTCCTAATACCTTTGCTTGCCCTTGGTTTTATTCTTATAGGAGGCAAAAATAATTATTGCAGATCTGTTTGTCCCTTCGGGGCAACACAGGAGCTACTGGGGGCTGCCGGTAATGCATCCGGTTTAAAGCCTGGCAGGTTCAGACTGGTCAAATACATTCAATGGGGAATAACACTGCTTGCTGTTATTCTTGCATTGATCATGAACAATCCCTCTATTGCAGAGTACTCTGTTTTCGGGGCTTTCTTTCAGCTTACCGCTACGGCTCTTATCTTTATACTCCTGATGCTAAGCATTATAATGTCGCTGTTTTTCAGGAGGCCATGGTGTAATTACCTGTGCCCGGTTGACGGGGTAATGGCATATTTCAGAACTGTGCGAAGGATCTTGATTAATGTTTTAAGAAGATGAATACTCAAAAAATAAGGAAAATATTATTAGGTTTATTTATTGTTACTTCGGTTTTTCTGATACTTGCACAGCTTATTTCAGCTGTCAGTACCACAGGCGAACCGGATAAGTTACAATCTCCCGTACCGGATTATGAACAGTCCGACAGTCTTCTGATAAATCCGGATTCACTCTGGAACAGAAGCGAATTTTCAAATACATATACAAATGAAAGATAAACCGGTCTGGCATACAGAAACCGGGTCCCGAGTAAGAAAAACACATATTTATTCCCTGGTCACAGTAGCTTTTATTAG
>JAXHLX010000008.1:0-5889 GCA_034521735.1 Bacteroidales bacterium
ACCGGCATAAGGAGAATAAAAACAGCTCAAGACATATATCCCTGGCTTTCTTCCTCAACCTGGTGTTTACTGTGATTGAGATTGTAGGCGGACTGTTAACCAACAGCATAGCCATACTGTCTGACGCATTGCATGACCTTGGAGACACAATATCACTGGCACTGGCATGGTACCTTCAAAAGGTGTCAAACCGCGGAAGTGACAAGCTTTATACCTACGGTTATAAAAGATTCTCTCTACTGGGTGCTGTTTCAATCTCAGTAATGCTTATTATAGGTTCGGTTTTCGTCCTGAGAGAGGTCATTGAAAGATTATTGTCCCCTGATGAAGTCAATGCTCAGGGCATGATGTACCTTGCCGTACTGGGTATTATAGTTAATGGCATTGCCGTATTGCGTCTGAGAAAAGGAAGTTCCTTGAATGAAAAAGCTGTTTACCTGCATATGCTTGAAGATGTGCTTGGCTGGGTGGCTGTTCTTATTGTGAGCATAGTGATGATATTTATAAACGCACCGGTGCTTGACCCCCTGCTATCAATCGGGATAACTTTCTGGGTGCTTTTTAATGTCTACAAAAACCTCAGGAAAACATTCAGGATCTTACTTCAGGAAGTACCGCCCGGTATTGATGCCGAAAAAGTCAAAGATGAAATTATCCAGACAGAAGGTGTAATCGCTGTTCATGATTTGCATATATGGTCCCTTGACGGCCAAAATAATATAATCACACTGCATGCCGTATTGCCGAAAGACACTCCACGCAGTGTATATCCCGGACTGAAAGCAGAGATCAGGCAAAAATGCGAGGCGTTAAACCTGCAGCATGCAACCATAGAGCTTGAAGAAGAAGGTGATGAATGTATCTTTGGAGATTAATAATCTTCATAAGAATCCTAAAAACCAATCTCTTACGCTAACGGAGAAGCTCAGAAAGCCTGCTTTTATCATCTATCCTGATATTCTTTCCCCTGGCACTGATGCATTTTGCCTTTTTCAGTTCACCCATGGCCCTGCCTATTGATGGACGCGTAACACCAAACATCTCCGCCAGATCAGACTGTGAATGCTCAATACGGATATTATCACTTGCCTTGTTTTTTTACCTGCTCCAAAAGATAGTTTGCAATTTTCCCTTTAATTGAATTAAGTCCGAGCAATTTCATCTGCCTGCTCAGAAACTGGGCACGGTTAGCCATTATATCAAGATAGTTCTGCAATACCGTTATATTCTCTGCAAACAGGTTCATAAGATCATCACGCGGAATCAGCAACAAACGTGTTTGTTCCATTGCAGTAATGGTAACCGGTAATTTATTATTAGCTCCGAAAATAAAAGCCGTAGCCACGCTTTCAGGCGCAGTACGCTGTTCAACCCTTAAAACACGTCCTTCAAAATCCATCATCTCTCCAACTACCGAACCTTTTACGATGATAATCAGCTTATCGTAATAATCACCCTCGAAAGCAATCACATCGCCTTTTTTGCACTTCCTGACCTGATGATGGACCTTTCGTATAATTTTACCGATCTCTCTCTTGGCAAGGCTCCTGAATAAATAATTTTCAGCCAGTACATCGGTATAATTAAGAAAACAATAACTGCACTCATCATTGCAGGGCTCTATCAGCTCTTCTTTAGTTTTATTCGCTGTTTGTAACATATGATACATTTTTTGTGCAAAATTATAAATATTTTTGAATCAATAAATAAAATGAACATGGAAAGAGAAATTGTAAATATAGATGAAGAATTATGTAACGGATGTGGCGAATGTATACCCAATTGCCATGAAGGAGCTCTTCAGATAATTGACGGCAAAGCCCGGCTGGTTTCAGATCTTATGTGTGACGGACTGGGGGCCTGCCTTGGTCATTGTCCGGAAGGGGCAATAAGCATAGAAAAAAGGGAAGCTGAGCCATACGACGAAATAAAGGTAATGAAATTAATGACTGGCAAAGGGAAGAATACCATTATTGCACATATGAAACATCTAAAAGATCATAATGAGCATGGTTTACTGGATGAGGCAATTATGTATTTGAAAGAGAACTCAGATGATATGGATTTTGATGTTCACGATATTATCCGTGAAGTAGAAAATCACAGGACAACATGCCGCAGCCGGAATCATACATGTCAGGGCACGGAGTTAAACATACCACAGCCGGAGCCATACATGCCGGACACGGAGTCAATGGAAGTTCCTGTCCCGGTTCACAGTCTGTCAGCTTTAAAGGCAATGCTAGCAGAGGACTACTAGCTCCGGCAGAAGAAACGCTGGACTTCATCTCTCAGCCACTGGCCCGTTCAGATGCACCTAATAAATCCTGCTGCCTCGCATTACAGGGGATCGGATATGGTGCTGGCAGCAGACTGTGTGGCTTATGCGCTGCCCGGATTTCACCGGGATTACCTGAGGGGCAAAACACTGGCCATTGCCTGCCCTAAACTGGACCAGGGTACAGATATATATGTCGATAAGATACGCCGGCTGATTGATGAGGCTGAAATAAACACTCTGCAGCTTATGATAATGCAGGTGCCATGTTGCAGCGGATTACTACAAATGATTAGGGCGGCCCAGGCACTTGCGAAAAGAAAAATACCCGTAAAACAAACTGTTGTTGACACCAGGGGCGGGATACTTAAGGAAGAATGGATATAAACAGCAAATGATGGAACCAGTAAACTGACTAAATCAAGACGAGTGCCGAAAAAATAAGCAGGAATGCTTATTCAGGTCTCTTTAGCATAGTCAATAAAAATATGGATTTTATAAGTAAACATTAATAAATAACCACTTAAAAAATAAAGGAATTATGAATATGTTTTGTTTTCAGTGCCAGGAAGCTGCAAAAAATACCGGTTGCACAATTAAAGGAGTATGCGGAAAAACTGATGAAGTTGCAAACCTGCAGGATTTGCTGATATATGTCAGCAAAGGCGTTTCCTGGCTGGCACATATAGCAGGGGAAAAGGATTTAAACACGGACGAAGCCAATAAATACGTATTTGAGGCCTTATTCGTAACAATCACAAACGGCAATTTTGACAGGAATAAGATCATTGCAAAGATCAAAGATTCCTACCCGCTGAGGGAGGACCTTATAAATGATCTGAGAGCAAACGACCTTCTCCCGGAAGAGCTGCCTGAACCAGCCACATGGAAGGAAGAGGATAAAGACCTGATCCTCATCAAGAGTGAAAAAGTAGGAGTATTGAACACCAAAAATGAAGATATCAGATCTTTGAAGGAGCTGTTGACATATGGCCTCAAAGGGATAGCGGCTTACGGCGATCATGCGCTAGCACTGGGTTACAGTGATAAAGACATATTCAAATTTGCCCACAGGGCGCTTACCGCTACCCTGGATGAGGAAATAGGTGCCGCTGAACTGACTGATATGGTGATCAAATGTGGTGAGTACGGGGTGAAAGTGATGGCCCTGCTGGATAAAGCAAATACCAGCTCATATGGTAATCCCGAAATCACAAAAGTGAATATAGGAGTAAGAAAGAATCCGGCAATACTAATCAGCGGTCATGACCTGAAAGACATGGAAGAATTGCTGAAACAAACTGAAGGAACAGGGGTGGATGTTTACACCCACAGTGAAATGCTGCCTGCCAATTATTATCCTGCCTTCAAAAAGTATGAGCATTTTGTTGGTAATTACGGAAATTCATGGTGGAAGCAAAAGGAAGAATTCGAGACCTTCAACGGGCCTGTACTGTTTACGACAAATTGTATAGTACCCCCCAGGGGAAATTATATTGACAGAATATACACAACCGGTAACTCCGGCTTTGAGGGATGTACTCATATCCCTGACAGGGAAGACGGAAAGCCAAAAGATTTCTCTAAAATAATTGAACATGCAAAGAAATGTCCTCCTCCGGTTGAGATAGAGACAGGTGAAATTGTTGGTGGCTTTGCCCACAACCAGGTAATAGAGCTTGCTGAGCCGATTGTGGAAGCGGTTAAGTCAGGGGCAATAAGGAAATTTGTTGTGATGGCCGGCTGTGATGGCAGAATGAAATCACGCGAATACTATACGGAATTTGCTGAAAAATTACCGAAAGATACGGTAATTCTGACTGCCGGCTGTGCAAAGTACCGTTATAATAAACTGGAGCTCGGCACCATTGGGGACATCCCAAGATTACTGGATGCCGGGCAATGCAATGATTCCTATTCTCTTGCGGTTATTGCACTGAAATTAAAAGAAGTCTTTGAGCTCAGTGATATTAATGAACTCCCAATTGTCTACAATATAGCCTGGTATGAGCAAAAAGCCGTGATAGTATTGCTGGCCCTCCTGTCCCTGGGGGTAAAAAATATACATCTGGGCCCAACCCTGCCTGCTTTTATCTCGCCCGCCATAAAGGATGTACTGGTTGAGAATTTTGGCCTGGCAGGAATCGGAACCGTTGATGAAGATGTTGAACTGATGGTTAGCTAAAACAGTCATAAAAATAAGATAAAACCCTAAGTTCCGGCGTTGGCAAATGCCTGTACCCCGGAACTTTATTTAAATAAAACTTATTATAATTAATATATATAAACCATGGCTATCAATACATTTGAAAATACAAAAAAATACACATTAAAAGAATCTGTCAGCTATGCAGAGGGATCTGTGGTAAGCAAAATAGTTCAGAAGAATGAAGCAGGGAATGTCACTCTTTTTGCCTTTGCAAAAAATCAGAACCTGAGTGAACACACAGCCCCCTTCGATGCGCTGGTTCAGATTATCGAAGGATCGGCTAATATCATTATTGACGGTAAAAGTCATCTGCTCACTGAAGGTGAAATAATAATTATGCCAGCCGGAATACCTCATGCAGTTGAGGCAGAGACGGCTTTTAAGATGCTTCTTACCATGCTTAAGAATTAATTACAGGAATATATGGCATAAGCAAAAGCTGTATTTTTATCAAGGGAACATATTCAGCTATAAGGGCATGCCGGTACTTTTATCTTTATGAAGTAATCATGTTACAGTAAACTAATGATTACCGCTGAAGATGACGAATTACTTTTGTCAACTGCTTTTTATAGTTTATCTTTAAGTTATAAAATAACAAATAGCTATAATGTTCAGCAGAAAGAAATACAAGTACGGAATTGCCCTTGGTGGAGGTGGTGCAAGAGGTTATGCACATCTGGGTGTATTACAGGCTCTGGAAGAAAAAGGTATCAAGCCCGATATTATTGCAGGTACAAGTGCCGGTTCCATAGCAGGTGTGTATATAGCAGCCGGAAAGTCTCCCAAAGAGGCTTTTGAACTTTTTAAGAAGCATAAACTGATAGACTTTGTACAGGTCAGGATACCTAAAACGGGACTGATGAATCTTGACAGGTTAAAAAACAGCCTGTCCAAAGACATCAATGTTGATGACCTTAAAGACCTGGAAATCCCCTTTTACGTAACTGTAAGTGATATACTCAACGGCAAAGTGGAATACATCAATGAGGGACCGCTGGTAAAACTGGTACAGGCATCAGCATCAATACCCGTACTCTTCAGCCCTGTTGAAATAGACGGAAAAATGTATTCTGACGGAGGCCTTTTTGATAATGTGCCGGTTGAGCCCTTAAAGGATATATGTAAAAAGGTTATTGCCGTTAATATCAGTCCCATAAATAAAACCGATAAGCTTAAAAATCTCATACAGATTGCCGCAAGGACATTTCATCTCAGTGTTAACTCTACAATACACGGACTGGAAGACAGATGTGATCTTATAATAGAGCCAAAGGAGCTGAGTGAGTTTGATATACTAGATGCATCACGTGCCGATGAAGCATACCAGGTTGGTTATGATCATTGCATGAAAATGGATATCAGACTATAGCCTCAAGACTTTAAACCCTGCTAAAAAAAC
>JAXHLX010000009.1:0-6009 GCA_034521735.1 Bacteroidales bacterium
CAGGGGCCTACCTTGATTATCTCGGAAAAATATCCCTTGTTATAAAGGATAAAAAGATTATGTCGGAAGAATTTGAGCTTATTGACCTTGACGATTATCCCGAAAGCGATGAACAGCTCAATACTCTTATCGAATCATATAATAATAATCCTGCTTTTTCAGAAATTATTGGAACAAACGATATACTCCTTACAAGGAACCGGACGGTTGGTTGTTTTTACACCGATGCCCTGATGGCTTATCTGGGTACCGACATGGCATTTCAGAATCCGGGTGGCATAAGAGCTGACCTTGACACTGGAAGTATAAGCCTTATGGAGATATATAAAATCGACCCTTTCGGTAACGGACTGCGCAGGTACGAAATGACTGTGTCTGAGATTAAGGATTTTCTTAAAGGAGCAGATGCAGGCTTTTATTATGCCGGCGTCGTAATGGAAAATGACCCTTCCGGTGATATTATTATTAAGGATACCGGGGGTAAGGTCTGGGATGATGACCATCTGCTGTCTATAGCGATCAATGACTATATTCCCATGGTGTATGAAGATTATTTCCCGGAGCCTGCTGAAGTATATGATATCACAACAGCAGAGGCCATGATACAGTACCTGCGTGAATCTTGATGTATCCGCTCAGCTACGATTCATGCAACAGGTACTTCAGATACAGCAATTAAACCAAGTCTGTCAGCCGGCTCATTGCTGCCGATTTCCGTAACCAATAAAAAGAGTGTTCAGCCAGTACTGCAGGCTCCTTACCTGCTGAAATAGACATGATATTCGTCCTCAGACTCTTTATGCAGCCAGTGCTTATAATCCATCCCTGTTGCTTTATCTATCAGGGGCGCCGGGATAAACGGGGCTATCACCATGAGCTTCTCCTTGTCCCCGAGCCTTTTTATTGATGAAAGAACCTCATGAACCGGCTGTTCACCTTTGTGCAACATATCACGTATGTCAATTGTAGCTGCCAGCTTTTTCTTTTTGACCCACTTCTGCTTTTCGGTATTATACGAGCCGCCAGTTCCTTCATATTCCTCCCCAGGTTCCTGTCCAACCGCCTTTCTGAGCCTGTTGATCATATCCTCCACATCCATACCGGCAATTGTGGCAGCCTGGTTAAGGCTTGTAATACGGGTTATGGTTTTTCTTAAAACGGGATTTCTTAGCTTCTCAAACTGCGGCGCCATCTCTATCAGCATATCTTCCAGCTCCGGATATTCCTGGAGCAGGTCGTATATCTTTGTCTTTGGGGTTATTATTTTATACACTGTTTTTATCTTTATCCGTGTAAGACAATATCCGCTGTTCACCGCTCAGCTCCCTTAGTTCAGTAAGATCCTGAGACACCTCCAGTGTACCGGCATACTCACCCTTTTCATCACGGAGAGCATAGTACTCTATATATATAAACTTTCCTTTCATCTGTATCCAGAAGGGTGCATGGGATGCTTTACCCGATTTAAAATCTTCGAGTATTTTTTCAACGATATGTACACTTCCCGGTGGATGGCAGAGCCTGACATCACGGTTTATTATTGAGCGGCTGCGGGGAAAGATCCTGTGCTCTCCCTGGGTGAAATATTTAACCCTGTCATTACGATCAACAAAGGTCATGTCAAAAGGAACGGTGTTGAGTATTGACATTAGCTCGGCTGCAGTAAAACTGCCAGAAGGCAGTTTTATATTACCTTCGGCATAGTATGTCTGTTCCTTCCCTTCCCCTTCTTCCATGCCTTCGGGCTTCCACTCGACAGGCGGATCATACAGGGTAAACCCGAAGTCAAGGGTCTGTTTGCTTATTTCCCACCAGTCCTCTGTGGTCAGCTCATCCAGTGCCATTGGCAGCAGTATTTCTTCCTCTTTCTGTACCATATCCCTCACTGCCTTCACACAGGGCTTAAACAGCAGTTCCAGGGAGTCAATAATATCCTGTCTGACAATACTTTCTGTACGCAGTATCTCAATACATCCCTTCAACTGTTCTCTTATCTCATCATGCTTGCCCCACATAACCTTGGGAGGACCTGTGATATCTCTCTGTTCAAGGAAGGGAAAGAGCAGGTACTCCTTCCTCTGGTAATGCTTGTCAATATCTGACAGCTCATTGAAATATCCCAGCAGCTCGAGTCTCAGCGCCTCAAAGTCTTTAACATCAGGCTGAGCTACCCTGTCAAGTGCTTCAAAGGTCTTGCCCACAACCTTAAGTATCTCTTCATTTTCCTTTTTAAAAACATCCACCGGATGTCCTTCAGGTATTGATTTCATATTGCTGAGGTCTATATGTCCTTCAAGCACTTCGCCGTGTATATCGCAAAGTTTAAGCACCTCTGATTCCGGCAGGCCTTCATTTATCAGTTCCTGCTCTACTTCAACAACCTCGCCGTAGGGCACCTGGCCCAGTAACGACACCAGCTCCTGCCTGACAGCCTGTGCCGATTCACCTTCATGTAATTTCAGTATCAGCTCTTTAAGTTTCTTTTTCCTTGAATTGTCTGATGATTTACTCATAATTATAATATAAATATATTTTGTTATAATCTGTTTTTACAATCGTTGTTAGTGATAATGTCCGGAATGGTTTATATCCGTTCCGGACATCAACACAAAACCTTTTTACTTTTCGTATTTGATCACGTCAACCGGACAGCTTTCAGCTGCTTCAGTAATACAATCCTCATTTGCTTCAAAATCAGCATCGCTCTTCACTACTGCCTCATCTTCCATTTCAAATACTTCCGGGCATATATCTTCACACAAGCCGCAGGAAGTACAACCTTCTTCTATCCAAACTTTTTTTATAGCCATAATGTTTAATTTTTAATTATTTAATTTTTGTAATTATTATTCAATACTGCTTCACCCTTTTCCACTTTTTGTGCCAGTGAAGCAATGGTCTCTTCTTTTACTAATTTATAAAAATCATCACGCACGGTTTTGTATTTATAGTGTACGGGACACGGATTATCGTCATTGCAGTTTTTCAGCCCGAATCCGCAGTCTCGGAAAATCCCGTCTCCTTCAATAACATTAATAACATCATATATTGTTATTTCAGAAATATTTCCGGGAAAGAAAAATCCTCCTCCCCTGCCTTTCGCTGAACTGACCAGTTTATGCCTGGCAAGCGATTGCAGTATCTTTGCCGTAAAAGCGGGTGGAGCATCAATCTCACTGCTTATTTCCTTTATAAGAGGTCTTCTGTTGTTACTGTTTTGGAAGTATATATAAATAAGAGCCCTTATCGCGTATCTGGTTCTTTTTGTTAACATAAATCAATAATTTGGATTCTCCCATTCTCTTTATAAACTTACAAAAAAATCGCCCAACACGCAGCCGCTCCTTCCTCGTTCTGGTATGAACTTTTTTAATGACTCCGCTGATATCACCGCCGTTGACTTTTTAGGTTCATACTTGCTTATGAATTTATTATAAAAAAAGTAATTCACTTCGTTCATGAGATCGATTCGCTCAGTTCTTGTCCGGTCTATAAATCATTGTCATTTCTTTGTGCAAAGATACCAGATTTTATATAAAGACAAAACAGTCCTTTTATAAATATATTTTATATATTTGCTTCATAATATATAAAGTTTGAAACAGACATGTCAATCGGGAATATGATTTTTCTCCTAAAGTATGTTTTAATCATTTTTATCAGACGATGAATGATATGATCAATGTCCGGGGAAATATCTGCTGATTGTCATTTTTAAAATTTAACCTATGAAAACAAGAAATCTTTGGATCGGATTTGCTGCGGTAATGATTATTTCGTTTGCTGTACTGGGTTATTTCGGACGCGAGATCTACCGCGAAAAACCTCCCATCCCCGAAAGGGTTGTCACGGAAGATGGCAGGGTGATTATGACATCCGCTGATATTAAAGATGGCCAGAACATATGGCAGTCGATAGGCGGACAGGAAGTAGGCACTGTATGGGGACATGGGGCTTATAAGGCCCCTGACTGGACTGCCGACTGGCTGCACAGGGAACTGGTTTATATTGTTAATGTATGGTCAAAAGCAGAATTCGGAAATGATTATGAAAAGCTGAGCAATGAGAACAAAGCGCGTTTACAGTCGCGCCTGCAGGACAAAATGCGGGCCAACACCTATAACCCGGAAACAAAAGATCTTATTATCAGTTCACTCAGGGCTGAGGCAATAGAGAAAGTCGGCAGTCATTATACCGGCCTGTTTATGGATAATCCTGAAATGGCTGAACTCAGGGAAGCTTATGGCATTCCTGCCAACAGCATAAAGGATCCTGACCGCATGGAAAAGATGAATGCATTCTTTTTCTGGGCAACCTGGGCTACTATCACGGAAAGACCGGGAAAGGACATTACCTACACAAACAACTGGCCACCGGATAAACTTGGCGGCAACGAGCCTACCGGGTCCTTCCTTCTGTGGACGGGTTTCAGTGTTATCATACTTCTTGCCGGTATAGGCTTGCTGGCATGGTATTACGCGGCCAGCAAGGAAGATGAGACAGTGGAGGACAGTCCGGATGTCAATCCCTTATCAGGACTGAAGCTCACCCCTTCCATGAAGGCCACCCTTAAATATTTCTGGGTGGTGACAGCCCTGATACTTGTACAGATACTGATGGGTGTTATCACGGCCCATTACAGTGTTGAAGGTCTGGGTTTTTATGGCTTGCCACTGGCTGATATTCTGCCCTACTCCATATCACGAACCTGGCATCTGCAGCTGGCGATATTCTGGATAGCCACATCCTGGCTGGCCACCGGCCTTTTTATTGCCCCGGCAATATCAGGGAAAGAGCCGAGGTACCAGAAAGCAGGCGTTAACTTCCTGTTCATTGCATTACTTATCATTGTTGTTGGCTCACTGGCCGGACAATGGATGGGTGTAATGCAGAAGCTTGGTCTTATAGATAATTTCTGGTTTGGTCACCAGGGCTATGAATATGTTGACCTGGGCCGTTTCTGGCAGATATTCCTCTTTATTGGCTTATTCCTATGGCTTTTCCTGATGGGCAGGGCTTTGTGGCCTGCAATAAAAGCCAGGTCGGAGAACAGGCACCTGCTGATAATGTTCCTTATAGCCTCAATTGCCATTGCCGCTTTTTATGGCGCGGGACTGATGTGGGGCAGGCAGACACACCTGGCGATAGCAGAGTACTGGCGCTGGTGGGTTGTGCATCTGTGGGTTGAAGGATTCTTCGAGGTTTTCGCCACGGTGGCTATTGCTTTCCTGTTTGTCAGGATGCAACTGATACGGGCGTCCATTGCAACCGCGAGTGTGTTGTTTGCCACCATCGTTTTTCTTTCGGGTGGTATACTGGGTACTTTTCATCATCTTTATTTTACTGGAACACCAACAGCTATCCTGGCACTTGGTGCTACCTTCAGCGCTCTTGAAGTGGCTCCGCTCGTTTTTATGGGCTTTGAAGCCTATCATAATATCAGACTCAGCAGGGCAAAAGAATGGGTAAAGGCATACAGGTGGCCTATATACTTCTTTGTGGCGGTTGCCTTCTGGAACCTTGTAGGTGCCGGAATATTCGGGTTCCTGATAAACCCGCCAATTGCCTTATACTATATGCAGGGACTGAACACCACGCCTGTTCATGGCCACACGGCTCTCTTTGGTGTTTATGGAATGCTGGGCATAGGACTGATGCTTTTTGTCTTAAGGGATATGGACCTGAATGCAGTATGGAAGAACAGGCCTGTTAAGATTGCTTTCTGGTCACTGAATGTAGGTCTTATGCTAATGGTTCTTATCAGCGTACTGCCGATAGGGCTTGCACAAACAGTGGCCAGTGTCAAGCATGGACTATGGTATGCACGTTCGGCTGAATTCATGGAAACGCCGGCCCTTCAGACCCTTCGCTGGCTGAGGGTGATAGGTGATACAATATTCGCCGTAGGGTCTTTATACCTTGCATGGTTTGTTTTCGGCCTTAAATGGGGATGGTCAATAAAAAAGGCAGATTAGTAAATTAAGATAATCAGCATATGCTCTTACAATA
>JAXHLX010000010.1:0-61797 GCA_034521735.1 Bacteroidales bacterium
ACGGCTTCAGCTATTTCAATAACCCCGGCCGAGCCACTGGCATTATCATCGGCACCGTTACATACCTGCCCGTCGCGTGGTTTTACATGATCGAGGTGTGCACCTACCACTATATATTCATTTCTCAGCACCGGGTCGGTACCTGGCACCATCCCCACCACGTTCTTTGTATTTATGGTTTCCCGGCTGAGTACCTCTGTTGAGCTGTTTACCTGTACATCTTTTATTACCTGGGGCTGATAGTTTTTCAGTTTACCGGAATTGTCCTTCATAGGATTATAGGGTTTATCACCCATTACCATATCGATAAAATCAGGTTTAACAATAAATACTGCGGGCCTGCTGCGCCTGCTTCCCTGCTCCGTATTTTTGTATTCGTAGGTTTCGGTATTAAAGCGGCTTGTTACAGCATCGAAAGCCATAGGTCCGCTGTTTTCGGTATCAACCATTATTATTGCTGCAGCGCCCTTGCTGAAAAGGTTGGATATTTTTGCCTGGAAGCCCCGCTGACCGTTGTACTTGTTGTGTATATCATCCGGCAGTACCGGTTTGTCTTTCTTTACAGGGGCACCGGTCATGAACACTATTATTTTGCCTTCGGTTTCAAGGTTCTTAAAATCATTCCATTTATGTTCAGGCTCTTCAATTCCATATCCTGCCCATACCAGCGGAGTATTTTCGAAATTGAGTGTGCTGCCATAGACTATTTTGAAATCTTTCCTGTGAACAAATTGCCTGTCAGTTCCATCTATATCCAGGGTCCATTTTATTTTATCATCATACACTGTTTTTACAAATGGCACATCCTGGAAGAAAGATTTGTTTCCATCCTGTGTTTGTACGGGCTCGAGTTCTGCTGCTGCAAACTGGGTGGCCACATACTGTGCTGCTATCTCATATTCTGCTGATGGTCCAACCCTGCCATTGAGGTAATCGGATGCCAGAAAAAAGATATGATTGCGTAATTCGGCGGCTGTAATTGAGTTAAGTGCTTCCTGTCCTGTATTCTGTGCACTAAGGTGAGCAGAAAAAAGAAAAACGCTGAGAAGGATGTAAGCGGGTCTTTTAGAGTTCATAATGAAGGTCTTTAGTTTGGGTTACCGGAAGGTAAAGATAATTATATACTTCTTACAGGCTCCTGCATGCTGCGTTTTTAATATTTATTAACTTAATTAACAAAAGGAGATGGCACCAGCCAGGTGGCTATCATGAAGGCCAGTCAAACACTTATCTCAAGTTTCATAAAAGCAAGTATTATCAAAAAGGCTATACCAAAGCGTATGATATTTTCAAGATGAATCTTCTTCTTTTGCCTGATATAGAGTATTATCATAAAGATAAGGACAAGTAATGTTGATATGCCTGCTAACAGGGTTATCGTGCCTCCCATAGGATATTGGCGGAGTTTGAACAGTACGGCTACCGGGACTAATGATATGGCCATGCCTGCCAGCACGGAGCCGAAAATACGCAGGGGGGAGATGCCCTTATAGGATACGGATCTGAATATGCCTTCAGGGGCAATATTATTAAGCAGGGCGAAGCCAAAGAAGTAGTAGAAGATGCCCAGCAGCAGCAGAAAGGGTATTACTACATACCATGCCGCTTCGAGTCCGGCTATGACGAGTATTAACCCCACCAGGGATATTATCAGCAGGCTGAGTTCAATTTTTTTCATGGTTTATCGCTTTAGTGGATATCTTCGATCTCATCCCAGAAATACTGAAATTCTATATGCCTGTCATCAGGATCCCGGGCATAGAAATGGTATATCCTGTAAGCGGCATTATCTTTTGGTTCTGATTCTGCATATCCTTCCAGCCTCCTGTGCATCTCATCCACCAGCTCGCGGGTTGGGTAGAAGAAGGTCAGCAGGGCTCCTTTTTCCGTTTCCTCCCTCTGGCAGAAGCCAAAGAGCATATTGCCGAAGCGGTATATGCGGCATCCTCCCTGGTCGAGCCACAGTGCGGCCCCCACTTTTTCGGTGTAGAAATTATGCAGCTGCTTGAGATTTGTAGTCTGGTAAAAGATTATTCCACCGTGGTTATGCATGACTTTCAGTATTGTTTAAAACAAAGATAAAAAAATTGTATAAACCGGTATGAACTTAGCTAAGCGATCTCATGAGCCTGGTTTATAACATTTTAAGGGTATAAAATATGCTATCACCTCAGTCCAAAGCGATAGGATACTTTTACCAGGAATACATTATTGGCTTTTTTATCTGTAAAAAGGTCGCTGAGGTTATTTATTACCTCAAACTCTCCATCCGGGGAATAATAGTCTCTTGACTGCGACCATACAAGGTAGGCTGTTGATCCCGGAAGGAATTCCCATCGTACCACCAGGTTGGATATCCACTCATCAACATTGAAGTCTGGGTTGCCGAAGCCATAGTCGATATTGTTGTCACTGTCCTCATCAATATAATAATAGCCCTCAGCCATGCTTATCTGTTCATCCGTATACTGGTGATAGCGGTCTGACAGCTCATCAGCAGCGGGATCTGTTATCATCTTAATATTGCTGTACTTACCCGTGGCAATGAAAGGCTGTCCCCAGTACTGTATTGTAAGGTCGGGTGTGATATTATAATTTATCCTCAGCGACATATTCAGTACTTTCTGGTCTATCCTTCCGAATATATACCTGTCTTCATCATTAAAGCTCCTCCTTGTTATATACTGGAATTCATCATTCCGCACCGAGTATCCGGGGCTTAAGGATATCCTGAGTGTATTTACCGGGCGTATGGTAATGCCCATATTATAATTTATACTGAGGGAAGCATCCTCCTGCATACCATTCATAAAGGTACCGGCAAAGAGAGATATTTTTTTCCTGTTATCCGTTGAAAAATTAATCCTGTAATTCCAGCTGGCAGGCATTTTCATTGCAGGCCCGCCCCTCAGCATGGTGCTGGAGCTGGTAAGCCATCCAAAGCCACCGCCTGTGCCTGCATTCCAGAAGTTCTTAAAGCCTGCATTAACATACCACTCATAGCCAACTTGCTGAAGATTGCCTCCGAAGTCATGGACCATATAACCATTATTACCAAGGTTTATGCTTCTGAAGATACCGAAAGGTTCGGTAAAATTATAGCCTGTCCAGAGCACATTGATCACCTTGTCAGCCTCCCTCTGGTATCCCATGTCGTTTATTTCGAGTCCGGGACTTTTCCAGTTTGACATCAGCAGGAAATTCCATTTGCCTCCTATCTTCCCTGCCTCCAGCTTACCTCCGAATCCTGTCAGGCTTGTCCTGTCCGTATCAAGCTCAACATGGTCTGCATCGGGTCTCTGGTAATACCTTGCCGATGACATCTGTGTGCGGGTAATAGCTTCTGTTGTTCCTTCCACATGGCTCATATACATGCTGGTGCTCAGCATATAATTCTTTTCCTTGAAAAATTGGGTAAAATCGAGACCTCCTGTTGTGGCATTTTTATGCAGGTAATCCATTCCTGTACCATCCAGTTTGCGTATTGTGCTTGTTACGGCACCCCCGATAATCGTGTTACCCTTGTTGAAGTCTTTCTGCACCCTTGCCAGGGAGTAGTTGGTGAGGGGTTCAATTGTCTGGGTCGATCTCTGTCCGGCGCTGTCGATCTCCGCCTTTACCTCTGCTGTTATACTTTCCATAAAACCTACCGATATCCCGTTCTTTGTTTTTCCTGTCAGTTTGGCTGCCCCCAGTATATTTGTAAATGTTGGGATATCAGCATATTCATTATTACCTGTAGCTGGGTATCCATGCGGTCTCCTTCCTATTCTTCTTGAATAGAAGAGGTTATCGTTCCCCACATCGCCATCGCCCAGGCCTACATTAAAACTGGTTATATTACCGCCCTCAATAAAGAAGGGTCTTTTTTCCTCGAAGAATGTTTCAAAAGCGCTGAGGTTTACTTCGGAGGGGTCTGCTTCCACCTGACCGAAGTCAGGCAGCATGGTAAGGTCAAGGGTAAGGTTATTGGTTACTCCTATCTTGGCATCCATTCCCGCTTTCAGCTTATAATCGCTACCTGACCTGAAGGGGTTCCCTTCCTGTGGCTCGTATGTATTATATGATGCCACACCGTAGGGCATAATATCCAGCTGCTTGCGCGGTTCCACATTTTGCAGTCCCCCCAGCTCAGCTGCCAGGTGCACCATGCCAGGAGCATCACGGGGTATGGCAGGCCACAGGCTCTGCTCGTTATGCCTGAATATCTGCCTGGCCACTATCATCCCCCACACTTCATCCGAGTTCTTCTGAAACCTTAGCTGGGTGAAGGGTATCTTCATCTCTGCGGCCCAGCCCCATTCGTGCATACTTGTCTTTGCCTGCCAGATGGGATCCCAGGTAAAGTCCTCATTCTGTCCGTTATTTGACATTATCCAGTCTGCCCTGACACCGGCAGAGCTTACACCGAAGATAAACATGGTACGAAGGTCGTGGTAACTGTCGAGCCCTATAAATACCATATCACCGTCAGCATTATCCCTGCGGCTCATCCTGTTGGTTATGCTGTCGGGCGATGAATCAAAGGCTTTTATTGCAACATAAAGGAATGCATCATCATAGCAAATCTTAAATTCAGTAGGCTGGGAGGGTGGCCTGTTCTCATATGGCTCATGCTGGATAAGCCCGTTTTGCCAGTTGTTAAGCATCCATGCCTGGTCATCGAGGTTGCCGTTTATTAGCGGTGCAGTCTCTGTCCGGTGTGCTTCATAATATTTTTTCTGCTTATCCTGGGCGCTGGTATTAAGGGTCAATCCTGCCAGGATAATGAGGGTTATAATCAGGTTCTTCATTACAGGTGTTTTAGTTTGGTTTAAATGAAAGACGGACAAAGGCCCTGAATGTTGCAATAATAACAAAATTTCCGGCACTGCGGTTTATTTCAGGAACAGGGCTATAGCTGAGACCACCGTTGCAATAATAACAAAATAGCGGTAAATTTTTTCCGGGAATAATTTCACAAGGTATATACCGGCAATGATGCCAATGGCTATTGCGGGCAGTGCAGACAGGCTGAGCATTATTGTATCTGTTGTTATGGTATGCCATGAGAAAATATGGAGGGGGACTTTGGTAATATTCACTATCAGGAAGAACCATGCCCCGGTGCCAATGAATTCTTTTTTAGGCATCCGCATGGCCAGAAAGTAGAGGTTAAATACCGGTCCGGCCGAGTTGCCTATCATTGTGGCAAAGCCCCCGCTAATACCCATAATGGCGGCAAAACCCTTATTATCAGGTATATTGCCGTCCTTTTTTTTCAGGATGTCGTTAAGAATCAAAAGAACGAGCATTACGATTACAATGGTGGATAGTATAATACTGAACTGCCTGGCATTGATATTATTACCTGTTATGAGGCCTATTATTATCCCAGCCACTGTTGCGGGCAGCAGCATAAAGATAAACCTCCACTCTGCAAACTTCCTGTAATATATCACGGCCATTATATCTGCCATTATCAGCATTGGCAGCAGTATGCCTGTTGACTCCCTGGCACCGAAAACCAGGGCCATGACGGGCACAATGGCAAGGCCTATTCCCTTAAGGCCCCCTTTTGCCAGTCCCGTTACCATTGCACAGAGAAAGAATAATATTGCCTGTTCTGCGGACAGGCTGTAGCTGAATATTGTTATCATTTGATCCATGCCGGTGGTCTTGCTATACAGCCTGCAAATATAGTATTAATGGATTCAATAAAGAGGAAGAGGCTGCCCTTTTGAGACAGCCTCTGCATCATTAATATCCTGGTTTTACTTTCTTACCTCAGGCCGAACCTGTAGGATAGTTTAAGAAGGAATACATTATATGGTTTTTCTTCACCGAAGAGTGTATTGATATTATCCTGCAGGATAAAGTCCCCTGTTGGCACATATGCATCTCTTGACTGTGACCATACGGCATACAGTGTTGAGCCCGGTGCAAATTCCCATCTCAGCACCAGGTTTGAAAGAAACTCATCAAAGTTAAAGCTGGGATCATTGAATGAATAATCGGTATTACCGTCAGCATCTTCATCGATATAATATCTGTTTTCCGTCTTATTTATCTCATCACCGCTGAATACATGCTGGCGGTCATCATATGCTCCGGCCATTGGGTTTGTTATCTTTTTAAATCCTGAATAATCGGCTGCCGCAAAGAATGGCTGTCCCCAGTACTGTATTGTAAGGTCAGGGGTGATATTATAGTTTATACGCAGTGACATGCTCACCACTTTCTGTGCCAGGTCTGCAAAGATATAGGATGTCTCTCCTTCTTCATTCTGCAGCGCATCAACATATTGCAATGCTGTTGATGTTGAGGTGTAGGAAGGGGTGAGGCTTATTTTCAGAGTATTAACCGGACGGTAAGATATAAAAAGAGTTGTTGAATAGCGTTTCATATAATCTTCCCTGCCCCAGAAGTGGTTTCCGCTAAAACTAAGCCTCAGTTTTTTCCTGTTATCTGAGTTCAGGTTATAATACATCCCTCTTCCGCCAGGTGTTTTCATATTGGGCCCTCCCCTTAGCATTGTTGTGGATATGCCCCGGCTGTTATAATTGAAGCCCACAGAGGCGTTCCAGAAGTTTTTGAACTGTGTATACACACTCATGTTAGCGCCATACTGTTTATAGGTAAAACCATAGTCCCACATACTGTATAGGTTTCCGTTAAACCTTATTCTGCGGTATATGCCTTTAGGTTCGTTAATGTTATAGGCTGACCACAGGGCGTGCATCATATCATCTGCTGCCCTGATGTATCCCAGGTCGTTAATTTCGAATCCGGGTGACTTGAATGTTGAGAAGAGCATGAAGTTCCAGTTACCACCTATCTTCCCGAACTCCAACTTGCCTCCTGTGCCGCTCAGGCTTGTTCTGGTGGGATCATAATCCATATGTGTGGCATCAGGACGCTGCATTAGATGCCTGGATGAGGTCTGTGTTGCACTGATAGCCTCTTCTGATCCTTCAACCTGGCTGAAGGCCGTATTGATGGCCAGCTTCCAGTTTTTATCATTAAAATGCTGCGTAAAATCGAGTCCGCCCGTCAGTGCAGAGCTGTGAAGGTAATTAAGAGGTGATTCTTCAAGGTCTTCCACCGCCTCAAGATTGCGGTAGGTATGTGTCAGCATACCTCCTATCATTGTGTTGCCCTTATTGAAATCTTTCTGTACCCTGCCAATGAAGTAGTTTGTGAGTGGCTCAACCTCCTGTGTTGATCTTTGTCCGGCACTGTCTATTTTAGCGAAGGTTCGTGGTGTCAGGGATTCAATGACACCTATTGACAGTCCGTCATTTGTTTTACCTGTCAGCTTTGCGGCACCCAGTATGCGTACATTCCTTGGCGTTTTGGAGTATTCACCGTTTTCCAGTTGTGCGTATCCGGCCGGACTCTTACCTATCCTTCGCGAGTAAAACAGGTTGTCATTACCATTCTCCCCGTCTCCCACACCTACTCTGAGGCTGGTAATATTATTGCCTTCAATAAAGAATGGTCTTTTCTCACTGAAGTAGGTCTCATAGGCAGTCAGGTTGACCTGTGAGGGGTCTGCCTCTACCTGTCCAAAGTCGGGGTTAACGGTAAAATCGAGTGTAAGGTTATTTGTTACCCCCAGCTTACCATCAAGTCCCGCATTGGGTATAAAGTCGCTGCCGCTGAGGAAGGGATTACCTTCCTGTGCCTTATAGTTCTCATAGCTTGCCACGGCATAGGGCATCAGGTCAAAGATCTTTTTTGGTTCAATGCCGTCAAGGCCATCCAGTTCACCGTAATTATGTACCAGTCCCGATGCATTCCTGGCTATTGGCTGCCAGAGGCTCATCTCTGACTCCCTGTAGTTGAGCCTGAATATTTCCAAACCCCATACTTCATCGGTATTTTTCTCAAAGCGCAGCTGTGTAAGAGGTATCTTCATCTCCGCAAACCAGCCCCATTCATGTATGGCCGACTTAACATGCCATATAGGGTCCCAGCTGGGGTCTTCCACCTGGCCGTCATTGATATGCATAAGGTCCATCTTAACGCCGGTGGAGCTTACAAGAAAGGTAAAGCCGGTTCTCAGGTCATGATAACTGTCGAATGATATCCCCACATAATCGCCGTCTACCTCGTCCCGGCGGGTCATCCTGTTAATAATACTGTCGGGTGCTGAGTCGTAAGCTTTAATGGCGACATAGATATAGCTATCGTCATATAATATTTTAAACTCTGTTGGCTGGGTTGGTTCTTCACCCTCATATGGTTCAAACTGGGTGAAACCGGATCCCCATTTGCCCTTGTTCCATTCATTATCATCATGCTGCCCGTTTATGATGGGAGCATTATCTGTTCTGGTGGTATTATATACCCTCTTTTGTGTTTCCTGGCTGAAAGTGTTAAGGCTTAAAAGTGCCAGTAAGGAAAAAGTGATTGCAAAAGTTTTCATGTCAAATTCAATGTTTAGCAAAATGACGATGGAAAATCTCAAACATTGCAGGTCGATAAAAAATATTTTATTAAAAAATTATAAAGTGCAGAAAAACAGTAATATGCGAGGGGTTAAAAAATTTTTGCCGCATTTTCAGTAAAGCAATTCGAAAATAAGGAGGTATAGATAAGGGTTTATGGGGCCTGCCTGAGCTGGTAATCAGGTGCGTTGAAAAGAGTCTTTAATCATCATACAGGCTTAGGAACTCATAGGTGTTGCCGTGGTGTTTGAGGAACCTTATAAAATCTTTGGTAGAGATTATAAGGGAGGCTGTATTATCGTTGGGATGGAAAGAAAGATTGTCAAAATCCAGCAGCATTTTGTCTATAAAAAGGTGTACATGCTGTTCGCTGTCGTTTATGAGTCCGAATGGTGACACCGACCCCGGTTTTAGTCCAAGGTACTTCATCAGTCTTTTTTCGGAGGCGAAAGTCAGCTTACCCTGTTTAAGGCGGGACTCCAGGTCTTTCATCTTAAGTGTGCGCAGATGTTCGAGCACTACCAGGTAATGTTTATTTCCTTTATGGTTACGCAGGAATATATTCTTACATCTTCCTGCATCATAGTCTTTCCAGTATTTTCTTGCTTCTTCTATTGTATTTACCGGCGGGTGTTCACGGTAATGGTATTGTATATCCAGTTTATCAAGCAAGCATGTATAAGCTGTTTCTGCCCTCTCATTATCAGTCCTGTCGTTTAATATACACAAATTCTGCCTCAGCCAGTTCAGCCAGATCCTCGCCGGCCTCACGAGTTTCCGGATCTGAGGGATCATATGTCCAGGCTATGGCCACGGGAATATTTTTTTCAGTAAAGGATCCTGCCAGTACGGCAATATCGTAAAGGAATTTTGCAGATGATGAATTAAAATATTCAAGGTCAAGTTGCAGGATAAAAGGGTTATCCCTGTTATATACCGGGTCGTTTCCTGTAAGTGTATTTTTGTATTCCTTCAGCCACTGTATTAATGGTTCATATACAGCACCTGCATTCTCCGGACGGCTGTTACCCTTGATAATAAATGCATTATCTTCAGGCGACAGCAATATCTCCGGGTTGAGGTTTGTTGCCGGGCTGTATAATTTTTCCATATCTGTTGACTGTTTCTACAAATATGCACTTTTCCTGCATATAATTCAATAATTATTCATCAAACAGGCTGCCTCCCTTTTGTTGCTCCATGTAGCCATGGTCTTCGAGGAGATTTTCTTTTTCTGAGGCTGCAACTGCCAGACGGTCGCACCGCTCATTGCCTTCAATACCACTATGTCCGGCCACCCATTTTATTATCACATTATGCCTGCGGTATACTTTCAGGAAGCGTTTCCACAGGTCGCTGTTTTTCTTTTTGCGATAAGCTTTTCTTTCCCATTCGAACACCCATCCTTTATTGACGGCGTCGGCAATATATTTTGAGTCGGTATAGATAACAACCTCTGAGTTTGAGATTCTCAGCTTTTCCAGACCGGTAATCACCGCCAGCAGCTCCATCCTGTTATTTGTTGTAAGCCTGTATCCTTCTGACAGTTCTTTCTTGTGTTTATCAGTCTGGAGCACAACGCCATATCCACCCGGACCTGGATTCCCTTTTGCAGCGCCATCGGTAAAGATTATTATTTTCTGTTTCATCCTCTTACTGAACGGGTAATGTTATACCTGTATTTGTCATAAACAGTTTAACGGCGATAGCCAGCAGTATAATGCCGAATACTTTACGTAATATATGCACACCTGCCGGTCCGAGTATTCTTTCAACCAGTGAGGTCATCCTGAGTACCAGGAAGACCACTGCCATGTTTAATACCAGGGCTATAAAGATATTAACCGGGGCATATTCAGCTTTGAGCGACAGCAGTGTTGTGATGGATCCTGCCCCGGCAATCAGGGGAAATGCTATAGGCACCACTGTTCCACCGCCAGGCGAGTCATGTTTAAATAGCTCTATTCCCATCACCATTTCAAGTCCCAGCAGCAGTATGACTATTGAGCCGGCTATTGCAAATGAGGATATATCAACGCCGAAGAGTGCCAGCAGCGGTTCACCGGCAAAGAAGAACATTATAAAGATGGCAAAGGCCACCAGTGCAGCTTTGGCTGCCCCCACCTCTCCGCTTTTTCTTTTAATATCAACAATGATGGGTACCGAGCCTATAATGTCTATAACTGCAAAAAGCACCATAAAGGCTGCCACTGTTTCTTTCAGGCTGATATTATTCAGTAGGGTCATGTTTGTTTACTTATTTTTCTGCAAAGATAAGCGAGTAAACAGGAAAGACGAAAGGCAAAAGATAAATATCCTCTGACTTTCGTCTTTCAGCCTTTGTTTTATACTTTTCCGGTTCTTCTCTTAGTCCCGTATATCCATTTCTTCAACAAGGTGTCCGGCCCCTGCATAAATATCCATTACCCACAATACATATCTTATATCCACGCTTATGCATCTCTGCAGGTCTGGCTCGAATGCCACATCGCCGCTCATTGCTTCCCAGTTACCGTCGAAGGCCAGTCCTATCAGTTCGCCTTTGCCGTTAATAACGGGGCTGCCCGAGTTGCCTCCTGTAATATCAGTATTGGTAAGGAAGCATATTGGCATGTAACCGGCCGGATCAGCATATCTGCCAAATTTCTTCTCATTATACAGCTGAATATAATCATCCGGAAGGTCATATTCATAGTCACCGGGCACATATTTTTCCATCACCCCTTCCATGGTGGTGTAATACTTATAGATAACAGCATCTTTGGGCTGGTATGGGAGAACAGTGCCATAGGTAAGCCTCATGGTAAAGTTGGCATCAGGGTATTCTACCAGTGTGGGATCCATCTCCCGCAGTCCGGCTATATACAGCCGTCTTCCCTTGCTGAGGTCAGAAGAGAATTTACCGCTCCGCTGCCTGAGGTCGCGATACACCATTATCACATCCATACCGTTCTTAAGCGCGGGGTCTGTCTCCAGCGTTTCGGCATCCGGATCATCAAGGAAGCTCATAAGCCTGTCCCTTGTGGTGAAGATAGAATTCTCGAACAGGTAGTCAACATAGCTTTCAACGTCGCCATTGAACTGTATATCTATCTGCTTGACGAAATCGGGCCAGTATTTGGGATCGATATCTTCCTTGAAGACTTTTATCATTGCTATTGTAGACTTCTTGTCGGTTGGGGCATTATAGTCCTTGTAAAAACCATCAGCCCTGTTTTTTAGTCTGTCAATGGCCTCTGTGACAGCCTCCTCATCATCACCTGACAGTGCCGCCAGCAGTCCCGTTGCCGACCGGGCCATACCCGGCAGCTCAGAGCCCATCAGCAGGCTTTCCTGCAGATATTGTTGTGCGTTATTATATTCGGCCCTGCTTTCAATTGAGTTTTTAATAAGGTCAAGGGCCTCGCCATATTTTTCTTTTCTTTTATTTCTCTTATTCACCCACTCGGTGAACCTGTTTTCTATGTTCCTCCTTTTTGCCTTTAATCTTCAGTCTTTCAAGACCTTCTTTCTGTCCGATAGAGAATTTCCAGTAGTTGGATGATCCTGAATATTTGGATGCATACTGTATATTCACCTTGGGGTCGGCCATCATATCGGCCATAAGTATTTCCTGCCTGATGCCACGTATCTTTATCCTGTTGGGATGTGTGATAGAAAGTACTTCGTCAACGCCATAGGAAGTCATATACCTTTGTGTACCACCCGGATAGCCCATTACCATGGCAAAGTCGTTTTCATCGACGCCTTTGATTGACACCGGCAGGTGGTGTTTGGGTTTAAGGGGTACATTGTCTTCGGAATATTCGGCCGGGGTGCCATCGGGACTCATGTACACGCGGAACACGCTGAAGTCGCCAGTGTGGCGGGGCCATTCCCAGTTATCGCTGTCATGACCGTATTTCCCTATTGATGAAGGGGGTGTGCCCACCAGCCTAACATCATTATAGCTTTCATAAACGAGGAGGTAATAGTTATTGCCACCGAAGAAGGAGTTAACACTGGCATTATAGTGGTTACCGCTGCTTGCTTCATCTGCTATTTCACCCCTTACCGAATTTATTGTTTCGGATCTTTCACTTTCTGACATACCGGCTGTTACAGTGCTTAGCACACGGTCTGTGACATCTTCAATCCTCACCAGGAATGTCACGCTCAGTCCGGGATTAGGCAGTTCATCCTGTTTTGTCATAGCCCAGAACCCGTCCTTCAGGTAATCGTGTTCAACGGAGCTGTGTGACTGTATCTGTCCGTACCCGCAGTGGTGGTTTGTCAGCAGCAGACCTTCCGATGAAACTATTTCAGCAGTGCAGCCACCGCCAAAAATAACAATGGCATCTTTTATTGATGACTGGTTGATGCTGTAGATATCTTCTGCACTGAGTTCCAGTCCCAGCTCAGTCATCTCGCCCATATTAAGGTGTTCGAGCAGTGGCAGCAGCCACATACCCTCGTCAGCCCTGACGCTCATGTTCAGGCTGACAATAAGAGCAATTAAAATTGATAATAATCTTTTCATGAAATTAATTTTTTTATTGAGTTAAGAGTTCTTTTGAGTCTTCAAATATAGTGTTTTTATCTATAATTGTTTGGGTTCCTTATAAACAGTGAGCGGAGAATATGGACATTATTGAAGCTCTTTTTCACTGAACAGATCCAGCTGAGAATCTCCATGCCTGAAAGTTTTACGGTGGTAGGGACTGAGACCGTATTTATCGATAGCCCTTCTGTGTTCGAGAGTGCCATATCCCTTATTGGTTCTCCATCCGTACTGCGGATATTCGTCATGTAGTTTTATCATATACTCATCACGATATGTTTTGGCCAGAACTGAGGCGGCAGCAATTGACATAAACTGACTGT
The DNA here is from genome assembly GCA_034521735.1 of Bacteroidales bacterium. Lineage (GTDB taxonomy): Bacteria > Bacteroidota > Bacteroidia > Bacteroidales > VadinHA17 > UBA9300. The sequence goes on from JAXHLX010000010.1 coordinate 13,296, forward strand.
CGCCTTCAATTATGGTTTTAAATTCCACATCCCTGAAGGGTATGAAATTATTGCCATCGACAAGTAATAATTCGGGATATTTGACCAGCCCTTCAATAGCCATGTGCATGGCTTTAAAAGTAGCCCTCAGTATATTTATACTATCTATCTCATTATTATCAACCATGGCCACGTTCCAGGAGATAGCTTTTTCGCATATCTCTATCCTCATTGTTTCGCGTACTGCTGCGGATAGTTTTTTTGAGTCGTTCAGTATTTCATTTTTGTAACGTTTATGCAGTATTACGGCTGCTGCCACCACCGGGCCTGCAAGGGCTCCACGGCCTGCCTCATCGCAGCCTGCTTCTGTTTTTTTTCTGCTGAAAAATGACCTGAGCATATTATCCTGGTTTTATTGATTTTTCTATTGACTGCCAGAGCAAGTCTGCCGTTTTGTCCCATGTGTATTTTTTGGAGTTAAGGAAGCCTTTTCTTATCAACTCCTTACGTAGTTTTTCATCTTTCTCCACTGTCAGCATCTCGCGTGCGATAGCCTGTGTATCGGCTGGATTGACATATCTTGCCGCATCACCGGCTATTTCCGGCAGGGAGGTGGTATCGGAGGCAATGACAGCTGTCCCGCACTTCATGGCTTCAACAAGGGGTATTCCGAAGCCTTCGAACCAGGGAACAAAAACAAGGGCTATGGCTTCCGAATAAAGGTAACGCAGTTCATCCCTGCTTTTCTTACCCACAAAATGGATATCATTTTTATAATCGGAGTTCATATATATTCTGTCTGTTTCTCCTGTTCATAAACAGCCTGTCGCCTGCTATTACCAGGTCGGCCGCTCCTTTTAATTCCTTTCTGTATCTTTCATAAGCCAGTATCAGCCCGGCTGTATTTTTGCGGGGCGACAGGTTACCAACAAAAAGGAAATATGGCTTTGTGTCCCTGGTGTCTTTCGCGCCCTCACTGCAGCTGAACTCATCTGCTACACCATTATATACTACATCTATCTTTCCAGACTTGATACCCCATGATCTGACCATATCCTGTTTTGAATATTCAGATACGGTAACCACCCTCCTGGCTCTCATGGCATATTGTTTAAAATACTTCCTGTAATATAGTGATTTTAAATGAGGGAGATCACTGCTGCGGTGATAAAAATTTATATCATGTATAACCGGTATGCATGGGATATTTGTCCGCAGGGGCATCATCCCATCGGGAGAAAGGAATAAGTCTGCTCCTTTTTTCCTGAGAACGGGGGGCAGCTTATATTCAAGCCATATATACCAGAAAAGGGGGTGTATGGTGGCAGGTTTCACAACCAGGGGTTCAATATTTGAGGAGAAGATAAATTTTTTATCATATGGCCTGTCAAAAAGAAAGATAAATTCGTGTTCGGGATGGCCCTTGCATATCCGCTTAAGGCATTCATAACTAAACCATTCTATCCCTCCGTGTATATCATTTATCAGCAGGCGCGTATTTACGGCAATTCTCATATTCTCTATTTGGTGCTTTAGCGCTTAACAGAACTACGGATTAAATTTATAAATTGTGAGCTCAAAAAAGAAAAAAACACTTTTTGAAACGATTATTTTTCACCAATATACTGTTATTAATTTTACTTAACATCACCATTAAGGCTTTCTGGGTGCTGGGGATTGACCGTACCGTGCAGAATATGGTGGGGGCTGAGGCATATGGTTTTTATTTTTCCCTTTTCAGTTTTTCAGTGCTTTTCAATATTCTGCTTGACTTCGGGATCACCAATTATAATAACAGGCGTGTGGCGGGTGATCCGGGGCAGCTGGGTTTGATGATAGGGAATATTTTTATTATCCGCTTTGTTTTTGCCATTGTCTATGCCTTACTGGTATTTGGCTTTGCCTCGCTGATAGCCTATGACCGCCCCCGGCTTAATATGCTGGCCGTACTGGCGCTTAACCAGTTTATTGCCTCCTTTATTATATACCTGAGGTCTAATATTGCTGCGCTGCAGATGTACCGTATTGACAGTTTCCTGTCTGTTGCCGACAGGTTTTTAATGATACTGATCTGCGGTGCCCTTATATGGGGAGGTATTACAGACAGCAGCTTCAGGATTGAATGGTTTGTTTATTCGCAGACAGCTGCCTATGCAATAACCTTTCTGCTTGCACTGGTTGTGGTGCTTATAAAGGGAAGGGTACTGAGCCTTAATTTTGATATTAAGGGTGCTTTAAAGATATTAAGGGAGAGTGCACCTTTTGCTTTGCTCTCTCTTTTTATGGCTGTGTACTGGAGGATAGATTCTGTTATGCTGGAGCGAATGCTGGATAAGGGAGCAGTGAGTGCAGGGATCTATGCCCAGGCTTTTCGCCTGCTGGATGCAGCGGCCATGATACCCTACCTTTTTGCTGTTATCCTTCTTCCCATGTTTTCCAGGATGCTGAGCAGGGGTATAGAAGCTTTGCAGCTTTTGAAGTTCTCAGCACTACTTGTTTTTATTCCGGCTTTTGCCGTTTCACTGATATCTCTGCTTTATTCTCCGGAGATAATGGACCTTTTATATCTTGAACATGTATCGGAATCGGCCGCTGTCCTTTCCATTCTTATGGCTGGTTATGTGCCGGTTTCGGTAATCTATATCTTCAGCACCTACCTTACAGCTCTGGGTAAGATGCGCTTGTTGAATATTATGGCTGGCTGTGGCATGCTGATAAACCTCCTGCTTAATTTTTACCTCATACCCCGCATAGGTGTGCGCGGATCAGCCATAGCCAGCGTGTCGGTACAGCTGATTATGAGTATTGCTTTTTTTACTTATGTTACATTTGTAGAGGGCAGGGGTATCAGCCTGGTGTCTGCTGTCAGGATTATCAGTTATATAGCGGCCGTAGTGCTTTCTGCTATTGTGATAGATATGCTTGATCCTGGATGGATACTATCCTCACTGCTGGTGATAGTCTTTTCCTCCGCTTTCCCCTTTATAACAGGGTTGTTAAGATGGCGGGAGATCCTTTCTTTTTTAGGCCTGAACCGTTCATAACATGCTTGCCGGGATGGGGCGAGTATTTCTTTTGGCGGCCTGAGCCGTATATAACAGGTATACCGGCTAGGGGCAGATCATTTCTTTTCCCGGCCAAAACGGCAAATAAACAGGGAAAATAGTGTTGATAAGAAAATTTTTCTATTTTTGAATGGGGAATAGTACCTGGAAACTATGCAACAAAGGGGAATTTTTATATTTGTTTTAGTTAGCACGCTTATGGCTGATTGCTTCAGCCAGGGTGTCTCACATCAGGTTCTGGTGCCTATGGCATCAATAGCCGATGCGGGCAATTTAAATATCAGCCAGACAGTCGGAGAGCCCATGGTGGAAGGCTTTTATGGTGGCGATTATGATCTCACACAGGGTTTCCACCAGCCGGGTATAGATTTAAGCAGACCTGTGCCACCGGAAGGAAACGGAGTTGAGGTATATCCCAACCCGGTGGTTGACATACTGAAGATTGAATTATTCGGGGTGGATGAAGCCGATTTTGAGATTGTTCTTTTTGGGCTTAACGGTGCTGTGTATTATAATAGAACTATTTCATGCAGCCATGATTACTGGAGGATAGAGTCGATTGACCTTAGCCATTATAAAAGAGGGATGTATTTTGTACGTATAAAAACAAGGGATAACAGGATTTCACGTTTGTTTAAAATAGAAAAGATGTAAGGAGGAGGGATGATGAAATTCTTAAGATACTTTATTATATCGTTGTTTGCCGTGGTGTTGCTCCCCGGCTCCTACGGGCAGGAAGTGCCCTATGGAATTAATTACCAGGCCGTGGCACGCGACAGCTATGGCAATGAACTAACCAACCAGTCTATTGATATACGTTTCACGGTTTTGTCATCCACCCCACTGGGCACTGTTGAATACCAGGAAGTCCATTATGATGTTTCCACATCGCGCTATGGTGTTTTCTCGGTGGTTATAGGCAAGGGAACACCTATAATGGGCGTGTGTGAATCATTTGCCGATATTGACTGGAAAACAGCAGCTCATTACCTGAGGGTTGAGATCAAGTTCTCGAATGAGTTTCTGGAGATGGGCACCATGCAGTTCCTCAGCGTTCCTTATGCCCTTTATGCACAGAAGTCTCTTGAGCCCGGACCCGAAGGCCCAAAAGGGGAGAAGGGTGATCCCGGTGATCCTGCCAGTGATGATCAGAAGCTGTCCTTTGACGGATCCAACCTGAGCATTGACGGTGAGGACGGTGGCAATACGGTAAATATGGGTTCATTAATACAGAGCCTGTCCCTGAAAGGTGATACACTAAGCATATCACGTGGCAACTTTGTGACCTTTGCCAAGCTTGATGTGAATGATGATGATGCCGATCCAACGAATGAGATACAGGATCTGCGACTGGAGAATGATGAGCTGCGGATAACAGAGCATGATGATCCCAGCCTTATTGACCTGTCAGTATATCTTGATAACACCGATATGCAGGAGCTGGTTTTTAATACTGCTGACAGCAGCCTTGTGATAAGTGGAGGCAACAGCATCAGCCTGGCAGACTTGCTGCATGATGCTGATAATGATGAGTTTAATGAGATACAGAATCTGGCTCTTGACGGCAATATCCTTACAATAACAATGAATGGCGGTGCCACTGCTATTGACCTTGGGCCTTATCTTGATAATACCGATGAGCAGGAGCTTGCTTATGATCCTGTTACGCATGAGCTGACAATCACCAGCGGCACAGCAGCTGTTAGCCTTGAGGGATTGAAGGATGATGCCGATGCCGATGCTACGAATGAGTTGATAACGAGTGTTGCCATTGAAGGCACCGAGCTGGTAATAAACGAAGGACTAAATGAGGGCAGGGTGGATCTGAGTGCTAATATTATTGCCTTCAGGGCTTTGAAGGAGACTAATACTAATGCAGCGATGCCTTTATCCAATGTTGATTTCATACCCGATGTAGAGGTTTATAATGAAGGATCAGATTTTAATATGGCAACTGGAGAATTTACTGTTGCCTACGATGGTATTTATACTTTTAATATCACCTACAGTGCAGATGGTTCAGGAAGTGCAAGAGAATTGATGATATACTTGAATGGCAACCTATATGAGAACCTTGGAGTTAATATCTCTAGTGGAGATATTTTATATAGATCTGTTACCATGAAACTTAATTATCAGGATAAAGTGAAAATTGTAATTCATACAGGATCTGGAACTTCAATTGGCACCGGTTCTTTCTCTGGTTACAAAGTCTACTGATCCAAACCCTTACTCCTTCCCCTCCATTAGCGGGCCGTATTTTTCCATCAGATCTTTGTTGAGGTACAGGGGAGGCTCGGCATCTTCGGGCAGCAGGCTTTTGTAGGGGTGCTCCTTTGAATATTCCTCAAATTCCTTTTGTATGCTCTCCAGCTTCTTTTTGTCGGTAAGCAGGTCTATAGCAGTGGATGCCATTACCCTTGCACCGGTATTAAGACCTTTCCAGGCAGCGGAACCGTAATATGCCGAAACGGCTGACCAGTGATGGCCTATCATGCCCGGCACACCACCCGGAAAACGCAGTGTGGCGGTTGGGGCTACCAAAGTTACCTCGCCGACATCGGATGAGCCTCCGCCCACCTGTATACCGGAGGGTTTTTTCAGGCTGGAAACCTCTTCCGGAAAGCCCTTCTCCTCTTCGCCCAGCTCCTTTTGAAGGGCACGGGCAAATGTCTGTTCCTCCTCTGTCCATTCCGGCATTCCGATAAGATTGATATTTGACTGTATCAATTCAGCCATGCCACGGTTTGAGTGGCGCTGGTGTATGCCGGTGAGAACATTAATCTCCTCCAGCTTTGTATCTGTGGCCAGTGCAGCAGCCCTGGCACAGTTAACAACTCTTTCGTACATATCTTCAATACGTTCATCTGTGTTCCGCACATAATACCATACCGAGGCATTATCGGGCACCACATTTGGGGCTTCACCCCCTTCCATCACTATATAGTGCAATCTGTGGGTGTAGTGCAGGTGTTCCCTGAGGTAATTGGTTGATATATTCATTATCTCAACCGCATCGAGGGCACTGCGTCCGGTCCATGGCGCTCCGGCCGAATGGGCCGTTTTGCCACTGAAGGTGAAGATAACGGAGATAAGAGCATTTCCGCTGACCCCGTAGCCCGTGCCCATCCTGCTTGATGAGTGGTTGTCAATAACAGCATCAACATCATCAAAAACGCCTGCCCTGACCATATAGGGGCGACTGATAACTGTCTCCTCAGCCGGTGAGCCAAAAAACTTAATAGTCCCTTTTATATTATTTTCCTCCATGCTTTTCTTAACGGCTATTACTGATGCTACAGCTGCCGTTCCCATCATGTTATGGCCGCAACCGTGTCCGGGTGCCCCTTTTATGATGGGATCCTGTTCAGGAACCCTTCCTTTCTGTGAGAGCATGGGCAGGGCGTCATATTCACCCAGTATGCCAATAACGGGCTTGCCTTCACCCCAGGTGGCAATAAAACAGGTGGGCATGCCAGCCACATTGCTTTCTATCTCAAAGCCTTCTTCTTCAAGTGTGGCTTTCAGTAAGGCGGAGGACTTGAATTCCTGTAAGCCCAGCTCGGCATATCCCCATATCTTATCGGATATCTTCCCGAACCTGGTGATAGTACTCTCCTGTCCGAGATAATCCAGGGCTGTCTTTTTCTCCTTATAGAGCTTTGCCTGGCGTACCTCTATTATATTGTCCTGGGCATTTGCAGAAAAAGCAAACACTGTCAATGCAATGACCAGGAAGCTGTTAAGTCGTATATATCTCATGGCTTACTCTTATTGATTAGTTAAACACTAGTAAATTTAAGGCTTTTTTCCCGGGATAAGAGGAATATGGTTCTATAACATATAGCAGCTAAAGTCTCTTGATGATAATAGCTGTGATGATGACTCCTGCCAGTATGCCCCCGATATTAAAAGCAATATCAAGGGGATTGAAGGTGCGGCCGGGTATAAGCAGCTGGTGGAACTCGTCGGCCAGGGCAAAAAGTACCAGTCCACTGCTGAGATAAACCAGCCTTAACAGGCTGACGGACAGGGAGTATGGCGTAAAGGAAAGAATGGCAAGGAAAGCGAGTCCGCCATACTCAATAAAATGAATAATATAGTCGAGCCGGATCGTAGATCCGCCTGTCTCTATCTTGGGCGCAGAGATACCCGGTACGGAGGATGCCACTATGATAAGCAGCACCCAGACAGCAAGTAAATACCTCGAAACAGGTATCAGACGCCTGATAATATTACTCATTTGTTTAAATTTGGAGCATAAAAATAGTGATTAAAGATTCATAATACTGCAGATAAGGCTTACTTTTGTGTAAAATATTTAATTATGGTTTCTACAGAACAGATAAGAGAGATTAAGGAACGCCGGGATGCGTTAAGGAGGTATCTTTGACCTCGATAATAAGAGGATACAGGCAGAAGAAGATGAGAAATTAACGGGGGAGCCCGGTTTCTGGGATGATCCGGCAGCAGCCGAGGAGCAGATGAAGAAGCTGTCTGAGCTGAAGTCGTGGATATCGTCCTGGGATGAGGTGAGTACCGCTATTGATGATCTGCAGGTGATATATGATTTTTACCAGGAGGAAGAGGCTGATGAGCAGGAGCTGGACAGCCGGTATGCAGAAGCTCTCGCAAAGGTTGAAGAGCTGGAAGTAAAAAATATGCTGCGTAAGGAAGAAGACCAGCTGGGTGCTTACCTTAAGATCAATGCCGGTGCGGGCGGAACGGAGAGCAATGACTGGGCCGAGATGCTTATGCGTATGTATTTACGCTGGGGCGAAAAAAATGATTATATGGTGAAGGAACTGGATTTTCAGCCTGGCGAAGAGGTTGGAATAAAGTCCGTTACCCTTGAATTTACAGGTGACCGTGCCTACGGGTACCTGAAAAGTGAGAACGGGGTGCACCGACTGGTACGCATATCACCCTTCAATGCCCAGGGAAAAAGACAGACCACCTTTGCCTCCGTCTTTGTATCACCCGTCATTGACTCAACTATCGATATAGAAATAAATCCTGCTGACATAAGCTTTGAGACCTACAGGTCGAGCGGTGCGGGCGGACAGAATGTGAATAAGGTTGAGACAGCAGTCAGGTTGCGGCATGAGCCAACGGGACTGGTAATAGAGAACCAGGAAACACGTTCCCAGATGAAGAACAAGGAGAATGCCATGCGCATACTTAAGTCGCATCTCTACGAGCTTGAGCTGAGAAAGCAGCTCGAAGAGCAGAGCAAGATAGAAGGGGCCAAGAAAAAGATAGAATGGGGGTCACAGATGCGATCATATGTGCTGCAGCCATACAAGATGGTTAAGGACCTCCGGACCGGTCATGAAACAGGCAATGTGCAGGCCGTGCTGGATGGTGATCTTAACCCCTTTATAAAATCTTTTCTGATGGAGTTTGGTAAGGACTAAGGCAAAACCCAGGCCTGAAGAACAGGATCATATCTTCAGGTAGTACCATAAATCAAGGTTGCAAGAACAGGATCATATCTTCAGGTAGTACCATAAATCAAGGTTGCAAGAACCGGATCATGTCTTCAGGTAGTACCATTAGAAAGTACCATGACAAAAAGCATGGATTAATCATCTTAATTTCTATTAACTTTGCACTTTAAATACCAGTAAAAAAGACATGGCAAAAAAAGAAAGATTGTTTGATCAGTTTCCTCCTGTAAGCACGGAAGAATGGATGGACAAAATAAAGGCTGACCTGAAAGGCAAGGATTTTGACAGGAAACTTGTATGGAAGACGGGTGAAGGCTTTGATGTAAAGCCCTTTTACAGGGAGGAAGATATTGCTTCACTGCCGTTTATCAGTACACCACCCGGTGAATTTCCTTTTCTGAGGGGTGTTTACCCGGGAAGGAATGCATGGTTTAAGAGGCAGGATATAAGGGTGGAAGCACCGGAGACTGCAAACCGCAAGGCCCTGGATATTCTTAACAGGGGAATAGACTCACTGGGTTTTGTTTTCGGTGCGGAGGTGGATTATACACCCGCTCTGATGGAGAGCCTGCTTGAAGGTATATACTGTGAGAGCATAGAGCTGAATTTTTTACCGCAGGGACAAGCAAAGGAGCTTTTCAGCGCTTTCGATTCATATATAAAAAACAAAGGGATAAAACCCGGACTCCTGAGGGGCGCTATAGAGACTGATCCCCTGGGTCGGCTAATGGTTAACGGCAGCCTCTGCGTGCCTGTTAGTGACGGACTTGATTATCTTGCTGACCTGGTTAAAAGCACGGAGCACCTTGAGAACTTCAGGGTGCTGAGCATCAGAGGCGATGCTTTTGGCAATGCCGGGGCGGGTATAGTGCAGGAGCTGGCATTCTCAATGGCCATGGGCAATGAGTATCTCTCGCAACTAAGTGAGAGAGGTGTTGAGCCGGGTGTGGCTGCCCGTTCCATGGGATTTACCTCTGGCACAGGATCGAATTATTTTATGGAGATTGCCAGGATGAGGGCTGCCAGGGTTCTGTGGGCTAAAATAGTGAATGCCTATTCACCCTCACGACCGGAAGACTGCAAGATATATGTACATTCAGTTACAAGCGAATGGAATAAAACGATATATGACCCTTATGTTAATATGCTGAGGACACAGACCGAGGCTATGGCGGCTACCCTGGGTGGAACGAATTCATTAACCGTTAAACCATTCGACAGTGTTTTCAGGGAGCCATCAGAGTTCTCGGAAAGGGTGGCAAGAAACCAGCAGCTGATGCTGATGGAAGAGTCTCATTTCGATAAGGTCAATGATCCCTCTGCAGGATCATATTATATAGAAAACCTGACTTCCTCCATTGCGGCCCATGCATGGGATCTGTTTGTTGAGATAGAGGAAGAGGGCGGATTCCTGGAGAGCCTGACAAGGGGTGATATACAGTCACGGGTGAAAAGGACAGCCACCAGGAGGAAAGAAAATGTAAGGAGCAGGAAGGAGAAACTCTTAGGAACTAATATCTATCCAAATGCTGATGAGAAGATAAAGGAGCCGTATAATGCCGGCAACAGGGATACCGGTGCTGCTAATGATGTGGAGCCATTAGTCCCGGTAAGGGCAGCCGAAGAGTTTGAGACCATGCGTATGGCGGTGGACAGACTCGACAAAACTCCTGTGGTCTTCCTGCTTACCATCGGTGATCCCGTAATGAGAAAAGCAAGGGCACAATTTGCACACGGCTTCTTTGGATGTGCAGGGTATGAAATAATAGATAACCTGGGCTTTGACGATGCCGAAACGGCTGTAAAGGCAGCAAAAAAGGCAGGAGCTGATATCACCGTTATTTGCAGCTCGGATGAGGAATATGCAGAGTATGCACCACGGGTATATTCATTGCTGAAGGGAGATTCAATACTGGTGGTGGCAGGCGAGCCGGCATGCATGGATGATCTGCGCAGCAAGGGTATTGATCATTTTATCAGTATGCGTTCTAACTTGCTGGAGACATTAATGGATTATAACAGGGAACTGGGTATTAAATAAAGACTACAAGGCTTATTATGAGACCGTCATTTAACAGATCAGATATAAAAAAAGACACTCCGTCAAAAACAGACTTCAGGGAGTGGGAGAAGCAAATGGGTATTGAGAAAGACTGGCTTACACCTGAAAAGATACCTGTCAAGGGTACTTATTCAAAGTATGACCTTGAGAATATGGAGCACCTGGGCTATGCGGCGGGACTGGCACCTTATCTGAGGGGACCGTACTCGGCCATGTATGCAATGAGGCCATGGACCATAAGGCAGTATGCAGGTTTTTCCACCGCCGAAGAGTCAAATGCTTTCTACAGGAGAAACCTGGCAGCAGGACAGAAAGGCCTTTCTGTTGCCTTTGACCTGGCAACACACAGGGGCTATGACTCGGACCATGAGAGAGTGGAGGGGGACGTTGGCAAGGCCGGTGTGGCCGTGGATTCCATACTGGATATGAAAATACTATTCGACCAGATACCCCTGAACGAGATGTCGGTGTCCATGACCATGAACGGGGCGGTGCTGCCGATAATGGCTTTTTATATTGTGGCAGCCCTGGAACAGGGGGCTACTCTGGAAGAGTTGTCAGGCACAATACAGAATGATGTGCTAAAGGAGTTTATGGTCAGGAACACATATATCTATCCGCCTGACTTTTCTATGAGGATAATAGCTGATATCTTCAGGTATACATCGGAGAAGATGCCCCGCTTTAATTCCATAAGCATATCGGGTTACCATATGCAGGAGGCGGGAGCCACAAATGACATAGAGCTGGCCTATACCCTGGCTGACGGACTGGAATATCTCAGGACAGGACTCAAAGCAGGTCTCGACATTGATACATTTGCGCCGCGGATATCTTTTTTCTGGGCTACGGGGATGAACCATTTTATGGAGATAGCCAAGATGAGGGCGGCCCGTATGCTGTGGGCAAAGCTTGTCAAACAGTTTAATCCGAAAAACCCCAAATCAATGGCTCTCAGGACTCATACCCAGACATCAGGGTGGAGCCTGACGGAGCAGGATCCCTATAATAATGTGGGCCGGACCTGCATAGAAGCTATGGCTGCCGTACTTGGACATACACAGAGCCTTCATACCAATGCACTGGATGAGGCCATTGCCCTGCCAACAGATTTCTCGGCAAGGATAGCACGCAATACACAGATATACCTGCAGGAGGAAACGGAGATATGCCGCGCAGTGGATCCCTGGGCCGGGTCCTATTATGTGGAAAGCCTTACCCATGATCTGGCACACCGTGCCTGGGATCTTATAATGGAGGTTGAAGAGCTGGGGGGAATGGCCAAAGCCATAGAGTCGGGCGTGCCCAAGATGAGGATAGAGGAAGCCTCGGCACGTGCCCAGGCAAGGATCGATTCAAGGAACCAGACAATAGTGGGGATTAATAAGTACAGGCTTGATAAGGAAGACCCGCTGGAGATACTTGAGGTGGATAATAGCTCTGTTCGTGAAGCACAATTAAAAAGAATTGCTAAATTGAAGTCCGAAAGGAATGAAGATGAGTGCAGGGAGGCATTGAATAAATTAACCGAAGCTGCAGAGAGTGGCGAGGGTAACCTTCTGGAGCTGGCTGTAGATGCAGCCGCCAAAAGGGCAAGCCTGGGAGAGATCTCTTATGCATGCGAAAAAGTAGCAGGGAGGTATAAAGCAGTGATAAGATCAATATCAGGTGTTTATTCTTCAGAATATAAGAATGATGATGATTTTGAGGAAGCACGCGCAATGACAAGGAAGTTTGCTGAGATGGAGGGACGTCAGCCCAGGATTATGGTTGCCAAGATGGGCCAGGATGGCCATGACAGGGGAGCCAAGGTGGTATCAACAGGATATGCCGATATAGGCTTTGATGTTGATATAGGACCACTGTTCCAGACCCCTGCAGAAGCGGCCAGGCAGGCTGTGGAGAATGATGTGCATGTGCTGGGAGTGTCCAGTCTCGCCGCAGGTCATAAAACACTTATACCGCAGGTTATCAGCGAGCTAAAAAAGCACGGCAGGGAGGATATACTGGTGATAGCAGGGGGTGTGATACCTGCCCAGGATTATAATTTCCTTTATGAGGCAGGGGTGGCTGCTATCTTCGGTCCGGGTACCTCAGTGTCGACAGCGGCAAAGGAGATACTTGAGATATTGCTGCAGTCAGCAGACTGACACAGGATATAATTTTATGTAGTTTTATGCCGTTTAGCCGATTTATTGTAAATTGAAGCCCTGATAGCTAAATGAAAAGGCCTGGGATGAATATATCTTTTTTATCAGGATCATTGACCGGTGCAAGGGCATTAATAGGCCTTTGTCTGCTTCTGTTGGCGCTAAGCACACCGCTTCTTGCCCAGGAAGCCGGAGAGACGAATTATTCTGACCCTGAGACATGGCTTCTGGGTAACCTTAACTATGATTTCTTTCTGGATAAACCTCATAATAGTTGGTTCAGCAAAGGCTTTAATGAGTACAGCTTTGATGACAGCATATTTATTGAGCTGGAAAAGACGAGGCTCGATGAGGTGGATATAGTGGTGGTGCTGGGGACCTGGTGCCCCGACAGCAGGCGTGAGCTGCCGCGTTTTATGAAAATTATTGAGTCGCTCGGCTATGATGCTGACAGGATAAGATTCATAGGGGTCGATTCATATAAGGAGGCGCCGGTGGATGACTATGACAGCTTTGATATAGACAGGGTGCCTACTTTTATCTTCTACCATGAAAAATCTGAGCTGGGACGCATCATTGAATATCCTGAGGCGTCTTTAGAAAAAGATATGCTTGATATCTTAAGAATCTTAAGAAGGATAGAAGAAAAACATAAATGAAAAACCAAATATCATGGAAGAGAATGTAAAAAACACAGGTCACGGTATGGGCGTTGCTGCCCTGATAATAGGTGTTTTAAGCGTTATTGTTGCCTTTATACCCTGTCTGGGTCTGATGGCATTTTTTACGGCAATAGTTGCTGTGGTGCTGGGAGCCATAGGCATATCGCAGGCCTCCCGTGCTGAAGCACCTAAGGGGATGGCTTTGGGCGGACTGATAACAGGAGCTGTTGCATTGCTGATATCAATTGCACAGATAGTTTTCTTTGCAGGTTTCTCGGACAGGATTGGCGGATTTGGCGATGAGCTGGAGGAGGCGCTGGAGAATGTTCAGAGAGACGTAATGGATGAATTTGAGTCCGGCGACTTCAAGATAACAATAGAGGATGGTGAAGACAAAATAGAGATACAGGGATCAGGCAGCAAAAAAGACATGCGTGAAAAGCTGGAGAAACTGGAGAAACTGGAGAAAATTGAAGGGTTTGAAACAGAAGAGCAGCAGAAGAAAGACACCACCAGGAAGCAGGAGTGATCCGGATAAGCCGTATTCCCACCGTTCTTACCTGCTTATCAATGCTGTCTTTGCCGGCATTATAATTCTTGTATTCCTTTATTCCGCTTTTTTTTCTCCCGAAAGGAATGATTACCCTGTTCAATGCATCCACGAACGGGTAAGCGGTGAACCATGCCCTTCATGTGGACTGTCAAGGAGCTTTTCATATATTCTGCAGGGCGACCTCGAGTCTGCCGCCATGGCCAACAGCTATGGGATGAGGATATTCCTTTTTTTCTTATTTCACCTTTTGATGAGGCTGTCAAATATTATGATAATAGTGCGCAGGAAGATGTATATTAACCAGCTGGTTATTGCGGACACATCAATAGCCATAATTACCTTTATCCTTGCCTTCGGACAGTTTTTCTCTTATTACCTTAAACTGCTTTTTTAAGAGCACAGCATGTCAATCAGCTAATATACATATTCCTCTTCTTTAAGAAGTCAGCCTGTCAATCAGGCCATACACGTGTTCCTTTTCATATCCCCTCGATGAGGCAAAGCGGAACAGCTTGCCCTTCAGCTCAAAGATGCCTGCAGCCTTTACAGACCTTTTCTTATTGCGCATCTCTTCCTCTATCATCTGCAGGTATGAATCATCATCAATAGCCTCCGTCCCGTACGCTATATCCTCCTCATTCAGTCCACGTGCCCGCAGCATGGCCCTTATCTTGATCTTACCCCACTTATTAAAGCGGTATTTATCCATGGTGTATGAGCGTGCATACCTCTTTTCATCAATAAATTTTTCTTCCTTGAGTGTCCTTATGATAGCTTTATTCTCTTCATCAGAGCTAAGCTTCCAGGACCTGAGCTTATTCTCTATATCGCTTATGCATTTCTCGCTCTTGCTGCATAGCGCCATAGCCCTGTTAAGTGCCGTATTGTAATTCTCGCTGTTCATGTTTTAATACCTTTGCAGATGCGTGGCTTACCATTGATATCCTTTACTGTCGCTATACCTGAATATCCGTAAGACAGCAATAACTTTTGCACCTCATCTGATTTATTTTCATTTATCTCAAAATATATCTTTCCCCCCTTTTTCAATACTGTGTTGCAAAGCTCCACGACAGCTTTATAATAAACCAGGGCATTATTATCGGGCACAAAGAGTGCTGTATGCGGTTCGTAGCCTGTTACATTACTGCTCATGCCGGACTTTTCCGATTCAGTGACATAGGGAGGATTACATACAATAATGTCATAGCTGCCATAAAGGCTCCTTTCAGGGGAAAGTATATCATCATGGATGAAGCTGATTGAGGCATTATTGTTTGTGGCATTCAGTGATGCTGTTTTCAGTGCGCCGGCAGAGATATCCGTGGCGTCAACAGTGACCCTTTCCATGTGGACGGCCAGGCTGACTGCAATGCAACCGGAACCTGTTCCGATATCCAGTATCTTCAGAAAAGGCTTATTATTTTCCCTTATAACAAGATCAGCCAGCTCTTCGGTTTCCTGTCGCGGTATGAGCGTATCAGTTGTTACCTTCAGCTTAAGGCCGTAAAACCATGTTTCGCCTGTAATATACTGCACCGGCACCTTATTTTTCAGTTCAATGCATATTTTATTAACTTTATTCCAGCTTAAGGAAGATAATTTATGACCTGGATTGGCAAGCAGGAATATGCGGTTTTTACCACTCAGAAAGCCCAGGATGATTGATATTATGGCATCCAGTTCCCCCGGGGGATAAGAGGATGATAAATATTCCTTCATATAGCGGCGGACCGAGCTTATTGTTGGGATTTCCATATTATCAAAAATAGTATAATATGTTTTATGATGGAGGCAAATGACAGAAAATACATGGAGCGGGCTATTGAACTTGCCGCCATGGCAACCGGCAATACCAGTCCGAATCCGCTTGTCGGCGCTGTTATTGTTGCAGACGGAAGGATTATAGGCGAAGGATACCATACAGCAGCAGGTAAGCCGCATGCCGAAATAATGGCAATCAATTCGGTGAAGGATAAAGGCCTGCTAAAAAAGTCTCTTATGTATGTCAGCCTGGAGCCCTGTTCGCATTATGGGCGGACACCACCCTGTGCCGATAGGATAAAGCAGGAGGGTATACCGGAGGTAGTTATTGCCTGTGAGGATCCGAATTCCGTCGTCAGCGGTCGCGGCATCGACATTCTGCGGCAGGCGGGAGTGAAGGTCAGAACGGCAGTGCTTGAAGATGAAGCCCGCGAAATGAACCGGAGGTTTATCACTTATCACGAAAAACGACGCCCGCATATTATACTGAAATGGGCACAGAGCTTTGACGGTTATCTCGACAGGCTCAGGACGGGCGGTGCCGCAAGAGGGCCCAACTGGATTACCGGCATGGAAGAAAGGATACTGGTGCATAAGTGGAGAACCGAGGAAGATGCCATACTTATAGGTGACAGGACAGCTTGTAATGATGATCCCGGACTGGATGCAAGGCTGTGGGCAGGCAGCAATCCGCGTCGTTTTGTATTAAGTGAGTCGCCTGAGCTTCCGGGCGATCTGAAAATATTTAAGGGAGAGCCCAAAACGCTTATCTTCAGCAGGGATAGTACAAGAGAAATGGACGGAGCTGATTACTATAAGATAAGTAGCAGGGATAAAGCTCTGGGAGAAATTCTCGACTATATGTACGAAAAGGAGATATTATCGGTGATAGTTGAGGGAGGTTACACTGTGTTGTCACAGTTTATAGAGGCCGGATTATGGGATGAGGCCCGTATCTTTAAGGGAGAGATGGTGTTCAGCGCGGGACTGAAAGCACCGCTGATAGAGGGTGTGGTGACAGGCAGGAAGGATTTTCCCATAAGCCGTCTTGAATACTGGAGACCGCATAATTAATTGACTGCCCTGCTATAATAAAGTGCAATGTTATATTAAAAAGTTGTAACTTTGATATGGGCTTGTTGATGCCTGGTTTTTTGGTGTTTGACACCGGTGTAAAGAAATTGTAAACTTTTTGTGCGTTTGTAACGTATAAATTATTTAAAAGATAAAGGTCATGAGAAAATCACTTACCCTGCTGGCATTGATAATGATAGCTGCGACTTTGAATGCCCAAAATTTCAGGAAGATAAGAAAGGCTGCCGAAGCATTTGTTGAGAGTGGCAAATATGAGGATGCTGTTGAGCAATATACTCACGCCATTCAGTTGAAACCAACGGATATTGATATGTATCTTGAACGTGGTAAAGCCTATGAGGCAATGGAGCTTTATGATGAGGCTTATAGCGATTATGAGAAAGCCCATGTTTTTGATCCGAAAGAGCCGGAAGTGCTGTACCTTTTAGGAAGGGTCAGCAATAAGATGGAAAAGTATGACCAGGCCCTGGCTCATCTTAACCGGGCAAGCGCAGTGGCTAAAAGGGAGTCTAAAATTTATCCTGAGAAGGTATGGACATTGCTTCAGCTGGAAGAGTATGAGCAGGCACTGAAAGTGTCAGATACGGCCATGTTGTTTGACGAGGATGCCCTGAATTACTACCAGCGCGGACTGGCATATGAGAGCCTTAATAACGACATACTTGCAAAAAAAGATTTCGAGAATTCGGTAAGAAAGGATAAGCGCTTTGATGATGCCAGGCTGGCACTGGCTAACCTGCTGGTACGTACCGGTAGTCTGGATGATGCAATGGCCCATTGCACAGCCGTACTTGAATATAATGACCGCAGTACCGATGCCTACCTTACGCGCAGCAGGATATTCATTAAACAGCTGGATTATCCTTCGGCTATCAATGATGTTTCAAGAAATATACTTATTGAATCCTGATAATCCTGAGCATTATTATACCAGGGGAATATATTACCAGGAGTTTAACCAGCATTCCAATGCAATCAATGATTTTTCCAAGGCCATTGGCCTCAATGAGTCAAACCCTGAGTATTATTTTAAGAGGGCTGAGTCATATGAGAATATCATGAACTATGAGATGGCGGCAAAGGACTATTCCCTTATCACCGAACTGTCAGAGTTTGATATGAGGGCGCGCAAGATGCTTAGCGAAGCTGAAAACAGGCTTTATGAGATAAAGCGCGAGAGAAATCCGCCAAAAGTATCGATAGTAAGCCCCGAAGTAAAAGGTTCGGTAATTGAAGTGAAAGGGGATGCAGAGAAGCTTATTGTTTCAGGCACAATTGTGGAGGAGAGCCCGCTCAAATCCCTTGTTGTTAACGGTAATGAATCCTTGTTTGAGAAGGGTTCGGATGGCAACTATGAGTTCCTTGCCAATCTTGATATTGAAGATGCCGAAAAGATAAACCTGGTGGCAAAGGATGACTATGATAATGAAACCGCACTGGAATATAATATTATCAGAACGGAGATTACCCCGCCCGAGATAACGATTATGGTACCCTATGCCGGTGATGATGGCCAGATAATGTTGGAGAGAAATGATCCGCAAATTTTCATTCAGGGCAAGATAGAGGATAACAGCCTGATAAAGTCCATCTTTATAGAAGGGGTCACAGCCAGTTACCCTGTGGAACAGGAGAATCCCACCTTTACGGCTACGGTCAATATACTGAACAAGAACAGGATAAAGGTGATAGCCGAGGATGTGTTCGGTAACAGGCAGGAGAAGGATTTTAGTCTTAACAGGGAGGGAGCCGCTATTACAGCAGATAATCCCATGGGTAAAACATGGGTGATTTTTGTTGAGAATTCAAATTACAGCTCTTTTGCCAGTCTCGATGGCCCGGTAAAGGACATCAACCTGATGAAGGGAGCCCTTTCAAAATACCAGATACATAATATTATACATAAGAAGGACCTGACGAAGGATCAGATGGAGAAATTCTTTTCCATAGAGCTGAGAGACCTGATAAAGGCAAACCAGGTTAAATCACTTATGGTCTGGTATGCCGGCCATGGCAAGTTTGTCAATGAGGTAGGCTACTGGATACCTGTGGATGCGAAGCGTGATGATGAATTCACATATTTCAATATCAATACCCTCAGGGCTGCTATGGAACCATATACCAATATTCTCACACATACCCTTGTGGTTACAGATGCATGCGAGTCCGGACCAAGCTTCTATACGGCCATGCGGTCAACGTCAACCATAATGAGCTGTGACGACTGGCAGGCCACCCAGGGTAAGTCGGCCCAGGTGTTCTCATCTGCAGACAGGGAGCTGGCATCCGATGATTCCCAGTTTACCCGTACCTTTGCCAATACCTTGGAGAACAGCCCCAAACACTGTATACCCATTGAAGAGATAGTGGGTAGCGTTACGGCAGCCGTAAGGAATGCTGACAGGCAGACACCGCAGTTTGGAAAGATAACCGGAATGAGGGATGAGAACGGGACATTTTTCTTTGTAGCGAAATAATATTTTATGAACAGAGGAACGAGTAGCTTCATGCCGCGCGAAAATTTTTTAAACGTATGAAAAAGGAAAGACCTTTATTCTTACAGATGATCATCAGGCAGTATGTCCTGGTGATCATTGTTTTATCAGCATTTATTACCGGCGCATCAGCGCAGACATATTATTTTGACAGTTATGGTGTCTCTGACGGACTTAGCTCATCGAAGGTATATACCATAATACAGGACAGGTCTGATTACCTGTGGCTGGGAACGGAAAGCGGCATCACCAGGTGGGACGGATCTGTATTTGAGAATTTTTCATCCGATGATGGTCTGGCCCCGGGGGGTGTTAAGTCAATTTACGAGGACCAGACCGGCAGAATATGGATAGGTCATCTTAATGGTGGACTGAGCTGTTATGAGGATGATGCTTTCCGGCAGATCGGCTTTGATACAACAGAGGTAAAGGGTGATATAAGCGGTATAACAGTGCATAATGGCAGACTGTGGCTTACAACACAGTTCTCAGGAGCGCTGTCGGCAGACTTTCCGGAGCCCGGAACAGAGATATTGAGGGTTAAGCAGTACCGTGGCGGACAGGGCCTGAGCGACCAGGTATCGGATATATATATTGACAGGGGAGGGGAAATATACTGTATAGCGGATGTTGGAATTAAGAGATATAATGAGGATGATGATCTTTTTGAATCATACAGGCCCGAGGGCCTTACCAGCTATTTTAACACCATAGTCATGCTGGAAGACAGCCGGGGAGGAAGGTGGTTCGGGACATATCATGGCGGACTGTACCATTTCCCGCCGGATGGTGAGCTTATAGTATATGATGCCAGGGACGGGCTGGCCAATAACTGGATCAGTTGTATTACCGAGGACTCCAGGGGACAGGTTTGGGTGGGAACTTTTGGCGGAGGTATAACGGTGTTCCGCGACGGAGAAATGCGGAACTATAATAATACCAATGGCCTGACTGCACAGGAGATACCCAGCATAATGGAAGACAGGGAAGGCAATATGATTATTACCAGCCAGAGTAACGGCGTGCATGTTTTCAAAGGAGATCATTTTATAAATTATATCTCTGATAATATGTTCAGGGATAAGAATGTATGGGCCATAGCTGAGGATAAGTACAACAGGTACTGGTTTGGCACCAATGAAGGTTTAACCCTTTATGATCCTGAAATTGGCATACCAATGTTTTATTACTCTGAAACACATAATATAGGAGATAAGATCAGGTTTATCGTTCGTGACAGGGATGATGAGCTGTGGATAGGAGTATGGAGCAGGGGTGTCTTCAGATACGATTTTAATATTAATGACTTCGTTTATGACAGCAGGCTGAACAGCGTCCTTTACGATGACCTTATAGTTACCGGTCTGGTGGTGGATAATGATAACAATCTGTGGATAGGCACCCATGACGGCCTTGCTTTCTGGGATACGGAAAGAAAAAGCGGCAGGCGTTATACCCGGATTGACGGCCTGGCTGGACTGCGAATAACGGCGTTATATGCCGATAGCAGCGGTAAGGTGTGGATAGGTTCAGAAAGTAACACAGGTCTCACAAAATATGACCCGGTAAAAGACACATTTGAAATTATCAGTCTTGAAAATGATCTGAGTCCCACATGTATAAATGAGACAGCGGACGGCACCGTCTGGGTGGGTACGAGGTTTGGTGTTTACGGCTTAAGGAACGACACTGTTGTTGTTCATATTACCGAAAAGGATGGCTTGCTGTCCAATAATATAAGCCAGCTGCAGCCGGATAATAACGGATCATTATATATTGGTACCAATAAGGGGCTAAACCGTTATAATGTTGAACGGGAAACCATAAATACATATACAGAGGAGAATGGTTTCGTGGGGATTGAGACAAAGCAGAATGCCTCTTTTCTTGACAGCAAAGGGCATCTGTGGTTCGGTACGGCCAATGGTGCAACAATGCTGGCACCTGAAAGGATACCTCCGCCCGACCCTGATCCGCTGACACATATAAAGAGCCTTACGGTTAATGGAGACGAGAGGAGGATGGAGGAGAATCTGCGATTGAGGTATAAGGAAAAGTATATAGCCTTTAGTTATTACAGCGTATGCCTTACAAACCCGGAAGCTGTAAGGTACAGGGTTATGCTTGAGGGTGCTGATCCTGACTGGAGGCCCGAGACAGATCATACAACAGCAATATACTCATCCCTATCACCCGGCAGATATACTTTTAAGGTCATTGCCCAGAACAGTGACGGTATATGGAACAAGGAGCCTGTGACCTACAGTTTTGTTATTAAACCTCCTTTCTATGCCAGCCCCCTGTTTATTACATTTATGATCATTGTTCTGGCGGTGGCGGTAATGGTATATATTAAGGTACGGGAGCAGAACCTTATCCGGGAGAAAAGGATACTGGAGGAGAAGGTGGAGGAAAGGACTGCAGAGGTTGTTCAGAAAAGCATGGTTATTGAGGAAAAAAACAGGGATATAACCGCCAGTATAAGATATGCCGAACGGATACAGATGGCTATGGTGCCGCCTGAAGACAGTTTTGATGACACCTTTGTGTTGTTTTTACCCAAGGATATAGTCAGCGGCGACTTCTACTGGATGCATGATAACGGAGATACACAGTTTATTGCAGCCGTTGATTGTACCGGTCATGGGGTGCCGGGTGCTTTTATGTCCATAATAGGCTATAACTCGCTTACCAAGATAGTCAGGGAGTATGGTATTACAAGACCTGCAGCTATACTGGACCAGCTTAATGTTGAGGTTTCCAGGTCGCTGATACAGCGGGGCGACGAGGTAATAAATGACGGCATGGACCTGTCCCTTATAGCCTATAACAAGAAAGAAGGCAGACTGGAATATGCAGGGGCATATAATCCGCTGGTGATTGTACGTGATGGTGAGCTGACAACTGTCAAGGCCGACAGGTTCCCTATAGGTATGGTTTCAGCAAAGGAAAAGAAATTTAACAATGTAGAGCTTGAGGTACGCTCAGGGGATATATTATACCTTTTCTCTGATGGTTATGCCGACCAGTTCGGGGGTCCTGCAGGAAAGAAATTCAAGTCAGTGAACCTGAAGAATGAGTTTCTGAGAATATACTCACTGACTTTGCAGGAGCAGAAAGAACAATTGCTTAAGACCCTTAATGAGTGGATGGGGGATATGACACAGATAGATGATATCCTTATTATAGGCACAAAGATACCCTGATAACTATATCTTTGCTATGCTGGCCGGGTCGTCATGCCAGTCCTGATACCCTGCTGCCGCCTCCATGGCCTCCTCCGGTGTATCGGCTAGCGCCCATATCTTTTGATGCGCTGCAAGCATAAAGCCTTTATTTATGGCGCTCTCAAAAAAGCTTATCAGGGGTGAGTAATAAGATTCGGTATTGAGCATTATCAACGGACCCCTGAAAAGCCCCAGCTGCTTGAGAGTGATGGCTTCAGTCAGCTCTTCAAGTGTCCCGGCCCCGCCGGGCAGTGCAATAATGGCATCTGACAGCTCAAACATTTTTTTCTTCCTTGATCCCATATCTTCTGTTATTACCAGCTCATCAATACCCTTATGACCCCAGCCGTGGTCATACATAAAAGCGGGTATCACACCAGTTATCTTTGCCCCTTTCTTCATGGCTGCATCGGCCATGGCTCCCATCAGGCCTATGCCTCCACCTCCATAGACAATATTATGTCTTCCCTCTGCCATCAGTTCGCCGAGGCGGGAGGCT
This sequence comes from Bacteroidales bacterium, assembly GCA_034521735.1. Lineage (GTDB taxonomy): Bacteria > Bacteroidota > Bacteroidia > Bacteroidales > VadinHA17 > UBA9300. The sequence goes on from JAXHLX010000010.1 coordinate 36,297, forward strand.
GCATCAAAGTATATTCTGTCGATTTTACTGCTTGAGGCAGCAAAGATGCATATATTCATACCTGTGTCATTTAGCGGGTATAAAAAAGGCCGTCCAGCTGTGAACGGCCTGTCTTTTCTTTATTATTATCAGTCGATAAGAGCTTCAAGCTTTGAGACAAAATTGGTTTTGGGAACAGCTCCCACCTGCTTATCTGCTACCTCTCCACCTTTGAAGAACATAACCGTGGGAATATTGCGGATGCCGAATTTTGCTGCTACACCCGGACTGTCATCCACATCGCACTTGGCAACCAGCGCCTTGCCTTCGAATTCTTTTGCTATCTCTGTCATGAAAGGAGCTATCATCCTGCATGGACCGCACCATTCAGCCCAGAAGTCAACGATCACGGGCTTATCGGATTTAAGCACCACTTCATCAAAATTTGCGTCATTAACCTGTATTTCCATTGTATTATTTTGTTTTATAATTAATTCTTAATTATGAGGTAGCAAAGATAATCAATTTACTTTAAATTCCATTCCGGGCACAGATTCGATAAACCTCGTTAAATCATTGCTGATATTAATCTTCATCGTCCGTGAAAACATTGACACACTTATCTTTTCAACCGGGTCGGCAACCATAAATCTGAGCTCTGTTTTACCTTTGTTTTTATCTGCTATCTCTTTTATCTTATTCACCAGCTCATCGTTGATAATATCCACCGGTATAATAACAGTGAAAGATCTGATTAGTTCATCCCTGACACTTGTAAGAAGATGTATCTTTTGCACTGACACCTCCAGCTCCTCTTCCCTGTACCTGCGTTTGCGTACCAGGCCCTTAACCATCAGGAAATAACCGGGATTGCAGTATTTACTGTTATTAACATAGTCCTTGTCAAAGAGCATAAACCTGAAAGAGTCAGTATAATCCTGCAGGGTAAATGATCCGTAGGGCTTGCCGTTTTTGCTTGTTCCGCTTTTGGCTTCTGTTACCATGCCTGCTATAATAACTTCCTTATTGAGGTGTTCATGCAGGTTGCTGAGCTCACGTATCTGAATATTGCAGAATGTTTTCATCTCAAGCCTGAAATCATCCAGCGGATGGGCTGAGAGAAAGACACCCACCACCTCTTTTTCCCTGTTGAGTTTCTCCAGCTTGGGCCATTCAGCGGTGTCGGGGGGCACAGGTTTTACCACCTCAAAGCCCCCGGTATCGCCGAACAATGATTGCTGGGCGGTGCTAATCTCATTCTTAAGCCTGTTACCGTACCTTACCAGGCTTTCTATAAATACCTGTCCCCTGCTGTCTTCTTCAAAGAACTGCGACCTGTTCATTCCCGTAAAACAGTCGAAGGCACCTGCCAGGGCCATTGCTTCCAGACTTTTCTTATTAAGGGTGTTGAGATTAACCCTTTCAACAAGGTCGTATACTGATGTAAAGAAACCGTGAGCTTCCCTTTCCTCTATCAGCCCTATTACAGCTGAGCGGCCCACACCTTTTATAGCACCCAGTCCGAACCTTATGTTCCCGTCCTGGTTCACCGTGAATTTTAAATTGCTTTCATTTATGTCGGGTCCCAGCACTTCCATATCCATGCGGCGTGCTTCATCCATAAAGATGGTCAGCTTCTTTATGTCGTTGATATTGCGGTTGAGCACGGCCGCCATAAATTCAGCAGGGTAATTAGCTTTCAGAAAGGCTGTCTGGTAGGAAACATATGCATAGCAGGTGGAATGGGATTTGTTGAAGGCATACTGTGCAAAGGCTTCCCAGTCGGTCCATATCTTGTCTATTATTTTTTCATCATGTCCCCTTTCCCTGCATCCCTCGAAGAACTTGAGCTTCAGCAGGTCCATTATCTCCTTCTTTTTCTTGCCCATGGCTTTCCTGAGGGAGTCAGCCTGTCCCTTCGAGAAGCCCGCCAGTTCCTGTGACAGCAGCATGACCTGTTCCTGGTAGACTGTTATCCCGTAGGTGTCTTTAAGGTGCTCCTCCATCTCGGGCAGCGGATAATCAATCTTTTCATAACCATGCTTACGCCTGATAAATTTTGGGATATATTCCATGGGCCCAGGCCGGTACAGGGCATTCATTGCTATCAGATCCTCGAAGCGGTTGGGTTTGAGCTCACGGAGGTGTTTTTTCATTCCTTCCGACTCAAACTGGAAGAGTGCTGTGGTTTCTCCCTTTGAATAGAGTTCAAATGTTCTGGCATCATCCAGGGGCACCTTTGAGATGTCAAGGTCTGTATTTTTTGACAGTTTTATATTCTCAATGGCATCCCGTATTATTGACAGTGTTTTGAGTCCCAAAAAGTCCATCTTCAGCAAGCCCACCGATTCAACGTGATTGCCATCATACTGTGTCACATACAGGTCAGTATCTTTGGCTGTGCACAGTGGTATGTGCTCAGAGAGAGGATCGCGTCCTATTATTATACCGCAGGCATGCACGCCTGTATGACGCACTGATCCTTCCAGTGCCTCGGCATATTGCAGGGTGCGGGATATCAGTTCATTATCAGAGCTCCTCTCTTTTTGCAGCTCGGGGATCTCTTCGAAGGCCGACTTTAAGGTGGTGCCCGGTCTTTCGGGTACCAGCTTGGCCAGCCTGTCAGCATCAGATAACTGCAGGTTTTGTACCCTGGCCACATCGCGTATGGCCATCCTGGCGGCCATGGTGCCGAAAGTGATGATATGAGCTACCCTGTCATGTCCATACTTATCGACGACATATTTAAGTACCTGGTCCCTTCCATCCTCGTCAAAGTCGATATCAATATCCGGCATGGATATACGGTCGGGGTTAAGGAAACGCTCAAAAAGCAGCTTGTATTGAATAGGGTCAATATCTGTTATCCCGAGAGAGTAAGCGACGGCTGAGCCTGCTGCGGAGCCCCTGCCCGGACCCACAGACACCTCCATATCCCTGGCTGCATTGAGAAAGTCCTGCACTATAAGGAAATACCCGGGATAACCCATCTTCTTAATAGTATTAAGCTCAAAGTCAATCCTCTCTTCCAGCTCTTTGCTTATCTCACCCCACCTTTCTTTCGCCCCTTTATAGCTCAGGTGCCGCAGGTAATCATCCTTGTTCCCGAATTCTTCCGGTATAGGAAATTCCGGCATGATAGGCTTATGGTTGAGTTCATAGTCCTCAACCTTATTGGCTATCTCCAGGCTGTTTTCTATTGCTTCCGGGCAGTCATGAAATAGCCCTGCCATCTCTTCCGCCGTTTTAAAATATTCCTGCTTGGTGTATCTCAGCCTGTTGGGGTCGTCCAGTTCTTTGCCGGTGTTAAGGCATATAAGCCTGTCATGTGCTTCTGCATCCTCTGCCCTGAGAAAATGAACATCATTGGAGGCAACGATCTTAACAGCGGTCTTTTGTGACAGCTCCCTGTATGCCTCTATTACGGTGTTCTGCCTTGCCAGGGTATCATTATCGTAAAAAGGATCACCTGTTTTATGTCTCTGTATCTCAAGGTAAAAGTCATCACCGAAAATCTCCCTGTACTCAAGGATGGCCTTTTCAGCCTTATCCATATCACCCTCAAGTATGGCTGATGGTATCTCACCCGCAATGCATGCTGAGGTTGCAATTATGCCCTCATGATACTTTCTAAGCAGGTCTTTATCTATTCGTGGTTTATAATAAAAGCCCTCCGTATAGGAAAGGGATACGATCCTGACAAGGTTCCTGTATCCGGTGTAATTTTTGGCCAGTAATATTATATGGTTACCGGAGCGGTCTTCCTTGTCTGTGCTCTGTGCCATTGACCTGCGGGCCACATATGCCTCAACACCTATTATGGGTTTAATGCCTCCCTCCCTTGCCGCATCATGAAATTCCTTAACTCCGAACATATTGCCGTGATCTGTCAGGGCTACAGCCGGCATTCCCAGTACAGAAGCTATTTCAATGAGCTCACCAATCTTTGATGCACCATCTAGTATTGAGTACTGTGAGTGAAGATGTAAATGCACAAAATTGCTCATGATAAGGACGTTGCGATTATTTTTTCTGTTTGTTGAACCTGTGGCTCCGGGCTTATAAAAATAAGCAAAAAACCTATTTTTAAGGAGCTTAAGGTGAATGATTAATTAACAAATTATTATAGTATTCATTAGCATGACATTAGCACACGCAGGCCTGATTTTAGGCCCGGGCTAAGGTTCAGATGTCCGGTCAGCCCGTACCCTGCAGTAAGCCTGAACACCCCGGCAATCCGTATATCCCGGCCCATAACGGGAAGGTCATTTGTTTAAAAAATTTTAAAATAGCATATAAGTTTCCTTAATTATTGTAATATTTGTCATTATTAATTATTACTACCCCAATTGAAAAGAAAGGCTTTATTTTTAATCTTAATACTGTGCTCATTTATTATAAGGGCCCAGGCACCGTCTGAATCTGAGATTATAAGGGTTGCCGGCAATTATATGGATGCTTTATTCCCGGGGGGGATACGGGATATTAAAAGCATAGACAGTTTGGTTTATGATGATAAAGCGGATCTCTTTATTGTTAACCTGGGTGAAGGAGGATGGATTCTTATGCCTGGAGATAAAAAGATTGAACCCGTTCTGGCTTTCAGCTATGAAGACCGGTTTGCCGGGGTGGAAGAAACTGATAATACAGCCTTCGATAACTGGATACGATCCTATGCCGGTCAGGTGCAGATGGTGCGTGATGTGAAAGGTCTGCATGTTCATGAAGGATGGGAAAAAGATTATCCCGGCGGTAAGGGAACGAAGAGCGAGACAGTGAATGTTGACCCTCTGATATCAGCACTGTGGGGACAGGGCTCAGGGTGGAACAGGTTCTGTCCGGTCGACAGTCTAGGTCCTGATAACCGCACCTATGTGGGATGTGTGGCGGTAGCCATGGCACAGGCACTGAGTGTTTATATGGTGCCGGATACAGGTGCCGGCAGCAATAAGTATTACCGCGAGGACTATGGTACTATTGAGGCTGAATTTTATAAGACTGCCTATAAATGGGATTCAATGTCGCTTGATATCCCGGATGATTATAATGCCCTGCTGCTGTTTCAATGCGCTGTAGCCGTAAATATGAATTTCGGTCCTGACGGGTCGTCTGCCCGGACTGCCAATACCCGGTCAGCCATGAAGGATTATTTTAAAATGTCAGGGAAGAGCTTGTACTGGACCAGGAAATATCATGAAGACAACTGGGTGCAAAAGTTGACAGATAACCTGCTTACAGGCCATCCTATTATTTACAGCGGTAATGCAGATGATGGTAAATCCGGTCATGCTTTCAATGTTGACGGGATAAAATATGGACATTATTTTCATATTAACTGGGGATGGGGAGGGAACCGGAACGGGTACTTTCTGATAGATAAGCTTAAACCGGGATCCAATGATTTTTCCCAGAACCATGCCGCGGTATTCGATATACAACCATATTATTATCCCACCGGTGTCAGCCTTAGCGACACTATTGTTCCTATAAGCCTGCCTGCCGGCTCTGCTTTTATAATGGTGGAGGTTATTGACGAGGCTTACGATAATGAATATGATATAACACTGATCACGGATTCATTGATGGTTGATGATAAATGGATTATGGAGTATTACCTGGAAGATGACAGCATACGGACGGGCAGGGTGTTTACCGGTGAGGATATCGGAACTGACACTGTACGATTTCAGGTATATGACCGATATGATAACTTTATTGATGTTGAGGTGGTACTTACGGTTGCAGATACCACTGCCTCTGCAACTGCAATATATGATAATGTGTTTGACAGAACCAGGATATATCCTAATCCTGCTTCCGGAATCATAAACATAGATATGGGTAGCAATGCAATCCCTGTTTACCTGCGTATTTATTCATCCACAGGACTCCTGGTGAAGGAGATAAGCACACCGCCACAAAGGTTTACCGTTGAGACCGGTAATCTGCCCGGCGGATTATATATCTTTGAGGCCGGGTACAGGGATGGAAGTGTCACCCGGAAGAAAGTGCTGGTTTTTTAAAAATTTTGCTATTTTCAATAGGGTAAGATATCCGTAGATGTTCTCCCGCGGGAGAGCCTTTTTTTAAGTAATATGTTGTCAGAAGGTATAGGTATCAGCCATATATTTTCATTGCCAGTGAGCATAATTTCCTGCAATTAATTGTTGTCCGTTAATATTATTAATCATATCTTTGCAGCCACAATTTTTATAAGTAAATAACATTAATGCGTATTAAATGGCAGTAAAAATCAGATTAGCTAGGAAGGGCCGCAAAAGAGTGGCCTTCTACCACATAGTGGTAGCAGATAGCAGAGCGCCACGGGATGGCCGATTTATTGAAAAACTCGGGGTATACAGTCCCATTACAGACCCGGCAACCATCGAACTGGATTTCGATAAGGCACTGGGCTGGCTGCAAAAGGGCGCGCAACCTACAGATACATGCAGGGCTATCTTATCATATAAGGGAGTGATGTTAAAGAAACACCTTCTGGACGGAGTAAGAAAAGGTGCTTTTGATGAGGCAGAAGCAGAAAGAAGATTCCAGATATGGCTTAAAGAAAAAGAGAATAAGATTGAAGCTAAAATATCGGGAATAGTTAAGAGCAAGGAAGACGATAGGAATCAGCGTCTTGAAGCTGAAAAGAAGATCAACGAGGAAAGGGCCGAGATGCTGGCTAAAAAAAGGATGGTTGAAGCAGAAGCGGAAGCCGGAGCTGCGGCCGCAGAAGAGGCGGAGGAAGTAAAGGAAGAAGCCGCTGAAAAACCAGCTGAGACTGCAGAAGCCGAAAAGCCTGCAGAGGAGAAGAAAGAAGAAAAAGAAGAAGTGAAAGCAGAAGACGAGAAGCCTGCTGAGGAGAAGAAAGAAGAGAAAAAGGAAGAGAAGGAAGAGGTGAAAGCAGAAGCCGAGAAGCCTGCAGAGGAAAAGAAAGAAGAGAAGAAGGAAGAGAAGGAAGAGGTGAAAGCAGAAGCCGAAAAGCCTGCAGAGGAAAAGAAAGAAGAAAAAGAAGAAGTGAAAGCAGAAGCCGAAAAACCTGCTGAGGAGAAAAAGGAAGAGAAAAAGGAAGAGGTGAAAGCTGAAGCCGAAAAGCCTGCTGAGGAGAAGAAAGAAGAGAAGAAGGAAGAAAAGGAAGAGGTGAAAGCTGAAGCTGAAAAGCCTGCTGAGGAGAAGAAAGAAGAGAAGGCTGATTCTTCAAAAGCCGGGGAGGCCGGTGATGAAGGAAAAGAGGCTGAAAAAGGACCGGAAGACAAAGATTAAGCAAACCATTAACGGGATATATGCCCGTAAACGATACAGACCTGATATTACTCGGAAGGATCAGAAAGGTGCATGGTTACGAAGGCGCCGTAATGCTGAACCTTGAGGATCGGTTTATTGAAGAATTACCTGAAATGGAATGGGTATTCATTGAAATAGATGAAAAACCTGTTCCATTTTTAATTTCATCCCTTACAGAAAATGCGTCGGGTAATATCATCCTGAAACTAGAAGGCTATGACAGCCCTGAGGCGATGACGGAGTTTATAGGCTGTCCTGTGTTTATTGAACAGGTATCAGAGGATAAAGAAAACGAATTATCGCCTTATCTCATCCTTGAAGGATATAAAATATTCGGTTCTGACAGCAAGCTTCTTGGTGTGGTAACAAAGGTTATGAGCCTTCCGATGCAATATATGCTGGTCCTGGAAGGTGAAGATGGCGATGAGTTGCTGATACCCCTTAACGAGGAATGGATACTTGAAATAAACAGGGAACAGGAAAGTATTTATATGGACCTCCCGGATGGTATTATTCAAATAAATAAATAATCAACCCCTTTTATTGCAGCAATAAGTACCAGCTGTCGTCTTTATGGTGTTATTGATTATTAACCTGATAATAAAACCATATTATGAAAAAGATTTTTAGTTTATTATTATTGTCTTTCCTTGTCTTTGGCAATTCATATGCACAATCCAGTGAGACAAGGGATGTTAATGATTTTACAGGTGTGTCATTCGGTGTGGCGGGTGAGCTGATCCTCGAACAGGGCAATTCATTCAGTGTAGTTCTGGAAGGCGATAAGGATGACCTTGAGGAAGTTGAGACTCTGGTAAGAGGCGATATGCTGATTATACGTCAGGACAGCTGGCTGAACTGGGGCAATAAAAAAGTAACTGTGTATATTACCATGCCGGTGATTGATGACCTTAGCGTTTCGGGCTCAGGTAATCTCATTGCTGAAAAGATTAAGGCAGATGATCTTGAGATCAGCGTCAGCGGCAGTGGGGACATTGATCTTGGTGAGCTTGTTGCAAACTCAGTAGACTGCAGCATATCCGGATCCGGTACCATAGAAATTGGTGAAGGGACAGCAGGTGATGGCGAATTGTCAATCAGTGGTTCAGGGAAATACAGGGGTGATGAGTTTGCCCTTAAGTACCTTGATGTATCAATATCGGGTAGCGGAAGCTGTTATACCATGGTTGAAGAGAAACTTGAGGCACATATCTCGGGAAGCGGTAATGTCTATTACAGCGGCAGCCCTAACGTGGATGCAAAGGTGTCTGGTTCAGGGAAGGTTCGTAAAAGATAAGAAATCGTTTAACGGATAATTTTAAACTGCCCGTCAATCTCTATCTTGATAATGGAAGAGGGTTTATTCCTGGTGATTTCATCCTGGCGCAGGGGCACAATATAATCAACTGATTCCTTTATTATATCGCTTATCTCATCAAAAAATCCGGGGGGCTGTTCGCCTGAAATATTTGCTGAGCTTGACACCAGCGGTTTACCCAGGCGGGCAATAAGATCAGAGCAGAATTCATCATCCGTGATCCTTATGCCTGCTGATCCGTCAGCGGCTGTAAGCTCAGGTGATATATTTCTGGCACCGGGGTATATGATAGTGATAGGTCTGTCACTTACCTCTGTCAGCTGGTATGCTATTTCCGGTACCTGTTTTACATAATACAGTAACCTTGATTCGGTGTCAAGTAATATAAGCATGCTCTTTTCGTCCGCCCTCTGTTTTATCCGGTAAATCTTTCTTACGGCATCAGTGTTTGTCGCATCGCATCCGAGTCCCCATACAGTGTCTGTAGGATATAGAATGACTCCCCCATTACGGAGGATATCAAGAGCTTCTCTTATGATATTACTGTAAGCCTTCACAGCTATTTGCTTATTTATTCTTCAGCACTACGAAATTACTGAAATCAAAGACAGGCCTGTATTTACTTATTTATTTTTCAGCAGTATGAAATTGCCGAAATCAAAGACAGGTCTGTGGAAAATATTGTTCTCCAGGAAGGTAACAATTTTATATCTTATCTTCTCATGTTTAAACTGTGGCTTTTTGGGCTTGACATTATTCAGCTGATCTCCCCAGTCAAATTTCTTAATCCTTTCGTGCATCACCTCAGGGTGTTTTCCCTTAAAAATCTGCAATTTTGAAAGATCGCCATAGTTAAAATCAAAATAATTCTTTTTCTCCAGATCTTTCACCTTCTGTTCGCTATGGTGTATCCTTGTAAGAGCCCTCGATTTGGTTCTCATGATATTGGGCGGTTTTACCCAGCCGTAATGGTAGATATAGGCATTAACCCTGGCTACCTTAAGCTTATAGGTTCCTTTCTGTTGCCTGTAATTGAGTCCGTCAAAGTCAGGTATGCGCCTGAATGATTGTGCCGACTCCCAGCTGTGAATATCCGGATCATTCCTTATTATACGGATTTCATCCTTATACCAGGTATGTGAGAAATGATAGTGATCATAATCACCCCAAAAATGCCTGTATCTGAATAAAAGACCTTCTACCTCCCTGTCATCCACCAGCTCTTCGCATCTCTTCCTGATAAGGGGAAGGTCATCCTCATGGACTATTTCATCGGCCTGTACATAAAAAAGCCAGTCGCCGCTGCAGTGCTCCTTTGCTATATCTGACTGGTGGGCATGCTCCATGCCGCGGGGATACTTTTCAAGATCCCATACGGTGTCGATAATCTTCAGCTTATCACTGTCTATGCTTTCCAGCAGCTCCCTTGTTTTATCGTCACTGTCGCAATCGCCCAGGGCAAAAACGAACTCATCCACCAGGGGTAATATTGAAAGGACTGCTTCTTTTACGGGATAACCCAGCTTGTCGGCATTTTTTGCCATTGAGAATCCACTTATCGTCATTTTTTGTTAGTTTTATTATGCGGCAAATTTATACTTTATACTTCAATTAACATATATTTGTGCTAAATAATAAGTCAATGGTGCCTATTAGTGCAGTGATTATTTCGTTTAATGAGGAAAGAAACATTGGACGTTGTCTGGAATCACTCGATAATCTGGTTGATGAAGTGCTGGTGGTTGATTCTTTCTCCACAGACCGCACTGAAGAGATATGCCGCCGGTATAAGGTAAGATTTATAAGGCATGAGTTTGAAAGCCATATACAGCAGAAGAACTGGGCGCTTAACAAGGCCGATAATGATTATATACTGTCTCTCGATGCCGATGAGGCATTGACCCCAAAGCTTAGGGAATCAATATCGGATGCGGCTGAAAACTGGTCTTATGACGGATATTATCTGAATCGCAAGACATCATACAGCAATAGCCGTAATCCGCGGGATGTGCCTTATACTGAGAAAAAAATAAGGCTGTGGGACAGACGCAAAGGCGTATGGGGAGGTATCAATCCGCATGATACTGTTATGATGGATGCTGATGCCACCATAGGCAGCCTAAAAGGCGATATGCTACACTATTCATTCTTTACCATAGAGGCGCATCGAAAAAAAGCGGAGTATTTTTCTTCCATCTCCGCAAAAGCTCTTTTTACTTCGGGCATAAGAAGCAACTGGTTGAAGATAACAGGCAGTGCAGCCTGGAAATTTATTAAAAGTTATTTTATCAGGCTGGGCATACAGGATGGCATTCATGGGTTTAAGATCAGTTACAACTCTGCCTATGGCGCCTGGCTAAAATACAGGAAGCTTAAGAGTTTAAATTCGGATAAGGACCTTGATATAGCTCCCTCTCTCTGCTTTTTCAATACAAACAAGAACTGGGGCGGAGGTGAGAAATGGACCCTTACGGTGGCTATGGAGATGAAATCAAGGGGATATAAGGTAGTGATTATAGCTTACAGAGACAGCGAGCTTTTGAGGAGGTCGCTTCAGGCAGGAATTAATGCCATCGGGCTAAAAATGAGGACAAGCAGTTTCTTAAATCCTGTTTTGCTTATGAGGCTCAAACGCATATACAGGGCTAACAATGTTAAAACACTTTTTCTGAACCTGTCAATAGATCTGAAGACCGGCGCAAGAGTGGCACGTTCCTGTAATGTGGAAAAAATAATATACCGTAGGGGACTTGCAAAGCCTATAAGGCTAAGCAGGCGTAACAAAATGCTTCTGACAGATATAGTAACTGATATTATTGCTATTTCAGAAACGACAAAGAAGGGCATCATGCTCAACTATAAGGATGTGCTGGATCCTGACAAGGTACACATTATATACAACGGCGTTGACTTGCCTGAGATACAAAATGGCATAAATAATAAGCGAAAAATTATTATAGGCGCGGCAGGAAGGGTCTCTGCCGAGAAGGGATTCACCAAGCTCGTTGAGCTTGGCAAGAGCCTGGTTATGAAGGGTGTCGATTTTAATATCAGTCTTGCCGGAGACGGAGTTCAGCTTAAAGAAATAAAGGATCGTGTGATTGAAGCAGGACTTGAAGATAAATTCAGTTTTCCCGGCTTTGTCAAAGATATGTCTGAATTCTACCGTTCAATAAGCCTGTTTGTTCTTACATCTGAAAGCGAAGGGTTTGGCACTGTTATGATTGAGTCTATGAGTTACGCGAAACCTGTGATTAGTTTTGATATAGGCAGTCCTTCAGAAATAATAGATAATGGGGTAAATGGTTATATTGTTGAGGATAAAAATATTGAGCTAATGGCAGATAAAATATCGATTCTTTATAAGAATCCGTCATTGTTGAACCGTTTGGGTCAAAAGGCCAGGGAAACTGTTGAAAGGGATTTTTCACTGACTCGTCATTTTGATGAGCTTGAGATGCTCATCAAAAAATAGATCTGTATATCTCCATATACTGAGCGGCAATTTTATCAGACCTGAACCCGGTGGCATGTTTTAATCCGTCTGATACCATTCCGGCAGCTTTCCTTGTGTCATTTATAACTGATAATATAGCATCCGATATTTCCGGTATATCATGAGGGTCAATATATATACTTCCGGGTCCGCCGGCCTCGCTGAAGCAGCTGCCCCTGCTTGTTATCACCGGTACACCGGATACCAGGGCTTCAACAAGGGGAATGCCAAAGCCTTCGAAAACAGAAGGATAGATAAAGCATGAAGCCATCTGGTAAAGAGCAGGCAGCTCCTTGTTTTCCACTCCGGCAGGAAATATTATATTCCGCATATTGTTATTGTTTATATATGCTTTTACTTTCCTGTAATATGCAGTTTTCCTGCCTATCACTACAAGGGGAATATCAATATTGCCGGTATGCAGTGCACTGACTACTGAAAGCAAATTCTTTCGCTCCTCTATAGTGCCCACATATAAGAGGTAATTATCCGGCAGAGAATATTTTTTGCGCAAAGCCTTTTTTGTTTCTACTTCAGCCTTTACCCGGAAAGAAGGATGGCAATCCTGGTAAATAACCGTTATTTTACCGGCATCAGTACCGGTGAAATTCATGATATCAGTCTTTGTCTGCTCGCTGATGGCTATTATCTGGTCAGCTGAGGCGCAGGCGTGTCTTGTTTTCAGGTAGTAGATATTCCTGTTGGCGGGACTGTACATCTGGGGGTACCTCATATATATAAGGTCATGTACGGTGACCACCTTTTTAACATTGAGAGGAAGAGAGCGCGGCAGCTCACTGCTGAGACCGTGAAAGATATCCGGACTGTCAGATTTGATCTGCCTGCTTATGCCCCTGCTGCGCCAGAGTGAAGGGAAGGCCCTGTGCAAGGCCTTTTCAGGTGTACTGAGTGTATAATTATGTGGCTCAGCAAATTCTATCCTGCCTTTGGCGGCCGGACTGTACAGTATATACCCGTTTTCAGGATAATAACTGAAAAATGAGTTCAGAAGGTTGCGGCTGTAATTACCAAGTCCGCTCCTGTTAAAGAAAGCCCGTTTAGCGTCAAAGCCTATTATCATTTTTCTATACAGCTACATTATGTTCCCTGAGGGCATCGTTAAGGGATGTTTTTTTGTCTGTTGATTCTTTCCGCCTTCCTATTATCAGGGCACATGGTACCTGGTACTCTCCGGCGGGGAATTTTTTGGTGTAGGTGCCCGGTATGACAACCGACCCGGCAGGCACATAACCCTTATAGGTCTTTGTTTCCTGCCCGCTTACATCCAGTACCTTTGTCGATGTGGTTATCACCACATTGGCTCCGAGAACCGCTTCAGAGGCAATATGTGCCCCTTCAACAATAATGCATCTTGAGCCGATAAAGGCATTATCCTCTATTATCACCGGTGCGGCCTGTATGGGTTCAAGGACACCGCCAATGCCCACACCACCACTTAGGTGCACATTCTTCCCTATCTGTGCACATGAGCCCACTGTTGCCCAGGTGTCGACCATTGTGCCTTCATCGATATAAGAACCTATATTTACATAGCTGGGCATCAGTATAACCCCTTTGCTGATATAGGCACCGTAGCGGGCAACTGCATGGGGCACCACCCGCACCCCCAGCTCTTTATAGTTTTTCTTCAGCTTAATCTTATCATGAAACTCAAAAGGACCTGTCTCTGTCACTTCCATTTCCTGTATGGGGAAGTAAAGGATCACAGCTTTCTTTATCCACTGGTTTACCTTCCAGTCCTCTCCGATCTTTTCTGCCACGCGCAGCCTGCCCTGATCGAGCAGCTCAATAACTTCCCTTATAGCTTTTTTAGTGTCATCTTCCCTTAGAAGATCCCTTTTGTCCCAGGCTTTGTCGATAATGCTTTGAAGCTTATTCATTTTCAGGTATTTTGTCTGACAAATGTAAGCAGTTATAGTGTATTTTGAAAGTTGAATTTTTTAATTCATATATTACCTGATGCCTGTCCGCTGGTCAGTGTGTTGTGATTTTATTAATTTACTGTGAGGTTTCCGGACTAAACCAAAAGCAGGGTATTAAAGTACAATATTGAAGGAACTATTATACAGCATATGATAATTTAACATAAAGTATAACTTTGCAATACACACGAGAACTATGGCAATGATCTGAATGATATTATTGAGTTCCTAGAGCGTAAAATGTTATATATTCTTATGTTCTATCAGGAAGAAATTGAAATTTAAACTATTAACCAAAATAAAACCATTATGAAAAGAGTACTTTTATTGTTTGGCCTGCTGGCATTTGTATCAGCTGCGGTCTTTGCCCAGGAAGGGCTGGAATATCAAAAGCCGCCACAGGATATTGTTGATATTATGACTGCCAGTCCTACACCTTCAGTGTCTATCAGTCCGGATGGCAATACCATTGCCCTGACAGAGAGGCCCGGAATGCCTTCCATTGAAGATCTTTCAAGGGAAGAGCTGCGCCTCGGGGGACTGAGGATTGATCCTGCCATTAACGGACCGAGCAGGAGATCATATTCAACAGCTATCACCCTGATGGATATAGACGGTACAAATGAGCGCAGTCTCAAAGGCATACCCTCTGATCTGAAGATGAGCGGTTTTTCCTGGTCTGAGGACGGCAAACATTTTGCCTTCACCAATGTTACATCCGGGAGCATAGAGCTTTGGACGGGCGATGTTGCGAGCCTTGAAGTGAAGAAGGTTGATGATAACCTGAATATGCTTATCGCTTACCGGGGCTTCAGCTGGTTGCCCGGCAACAGAATCCTTTACCAGACCATTGTGCCGGGAAGGGGACCGCGACCTGAAGCTTCAAATGTGCCTGACGGACCTGTTATACAGGAGAATCTTGGTAAAAAAGGTGCAGCCAGAACTTTCCAGGACCTGCTGGAGAATCCGGCTGATGAAGCGGTATTTGAATATTTTACTTCTTCCATAATAAAAATATGGGACGGCAGCTCTTCAGAGCAGATAGGTAAACCGGGGATATACCGGTCGGTGGATGCATCGCCTGATGGCAGTTACCTTATGGTACAGACAGTGGAAAGACCCTTTTCCTATACCGTGCCTTATTATTACTTTCCTTCCACGGTAGCTATATGGGACATAGAGGGCAGAATGGTTAAGAAGCTGGCAGAGCTGCCTCTGAAAGAGAACCTGCCCCGGGGTTACGATATGACCTTCCCTGAGCCTGAAGGTTTCTCATGGAGAAATGACAGGCCGGCAACGGCCTTATGGGTTGAGCATCTTGATGATGGTGATTTCAGCAAGGAGATGGAGTACCATGACCAGGTGTACCTGCTGGATGCTCCGTTTGACGGTGAGCCGGTTGAATATATTGCAACAAAGCTGAGATACGGAGGTATTACATGGGGTAATGATGATGTGGCCATATTGAGGGAGAGGTCACGTAAGGAAAGACTGGAAGTACAGAGTATGTTCGATCCTGATGATCCTATGACTACCAAAAATGAGATCTTCAGGCTGCAATCGGAGGACAGGTATAATGATCCGGGTAACTTTGTGACAGCCGATAATGAGTACAGCCAGAGAACCCTTCTGTTTGCAGACAGGGGACGCTCACTCTATCTTTCAGGCAGGGGCAGCTCGCCTGAAGGCGACCGCCCCTTCATTGACAAATACAGGATAAGGGACGGAAAAATAACAAGACTCTGGAGGTCGGAGGCTCCATATTACGAAAGCCTGTCTGACATACTGCCCGATGAGGAAGACCTGGTGATAACAACCAGGGAGTCGGTTGATGTGCCTCCAAATTATTACCTGCGCAACCTGAAGAACGGTAAGCTGACGCAGATAAGCCATTTTGAGAATCCCTATCCCCAGCTTGAAGGAGTGAGCAAGGAGCTTGTTAAGTATAAGAGAAATGACGGGCTGGATCTGTCTTTTGAGCTTTACCTGCCAAAGGGTTATGATAAGAACAGTGACGATCCTCTGCCTGCAATACTGTGGGCTTATCCCCGTGAGTACCAGAGCAAGGATGCAGCCGGACAGGTGTCGGGTTCACCCTACAGGTTCATAAGGGTAAGTCCCTCATCTATACTCGTGTTTGTAACACAGGGCTATGCAGTGATGAATAATGCAGCCTTCCCAATTGTCGGAGGTGAAGATGAAGGTGATGAACCAAATGATACCTTCAGAGAGCAGCTGGTAGCCAATGCTCAGGCAGCAATAGACAAGGGTGTTGAGCTGGGTGCTGTCGATGCTGAGAGGGTAGCTGTAGGCGGCCATTCATACGGGGCCTTTATGACAGCCAACCTGCTGGCCCATTCACGCCTTTTTGCTGCTGGTATAGCCAGGAGCGGGGCCTATAACCGTACCCTTACACCCTTCGGGTTCCAGAATGAAAGAAGGTCTTTCTGGGAAGCGCCGGATCTGTATTTCTATATGTCGCCTTTTATGCATGCTGATAAGGTAAAGGATCCAATACTCCTTATCCACGGACAGGCTGATAATAACAGTGGTACTTTCCCCTTGCAGAGCGAGAGGTATTATGCAGCGCTGAAAGGCCATGGTGCAACTGTCAGGCTGGTTATGCTGCCGAAGGAGAGCCATGGCTATTCATCGGCTGAATCGTTGATGCATATGCAGTGGGAGACATACAGATGGCTTGAGAAATATGTGAAAAACAAAGAGTAAAATACATATTTTGTAATATCATAATAGCAGGGACCTTGCGTGCAGGGTCCCTGTTGTATGTGCGCCAGGCAAAAACATTCCGGTCTGAAGTTGACAGTCTGATGCTTTATGGCTTGTATATCAGGTATGCTAATATGTGTATACCTGTATATAAATTTATATTATTCTCCTTGTTTATATTAAAAAGTCAGATACTTTTGTATTGTGAAACTGATTAGCCTGATTATTTGTATAATATAAAAACTAAAACCTATGATTAGCAGTTTGTTCTGGATTGTACCTGTTGCATCGCTTACAGCCCTTCTCTTTGCATGGATCTTTTTCAAGAGCATGATGAAGACATCGGAGGGTACCGATAAGATGAAAGAGATTGCACAACATGTAAGGGATGGAGCCATGGCTTACATTAAGAGTCAGTATAAGGTTGTCGCTATTGTCTTCCTCTTCCTGGTAATCTTTCTTACCATTCTTGCCTATATGGGTGTACAGAATCCTTTTGTGCCGGTGGCATTTCTCACCGGTGGTTTCTTCTCCGGCCTGTGTGGTTACCTGGGTATGCGTACAGCTACCTATGCTTCGGCGCGTACAGCACACGGGGCATCAAAATCACTTAACCAGGGATTGAAGATTGCTTTTCGCAGCGGAGCTGTAATGGGACTAGTTGTTGTAGGCTTTGCCCTGCTTGATATTGCAGCCTGGTTTCTCTTTCTTACCAAGGTGGTATTTACACCTGAGAATATGGAACAAGGAGTTAAATGGTTAGGCCTGACATTTGTTCATGCCGGCACTACAGATCATCAGAAGATGGTGGAGATAACAGTGACGATGCTTACTTTTGGTATGGGAGCATCAACCCAGGCCCTCTTTGCACGTGTGGGAGGTGGTATATATACCAAGGCTGCTGATGTGGGTGCCGACCTGGTAGGAAAAGTTGAAGCCGGCATTCCCGAGGATGATCCGCGCAACCCGGCTACCATAGCCGATAATGTAGGGGATAATGTTGGTGATGTGGCAGGAATGGGCGCTGACCTGTACGAGTCATATGCAGGTTCTATTCTTGCAACGGCCGCCCTTGGCGCCGCCCTCCCAATGCTTACACCCGATGAACAGACAAAAGCTATAATTGCACCCATGATAGTGGCTGCAATAGGTATTATACTTTCAATAGCAGGTATATTTATGGTTCGTGCAAAAGAATCCGCCACACAGAAGAACCTGCTTAATGCCCTGCTTCTGGGGACGGGCGGCAGCTCTGCCCTAATACTGGTGGCTGTGGCCGGACTGGCAATGGCCGACTGGATAAGCTGGGGTGTATTCGGTTCCGTTGTGGCCGGATTGCTGGCAGGTGTGATAATAGGACAGGGAACAGAGTACTTTACCTCTGATGAATACAAGCCTACACAGGGCATTGCCCGACAGGCACAGCAGGGACCGGCAACCACAATCATCGATGGTATTGCCGTGGGTATGTACTCAACATGGGTTCCTGTTGTTACCATAGCTATTGGTATCATTGCTGCCTATGGCCTGGCAGGTGGATTTACACATTTTGCCGATGGTGTATATGGTATAGGCTTTGCAGCTGTTGGCATGCTCTCCACACTGGGAATAACCCTGGCTACAGATGCTTTTGGTCCGATTGCTGATAATGCAGGCGGTAATGCAGAAATGTCGGCCCTGCCTCCCGAAGTAAGGGAAAGGACAGATGCGCTCGATATGCTGGGTAATACAACAGCCGCAACCGGTAAAGGCTTTGCTATAGGATCGGCTGCCCTGACTGCTATGGCCTTACTGGCTGCATATCTTGAGGAAGTGAGGTTGTGGCTGGGCAAGCTGGCAGATAAGAGCATAGAAGGATTTGAGCAGATAGGAAACATACTGTTCTATACCGATTCAGTTCCTGTGATAGGCGAAGGGCAGAGGGCCGTGCAGATTGCTTCGGCTCATATAGATGATTTTGTGTCTGCCTATAATTTGTCATTATTCAATCCCATGCTTCTCGGTGGTATCTTCCTTGGAGCCATGATGGCTTTTGTTTTCTGTGCCATGACAATGAAAGCAGTGGGCCGGGCAGCGGGGGCTATGGTTGATGAGGTAAGGCGTCAGTTCAGGGACCTGCCGGGTATTATGGAAGGAACGACCACACCTGAGTATGCCAAATGTGTGGCTATCTCAACCAAAGGGGCACAGAGGGAAATGGTGGTGCCGTCAATACTTGCTATAATAGTGCCTATAGCCACAGGTGTGATACTGGGTGTGGCCGGTGTTGTAGGTCTGCTTGTAGGGGGACTGACAACTGGTTTTACCCTGGCCATAATGCTTAATAACGCTGGCGGTGCATGGGATAATGCCAAGAAATACATTGAAAAGGGTAATTACGGCGGCAAGGGCAGCGAAGCTCATCATGCAGGCGTGGTAGGTGATACCGTGGGTGATCCGTTTAAAGACACATCAGGTCCTTCGCTTAATATACTTATCAAGCTTATGACCATGGTGTCTGTAGTGATGGCTGGTCTGACCGTTGCCTTCAGTATCTTTTAATCAACCTTCGCGTTCCGCTTCGGCGGACGAGACGGTATGGTTAAATTCCCGGGGCTTGCCCCGGGGTTTAATACCATTTATTAATAAAACATGAATGATTCCGCTTTGCCAGTATTATGATTATGAATGATTCCACCCTGCCTGTATTAAATGATATCATTGATGCATATGAGAGGATAAAGCAGTATGTACATAAGACACCTGTACTTAGTTCTGAACAGCTTAACACGATATTCGGAGCGGAGCTTTACTTTAAATGCGAAAATTTTCAGAAGGTTGGTGCATTTAAGTTCAGGGGTGCCAGCAATGCTGTTTTATCCTTAAGCGATAAGGAACTGGAGAGAGGAGTAATAACACATTCATCAGGCAATCATGCGGCAGCAGTGGCCCTTGCTGCAAGGATGAGAGGGGCGAAAGCTTATATAGTAATGCCATCAAACTCGCCTGTAGTAAAGAAAAAGGCTGTGGCAGGCTACGGTGCGGATGTAAGTTATTGTGAACCGAACCTCAGGGCAAGGGAAGAGACGGCGGATAAAATAATACAGGAGACGGGGGCTAGCTTTATACATGCCTATGATAACTTCAATGTTATATGCGGACAGGGAACGGCAGCCCTTGAGCTCCTGGATGAATATCCCGGTCTGGATTCAGTGGTAGGCCCGGTAGGGGGCGGAGGGCTTATGAGCGGAACGGCGACAGCTGTTAAAGGGATTAAAAAGGATATAAAGGTATACGGCGCTGAGCCCCTGGGAGCAGATGACGCTTACAGGTCCATAAAATCAGGCCGGCGTATTCCGGATCATAATCCTGACACTATAGCTGACGGACTGCTTACCACCCTGAGCGAAAGGACATTTGCCATACTCAGAGATAAGCTGGATGATATATTCAGGGTAAAGGAAGAGAGTATTATCAAATGTATGAGGCTGGTGTGGGAAAGGATGAAAATAATAATTGAGCCCTCATCGGCAGTGAGCCTGGCGGTAATTTATGAGAATCCGGGACTTTTCAGTAAGCGTAAGACGGGAGTGATATTATCAGGGGGTAATGTAGACCTGGAGAATCTTCCTTTCTGATCACTTATTCAGATTTAATCTCTTATCCTGAAAAAAGCTGTAACAGGGTAGTGATCTGAATATTTTATCCTGTCAATATGGAATCCGGACGATATTAGCTTTTTGTCAAAGAGAATATAGTCTATGCGGTTTGCAGGATATTTCCCTGTGTAGGTGAATCCCGCACCGCTGCCCGACTCCACAAAAGAGTCTCTCAAGCCTTTTCTTATCTTATGGTAAGTGTAAGAAACAGGGGTGTCGTTAAAGTCGCCGCAAACAATGACAGGATAAGGTGATGCATTGATATGTTTCCTAACCGTATCGGCCTGGTTAGCTCTTCCTGCAAAGCCCTGCTTCAGCGAAAGGGAAAGGTCCATTATCCCTTTCATGGTGTTTTCCTGGTCGCTGCTGTATATCTCTTCGATAAGGGTGCGTTCCATACCCCTGAGCTTAAATGATTGCAGGTGATTATTATATATCCTGAAAGTATCTTTTTTAATGACAATATCAGTATATATGGAAAGACTGGCTGAACTGGGATGCTTGATATCTCCATATCCCACAATAGGGAAAACCGTAAATATTGCAATGCCGTAATGCCTGCTGTCCTTAATGGGAAAAAATTTGCTGTGCACCTTATAATCACTGTTTATCCGTAAGGCAAATCTTTCTTTAAGAGATGAGACATTGCCGTTGATATAAAACTCCTGGAGGCACAGTATGTCGGTACCGGATGATTTAAGGTAATTAATTATCTCTTTCTCACTGTTCTTATCCTTGTCATAATGGTTGAACAGCCTTATATTATAGCTAAGCAGGCTGAAATCAAATTCGCCGGTTTCGGCTTTTTGAAAGCGTATATAATTATTGAAGTGGTTTAATCCTATAAGGATTATTATCAAAGAGATAAAGGCTTGTTTTTTGAAATTGACGGCCCAGATGATAATGAAAATAATATTCAACAGCAGCAGGTAGGGATATGCCAGTCCGAAGAATGCCAGAAAGGCAATTTTAACGGGATTGACAGCCACCGACAGGTACGCCAGTAACAGGGCCACACCGGCTATGATATTAAGTGTAAATAATATTTTGACTTTTAGTTTCTGCAAGCTCAGAATAAATTCATACAGGGTAAAAATAGCCTGAAAAAACCAAAAAAAGAAGGACTAGCTTTTTTTCTGACTCTCTTTAAAAAGAATTTCCTTTTCCTTTTTTGTAAGGCTGTCATAGCCTCCCTTGGAAATTTTTTCCAGTATCTTGTTTATCTGCTCCTGGTGGTCTGCCTTTATGCTGTTATATTCATAATCAGTCATGGGTTTCTTATACGCCACCTTCATCTTTTTGCGTGGCTTAAACCATGTTGCAATGCCGTCAAGAGCTTTGTTTATCCATTTGCCGGTATCTTTACCCTGTTTAAAGCGGGTGGCGTATATATAGCCCAGCACAGCGCCTCCTATATGAGCAATCTTACCACCCGTATTTACAGAGAAATCAAAGACAGAGGTAAGCAGGAATATGCCGATGGCAATATATTTTATTTTTACCCTGCCCAGAAACAGGAGGTATACTGCATGATCAGGCACCAGTGTTGCCGTGGCTACCACAATAGCCATTACCGAGGCAGAGGCTCCCAGGGCTATTGATATATTAATGGTTTCAGAGAAGGCAGGAAATATATTAAAGGAGAGCATATACAGCAATGCCCCTGCCAGTCCGCCCATAATATACACAGACACCAGTTTTTTCTGGTCAAAATAATCACTGAATATCCTTCCAAACCAGTACAGCCACAGCATATTAAAGAGTACATGGAAGAACCCTTCATGCAGGAACATATAGGTTACCACGGTCCATGGCTTCTGCAGCACGGCTGTGGAAGAAGCCGGCAGAGCAAGGAATTCGACTACAGATGTGGATATGGCAGGATTGTTCGACAGCACTGCTATTATCTGCAGTACAGCCATAACCAGAAAAACTGCTGAATTGATATATATCAGCTTCAGCAGGTTTGTCCCTTTCCTGAATTGTTCTTTTAATTCACTAATAATACTCATCAGTACAAAGTATTAGTTGTTTTTCGCCATATCCTGATCAGTATATAACCGAAGGCCATCCCTCCCAGGTGAGCTGCGTGTGCTATATTGCTGCCTGGCTGTGTTACTGCAAGGTAGAGCTCAAGGGCACCGTAGCCAATGACCAGCCATTTTGCTTTTATTGGAATGGGAGGGAACAGCAGCATAAGCTGGGTATTGGGGAACAACATACCGAATGCCAGGAGAATACCAAAAACTGCTCCGGAAGCCCCCACAACAGGAATGTTCAGTATAGAGTTCAGCTGCTGCATATCAGGATTTGTGAAATACTTGCCTGACTGCCATATCTCTGCACCCCTGTCAAGTACTATCTGTACATTTTCCGGTCCCATGCTGCCCACAAGTTTTTGATACTGTATTGCCATTACCGCTTCATGGGTAAGTGCAGCACCAATACCTGTAATTATGTAATAGATAAAAAACCTTTTGGGACCCCAGACCTGTTCAAGGATGCGCCCGAACATAAAAACGGCGAACATATTGAAAAATATATGAGTAAAACCGCCGTGCATAAACATATGGCTTATTATCTGGTATGGCCTGAAGTGTTCTGATTTAGGGTAGTACAGGCCCAGGGCGGCATTAAGATTAAAGTTAAAAACAGTTTTGCCAGTCCACAGGGCGAGTAACATTATAACATTTATTAGTAAAATGTTTTTCACTACCGGTGGTATGCCCGAGAATCCTCTTCCAAAAGTATACATATGTTTATTCCTGTTTTTAAAACTTGTTTTTATATAACAATAGTCACGCCAAAATAGTTAAGATTTTTATAAATGCGACATATTGTCATTTTAACCTTACTTCAATCTTTTATCCAGTTCATCCAGTGTAATAATGCTTATTATCGTTTTTCCCGAAGGGGCATAATTGGGATTTGTGCACTGGAAAAGCTTATCTATCAGCTCTCTTATCTCTTCTGCCTTAAGGACCTTACCATAAGGCACTGCCGCCGCCCTTGCCATGCATGCCGCAATCTTTTCCTTATTGCTGTCGCCCGGATCTTTCTCTGTTGTCCTGTATTCCTCAATAATAATCTCCAGCATCTCGCGGGGGTCTTCATTCATGCTGGCGGCAGGCTGCGAGTTTATGGATATGGTATTATTGCCCAGATAGCGTATGTCGAAGCCACAATTTTTTATCTCCTCTTCTATCTCGTTAATAATTGACAGCCCGGCCTGGTCCATCTCAAGTGTTTTTGGAAACAGGCTTTTCTGTGCCACCATGGAATCTGATTGCAGGGCCTTTATAAACTTATCATACAGTATCCTTTCATGTGCACGTTTCTGGTCTATTATCATAAGCCCGGATTTAACCGAACAAATGATATACTTATTACGAACCTGGAATATTTTTTCCGGACCGCGAAAGATTTTTGCAGCGCCGGCGCTGTCTTGATCCAGGGGATCACCGCTAAGGGTATCACCGCTGGCAGGATCACCGCTCAGGGGAGGGCTGCTGCCGCTAATGCCATCCGGCCGGTGTCCGGGACCGGGGTATAATTTCTCCCAGTTGGAGAGGTTAAGATCCCTTTCTTTCTCGAATGTTCTTTTCAGTTCATTATATTTATCGTCCTCCCTGAAAGGGTTATAGTCTGTATCTATGTCTATGCGGGGCACGCCGGGATTTTCTTTTCCCGGACCGGGTATATCAATAATACCTTCATTATCAAAGTCGAGGGAAGGCACTATATTGAATTTTCCAAGGCTTTCCCTTACAGAAGCATGCAATATCTGCCATACCATCCTTTCATTCTCGAATTTTATCTCTGTCTTGGTAGGATGAATATTCACATCTATACTGGCCGGGTCGGCTTCCATGAAAATAAAATATGAGGGGATCGCCTCAGGGGCCAGTATATTTTGATATGCTTCCGTAACGGCCTTATGCATATAAGGATGGCGCATATACCTGCTGTTGATAAAAAAGAACTGCTCGCCGAATGTTTTTCTTGCATGTTCGGGCTTGCCTATAAAGCCGCTGATCTTTGCCAGGCTTGTTTCGGTATGCAGGTTAACAAGGCTCTGGTTCATGTTTTTGCCGAACACATCTATTATCCTCTGTTTCCGGCTTGCCTGCGGGAGGTTAAACACTTCTTTATCGTTATGATGAAGGCTGAACCTTATATCATGGGAAGCCAGCACCACCCTCTGAAATTCATTGATGATATGGCGCATCTCTGTGGCTGCGGTTTTGAGAAACTTTCTCCTGGCAGGCACATTATAGAAAAGGTTTTTGACGGCTATATTTGTTCCGGGCGGGCAGCTTACAGGCTCCTGGGACTCCACCTTTGACCCGTTTATTTTTAGCATTGTACCCAGCTCATCACCATGCAGGCAGGTCTTCATCTCCACCATTGCCACAGCAGCTATTGAGGCCAGTGCCTCACCCCTGAATCCTCTTGTGCTGATGGCAAACAGATCCTCTGCAGTTGTTATCTTGGAGGTAGCATGACGCTCAAAGCTGAGCCTGCAGTCTGTCTCGGACATACCCTGACCGTCATCAATAAGCTGCACAAGTGAACTGCCGGCATCCTTTATTATCACTTTGATATGTTTGCTGCCGGCATCAACTGCATTTTCCATTAGTTCCTTCACAAGGGATGCCGGCCGCTGTATGACCTCGCCGGCGGCTATCTGGTTTGCTACAGAGTCGGGCAGGAGCTTGATTATATCAGGCATTGAAAAACCGGTTTACAGGTATAAGAATACGTAAGCAATAAGGAAAAGTACCAGGGCTATGACTACCAGCCTTATCAGGGTATACCTGCGGACCTTTATTTTATTCTGGTGGAAATACCCTGACATTGATCCACGTGTTATCCTGGGAACATAATTTTTGTCAATATCTTCCTTAATACCCAGTTCGGCCTTTATGCGGCGTTCTCTTTCCTCTCTTTCCTCCTTGTCAGCATCATAATACATAGGGGTATAGCTGAACCCCCTGGGTCTGTACTGTTTGAAAAAACTTGGTATTCCTGACATTATTAATTTTTTTACAAAGTTACTAATAATCTCTCAGTCTTTCAATCAAGCCTGCCACCTCATTTATTGCAGTACAGCGCA
>JAXHLX010000011.1:0-6365 GCA_034521735.1 Bacteroidales bacterium
ATGCTCTGGAGCTTGCTGCAATTTCTGATCCACACTCTGATCCACACTCTGATCCACACTCTGATCCACCCGGTATTGTATAATATTTATTATCTTTCACAAAGATTATATGTATTTACTGGGATTAGATATAGGCAGTTCGTTTGTAAAAGCTTCTGTGATAGATGCGGAAAGTGGTCAGCTTATGGCTGTGGCTCATTCACCGGAGCAGGAAATGCCTATTTCTGCACCCTGTGCCGGATGGGCAGAGCAGGATCCTGAGATGTGGTGGGAAAACACACGTCTTGCCATTAAAAGTTGCCTTGATCAGGGTCATATTGATGGCACCGCTGTAAAGGCTGTAGGGATATCATACCAGATGCACGGCCTTGTTGTTGTTGACAGGGATATGAGTGTTATCAGGCCCTCCATTATCTGGTGCGACAGCAGGGCTGTACCCTATGGCAATGAAGCATATGAACAGTTGGGACATAGATACTGCAATGGCAGCCTGCTTAATTCACCGGGCAACTTCACCGCCGGCAAGCTGGCATGGCTTAAGGATAAAGAGCCTGAGAATTTTAAGAGGATATATAAGCTGATGCTGCCCGGCGATTTTATTGCCATGAAGCTCAGTGGTGAGATATATACTACCACGGGCGGACTTTCAGAAGGTATATTCTGGGATTTTGCGGAGAACAGGATAAGTGAACGGGTTCTGGATCATTTCGGTTTTGGCTGCGACCTCTTCCCTGGTATTATACCCACCTTTGCAATACAGGGCAAGCTGCTGGCTGAGGTGGCTGAAGACCTGGGTCTTGAAAAAGGCACTCCCCTAAGCTACAGGGCGGGAGATCAGCCTAATAATGCTTTTTCCCTTAAGGTTATGGAGCCGGGCGAGGTGGCAGCTACAGCAGGTACCTCAGGTGTATTATACGGCATCACTGATAAGCTTATGACAGATAAGCGCTCAAGGGTCAATATCTTCGCTCATGTGAATCACAGTCCGGGTACAAAACGCCTTGCCATGCTGGCCTGTATTAATGGTACCGGGATAATGAATGCCTGGCTAAGAAGAAACTGCGGAGCCGGGTCTGGCTATGATGAAATGAACAGGCAGGCTGAAAAGATAGCACCGGGCAGCTATGGACTCATAGTCTATCCTTTCGGTAACGGTGCAGAGCGGCTGCTGGAAAACAGGAACCCGGGAGCATCATTCAGGAAGCTGGACCTTAATATACATGGCACATCGCATATGTACCGGGCCGTGCAGGAAGGTATAGCCTATGCATTCAGGTACGCCTTTGATATTATGCAGGATAGTGGT
This sequence comes from Bacteroidales bacterium, assembly GCA_034521735.1. Taxonomy (GTDB): domain Bacteria; phylum Bacteroidota; class Bacteroidia; order Bacteroidales; family VadinHA17; genus UBA9300. The sequence continues at coordinate 1,307 of JAXHLX010000011.1, forward strand.
ATGGAGATATCAGTTATTAAGGCAGGAAGGGCTAATATGTTTATGAGCCCGCTGTTTGCACAGCTGCTGGCTGACCTGACGGGAGCCTCCGTATTTCTTTATAATACCGATGGCTCAGCCGGAGCAGCAAGGGGAGCAGGCATAGGTGCCGGGATATATAAGGATGAGAACGAGGCATTCGAAAGTATGGAAAAAGTGTCGGAAGTGGACCCGGAAAGGAAGGGATCCGGGATATATGAAGAATTATATAATGATTGGAAACAGACCCTGATCAGGGATCTGGAATAGGGATAAGGAATCAGTTAAACCGTAAAAATAATCAATATGTTCAGCAGTATTGACAAAGTGAAGTATGAAGGCAGGGATTCATCAAACCCCCTGGCTTTTAAGTGGTATAATGAAGATGAAATGGTGGGAGCTAAATCAATGAAGGACCACCTCAGGTTTGCTGTCGCATACTGGCATTCATTCTGCGGCGACGGGTCGGACCAGTTTGGTGATCCCACACGTTTTTTTCCCTGGGATAATGTTAAGAACCCGGTTGATAAAGCAAAATATAAGCTGGATGCCGCTTTTGATTTTATCGGCAAAATCGGCTGTCCATTCTATTGTTTTCACGACACTGACCTTGTTGGTGACGGCTCGGTATTCGAGATAGAGAAGAGGCTGGAGAAGATTATACCGCTGCTGAAAGAAAAACAGGATGAGACAGGTATTAAGCTGCTCTGGGGTACCGCCAACCTGTTTTCAAACCCAAGGTATATGAACGGCGCAGCCACTAATCCCGATTTCAAGGTGCTGCCCCATGTTGCGGTACAGTTAAAGAACGCTATCGATGCCACCATAGCCCTGGGAGGAGAGAATTATGTTTTCTGGGGAGGTCGTGAGGGTTATATGAGCCTGCATAACACAGATATGAAAAGAGAGCAGGAGCATCTTGCCATCATGCTGGGCATGGCCAGGGATTATGGCAGGAAGAACGGCTTTAAAGGGACATTCCTTATAGAGCCCAAGCCCATGGAGCCGACAAAGCACCAGTATGATTATGATACCGATACAGTTGCCGGGTTTATTAATAAATATGGACTGCAGGATGATTTTAAGATTAATATCGAAGTTAACCATGCCATCCTTGCAGGCCATACCTTCCAGCATGAGCTACAGGTAGCTGCCAGTGCCGGTTTGCTGGGCAGTATAGATGCCAATAAGGGTGATTACCAGAACGGATGGGATACAGATGAATTCCCAACCAGTATTTATGAGGTGACCGAGGCTATGATGGTGATACTTGAAGCCGGTGGTTTTAAGGACGGGGGCATTAACTTTGATGCTAAACTGAGAAGGAATTCAACTGCTCCTGAAGACCTTTTTTATGCCCATGTCTCAGGTATGGACACCTTTGCCAGGGCCCTGCTGGCAGCCGACAGGATATTAAGGGAGAGTGATTACCGCCGGCTGCGGAAAAAAAGGTATTCCTCATTCGACAGCGGTGCCGGAGCAGACTATGAGGAGGGAAGACTCGATCTGGAAAAAATGAGAGAGCTGGCCCTGGAGGACGGCGAACCTGAACAGATCAGCGGTCAGCAGGAACTGTTCGAAATGATAATCTCAAATAATATCTGATAGAAATACCTTTACGGTAATAATGTTATCAGCAAAAACTATTTTACCCTGGCTGGCATTTAACTTATTTTTCATTTTCCGGGATTCCGGCTTTATTAAAAACCAGGGCTCATAGCTTTTCGCTGACAATATCCCTGCCTGAAAGCAGTCGCCCAGGTACCCTGGAAAACATTTTCAAGGGGCTGGCGAAAGATATCACCGCCCCGTTCTTTTCATTGCTTATTATCCTGTCAGCCAGTAGCGGGACAACAGTCTCCACCTCTTCGGCCAGCAGGTTATAAAGCCTTTTAAGCTTTTTTGAGCTGTCATCTCCCCGCCTTATGGGGTCAAGAAGCATATCCGTAAGAACCATGCCCGGCAGTAACAGGCCAAGCTTAACAGTACTGTCATTCTTTAATTCCCTGGCAAAAGCAAGGGTAAAGTACTGAACCGCCCTCTTGCTTGTGCCGTAGGGAGTCATTCCCTTTACCATCCTGCCATCGCTGCCCAGCCCGCCCATATTATAGATAAAGCCGCCTCCCTGCTTCAGCATATTATTACAGGCAAGCTGTGTGCCGTTCATCAGCCCTTTTATATTGATGTCGACCAACCTGCTGTAAGTACTGTAATCAAGATCATTGAAAGGAGCCTGCGGGTTGCTTATCCCTGCATTATTAATCCATATATCCACCCTGCCGAAAATTTTTGTGCTGAAATCCCAAAGGCTGAGCAGGTCATCCGTTTTTGACACATCGCATACAACAGCCCTGAATCTTTTTGCAGACCATTGCTCCGAAAGGGCCGTCGTGGCTGTTAATACAGAGCTGTCGCTGGTACCGCAGAAGGTGACATTACAGCCCCTGAACAGGAATTCCCTGACAAGGCCCAGACCTATTCCTCTTGTACCTCCTGTTATTACAACATGTTTCATTTTATAAAAAATTCAATATTTTTTCCTAATTTAACGGTTTATAATTAAAACAAACAACTTAACAACTCAACAATTCAATAATTAAACAATAAATAAGTATGAAATCAGACATTGCAATTGCCCAGGCTACAAAGATGAAACACATAACAGAGATAGCTGAGAAGCTGGGAGTAGACAGGGATGAACTGGAGCTTTATGGTCATTATAAAGCCAAGATGCCTCTTAAGCTTATTGATGAAAAGAAGGTCGCCAAATCAAAATTAATACTGGTGACAGCCATAACACCTACACCCGCAGGTGAGGGTAAAACAACAACGTCAATAGGTCTTGCCATGGCCATGAACAGGATAGATAAAAAGACAACAGTGGTGCTGCGTGAACCTTCGCTGGGCCCCGTTTTCGGTATTAAGGGCGGAGCAGCAGGCGGCGGTCATGCACAGGTGGTGCCTATGGAAGATATAAACCTTCATTTTACCGGTGATCTGTCGGCCGTGGAAAAAGCCCATAACCTTCTGGCTGCCCTGATAGACAATAACCTGCAGCAGAAAAGCGTAAGCCTGGATATTGATCCGCGTACCATAGAGTGGAAAAGAGTGATGGACATGAATGAGAGGGCGCTCAGGAATATAGTGGTTGGACTCGGAGGAACAACACAGGGAGTGCCGCGGGAGACAGGTTTTTATATCACCGCTGCCTCGGAGGTTATGGCTATACTCTGCCTGGCCACTGATATGGAAGACCTGAAAAGAAGGCTGGGTAATATCTTTGTAGGATATACCTACGCCGGCAAGCCTGTTTTTGCCCGCGACCTTAACGCACAGGGAGCTATGGCCGTTCTGTTAAAGGATGCCATCAAGCCCAACCTGGTGCAGACACTCGAAGGAACACCGGCCATAATACACGGAGGACCATTTGCCAATATAGCACAGGGAACCAACAGTATACTGGCCACAAAAATAGGATTGTCCTTCAGCGATTATGTGGTTACAGAAGCCGGTTTTGCTTCTGACCTGGGAGCAGAGAAATTCTTTGATATAAAGTGCCGCATGGGCGGACTGGTACCCGATACAGTAGTGATAGTGGCTACCATCAGGGCTCTTAAGTATCATGGCGGTGCAGGTATTAAAGAGCTTACAGATGAGAATCTTAAGGCACTGGAAGAGGGCTTTGAGAACCTGGATAAGCATATTGAGAATATGAAGATGTTCGGACTGAAACCTATAGTAGCCATAAATAAGTTCTCCTCGGATACCGATAAGGAGATAGAGCTGATAACCGAGTATTGTAAAGGGAAAGATGTTGAAGTGGCTCTTAACGATTCATGGGCCAAAGGGGGTGAAGGTGCTGTTGACCTGGCAGAGAAAGTGGTAAAGGCAGTTGATGACCCGGACAATAAGTTTAAGCCTCTCTATGAGCTGTCATCCGGCTATGAGGAAAAGATTGAAACCATAGCCACAAAAATGTACGGGGCTGATGGTGTTGAATTTACGGCAAAGGCAAGAAAGCAGCTTAAGGCGATTGAGGCCCTGGGACTGGACGATATGCCGGTGTGCATAGCCAAAACACAGAAGTCTCTTTCCGATGATGCAAAACTGAAGGGCAGACCAAAGAATTTTAAGGTAGCCATCAGGGAGGTGGAGCTGGCTTCGGGTGCCGGGTTTATTGTTCCGATAGCAGGTGCTATAATGAGGATGCCCGGACTGCCATCCAAACCATCGGCTGAGAATATTGATATTGATAAGGAAGGCAATATAACAGGATTGTTTTAATATTGCTTACTAAGCCGAATCGATTGATATTGCATGCAGAGGCGTTAAATGCAAGGCCTCTGCTTTTTTTTTGTATATTACCTTCAGAAATATTTCCTGAGATAATTGTGGAACATTCATTCGATAAATCAAAATTCACTGCAGCCATACTGGCCGGAGGAAAGAATACAAGGTTCAGCGGCAGAACCAAGGCAAAAATGATGATAAGGGGGAAAGTCCTTATTGAGCAGACCCTGGATAAGCTCGAAACAATTTTTGATGATATTATCATCATTACCAATAACAGGTCGGAGTTTGCAGACTACAAACATATCAGGATGTATGGTGATATATATCATGGCAAGGGGCCGCTCGGTGGTTTTCATTCCGCTCTTACAAATTCAGACAAAAACCATGTCTTTCTCCTGGCAAGTGATATGCCGGATATCGACCCTGGGCTTATAAAAAGGATGTTGTGTGAATATGCTGGTAATGAGTGTGATGCATTATTGCCTTCCCACGGCGGGTTTATTGAACCCTTGCACGCTGTTTACCGTAAGACAATACTTCCCTCACTGAACACTTACCTGATAATGTCAGGCAGATTAGCGATAAGAGACTTCCTGCCTTTGGTCAATGCCAGGTATTTTGAGCTGCAGGATATTGAAAAACGAAATGTATTTAGTAATATTAACAGTCGGGAAGATTTGGACTCATATCTTAAAACGTAAGCAATGATTGAAACTAAGGAAACTGATTTTACAGGTTTTGAAGGCAG
>JAXHLX010000012.1:0-65383 GCA_034521735.1 Bacteroidales bacterium
TTCTCATCCTTTTCGAAGGCATTGAATGAAAACAGATAAACCTTTTCGCAGGGAGTGAAATAATTCGTTTCATCTTTATCTTTGTTTAGCTGTATTTTTTTAGTATTACTTTCTTTATTTTCTCCACAGGGAATAATCCCGGGTTACTTATATAATTAAACCCTATGCCGTCAAGCAATGCACCAAACAGCAATGCTTCCGAATGAGGGTCGTCACAGCCCCGCGATTCAAAATACCCCTGGAGCATTCCTGTATAATTTTGAATCACTTCTGTGAGCCTGTCCTCCACCAGGGCTATTACGGGCGACTGCACAAACAGAGAAAAATAGAGTCTCCAGTATAACAGGTCCTCCTCCAGCAGGGCAAAGAAACGGTCAAGCAGGGATTCCATTTCCTTATAACTTATTATGCCGTCACCATCAGGATCAAGCAAACGCTCAATATTCTCCAGCCCTGAAAAAATGATGGTCTTTATCAGTTCCTCCTTGCTCTCAAAATAATTATACAGTAAACCTTTGGAAATGCCTGCTTTGCCTGCTATACTGCTTATTGTGGTACCGTAATACCCCTTGCTGGCAAACAGTTCAAGGGCAGTGCGCATAATAAGCGCTTTCCTCTCCTCTCTTATATTCTCATATTGCCTGGCCGTCCTTGGCATCTTTTTCCTTATTTACACTTTATCATTACTGTATTCGGTTCTCCGTCCATCTTTTTGATTGAACGGTCAGTCAAATATATGACACAAAAAATCATTTGTCAAGTTTTTTTTACCGGAAAAGCATTGTTGCAGCTCCCTTTAAGCTTACTGCATGAGCGTTTTACAGCAGGATTTGCAGGCAAATACTAACATGAAGGGATGCCCGTACAATAATTATCCGCTATTAATGTTTTATTTTTGAAAGATTTTTTATCTTTAACAGGTTATATACAAACATTTTCAGCAATGGCTAAGCTCAAACTGTCCCTTGGATTAATCCCCTCAACCTCAAAGATAGAGCAGGAAGAAAATGCCCTTATCGAAGAATTTGAAAAACTCAAAAAATTCTCTGAATCCGATGAACTGAAACGGTTCAATGAACTGGATGCCCGTGTTAAATCAACAGATTTCCAGACTCAGAAGAAGCATATAGAAGGTCTCAGCTTTAAGGAATCAGAGGAGTATAATAAGCAGGAAGAATTCAAAAAGCTGGATAAGAGCAAGGATATCCGAATGTATTTAAAGACCCGCGACAGCGTGGATCTCAAAAAATACAGGGAGCTGGAAGGCTCGGATAAGATAAAGCGTTTCGAAGAGGTGGAAAAGATCATTAACTCTCCCGAGTTCAGAGAGAAACAGAAGATGAAGCCCATAACCTTCAAAACCACCGAAGAATATAATAAGTATAAGGAATATAAAAAACTCGGATCTGACTCAAATGTTAAAGCTTATAACAAGCTGTTAAAGAAGAATAAGAAAGAAGAAGCGATGAAGCTGGCGGAAGTTGCAAGCATAAACAGGTATCTTGCTCTTGGCGAATTCATCAACTCGGAGGCTTTTCTCCAGAAGAAGAATATGAAGCCGGTTCGTTTTAAAGACACAGAGGAATATAAGCTGCTGCAGGAATACAAAAGCCTTAAGAGCGACCCGGATGTTAAGTTCTTCTACAAATTCAAAAACTCCAAAGAGCTGGCCAATTTCGATAAGCTCAACGGCTCGCAGAGAGTCTCAAGGCACGAAGAGCTCAAACAGTACCTGCAGACAGATGAATTTAAGGAAAGGAAAGATTATCTCCTTGATAAAAAGCGTTTCGAGAAATCCGATCTCTATCAGCTGGAGCAGGAATATGAAAAGCTTAAAAAAAGTGATGATATTACCTGGTATTTCAAGGTTAAGGATTCCGGGAAATTTGATTTCATCAAGAACAGGGAATTGACATTCAGTGATGAATTCAATGAAGATAAGCTGGACACAAAAAAATGGCTTACCAACCATTACTGGGGAGACAGGCTCCTGAACGACAGGTACTCCCTGGAAAATGACCTTCATTGTTATACAGAATCCGGCAACTTTGATACAGGCAGCAGTATACTGAGCATAAGCACAAGGCCTGAGAAGAAGGAAGGCAAAGTGTGGAACCCGGAGTTGGGCGGCTTCAGGATAAAAGAATTTAATTTTACAAGCGGCATAATCAATACAGGTAAGAGTTTTCGCCAGAAGCACGGCATATTCAGGGCCAAGGTAAAACTGAATACAGCTAAAGGCCCAAGGCATGCCTTTTACCTGCTGGCCGACAAGGTAACACCTCATATAGATGTGTGCCGCAGCGATAAAGGCAAGGTGTGGATGGATCTGTTTGCCAACGGAAAAAAGTCGGCCAGAACATCCATCGGCTCAAAATACGGAAAGGATTTTTATATCTACACCCTGGAGTGGACTCCAGACCAAATAATATGGAAGATCAATGATTATGAGGTCTTCCGCCAGACATCGGATATCCCTGATGAACCCATGTATATAAACTTCTCAGGGGGACTCGACAAGCCCATGACAGGTTCCAGCTCCATGGAGATTGACTGGGTGAGGGTTTACCGTCATGTTAATTGATCCGTAGGAAAAGCTTATTAACTAATTATTGTATATAGCGGGCAGCCCTGCCGGGTGTGCCCGCCTAAAATTTAGCAGCTATGATCAGCAGATTTTTTTCAATATTTTTCATCCTGTTTGTTCTCAGCATAGATGTTTCTTCCCAGACCGGCACGCCGCTGACAAGGCAGGACACACTGCGAGGATCAATAACACCCGAAAGGGAATGGTGGGATCTTCGCTTCTATCATCTTGATATCAGTACCAGTCCGGCTGACTCTTCCCTCTCAGGATATGTACTTATACGCTACGAGGTTATAAACCCCCATAACCTTATGCAGATAGATCTCCAGCCACCCTTAAGGATCACAAAAATTACCCAGGCCGGCAGGGATCTTGATTTCACACAGGATGGAAACGCCTGGTTTGTGACACTGGAAAAAAAACAGCTGCCGGGTGAGTCCAATGAGATAAAAGTGTATTATGAAGGAAAACCTAAAGTAAGCCGCCGTCCACCCTGGGATGACGGTATTACCTGGGATTATGACAGAAACGGCAATCCTTTCTATGCTTCAGCATGCCAGGGAGGAGGGGCAAGCATCTGGTGGCCATGCAAAGACCATATGTACGACGAACCTGACAGTATGAGTTTCAGTATTACAACACCCGGCAAGCTTATGAATATATCCAACGGCAGGTATAAAGGAGTGACGGAGAATGCTGACGGAACAAAGACCTGGCACTGGTATGTGTTAAACCCCATAAATAATTACGGTGTCAATATAAATGTGGGCGATTATGTTCATTTCGGGGAAACATATGTAGGTGAGTTGGGTAATCTTGACTGCGACTATTATGTTTTAAGCTATAATCTTGAAAAGGCAAAGGAACATTTTAAGCAGGTACCGATGATGCTTGAAGCCTTTGAGCACTGGTTCGGCCCTTACCCCTTCTATGAGGACGGCTATAAGCTGGTGGAAGCTCCCTACCTGGGAATGGAACACCAGAGTTCCGTAACTTACGGCAACGGGTATATGAACGGATATCGCGGAAGGGATATCAGCGCTACCGGATGGGGTGAAAAATTTGATTTTATCATTATCCATGAATCGGGTCATGAATGGTTTGCAAATAATATCACATACAGGGATATAGCCGATATGTGGATCCATGAAAGCTTTATCGCTTATTCGGAAGGCCTCTACGTTGAATACTGGTACGGCAGGGAAGCAGGATTTGAATACCTCAGGGGCATACGGTCAAATATTAATAACGACCGCAATATAATAGGCCCTTATAATGTCAACCGTTCCGGCTCCGGCGATATGTACCAGAAAGGAGCCACAATGCTGCATATGATACGGCAGATAGTGGATGATGATGAAAAATGGAGGGAGATGCTGCGCGGACTTAATGAAACCTTCTGGCACCAGACAGTGACAACTGCACAGATAGAAGAATATATGGAAGAGCATACGGATTTTTCACTGGCCCCGGTATTTGACCAGTTCCTGCGCAATACCGATATACCCGTTTTTGAATACAGGTTTATTGACGGTGGCCTCAGGTACAGGTGGGGAAATACCGTAAGAGGATTTGATATGCCTTTAAAAATCTATCTTGACGGGGAAGAAAAATGGCTGGGCTTCGAAGGCAGGGGATGGTCTTTTATTGAAGGCATAGAGCCCTGCGAACTGACAGTTGACAAAGACTTCTATGTAGCTGTACTCAATATAATGGGCGGGGAATAAGATGACAGAGGAAAGATCAAGATGCGGCTGGGCAGGCAGTGACCCGCTGTATATTGAATACCATGATAAGGAATGGGGTGTACCGGTTTATGATGACCGCAAACTGTTTGAGTTCCTTGCCCTGGAATCCTTCCAGGCCGGTCTGAGCTGGCTGACCGTACTTAAAAAAAGAGAGAATTTCAGAATAGCTTTCGATGATTTCGATTACAGGGTGATCGCCGACTATGATGAAAAGAAAATAAATGAGCTGCTGGCTGACAGTGGTATAATTCGTAACCGCCTGAAAATACTCGCAATAATTAATAATGCCGCTGCTTTTCTCGAAGTACAAAAGCAATATGGCTCCTTCAGTGATTATATATGGGCATTTACCGGGGGCAAGCCCATGATCAACCATTTTAAGTGCAACCATGAAGTGCCGGCCAGTACAGCACTGTCTGATACCATAAGCAAAGACCTGAAAATGAAAGGTTTTAAATTTACCGGATCAACCATCATTTATGCACATCTGCAGGCTACCGGTATGGTTAACGATCACCTCATTTCCTGTTTCAGGCATAAAGAGCTAAGCTGATATTTAACGGACTTTTCGACTGCATCCTTTTAATTTTCTAATTAAAATCATACATTTATGACCTAAGTCAAGTCAATACGTGAAATTAAGCAATACAATAAAATAGCTGTATAATGGACAGGTCATATTTTATTCTCGACGATGACCGTCATGCTGTCGAAAGGATGGAGGAGCTGATGAAATCATATCCCGCCTTCAGGCATGCCGGCTCTGAAACATCTCCGGAAAAAGCAATAGCTGTGATACTCAGTAACCGTCCGGGTATACTTTTTATTGATGTGGAAATGCCGGGTTATAACGGTATGGATGTTATATGCAGGATAAGAAAAGATAATTACGCGCCGGTAGTAGTATTCGTAACAGCACATGAAAAATACGCAATACAGGCAATAAAACACTCTGCATTTGACTATATCTTAAAACCCGTATCCAAAACTGATCTGGAAGAGACGCTTAACAGGATAACAGAAAAGAACAGGAATAAAAATAAATATAAGCAGGATGAGCTTATTGAATTACTCACAGCCAGGGAAAAAGAGGTACTGGAACTACTCAGGCATTGCCTTACCAGTCATGAGATAGCTACCAGAATGAATATATCTGCCGAAACAGTCTATACATACAGACGCAGGATAATAAAAAAGCTGCAGCTGGGATCCACAAAGGAAATACCTGTCTTATTCCCCCCAAAGAGACAATAATAATACCGGATCCATATCCATTGAAATACCCGGTATTGGGTATTTCATTATAGCAAAAGGCAGCTTAGTTTTAACCCTCATTGAGTATAAAGAAAATACTAACCAGACTGTCTTTATGCTCCTCGAGGGGCAGGCATAACACATAATAACAGAACCCCATACCCCCCCATTACCTGACGTGTTTATGCCTGCTTCTTTTTTTGGTCTTTTTACAGTCAATGTATCCCACCACCACTTAGTCTGCCTTGTCAAATAACATTATATTTGTGCCCTGATATCATACAGCAGATGACTCTTGCAAACCACAGCTCAGACAGATATATTATTGATGCACGCTGGATTAAAGCCTCTGTGGCAGGAAGCATGTGGGCTGCTTCCGAAATAGTTATAGGCAGCTTTCTGCACAACCTGAGAGTACCTTTCAGCGGCAGCATACTGACAGCCATAGGGGTCATACTGCTTATTTCTATAAGCTATAAATGGAAGAATAAGGGCCTGTTCTGGAGGGCCGGACTTATATGTGCCCTGATGAAAACTCTTTCGCCCAGTGCTGTCATCTTCGGTCCCATGATAGCCATAATTATCGAAGCCCTTATACTTGAAATGACAGTCAGGCTCCTGGGACGAAATCCGGCCGGATATATTACAGGTGCTGTTCTGGCTATGACCTGGAGTTTGATACAGAGAATACTTACACTGATGCTTTTTTACGGTACAGGTATCATTGAAGTATATTCAGAACTTGCAGACATGGCGGAGAAACAGACGGGTATACAGGCCGATATGGCCTGGCTGCCAATAATCATTATACTGGTTATAGATGCCGCAGCCGGTATAATATCAGCCCTGGCAGGTATAAGACTGGGCAGGCAAATAATTAAACCCCCTACTGAAGAAACAGAGGCAACAAGGGAAAAACCATTAAATAACAGCTTTGGGGATCCCGGCAGCAGATCCTCATATTCCATTGCCTGGCTGTTTACCAACCTGCTGCTGATAAGCGGATCCATGATAATTCTTAATTATACAGACTGGATAATATGGGTATCGGTCATACCCCTCCTTTTAGGCCTGTGGATATCAAGATATAAAAGGGCTATGCGCCAGTTGCTGAACCCCAAATTCTGGATATTCTTCATTATTATCACCCTCCTTACCTCCTTTGTCTTTGTTAAGGCAGGAGAAGGAGACAATATACTGGCAAAAGGACTGATGGAAGGCTTAAGGATGAACCTGAGGGCAGCGGTTATCATTCTGGGCTTTTCCGCTACAGGAACAGAACTGTATAATCCCGTTATACGTAAGTTCTTCAGGCGGACGGCATACCGTAACCTGCCCATAGCCCTGGAGATGGCAGCCGAAAGCCTGCCGGCTTTTATAGCCGGTATGCCCTCACTGAAAACCATTATGAAAAAACCGGTGCCTGCCCTTAATAAGGTCATGGCCCTTGCGGAAAAAAGGCTCAGGGAGCTGGAACGGGAAAATGCCGTAAAAAACAAACTTTTTATTATAAGCGGGCCGGTAGCAGGGGGTAAAACAACTTATGCCCGTAAGCTTGTGACTATGCTTGTTGAGAACGATATCGATGTGAGTGGAATACTCACTGAAAGAATAATGAGCAATAATAAAACAACAGGCTATGATATCCTGGATATAAAAAGCAGCAAACGTGAAATATTTCTGCGTGCAGGCAGGGAAATGGGGCCGGAAAAAACAGGCAGGTACTCCATTCACCCGGCAGGTCTGCAGATGGGTAAAAATATCCTCTGCAATGAAAAGCAGGGACAGGTAACTGTGATAGACGAGGTAGGCAAAATGGAGCTGGAAGGCAGGGGATGGGCGCAATGCCTGCAGCCACTTTTTAATAATTCTGATAATATCATAATCATTACCGTCCGCGACAGCCTTACTGACCAGGTAATGAACAAATGGGGTACGGCCTCCGGAATAATATTCAATATCGCCAGAACAGATATTAAAGATGCATATAAGACTGTTTCTTCCCTGATACCCCGGGAAACATCCGTTCAGCAATAAAATACAACGGATCAGCACCATTTTTTTCACCATAAACCAAGCGCTGTATACTTTTAACCTATAATATTCATTTTCGCGGATACTATATTTCCTGAAAAGCAATTGATTGACCTGCAGAGGGAAATAGTTTTTGACAGGATAAAGTAAACATTAAATTTGTATAAGATGAAAAAAACAAAAAAGCATCAGAATTTAATTATTATACTGGCCGTTGCCATTTTCAGTATAATATTCTCCATTATCTTCAAATGGATACAAACGGGTGATCCCTTCAGCCAGGAAACCCTTCTCTATGGCATACTGATATTTCTTAATATGCTTATCCCCCTGATACTGGCACGTTATGTTTTCAAATATCTGTCAGAAAAACGCCTCGCTGACCTTAAAAGGAAAATCATCCCCGCAATTATTGCTTTCGTTCCGGGCGTACTACTAATACAACTGGTGATTATAGGAGCCGGGGTTTATTTATATTTTGTTTTTAACGGGCTGGACCGCTCGGATTTCTTGGGCCATCTGTTCAGTGTGGAACTGCCCGGGGCTGTCAGGCAATTCTCTGTCTGGATTCTCATTGGATCGGCAGTCCTCTTCTATTATATCTGGCGCCGGGCGGAAGCAGCAGAACAGGAGCTGCGTGAAATAAACCTGAAATACAGGTACAGGACACTGAAATCACAGGTTAACCCGCATTTTCTTTTTAACAGCCTGAACACCATATCACAACTGGTTTATGAAGATCCGGGTGAGGCAGACGGTTATATTCAGAAACTGGCAGGCATCTACCGCTATGTTATGGAAAATGAAGAAAAAGAACTGGTGCCTCTTGACAAAGAAATTGACTTTGTAAGGTCATTCTTCATGCTATACCGGGAGAGGGAAGAGGGTAAAATATCTCTTGATATTAATGTTAATAATGCAGAAGACTATATGATCATCCCTGTATCCCTGCAGTCACTGCTGGAAAACGCCATAAAGCATAATGCCGCTTCGCGCGAAAGGCCCCTGCTTATAGAAATAAGGATGGAAAACGGATGGCTTGTGGTCTCAAATAATATACAGAAAAAGAATATTATGGGAAACTCCCTGGGACTGGGACTTGAAAACCTTAAAGAAAGGTTTAAAATGATAACAGGAAGGGATCTGGTGATAACTGACAATGACAATTATTATACAGTCAAAATACCCTTAAATAAAGCAAAAGATGCAAGTACTGATAATTGAAGATGAACGCCCGGCATCACAGAAGCTGCAGAGGATGCTGAACGAGCTTGATGAATCAATTGATATAGCCGGTCCGCTCGAATCCGTTGAAGACGCCATAAACTGGTTCCTCGCAAACCAGGCACCTGACCTTGTTTTTATGGATATCCAGCTTGATGACGGGATCTGCTTCGAGATATTTGAAAACATAAGCATTGAAACACCGGTCATCTTCACCACTGCCTATGATAATTATGCCCTTAAAGCCTTCAAGGTCAACAGTGTGGATTACCTGCTTAAGCCCATAGACAGGCAGGAACTGGAAAAAGCTATCGATAAATTCAAAATGATACATGCCGGGAATATTGATTTTAGCAAGATTGAAAAAATCCTTAAAAGGATAAGCCCTGAAAGAAAGGAGCGGCTCCTCATTAAAACCGGCATGCATTACCGCTCAATACAGATCACAGATATCAACTGCTTCTTTACCCGTGAAAAAAGCGTATTTATTAATAAAGGTGGAACCAATGATTATGCAGTGGATTTTTCCCTTGATAAGGCTGAAAAAATGACAGATCCGAAGCGTTTTTTCAGGGTTAACAGGAATTATATTATCAATTTTACCGCTATCCGGGATATTATAGCTTACTCTTCCAGCCGGCTGAAAATAATAATTGATGGCTGCCACGGGGATAATGATATTATAGTGAGCAGGGAACGTGTGGCTGATTTCAAAAAATGGATGGACAGGTGAACATCCCTGTAACTTTTTATAACTTTATGCGTCACACAATAGAAGCAATATTATGACACCACAGGAGTATAACAGAACAGTTGAAGAATACTCTGACCGCATCTACAGGTATGTTCTGAAAAGCATGGGAGAACAGGAAAGGGCAAAAGATGTGGTACAGGATTGTTATGAAAAGCTGTGGGTCAATATCAACGGTATCGAAGCAGGCAAGGCCAAAGCATGGCTTTTTACCACTGCCCATAATGCCATGATAGACATACTCAGGAAAGAAAAGAAAATAATAAGGGCTGAAATGCCTGCCGAAGATATTCATGAGCAGTCATATTCTGATCTCAATGAGATACTTCATAATTGCCTCTCTAAGATTAACGAGTCATGGCGGACAGTGATACTCCTGAGGGATTATGAAGGTTACAGCTACAGGGAAATTGCCGAAATAACAGGACAGACTGAAGCACAGGTGAAAATAAATATATACAGGGGAAGGATGGCCCTTCGCAGGATGATAGGAAAAATGGAAATGGTGGTTTGAGATGATAGTAAACAGGGAAAATTATCAGATTTGGGTGACTGACTATTACGATGGCAGTCTCGATGATTTCCAGAAGGAGGTCCTGATGGATTTTCTGGACAGGAATCCCGACCTGAAGTCTGAGTTTGAAGATTACCCCGGACTTTCCATCATTCCGGGTGATGAGGAGCCCTTTGCTCACTCAGGGCTGCTGCGCTCGGCCGATCAGCTGTCAAATGAACAGATTGAACACTTTGCCATAGCCCTCAGTGAAAATGATCTGAACGCAGAACAGAGAAAAGAAATCCTGGAACTGAGAAAATCAGATCCCCGCTTCCGGGAATACATAAATATCTATGAAAAGATAAAGCTAAAACCCGGCGATATAAAATACCCTGATAAGAAAAATCTTCTTAAAATACCGGAAAACAGAAAAAAAATAAAACTTGTCCTGCTGTCCGTCTCAACAGCCGCCTCAATAGCCATTATAGCAGGCCTGTTTATGCTCTTCAGTCAGGAGAGTGGCGACAGGCTTAACAGGCAGTTAACGGCCGACAGCGGGCAGGAAAACAGGCGCCTGCAGGAAAGCTTTCAGGATATGCCGCAGAAGTTGCCGGCAAAAACTATTATCAATATTGCAGATCCCGATCGGGCCGGACAGATAATTAATACCCGAACCCTTGCGGAAGCTGGCATAGCCGGAGAGGTCACAAAGGCACAGATCACTGCTGAACCGGTCAGGACCGGGAAGACCATTGATACCCGTACCACTGTTGAACCGGCAAAAGAAATAATTACTATCACTCCTGTAGCGGCAAAAGAAAACATACGGCTTGATATCGCTCAAACACATTTTCTGCTGGCCGAAACCAGTACCTACCCTGCCTACCCCGAAACCGGCCCCAGCGATATGTCTGTACGCGAATACCTGGCCTACCAGTTCAGGAAGCAGATACTGGCCGATGAAGATCCGGATACCGAAAATCTTAAAGCATGGGAGATAGCCGATGCAGGCGTCAGAGGCTTTAACAAGGTCCTGGGCTGGGATATGGAGCTGAAGGCTGAACAGGATCCTGAAGGCAATGTTAACGATATCAGTTTTACCAGCCAGCTGATTAAGTTTGATCATAAAGCGAAGAAAAGTAACGGTGACCTGTAACTTTTCACCACCCCCTGCCGTCTGAGCAGAAAATTTACAGAAACTTAAAAAATTTACTTACGATGAAAAGAATAGCAATTCTGACAGTTCTGATATTTACCTTCCTTAACACACTGTGGTCATCCGGACAGGATACCATGGACATCAGGTTAAGGAATAAGGAATTTATTAATATCAGTGAAAACGGAAACAGAACACGTATAAGCATTGCCGGTGACAGGCTGGAATTGGAAGCTGCCGGCGAAAATGTTAAGATAAGGTTCGGAAAAAGGGGCATCGAAATATCCGACGGCAATAAAATAGACTGGAAAAAATATGAGGATGTGTATTACCATGGTGATGAAGATGTATATTACCATGGTGATGAAGATGACCCTGCAGAAGAAAGGAGGAGAAACAGGAGACGTTTTACACCTCACTGGTCAGCCATAGAGATAGGCCTGAATAATTACCTTAGCTCTGACTATTCCATGAGCCTGCCACCTGAGCTGAGCTATATGGACCTCAATACAGACAAATCGTTCAATATAAATATAAATTTTGCACAGCTGGGCATAGGCCTGTCAAGGCATTTTGGTATTGTAACCGGACTGGGACTCGAATTCAATGATTATAAATTTGATGGTAATAATAATATCAGCAAAAATGATGAAGGCGTTACAGGCCCCATGTACCCGGCTGACGGCATAGAATATGAAAAGACCAAGCTCACCACTACATACCTTACCATGCCCCTTATGCTGGAAGCACAGATACCGGTTAAATACTACAGGACAATAAATATTGCCGCGGGCGCCATTGGCGGGGTTAAGCTGGGATCATATAATAAGCTGGTCTATTATGACGGTGGCAAACAAAAAGTCAAGGAAAAAGATGACTTCAGCCTGTCCGTACTCAGGTACGGACCCACTGTCAGGCTGGGATACGATTCATTCCAGGTATATGCTACCTACTATATGAACGGCCTATTTATTGAGAACAAAGGACCCGAACTGTACCCTTTTCAACTTGGCATAGCAATCTCTTTTAACGATTGAACAATATCCCTTACAGCCTGGTATAGCAGTCTCTTTTAACGACTGTTTTACCCAAAGACAGCAATATTAAGTATAATAAAATAGCGTCACCCCCTTCATAAGCACTTAATGCAGGGGGTGGCTTATTATTTTTTGGCACTTTAACAGTCTCAATCTATCTTTGCCTGTATTACCAAGAGCTTAAAAAATGGATAAGCACAGCCAACTGTCAGACAACGAGCTAAGGCGCTATGACAGGCATATCATCATTCCCGGTATAGGAAGGGATGGTCAGCTCAGGATCAAAAATTCCTCCGTCCTGGTTGTAGGCGCGGGCGGACTGGGATGTCCCGTGCTGCAATACCTTAGCGCAGCAGGCGTGGGCAGGATAGGCTTAATGGACTACGATATGGTCAATGAAACCAACCTCCCAAGGCAGATACTGTACGGCGCTGCCGATATAGGCAAACTGAAAACCATCATCTCAAAGCAAAGACTGAATATCATCAATGATAAGGTGGATATCGATATCATGAACATAAAATTCAACAAGGATAACGCCCTTACAACGGTCAGCGATTATGATATCATAGTTGATGCCACCGATAATTATGAAAGCAGGTATATCATAAATGATGCATGCCTTATATCTGATAAACCAATGGTTCATGGGGCTATATACCAGTTTGAAGGCCAGGTCTCTGTTTTTAACTACCGGGGAGGTCCCACATACCGTTGCTATAACCCCCAGGATAATAATGAATATAACAACCCCGTCCCTTCTGAAACAGGAATGATAAATATATTACCCGGCATAGCCGGCACCTATATGGCAAATGAGGTCATGAAAATAATACTCGAGCTTGGCAATATATTATCCGGCGAAGTGTTAATTTTCAATATATTAACAAATAAACACTATTTATTTAAAGTAAAAGCTGAATCAAAAAACAGAAATATTAATGATATTAACTAACAAAAAAATGCAGAAAATGAGACTATTACTTATCAGCAATTCAACAAATGCAGGTGAAGAGTACCTCGACTATCCCAAACATGAAATACGCAGTTTCCTTGGGGAAAAGCCAGTAAAGGCATTATTTATCCCCTATGCCGCTGTCACATTCTCCTTCAGCGATTACGAGGAGAAAGTACGTAAGAGGTTTAATGAAGTGGGTCATGATATAGAGTCAATACATAATTCCCCTGACCCGCTTAAGGCAATTAAAGATGCCGATGCAATAGTGGTAGGAGGCGGCAATACATGGCAGCTTCTTAAAATGATCATTGAAAACAAATTAATTGAACCCATCAGGAAAAAGGTTCAGGGAGGAACACCCTATATAGGCTGGAGCGCAGGATCAAATATGGCCTGCCCCAGCATCCGCACAACCAATGATATGCCGGTTGTTGAGCCTGAATCATTCAGTGCCTTTAATCTTATACCTTTCCAGATCAACCCCCACTACCTCGATGCCAATCCCGACGGCCACGCCGGGGAAACAAGGCAGCAGAGGATTGAGGAATTCCTGGTAGTTAATCCCGGCATTTATGTTGCAGGACTGAGGGAGGGCACGATGTTGCTACTGGAAGACGGAAAGCTCAGCCTCGTAGGACCCAGGAAGTTAAGACTGTTCAGAAAGGGAGATAAGCCGGTTGAATTAGAGAAATCCGATGATCTGAGTTTCCTGCTCAAAAAGTAAGGGCAGGAAAATAATATATTTATGAAACTCCTCGGGAAGATATTATCATATATTACAGGTATAGGTATATCACTGGTACTTATACTCTTTATTATATCCATTCTTTTTGAAAAGGACATATCAGGTATATTTCTGAAGGAGTTGAATAAACGGCTTAACACAACAGTCAGCACCGGTGAAATTAATTTCTCACTTCTGAGAAGGTTTCCACAGGCCAGCATTGATATTGATGATTTCCTCATCTTGTCTCCCCGTTACGCTGATAGCAACGGGACATATAAGCAGGAAAGTGACAGTTTGCTTTATGCAGGTAAGCTTACACTGTCACTAAAGATCACCGAGCTGATCCGGAAAAACTATATTATCGACAGGATAGATATTAACAGGGGGAAGATCAACCTGCTTTCCGACTCACAGGGTAACTTAAACACTGCGGTATGGAAAAATGAACCCGACAGTGACACTTCTCTTATTACGCTGAATATCAACAGTATAAACATTAATAAATCAATCTTTACTTACAGCTCACTAAAGACGGGTTTTATTATCAGGACCATAATAAACAGCTCATCCAACAGGCTTGTCATTGATAATAATTCTGCCACTGTGCGATCACAATCCGATATAATATTATCCGAGCTGAAAACAGGTCCCGCTTACCACATACAGGGACCATACCCCTTTGAAATAACTTCCGGCATGATGATATCGGCTGACAGCATAATCATAAGACCGTCGCAGCTGGAAACAGGTGGTCTGAAACTGCTCACAAAGGGATTCATAGCCACCGGCAAACGGGAATTATCACTTAGCGCAGAGAGCAGCCGGGCACCGGCCGGCTTTATTGCTGAATTTCTGCCCGCACAGATAAGCAGCTTTCTCAATAAATATAATATCAGGGGCCTTGTCTCGTCATCCCTTGAGCTTAAAGGCAGTTACCAGAAAGGCTCATCCATGATTATGACAGCCTTCCTGGATATCAGTGAAGCAGCTTTCAGGTGGGACTCACCGGAGCTGTTGATAGAGAACATAAGGACAGCAGCCAGCCTGAAGCTGGACCTGGGCAATAGCAAGGAATTGTTTGAGATCAGTACTCCCTCCTATAAGGCCAACTTTGACCTTAGCGATATCTCTGGTTCTTTTTACCTTGAAAACCTTTCGAAACCCTATATTGACATCAGTGTCAGGGGCCTGTTCCCGGCCCCCCGGCTAACAGAACTGGCAAATATAGAAGACCTGCGCTCAGGAAAAGGAACGGTAAGGCTGAATGCCCGGCTATCAGGCACTGTGCCAGGCAAACAGGAGAAAGGATTTTCGTCAATACTTAAGCTCATGCGATCGGTGAATATAGGTCTGGGTTCCGTGGACCTCAGCCTGCCGGGTCTGAAAGGTGAGCTGGAAAATATTAACGGTAATATTCTGATTGCCGATAATCTATGGCTTGATGAGTTAAGCCTCACTTATGACGGTCAGAACATAGCCCTGAACGGTATGATCGACGGATTTAACGGATGGATGCTGAATAAAGAGACAAGGCCGGAATTAACAGCAGGCATATGGGCCGATAAGCTTGATATAAACAAACTCATGGATAATCTTAAGAGGGAGAATCCGAAGCATAAGGAAAAACCAGTAAAACCCCTGCCGGCAATGAACCTCAACCTGCGATGTGACAGTCTTATCATAGGTGCTTACAGGGCCTCTCTCTTTGATGGTACCCTTTCGTACAGGCCCGGACTGGTTGACATCGCCTCTTTCAGCATGAACACACTGGGGGGTTCAATATCTGGTAATGCAGCCATAGCAGAACTGGGAGATAAGGCTTACGCCGTCAGGGGCTGGTTCAATATTAAAAATATCGACATCCGTAATACCTTTGAAGTATCCAATAATTTCGGGCAGGACTATATAAAAGCAGAAAACCTGGAAGGTGATATTACCGGCAATATCAGCATCTCAGCCACTGCAGACAGTAATTTCAGAATTAACAGCAGATGAGCTCGTTTTAAATGGTGAATATTATATCCTCAACGGCAGCCTGGTTGATTTTGAGCCCGTATATAAACTGTCAAAGTTCATAGAAATAAAGGAGCTTGAAAAAATAGATTTTTCAAGACTGGAGAACGACCTGATAATCAGTGAAGGGTCAGTAAAAATACCCATGATGGATATCAGCTCCTCCGCATTCAATATATCACTGGAAGGGAGCCATTCTTTTGACGGAAATTACCAGTACCGCCTTAAGGTCTTGCTGTCTGAGCTTCTGAGCAAAAAAAAGAATAATAAAGTGAGTGAATTCGGCGTAATTGAAGAAGACGGCCTGGGCCGTACCTCCCTGTACCTGAAAATCGACGGTGATGCCGGTGGATCAAAAGTTTCACATGACTCCGAGGCACTCCGGACAGGTATAAAAAAGAGCCTGGTAAAAGAAAAGCAGGAGATCAAATCCATACTGAACGAAGAGTTCGGCTGGTATGAAAATGATTCAATACATGAGGTAAGCAGTGATAAGTCGCGACGCTTCAGGATAATATGGGAAGAAACGGACTCAATTAAAACAGATACGTCAGCAGAAAAAAAACCACCCTTAATAAATATATTCAAAAAGAAGAAATTAAAGGAGGGAAAGACTGAAAAATAATAAGAATATCGGTTTGGATATCTACAGGCGAAAAACCATATGGAAATTTTTGCTGCTGATATTTGCTGTGATTATCGGCCTGGGCTCACTGTTATACACCAATAAGCTTGTAAAGGATCTGAAGAATGAAGAAAGGAAAAAAGCAGAGCTGCTGGCACGGACATGGCGCAGGCTTATTAACAGCAATGAGGATGAGGAATATGTCGGCTTCCTGTTTTCCATTATCGAAAATAATTCAACCATCCCCGTTATACTAACAGATGAGAATCACACTATCATAGGTTATCATAATTTTGACAGCCTTAAGACTGCCGATCCGGAGTATATGCAGAGGCAGCTGGCAAGGCTAAGGGAAAAAAGCGAACCAATAATTATTGACCTGGGAAAAGGGTCAAAAAATTATATCTATTATAAGGACAGCATAATACTCACCAGTCTTATTTATTACCCCTCCGTACAACTTGCTGTGATCATTATGTTCATTATGATAGCCTATATTGCTTTCAGCATGTCACGGAGAGCCGAACAGAACAGTGTGTGGGTAGGTATGTCAAAGGAGACGGCGCATCAACTGGGCACACCTACCTCTTCTCTCTCCGCACTGTCGGAACTGATAAAAGACAAATACCCCGGCACCAGCATCTCTGAAGAATTAAACAGGGATGTTGAAAGGTTGGAGAAGATAACCGAAAGATTTTCAAGAATAGGATCCGTACCTGCTCTGACAAATGAAAATATTGTTTCAATAATAAGCAGAAGTCTTGAATACCTTAAGCTAAGGTCCAGCTCAAAGATTAAATTCAGGATTGAAAATGAGCTGCCTGAAGAAACAATGATACCATTGAACACCCCCCTTTTCGAGTGGGTAATGGAGAATGTGTGCAAAAATGCCATCGATGCCATGAACGGTGAAGGTATAATCAGAATTAAGCTCTCAGCTGTTAATGAGCAGGTGATAATAGACATTATTGATACGGGCAAAGGAATACCCAGGGCAGCACAGAAGCAAATCTTTAAGCCTGGCTACACTACTAAAAAGCGCGGATGGGGACTGGGACTGTCACTGGCCCAGCGTATCATAGAGCTATATCATAAAGGAAAAATATACGTCAAATATTCCGATCCTGCAAAGGGCAGTGTTATACGTATCATTCTGAGGAATAAAATATAATTATCTTTGTCCGCCAGATAATGAGCCGGCATTGAAGAGTTTTAAATATAAGCTGATACTGCGGTGCCTGGGAGAATTGAAAGATGAATCTGCAAAGAAAGGATATAATAGTAATCTGATGCCTCAAGGCCTGCGAGTATAGAAAGATGGATCTGCAAAGAAAGGATATAGAAGTAATGGCCCCTGCCGGCTCGCATGAATCATTGATGGCGGCAGTGCAGGCTAAGGCCGACTCCGTTTATTTCGGGGTGGAACAGCTGAATATGAGGGCCCGTTCATCACAAAACTTCACTGTTGATGATCTGCCTGAAATAACTGAAATATGCCGCAGGCATAAGATCAAAAGTTATCTTACACTTAATGTCGTTATATATGACAGCGAGATTGAGCAAGTCAAAAAGATAATTGATGCCGCTGCAAAAAGCGGCATTACAGCCATTATTGCCTCCGACCTGGCTGTGATGCAATACGCCAGGGAAGCAGGTGTGGAGGTTCACCTATCCACCCAGGTGAATATCAGCAATTCACAGGCTCTGAAATTCTTTTCGCAGTGGGCCGACACTGTTGTGCTGGCCCGGGAGCTTAACCTTTCGCAGGTAAGGGAGATATATGATAATATCCGGACCGGCAATATCAGAGGACCTTCAGGCAGGCATGTCAGTATAGAGATGTTTGCCCATGGCGCACTCTGCATGGCTATATCCGGTAAATGCTACCTCAGCCTGCATGAAAATAATAAATCAGCCAACAGGGGAAACTGCTACCAGACATGCAGAAAAGGATATACGGTTAAAGAGAAAGAAACAGCTTATGAACTGGATATTGAGAACGAATATATCATGTCACCCAAAGACCTGTGCACCATAGGCTTTGTCAATAAACTCCTGGATGCGGGTGTCAGGGTCCTGAAGATTGAGGGCAGGGCAAGGTCGCCTGAATATGTAAAAACCGTTGTCTCCTCCTATAATGAAGCCGTGGAGGCCGTTATATCAGGCAGCTATGATGAAAAGCTTATAAGTAAGCTGAGAGACAGGCTTTCAACAGTCTTTAACAGGGGCTTCTGGGATGGTTATTACCTTGGTCAGCGACTGGGTGAATGGAGCCATAAATACGGCTCCGGTGCCGGCAGGAAAAAGGTATACCTGGGTAAGATAAGCAATTATTTCACCCGGCTAAAGGTTGCAGAGATACAGCTGGAGGCCGGTGATCTCAATAAGGGGGATGATATACTGATTATAGGTCCTACAACAGGGGTCATTGAATACAGGGTGCAGGAAATAAGAGTGGATGACAGAGCTGCTACCCGGGCAATTAAGGGAGATACATGCTCCATACCTGTTAGTGATAAGCTGAGACGCTCCGACAAGGTTTATAGTTGGGTGGCTGTCAATGGTAGCACTAATCCGTAGCTTCGGTCTGTTATCTCATCTGCCAGTGGTAACACTAAGCAGTAGCTTCAGACCGTCATCTCATCTGCCAGCAGCCTCACTTTCTCAGCATTCTCAGAAGCACTTGCTGAGGGAGAATCTACAAAAACCACTTTATGCTTTGGTCGCTGTGACAGTCCATAGCGGTATGTCCTGTCATAATATCCCAGCACTATTTCTATTGCCGGCTCAAGATCATTTGCCTGTATGGCACTTATAGCGCTGCCTTTGTATTGTCGCCTCCCAGTTTTTTCGATATCCGGAGTACCGCATCTGTAAGCTGAGATGCACTGAAAACACCGTACTCCTCCTTCAGCCTTGGCATCCTCATCCTTATATCAGGCATAAGTGCAATAACCGCGGCCTCACGCATTAAACGGAAAAAACCGTCAGGTATGCTTACCGTGCCTATATTATGGCTCTCATCCTCCACGAATACCCTTTTACCGGGATCCTGTTTCCTGAGCACATCATAAAGTAGATTGGCAAAATGTTCAGAGCCGGGTTGCGGCTCCTGTCCAAGGGCCCCAAAAGCTGATCCCTTGTGGCAGGCCAGCCCTTCAAGGTCAACCACCTGTTCGCCCATCTCAGATAATTCAGCCAGTATATCCGTTTTACCACTGCCTGTTAAGCCTCCCAGTATAATCATCTTCCTGGGACTGGCCAGCTGGTCCAGTATATAATTCCTGTAAGCTTTATAGCCTCCTTCAAGTAATACACAGTCTATACCGGCATTACCGAAAAGCCATGCCATGCTTTCCGACCTGCTTCCTCCCCTCCAACAATGAACAAGCAGCTTTTTACCTTTACCTGCCTTCTTAATACCCTTCTGTAACAAACCAGACATTTTCGGGCCCACTATATCAAGACCTTTCATTATAGCTGACAGCTGGTTTTCCTTCTTATATACAGTGCCCACCACCGCTCTTTCCTGATCGCTGAAAAGAGGTATATTAAAGGCATTCGGAATATGACCCTTATGGAATTCAGAGGGCGACCTGACATCAACAAGGGGTATTGATTCCGCTAATTCAAGAAATTCGCGCGGACCGGTTCTAAAAGAACAATTACTCAAATCAGTTGCTAAAGTATTTAATTAATATCTTCCTCATATCTTCCTGCCTTACAGGCTTACTAATAAACTGGCGTATACCTGCTATCTCGGCTTTTTTTACCGACTCATTGGCGCTGTCAGCACTCAGTGCAATGATAAGGGTCTTAGGGGATATCTCCAGTATCTTTTTTGCCGCTGTATAACCATCCATCTCAGGCATCACCAGATCCATAAAGATAATATCATACTTCTTCTTGCCGGCTTTCTCAAGACCTTCCTTCCCGTTCACAGCCAGGTCGGCTTCATAGCCAATGCTTTTTAGTATTGTCAGCGCCACCTTCTGGCTTATAACATTATCCTCGACCACCAGTATATTAAGATCATTGCTTACTGCATCAACCATATCCGGCTCCACCACTGTTTCAAGCCCGGTAAACCTGTTATGAATTATATCCAGTAACTCACTCTTATGATATGGTTTAACGAGATAGTCATCTATACCGTAGCGAATGCATCGTGAATAATTACCCTTCTTGTCATTTGAGCTTAACATCAATATCATAAAACTCTTATACAGGTTCTCCTCCCATATCGTTTGAGCCACTTCGAAGCCGTCAAAATCTTCTGCATCAACGATAATTATTACCTTATACCTTTCTTTTACCTGCTCCAGGTTAGACCTGATAAGGTTAATCGTTTGTTTCTGCCATCCAGTCACATAGGTTGCCAGTCCGAAATCATGCAGGGATTTGAGCAGTTCTTCATCCCTCTGCCGGCTGCCACTTATTACCAATGCTTTTATTTCAGAATATTTCTTTACACCTGAAGCACCATAATCCTTTTCAATCCTGATATTTGAATACACTTTTATGCTGAAAGTAAAGCGGGCTCCGGGCAAATCCGGATCATCAGACAGACCGGAAGGAGTTGTGGCATGGAGGGTTCCACCCATCATTTCAATGAGCTGCCTGGATATCAGTCCTCCCAGCCCTTTCCCTTCATACTTGCTTATGCTCCTGTTTTCAGCCTTTACATATTCACCAAACATCTTTTTCAGCAAGGCTTTATCATAGTTTTTCCCTGTGTCCCTCAGATCAAATTTCAGAAATAACACCCCTTTACCCGCGCTCTCAGCACTTATATCAAGTCTTATTTCTCCTTTATCCGTATGTTCAAGTGAAACTGTAAGAAGATTGGTTATCAACTGCCGTAATCTGAAAGGATCACCTATAACACTTTCAGACACATCCTCATTTATATTCCAGCTTAATTTAACTCTCTCCCCGGCTACTGCACTTATAACACTAAAACAATATTCAATCTCCTTTTCTACCACGAAAGGTATCTCATCAAGCATCAGGCTTCCTTTTTCCAGCTTTGAAAAATCCAGCAGATCATTTATTATCGCCAGCAGCAGGTCAGATGAGTTCTTCACCAGGTTAACAATTTTCTGTATCTCCGGTTCATTATCCATCCTGGCAAGCATATCCACCATACCTATTATACCATTCAGGGGTGTCCTTATCTCGTGACTTATCTTGGCGAGAAATTCCGATTTGGCCTCGTTGGCCCGGGCTTCCTGCTTACGCGCCACCTCAAGCAGGGTTACATCCATCAATACTATCATACTGGCTTCCTCACCCAGATAATCAACCGGGATCTCTTTCCTGTATAATACAGTGTCTATACCATCATTATCCACCAGCATGAACTGGTTAGGCTCAAAACCGGAGCCCAGGTTCTCTGCAAAAAATATTCCTTCACCAGAATGGAGAGTCTCCGGCATAATCTTACCTTCCATCTCTTCACTGTCCTTATAGGAAAACATCTGACAGGCATTCTCGTTTGCCCTGATAACTTCCTTGTCCACATTAACAATAACAACACCCACAGGCATCAGGTCAATAAGTCTCATAAAAGTCTTCTCTGACTGCCTCATTCTTTTGGCCTCAGCAGCCTGCCTGCTGATAAAACGACGATGAAAAAGTATCAGTACTGCCACCAGCAGAATCGTAAGCGACACAATAAGCAATGAGTTACGGATAATATATACCTGGTAAAAATCAGCCGGCGCTGAAAAAACCATACCGAATTCACGCCTCAGCAATTCTACTGCATAATAAGAAGAAATAACCTCCCTGCTTTCACCATCTACCTCTACAGCATGCACAATATTTCCATTTATCCCCTCATCAATATTTTTATATATCTGGGGCAGGCTCCTTATATTAAGTTCCCCGTAATCATCCCAGCGCATAATATCATTAGCAAAATAGTTTGAGAAAACAACCTGCCCCTCATTATCAATCAACCATTGCCACTGCTGTTCTTCAAGCTTGTACTTACTGAATATATTATTGAAATAACCAATATAATCAACTGTAATAATGATATTTCCTATCACTTCACCTTCTGAATAAACAGGCTGTGCCAGATCCCACTTATTCCGCCTGGGCACAAGTTCATCCCTACTCAGCAGCTCTTTCTGGTTCTGGGCCAGGTAAGTATTTGCTATCCACTCATCATCTTCCGAGTCCTTGTACAACATAAAAACACGGGCATGCCGGTTGTTATACTCTATTGTCTCCACAAAATTGTCATACTTGCTGTAATAAAATTTCAGCTTCTCTGTTATCCTTTCCCGTACATCTTCGCCGTCCTCATCAAAGAAATGCAGAAAGTCCTCCTTCATAATTATCTCATTCAGATCACTTTCAAAGGTGATATTGGTATTATTCACCTCAGCGCCGATGATAGCGATCTGTTGCCCGAGCAGATTTTTTACATAATCTACCTGTTTTTGATACATGCTATGGTAGTAAATAGCGTTTATCAACAGTATTATTAAAAATAATGCAACAGTAAGTATGGTAAGACGCTTCATATAAACTGTATGATTGAAAATAATTTTCTAAAGATAGGGTATTTTAAAAACAAGCAATAATTTTATCGGTATCTTGAATCATTATCAGAAAAGATATTGATATAGCTCCTGTACCTGAACAATTCTATCTCTCCCTCCTCAAGCTGCTTCTTAACACCGCAGCCGGGCTCATTAAAGTGCAGGCAGTTATAATATTTACATTCTTTTGAGGCCCTGAATATCTCGGGAAACAGATGGTATATCTCTTCCTTGTCTATATCAATCAGACCAAAGCCCTTAATTCCCGGTGTATCTATTATATAGCCCCCATCACTTAAAGCATGCATTTCGGCAAATGTCGTTGTATGCTTGCCCATCCTGTGGTAATCCGAAACCTCAACGGTTTTAATATGACATGATGGCTCAACAATATTGATAAGAGTGGATTTTCCCACCCCGGAATTACCGACAAGCAGGCTCACCCTGTTTTTCACCATGTCTGTTAGCTTCTGCCTGTCCATATCATTAAAAAGTGATACACTGAATGAGTCATACCCCGCCTTCCTGTATACCGATATCAGGTGATCCCTTTTCTCAATATGCTCCTGTGAATATATATCGTTTTTATTAAAGACTATCTTCACGGGTATCTGGTAAGCTTCGGCCGTCACCAGTACCCGGTCAATGAATTCAGTATGTGTCTCCGGCTCTATAATGCTTGCAAGCAAGATGAGCTGGTCAATATTGGCGGCTATGATCTGTGATTCACTGGAGAGCTTGGATGCTTTTCTAATAATATAATTATTCCTTTCTTCAATATCTGTAATAACACCAGTGTCATCACTGTCTGATGGCTCAAAATATACGTAATCACCAACGGCAACGGGATTGGTTGTCCTGATTCCCTTAACCCGGAATTTACCTTTTATCGTGCAATCAATAATATGCCCGTCCTCATCAGATACCTTATACCTGCTGCCTGTTGATTTTATTACCAGACCCTTTTTTAATGCTTTCTTCATCCATGCAAAAATACATATTACTTAAAAAGAGGCGGGTGCTGTTCATCAAAGGCCGTTGCCTCCTGGTATTTACTGGCAACAAGCAATATGCTGGCTTCATCAAAAAGCCCCCCTATGAAACTTATACTGGTAGGACTGTTATCCTCGTTAAAGCCGTTTGGCACAACAACACATGGATGGCCTGTAAGATTGGTAACAAGCAACTGCTTGCCCCTGAAGCTGGGACTGATAATAACATCATAATCCTTCATCAGCTGTTCCATCTGCTCCATCAGCACCGTACGGTGACGGTTAGCCTGTATATATTCAACGGCCGGAATAAAGCGCCCGGCCCTGAAAGTGTTGGGCCAGCTCCAATCATCCTGCGAGGTAAGAAGGGTATCCAGCCTGCTTCTTGTAAGCTCATCAAAAGCTGCTGCTGCCTCCGCATATAATATTATACGCTGACTGTTGACCGGCACGCCTTTAAATTCCATCTTTACCGGCACAAGCTCCACTCCCATCCTGTTGAATACCGTCAGTACCTCCAGGTCATTTTCCTGGTTCTCATAGTCACCCTTAAAAGCATCCTCCAGATAGCCTATCCTAAGCTTTTTAATATCATCATTAAAATTATAATTAAAAGGCCGGTCAATAACTGTACGGTCAATCCCATCCGAGCCCCTTATATAATCAAAAACCATGGCGCAACCATCTGCTGAACGGCATATGGGCCCGATCTTATCCATACTCCAGCTAAGTGCCATGGCACCGGCCCGGCTAACCCTCCCGAATGTTGGTCTCAGTCCGCTCACACCACATCGCGTTGATGGTGAAACTATTGATCCGAGAGTCTCGGTACCAATGCTGAAAGCTACCAGTCCGGCCGAGGTGGCAGAGGCCGGTCCGGCTGATGATCCGCTCGACCCCTGTTCAGGGTTCCACGGATTACGTGATACTCCCCCGAACCACACATCACCCATTGCCAGGGCACCCATGGATAGTTTTGCCACAAGTACAGCCCCGGCCTCCTCCAGTTTATTAACCACAGTGGCTGTATTATCTATCACCTGGTTCTCATAAGGCTTCGCCCCCCAGGTTGTCTTATATCCTTCAACAGCCAGCAGGTCCTTTACACCATAGGGTATGCCATGCAGCGGTCCGCGGTAATTACCCTGTGCTATCTCCCTGTCGGCCCTCTCAGCCTGTTCAAGCGCCAGGTTCTCTGTCAGGCTTACCACACAATATAATGAATCACCATACTTCTTAAGCCTGTCAAGATATATCTTTGTAAGCTCCACAGAGCTCAGCTCCCCGTTCCTTATCAGCTGCGATAATTCCGTCACCTTCATAAAAGCAATCTCCTCATCGCTGTCCGGCCGCTTAACCGTGCTGACGGGTACCGGATTGGAATAATCCTGTCCACGTGGCTCATCCTCATTCACCAGTGGCCTGAATAGCAGGGCAGGAGCTATGCTGTTATCAAGACTGTAATTACGCATCCCCTGGTAAAAGTCCAGGTTGCGCTTCAGAAAACCCTGCATCTGACTGTGCTCGGCCGTATCGAAATCGAGGCCAAAAAGATTTTCAGCATTTATTATCAGGGAGTCGTTAAAATCAGCGCTTACACGCTGCTGCTCCTGTTCAGATCTGTCACAGGAAAGGAATAACAGCGATAATATACCGGCCATTATTAGTAAAGAGATAGTTTTCATTCCTTTAAAAATTTTATGATTAATAAAAATCATGCCCGTTTTATAGGCTTACATTTTTTGGATAATAATCTGCAAAATACAAAAAAGTAGCGGAATAATTTAACAGTGCACTGAGACAGGCGCACTCAAATCACACTGATATTGCCAACATATAAATGTATTATTAACTTTCAGAGGCCATAAGGAAGAAGGGCTTCATCTCAAAGCTGTGATAATAGGGCCTCAGGCGATCCGTATTATAATATTCCTTCACATTGACAAGCTTCTTCTCCTTAACAACCACATCAATGGGAACATTATCATACCTCCCGTTCTTTAGAACAACCAGTCGGCCGTGTATACCCTTTAATATCAGGTCGAGTGCGAGGTTACCGTATGCCATAGGAACGATTGAGTCAAGAGCATCCGGATCTCCGCCCCTTACCATATAACCAAGTTTCTGATTGATCACGTTAACCGTCTTACCCTTGTTGAACTTTGCCGATCTGTTTTTCAGCTCATTTGAAACAAGGTCGCCTATGCCACCCAGCTTGGAGTGTCCATAAGCATCTTTTTCACTGTTGGCAAAAACCATCTCGCCTCCCCCAAACATGGAGCCTTCACTGACAAGCACAACTGCATATTTGCTGGGGTTGGCGTTCCTGTCCTCCACAAGCAGCTCAGCAAGGTGGTCAATCTCAAACTTATATTCAGGTATAACACAGCGGTTAGCCGAACCTGCCATGGTTGGCAGCATAGCTGTAAATCCCGCATAACGGCCAAACACCTCCAGCACCATAAGCCTTTCATGTGATCCGGCAGATGTCCTGAGGCTATTTGTCATATGAATTGTGCGGGTAACGCAGGTACTGAAACCGATGCAATAATCCGTTCCCGGAACGTCATTATCCATGGTCTTGGGTATACCCACTACGTTAACCCCCTTCTTATAAAGGTGAACGGCATAACTTAAGGTATCATCGCCACCTATGGGTATAAGATAATCAATACCCAGCCAGTCAAGGTTCTTAATAACCTCAGGTGTAAGGTCATTGATCTCATCATTATATGTCTCTTTTAAGTGCTCCGGCAAATCGGTTTTTGCCACATGGCTGGGCCGTGTGCGGGATGTATGCAGAAAGGTACCACCGGTGCGGCCTGCCTTGTTGACTATATCATCCGTAAGCAGCTGGTAACAATCGCTGTTATCAGCTTTATTATCCCTCCTTATCTCAATTATACCGGCCCAGCCCCTGCGCAGGCCTATTACCTTATACCCTTCACGGTTAGCCCTGATGGTAACAGCCCTGATGGCCGGATTGAGTCCCGGTACGTCTCCTCCGCCTGTAAGAATGGCGATAACTCCCTTTTGCGCTTTTTTATTAGCCATATTTTTATGATGATTATTGTTTAATTACCCTTTTTGCAACAGCCGGTAAAAATAAGATATTTGTATTTACCACCAAAATTTTAAAAGGATCAAAGATAAATTGATGATTTCAGGATATTATCGTTTATTTGTCAGGTCTTAATTTTAAATTATCATAACTGAAGACCTTAGCAAAACCGAAAATATCATGGACAGCAAACAAAAAATACTTATTATAGACCAGACAAGGTAAAATATTCATTATTATGACTGACAAGAAACAATCTACAGTATTGGTAACGGGGGGAACAGGACTGGTAGGCAGTACACTTATACCCATGCTGTCAGAGGCCGGATTCGGTGTAAGGGTATTATCGCGCAGCAGGAAAGACCTCAAAAATGCTGAGACCTACCTGTGGAATGTCAGGGAGGGCACCATTGAAGAGGGTGCTGTAGAGGGTGTGGATCATATTATACACCTGGCCGGGGAAAGTATCGGCTCGGGACGATGGACCAGGTCAAAGAAAAAGTCAATATTAGAAAGTCGCATTCTTCCTGCAAGGCTGCTGTTTGATACTGTAGAGAAAAGGAACCCGGAACTGAGCTCATTCACCAGCGCCTCGGCAACAGGCTACTACGGGGCTGTTACCTCAGAACATGTTTTTACGGAATCCGATCCGCCGGGCAATGATTTTGCAGCCGGGGTATGTGTTAAGTGGGAGGAGGCGGCCGGACTCTTCCGCTCAGGCGGCTACCGCACAAGCATCATACGGACGGGCATTGCACTGTCGGCCCGCGGAGGCATGCTGGCAAGAGTACTGCCAACAATAAAGATGGGTTTTTCGCCACTTTTCGGCAATGGCAAACATTACCTGCCATGGATTCATATTGATGACCTCTGCGGTATTTACCTCAAGGTGCTGCAGGATAAAAGTATCGATGGTATTTATAATGCGGTATCACCACAGCCGGTGCAGTACCGCGAATTTATCAGAACCCTGGCAAAGGTAAAAAACAATATAGTGCTGATGCCTCCCACACCGGACTTACCCTGGAAGATACTGTTCGGGGAAAAGTCCTCCATGCTGCTTGAAGGAAGCAGGGTTTCGGCTGATAAGATTATAAAAGCATCTTATGATTTTCAGTACCCCGGACTGAAAGAGGCACTTCAAGATCTTATCAGTAAGGATAAAAAGTAATCCGACGGAAACTTTAACAGTGTAAGAGGATGGTGGTCGTGACAATCTTATTATATCCTTTTACCACCTTGCTTATATTGCAGTATATTAACTTTTTCTGTTACCACAAGGCAACCGTAAGGCATGGATTCGAGAAGAGTCCTGATACTCTCATAAAAGGACATTATTTTCTCTTCCCTGTCAATAATCTCAATAACAACAGGCAGCTTCTCTGTAACCTCCCAGAACTTATAAGAATGGATAACCGAGGATGCACCGTAACCCAGAACCCCTTTTAAGACAGTAGCACCTGCGAGTCCCGATTCCTTTGCCTTAAATACTATTGATTCGTATATAAGCTCCTTATTGTATTTATCGGTAGAACTAAGGAATATACGCAGCAATAATGTGTCAGATTTTTTTTCCATAATTATATCAGTTTAATAATGGCACGGCCAAGAAACACTGCGAGTATACCAAAGAAAAAGCTGAAACCCGTATAGCCGGCAAAACGCAATACCTCGCGATTCTCCAGCAGAATAAAAGCATCATTGGAAAGGGATGAAAAGGTGGTGAACCCGCCTATTAATCCAACCGTTAGAAAAATCCTCCATTCGGGTGATAAAAAACTACCTCTTTCTGATATGCCGTACACTATTCCGATAAGCAAGCATCCCAGTATATTGACAAACAATGTTGCCCAGGGGAAGACCGTATCATATGTAAACTGGAAATACCTTGAAATAAGAAAGCGTAAAGCAGATCCGATAAAACCCCCCGTACCTGCAATAAGAATTAACTTCACCATAAGATCTTAGAATATTAATTTATATGGTAGAAGTCATCAGCCCTCCAATCGCCGGGCGGTTAATGGCAGACCTCATTGCCGCTCACAAAGGTAGAAAAAAGCTTTAAAAAATTGCCCTTATAAAATATTTAATATCAATATGCCGGGCTCCAGGCATGCAAACAAAAGTTTGTGAGGGAGATATAAGTAAATCCCGAATTATCTTAACACATTGAACAGTATTTTTTACTCCTGCCTGGCCGCCATTTGCATTACCACCTGCTGCAACAGGGCAATTTCTCCTCTGAGTTTTTCTACCTCATCAGATTTTTTTTCCAATAGCTCGATTCTATTATTCTGGCTTTGGATTTGCACCTGCTGTTCCTTTACAGCCTGTATCAATACAGAAGTGAGCTTATCATATGCAACAGCCTTATAGCCGTCTTCATCCTCTGTAACCAACTCAGGAAGCACCTTCTCAATCTCCTGTGCTATAACTCCAACCTGTGGTTTATCAGAAAATTCCATGTCCTGGAAATCCACAGTATTAAAATCAAATCTGACTCCACTTATTGATTCAATTATATCAAGTGCATCTTCTATTGGCCTTATATTATTCTTGTATCGGATATCTGAGCTGATCTGCCATGAACCATTGGTAGCTGCTCCCTTATAAACATAGAGGCTTCTTGTTGCATGTACGCCTCCGTTTGTTACCAGTGCATAATTTTCAACCCCATCACCATAAACCCACATTTCACCATTGATATTAATCCTGTCCGTTGCAAAATCACCATATATAAGAGGCGTCAGATCATCAGAATTGTCGATATAAAGCAGATTAGATCCTGTCGCAGATTTCCCAACATTACTTCCAATAAAAACATTTCCGGATCCACCGCTTTTGCTCGATTTATATCCTGCCCTGTAACCAATAAAAACATTATCACTACCAATTGATCCATTATAAGCATAACCTGAGCCTGATCCTAAAAATACATTACGTGAACCGAGTGTACCCGTTCCATAACCATAGCCTGCAAAAGCTCCAAAGAATGCATTATCAGACGTAGTGGTCAGTTTGGTGCCGGAAACGGCCCCAACGGCAGTATTGCTTGAACCTGATGTATTATTTATAGCTGTGTTATCTCCAATAAAAACATTATAGTCCCCGGTACTCTTATTCCCAGCCCTGTTTCCCAGAAAAACCAGCTGTACCCCACTGGTATTGTATCGTCCTGCTTCATTACCTATCATTACATTTTGATTTGAACGTGTTTGATAACCTGAATAATTACCTATGAAAATATTATCAGTGGCATGAGTACCTCCGGAGCTTGTTGAATAACCTGAACTGTTACCTATGAAAATATTATTATCACCTGCTGCGGTTCCACTGGGTGGGTTATGATTATAGCCGGACTCCCTGCCGATAAAAATATTATTATCCCCATACCTGTTTGTATATCCTGCCCTGTATCCTGAAAAATAGTTACGGCTACCTGAAAGATTATTATAACCGGACTGATAACCAAAAAATGTGTTATATTGACCTGAGCTTGACGAGGTTGGAGTTATATACATAAAGTCTTCGCCTATCAATCCCTTTGTCCTGTCAAAGCCACCAATTGCAAATCCACCTTTGGGTCCCTTGCTTGTGCTGTTGTTAATATTAAACCTTATTGAATCAGGGGTTATTCGCATGAACTCCACTGTTGATCCGGCCTTTGTACGATCAAAGCCACCTATTGCAAAGCCTCCCTTTGAGCCCTTCTTTGCAGGGTCGTCCTCCACCAGTATTCTTACGCCATTGTTATAAACTGCAAAAACAGGTGTCCCGTCACTGTTTTTAACTTCAAAAAGCGGTGTTTCATCGCTCCAGGTCGAGCCTGTTGCCACTTCAAGTCTGCCGGTGGGGGCGCTGGCTCCGATTCCTACATTACCATTCTCCCTGACAACAAACCGAGTTTCCAATGCCTGCTGAAAATGAACGTTCAGTTCTCCTCCCTCGTTCTGTAGGGAAAGATAGGAAGAAACACCATTATTCCTTCCCTGTATCTCATTATTATCAATACCTATATTATAATCATTGCTTGCTCCCAGCTGTAAGAAGCCTCCGGATGATGAGTTAACGTCAGTGCCATTATCAATAGTTAACTTGGTTACAGGAGTGACTGTCCCTATTCCTACAAACCCATTATCCTTTATTACCAGCCTAGGTACTTCAACAAAACCGAATCCTATAGAAGAAAACCTGGCAATATCTATTCCATCATTAAAACCTGTGTGAACCAGTAAACCATTGTCATGATAGCCAAACATATTTGATATGAAAACATCATTATCAGCTATCTGTTGATCACTGGAATTAGATCTTACATCTAAAGTATGCCCTGGTGAAGATGTGCCTATACCAAGATTTCCGGTTGATGTTAATCGCATATGCTCTTCAAGTGTCCCTGAGCTTATATTACTGAACACCATCATAGCGTTCAGCTCATCGGAGGTATAAGATTGCAAACGCGACATTTCCGATCCATTGGAATAGAACCGTACCTGCTCGGAATTAGGAGCCGGACCTGTATTATCTATGATTATCTCTCCTTCAAAATTTCCTACCGTAAGAGCATGCAAGGCATAGGGAACACTTAAAAGCTGGCTTGTGCCCACCTCCGTATAGCTGGTACCACCTGCCTGGTCAATCTCCACTTTTAAAAAATATGGTCCTGCTGACCAGTCAATAGCTTCAAAATCAACATTGTTTACACTGCCTATCTCAAGTGTTACTAAGCCATAAGCATTTGTGGCAGGGCTGAATTCTTCGATACATACCGGGCTGCCGGAACTGCTACCTTGCAGTATTGACAATTTCACTCCAACTGTGGTGCTGGCTATGGGATTGCCGCTGGCATCCCTTACCACGGCCTGGTAGTTAAGCTCCTGTGGAGCCTGGGCAAAAACAGAATGCACTGCGCATATGGCGATAAGAATAATGGTGGTGAAAATTGTTCTCATGATTTCAGGTTTTTTGATATGTCTGGAAAACTTGTACAATCTAGGAAATTTAATGTAATTTGCCTGGCTGATGCTCAGCGTAACTTGCTCCCTGCGGTCGCGTTACTAATCAATAATAAATAATCAATCTATAATTCGTCATTCACAGACCGCAAAACCCTCCTTCGCCCTGCGAGCTATAAGGACGCAGCCTGGCGTCTCTATTGCCCTGCCATTTCCATTACCATCTGCTGTAGTAGGGAAATCTGTGCTTGTAGATCACGGATATCTTTCTGCTGGCTTTCAATTTGTGACTGTTGTTCCTTCACAGCTTCTACCAGGACAGCTGTAATTGGTGCGTATTGCATTGAATAATGGTCACCTGATGAATCAACAACCTCGGGTAAAATCTCATTTGCCTCCTGGCCAATAAAGCCAACTTGTCTACCTTCAGTACCATTTGTTGGGTTTTTCCACTTATAATATACACCCCTTAATGAGTTGACCTTTTCAATTGCATTATCAATAGTTACAATCTCATTTTTCAGTCGCTCATCACTATCATTATACCATGCATAATCACCTCCGGCTGTACCGTTTACATAGAATGTCCTATTATTAGGATTATGTGATGAATTCCCGTTAATGACAACCCTGTTAGCGCTAAAATCACCCCATATTAAAGGTGAAGTAGTTCCAGCACAATCAATATATAGTTTCTCAGATACTGAAGTACCTGCACCTGACATATTACCGATAAAAATATTATTTGATCCAGATTCATTATTACGTCCTCCGGAGAGACCTATAAAAATATTGTTTTGTCCGGTTTTCATATCATATCCACTGTTGTTTCCGATAAATATATTTGCGCCTCCTGTAGTATTTTTATATCCCGACTCCAATCCTATAAAAACGTTAGCATTTCCTTTGTTATAGTAGCCGCTTTTTGGTCCAATAATAACATTTCTAGAACCCTCGTAGACTGTTGGAAAAATTGACCAAGACCCATCGCTATTATAACCAGCCTCATCACCGATAAAAACATTACTAACACCACCGCTGTTTGAATAGCCTGCATTACGGCCTAAATATGTGTTATAAAAACCGAAAGTGTTATTTGTGCCTGTTCGAAAACCTATAAAAGTATTATAAGAACCAAAGCTTGAACCTTCAGGTGATAAACTCATAAAGTCTTCAATAATACCTTTTGTCCTGTCAAACCCCCCAATTGCAAAGCCACCTTTTGGTCCTTTTGTTGCCGGGGCATTATTAATATTAAATCTGATACTGTCCGGTGTTATTCGCATGAACTCCACTGTTGATCCGGCCTTTGTACGATCAAAGCCACCTATAGCAAAGCCTCCCTTGGGTCCTTTTTTCGCAGGGTCGTCCTCAATAAGTACCCTTACGCCATTATTGTAGACTGCAAAAACCGGTGTCCCATCCTTGTTTTTAACTTCAAACAGAGGGTCTTCATCAGGCCAGGCACTATTGCCTTCAACTTCAAGGCGACTTGAAGGAGTGGTTGTGCCTATACCGACTTTACCGCTTGAGACGAAGGTAGCTATCCAGTTGGGTGTGAATTCCTGGTCAGCTGTTGTAGCACCAGAGTTAGCAAAAATTCCGACAGCGGTCCAGTATGGTTTGTTGAATGCAATACCGGATGCACCTATTGATGCGTGGTCCCTGGAAAACCTGAAAGTATTATCACCCTGTTTCAGGTAGGCGTTGCTTGCAGCTGCACCGATACCTCCGCTAACGCTGGAAGCATCGAACCATCCTCCAACAGCCAGTGACCTGTTTGATGAATAGTTTACATGCAATAAGGCACCCGGATTTGTAGTGCTTATACCAACCCTTCCAAATTTATCCATGGCAAAGTAGGGACTATTGTTAAAGCCAATCTCCAGGTTTGCATTGTTGTCACTTAAGCCCTTATATGATATATAATGCATTGGGGTGGCATCAACCTGTTTCTGGATCCTTATCTCCGAGCTGTTCCAGTCAGTACCGTCAGTATGCCTGTTATGATAAATATAAAGATTATCCGTATTGCCGGTGTTGGCATTGAGCCTCATCCAGTCGGTTCTTGAACCTGCCGCTGTTTGAAGATCTTCATTAAGAATTGATAGTTTTGCGACCGGGGTGCCGGTACCTATACCAATTTTTCCATCATTATAGTAAATATTTGCGCCGGATTGCCTCCATAATGAATCTCCCAGTGTCTTTTCTGCGGTGGCTGCATGCAATGCATAGGGAACACTTAGTAATTGTGTGGTGCCCGCCTCTGTATAACTGGTGCCGCCGGCCTGTTCTATCTCAACCTTCAGGAAGTAGGGTCCTACTGACCAGTCAATAGCTTCAAAATCAACGTTGTTTACACTGCCTATCTCAAGTGTTACTAAGCCATAAGCATTTGTGGCAGGGCTGAATTCTTCAATACATACCGGGCTGCCGGAACTGCTACCCTGCAGTATTGACAATTTCACTCCAACTGTGGTGCTGGCTATGGGATTGCCGCTGGCATCCCTTACCACGGCCTGGTAGTTAAGCTCCTGTGGAGCCTGGGCAAAAACAGAATGCACTGCGCATATGGCGATAGCCAGGAAAGAAAGAAACAAGGGTCTCATGATTTTAAATATTAAGTTTATACGAAAACAACATACAATTTACTAAATCCCTGCCTGATAGAATCCATAAAACCAGAAAATTTGATTAAGTGCTTTGTTTTGAGGATAAAATAAATTCAGAGACAGGTTAAAGATTATACTATGCCTAATAATTAATAAATGTTGAAAAGACAGCTTAGAAATGATAAAAAAGCACGGAGAATCCGGAGCCGGCTCCCG
Organism: Bacteroidales bacterium; assembly: GCA_034521735.1. Taxonomy (GTDB): domain Bacteria; phylum Bacteroidota; class Bacteroidia; order Bacteroidales; family VadinHA17; genus UBA9300. The sequence goes on from JAXHLX010000012.1 coordinate 35,001, forward strand.
GACGACACACTTATCCGCTAAAGACTGTGGGATAATTGAATACCGGAACTTGCATTATCGTTAATTATCAAAACCACAAACAAGTTAAGAAAACATATAATACTGAAGGCAGGTGGCCTGTACCAATCCGACAACAAACCACTATCCTAAATACATTGTAATTGGCGTGTTAATTATTATTTTTGACGCTTTATTAATAATTCTTCCGGAAAACCATATCATATGAAGGATATTCTTAAAGGCACAAAACGACTGATGTCACGGGGATTTTCAAAATCCCTCGATTACGTTGAAATAGTGGGAAATAAATTACCCCACCCCGCAACCATATTCGCCCTGCTGGCCCTGCTGGTCATGATCATTTCCTGGCTGGCCAGCACCTTTTCCTACCAGGCCGTACATCCCGTCTCCGGAGACATTATAGAAGCTAACAGCCTGTTCAGCAGTGATGGCATCCGCTGGATATACACCAATATCATATGGAACTTTGTAAATTTTCCTCCCCTGGGTTATGTACTGGTTGTAATGGTTGGAATAGGCGTTGCAGAAGGATCAGGCCTTTTTTCGGTAATGATACGCTCACTGGTCCTTTCCGCACCTAAAAAAGTCATTACGGCAGCGATAGTGGCAGCCGGTATCATATCACACCTTGCATCAGAGGCGGGTTATGTTATACTGATACCGCTTGGTGCCATGATATTCCATGCGCTGGGGAGGCATCCCATGGCCGGACTCTCAGCTGCATTCTGCGGTGTAAGTGGCGGCTTTGGAGCAAATTTCCTTGTAGGATCGGTAGATCCCATACTGGCCGGACTCTCAACATCAGCGGCACAGATTATCCGTGAAGATATGGTTATCAACCCCGTTGTCAACTATTATTTCATGTTCGTATCTGCATTCCTGGTTATCATCGTTGGCACCTGGGTTACCGAAAAGATCGTTGAACCCCGTTTAGGCACTTACAGGGGCGGTGCTGAAAGAGTGGCTGTTGCTACTCTGGGCAAAGATGAAAAGAAGGGTCTTAAGTGGGCTGGCTGGGCCCTGCTCGGAACGGTGGCGTTGCTGGCAATAACAATTATACCCGAGAACGGTATTTTCAGGGACCCGGATGACGGCTCAGTGCTTAATTCACCGTTTTTTGACGGGATCATTATCGGTATACTCCTGTTTTTCTTTATCCCCGGACTGGTCTACGGAATAGTGGTTAAAACCATCAGGAACGATAAGGACGTTGTTAACCACATCACCAATTCAATGAAAGGCATGGCAGCCTATATTGTACTTGTATTCTTTGCCGCCCAGTTTGTCTATTTTTTCAGCTACAGCAATATAGGTCTTATCGTTGCCATAAACGGTGCTGAAGGACTCAAAAATATTGGCCTCACAGGTATTTCCCTGATTGTTGCCTTTGTGCTTCTTTCAGCCTTTATCAATATGTTTATGGGCAGTGCATCGGCAAAATGGGCCATTATGGCACCTGTTTTCATCCCCATGTTCATGCTTTTGGATTACCATCCCGGACTTACACAGGCAGCCTTTCGTATTGGCGACTCTGTTACCAACCTGATAACACCTATGATGAGTTATTTCGCACTGATAGTAACATTTGCCCAGAAATATGACCCGAAGTACGGCATTGGGACAATTATATCAACCATGCTGCCATACTCTGTTTTACTGACTATCGGCTGGCTCTTGCTGCTTATCGTCTGGATGCTTATCGGCATTCCGCTGGGACCCGATGGCCCTCTGTATATGACATAACAGGAGATAATTACATCTGGCAAATATTTCAGAAATTATAAGGGGCTGTCCCGGTTTGAGACAGCCCCTTATAATTTTCGAGGATTAGTACCCGGTTCCTGTTGTCCGGTATTACCTGATGTAATTAAGCACAGGCCATATCCATCTTTCCTTAACTTCTCCTTTGCGCGTTATTGTCTGGCCATTATATGTCAGTGATACATTATAGATGCCGGGTTCGGCCGAAGAAGTGTTCCAGTAAACCCTTTTTATTCCCTTTTCCGCATCTATATCACGGGAATAAACTTCCTCCCCGTCCATATCTGTCACTGTCAGCTTAGCCTTGCCCCAGCCATCATTTTTGAAATAATACCACAGCTCAAGGCCGTTTTCCTCATTGGGTGTTTTAAGGTGGTTGCTACCCATCATTCCGTAATTACCCCAGCGTGCCTGCTGTGAATAGTTCATCTGCGGCTTTGGCTCAATTTCAAAAAGGTGAAAATCCTTATCCTGAACTTCCGGAGTAAACTGCTGGAGCGGACTGATATCACCCACCCAGGCTGCACGGCCGTAAGTACCCACAACAAGATCATTCTCCCGGGGATGAACAAGCAGGTCTCTTACCACCACCGGCGGTATATTGGCCTTTAGCTGTGTCCATGTCTCAGCGCCGTCAAGTGTATAGAAAACACCGTTATCATTACCTACAAACAGGAGATCCGGATTTTTTGCATCTTCATAAACAACATTAATGGGATAATCAGGCAGGTTGGACGATATATCTGTCCATGTCTTGCCATAATCCCTTGTTTTATACAAATATGGCTTAAAGTCATCATTCCGGTAACCTGTGTAAGCCAGGTATGCTGTAGCCTCATCATATTTCGAGGCTATTATCCTTGCCACCCACCTTTCATGAGGCACCCCTGCTTTCTCAACATTGCGGGTCAGTTCCTTCCAGCCGGCTCCATGGTTCCTGGTAATATGCACCTTGCCATCATCCGTTCCGACCCATATCAGTCCGGGCTTAAGTGGTGATTCATCCATGGAAGTAATGGTACAGTACATAACATGACCTGTTCCGGCTATCTTTTCACTGTCATTCTTTGTCAGGTCAGGAGATATCTCCTCCCAGTTTTCACCCTGATCGAGAGAACGAAGCAACTTCTGTGCGCCCGCATAGATTATATTGCTGTTATGTGGTGATATCATTATTGGCGCATTCCATGTATACCTGTATCTCTCAGTACCTTCAGGAGGCTCAGGTACAATGCTCGTCCTCTCTCCTTTCTCCTGATCAACCCTGTGATGTGACCCGAACTGTGTTGTGAAATAAAGCCATCTGTTATCCTCATGATCAACCTTGGTATGCATGCCATCCCACATACCTGTAATAACCCAATCCTCAACACCTGTCCGGCCCGACCAATTGTTTGAAGGAACTTTCCAGGTCTCATGGTCCTGCAATCCGATATAAATATTATATGGTTCCTGATCATCCACCTCAACCATATATATTTCACCCAGAGGAATATTATAATAATGATACATATTTTTTCCTCCATCCCATGTTTCATATACTCCGCCGTCTGATCCCAAAAACATGTGCCTGCCGTCACGGGGATCGATCCATAATGTGCGGTTATCCCCGAAATTGCTCGCAAATAGGCCGCTTTCATTTGACCGTGGCCATGTTTGACCACCATCAAGAGTTATATACATACTTGCACCGATTATGTATATTTTATCAGGATCATCCGGATCAACAGATACCTTGTTGAAGCTATATGCAGCTTTACCGCTTACATCAACATCTTCAGGATCATTAAGCCTTTCCCATGTCTTGCCGGCATCCATCGAGCGATAACACTCACCCCCAATAAGATTGTCAAAAGATCTGTCTGTAAATTCATCAAACTCAATCGGAGTATCCGGATCAACACCGGGCTTCGGATTAAGATTTTGCACAACAGCAACAATAACATCAGGATTATTATATTGTACATCTACCCCTATTCTGCCCAGGGGGCCATCAGGAAAACCTCCGCCACTAATCATATCCCAGCTGTCACCACCATCCGTGGTCTTATACAGGCGGCTCCTTTCGCCTCCCGGCTCAAAAGTCCATGGTCTGCGCTTCATATAATAGGCACTGGCATAAAGAATATCAGGATCTTTTGAATTGATAGCTATATCGATTATACCGGTGGATTCATCTATATACAGTACCTTTTCCCATGTACGTCCGCCGTCAGTGGTTTTAAACACCCCCCTCTGCTCATTATCCGAATAAAGGTGTCCCATCACAGCAAGCCATACTATATCCGGGTTATCAGGATGGATAATTATCTCGGCAATATGATGCGAATCTTCCAGACCCATATGCTCAAATGTTTCGCCGGCATCAGTCGATTTCCATATACCGTTACCATAGTATGATGAGCGTGCATTGAAATCCTCCCCGGTTCCTATCCAAAGTATTTCAGGATCTGAAGGGGCCACTTCGACATCACCTATTGAATTTGTACCCAGTTCGTCAGATATGCATTCGAAGGTAGTACCGTTATTCACCGTTTTCCATACACCGCCGGCACGTGAAGCTGCATACCAGGTGTACTTATGTTTTTCCCCGGGATTAAGCGGGACTGCAAATTCGCCAACCCAGGCGTTTATCCTGAATGCCCCCAGGTTTCTGAATTCGAAACCTTTGGGCTCTGATTCCCTCACCCACCGCTGTCCGTCAGCGGGAAGAGCCAGCAGTAATAAAACTGCTGCAAGTGTAATTTTTACAATTAATTTCATAATATTATTTTATTTGGATTTAGTTAAATGTATACCCGGATGCCTCTTTCCTTTTCTTACCGTATCCTGAAAGGCTGCTACCTGCCGCCTATCTGCATCTCCTTTACCCTGAAGGTGGGTGATGCAAAGGTCTTCTCCATATCAATATCCTTCCCCATCATATCAATACCGTTCAGTATATCCGATGCCTTACCTGCAATGGTGATTCCTTTGACAGGATGTAAAATCTTACCGTTCTCTATCCAGAATCCGCTGGCGCCGCCACTGAAGTCGCCACTTACAGCATTTATTCCGTAACCTGTCAGCCCTTTCAGAAGCAGACCGGTGCCGGTGGAAGCTATTATCTCGTTACGTGTGTGATTGCCCGGCAGCAGGTAGACATTATGTGTGCCTATTCCCGGGAGCGAGCTAAAGCCCCTTCTCGAAGCATTGCCCGTACTTTTTGTTCCGGCCCTCTGTGCCGCATAGGTATTATAAATAAATGATCTCACCGCTCCTTTCTCCACCAGTGTGTTCTTTATTGTGGGCACCCCTTCACCGTCAAAGGGAGCACTGGCCAGTCCCCTGTCACGTGTACCATCATCAATAATGGTCAGCAACTCCGATGCAAACTTCTTATCCATGGAATCTTTCAGGAAGCTGGCGCCCTGCAGCACCCTCTCACCATTAAGGGCAGAGATAACACCGCCCAGCAGTGAGCGTCCCACATCGGGATCAAAAACAACAGCTGCCTTCTGTGTTCTGACCATCTCCGGATCCAGCATCTCCCGGGCCTCCTTTGACGCTTTGGCGGCTATATCCTCCAGTGGCACAAGATCACTGAAGTGACGTCTCGAACAGTATTCACCACCGGTGTTTTTCTGCTCCCCTTTCTCGGCCACCACGCTCACTCCCAGTCCGCAGCCTGATGACTTATACGATTTTAGGAGTCCACGCGAATTCCCCAGGAATATTTCCGTTTCCGACTCACTGAAGCCCGAGCCGGAGCTCTTTGTTACCCTGGGATCTCTCATGGCCATCTCTTCCAGTCGCAATGCCATATCAATCTTCTCCTCCATAGTCACATCGGCAATGGATGGATCATACATGCCATCTATCCCTGTCATTCCTTTTTCGGAAGGCAGAACATTATTTTCATCCGGACTGGTAAGCTTTGCAAAAGCAATAGCCTTTTTCATGGTATTCTCCAGGGCCTCATCACTGAAATCATTACAGTGGCTGAAACCCATTTTCCCATCAACGAAAACCCTGAATCCAACACCGTGCGATGAAGCCTCCTGTATTGTCTCTATCTCACTGTTAAGCACCTGTATGCTCAGGTTACGGTTTGACTGCAGGTATACTTCAGCCTCATCAGCCCCATATTTCAGGCATTTATCAACCAGCTTTTCTGTTAGGTCCTTATAATTCATTTCTTTAGTTTTTTGTCGTTAATAAATCTGAATATGTTTATCAGGCCTTCGATCCTCCCACATTGATGCCTCTTATCCTGACAGTTGGCTGCCCGGCATCCACTTCCGCAGACTGCCCTTTACCACAGATGCCCGGTCCAAAGGCAAGGTCATCACCCACGGCATCAATACTGGATATCACCTCCTCGCAGGATCCTATCAGGGTAGCCCCCTTAACCGGTTTTGTCTTTTTACCGTTCTCTATAAGATAAGCTTCACGGCATGTGAAATTAAAGACTCCTGTAACCGGATTCACACTGCCCCCGCTGAGACTCTGCACATACAGTCCTTTTTTTGTGGATGCCAGTATATCTTCCGGTTTGGAATTGCCATTGGCAATAAAAGTATTTGTCATCCTCGGTATGGGCATATACCTGAAGGACTCACGCCTGCCGTTACCTGTCCTTTCCATTCCCAGCTGTTTTGCACTGAGTATATCTGTCATATATCCCTTAAGCACACCGTTCTCTATCAGAACATTGCGCTTAGCCTGTGTGCCCTCATCATCAAAGTTTATGGTGCCGCGTGCATTGGGAATGGTGCCGTCATCCACCATGGTGAACACATCACTCGCCACTTTCTGTCCCACCTTGCCGGTAAATGCTCCTATCCCTTTGGCAATATTATCAGCCTCCAGTGGATGGCCCACTGCTTCATGCACCAGCACTCCGCCCCAGCCATTCTCCATCACCACATCCATCATACCTGCAGGTGCATCTTCGGCATCAAGCATGGCTATGGCCTCACGGGCAGCCGTCTCCGCCACCTCTTCAGGGCTTACCTTATCAAACATCTCAAAGCCACTGTGGCGGCTGAGCCTTTCCCTTGACAGATGCCTTGCCTTTCCGTCATCACTCATGGTCTGCACAATAAAAAACAGCAGCGGAAGCTCATCGCGCAGGTAAATACCTTCACTGTTGGCAATAACCCTGGACCTTATCTCATCATAATAGCTTATCATAGCCATCTTTATCCTGTCATCATAATCCATGGCGGCCTGATCAGCCCTCTTCATTACATCGATCCTCTCAGGGTCGCTTACATCAGACAGCGGCTGCTGTACTGTGACGAAACTGTCGCGCGAGGTCTCACTTATATTAAGCGGGCTCACTGATCCGCCATTCCTGGCAACATAGGAAGCCACCTTTGCAGCCCTCAGAAGATTAGCCTCTGTTATATCATCCGTATAGGCATAACCTGTCTTATTACCCGATATAACCCTTACGCCGGCACCCTGGCTTATGCCATACAATCCACTCTTGAATAAAGATTCTTCCATCACTATATTCCTGGAATTACGATTTTCAAGGTATACCTCCGCAAAATCACCGCCACCGCTCAGGGCCTCAGCTATAATTTTGTCCAGCGTAGCCTTGTCCATATTCATACCAGGAGCTGAAAGCCCCTTGCTGTCACAGGACGTAAGCTGCGACAGTAATGCAGGTGTAGCCGCAACAAGCAGGCTCCCTTTCATACTTAATTCCAGGAATTTCCTCCTTGGGATATCCCTGACAAAGTATTTCTTTTCGCTCATAATTATTGTTTTTAGATTTTATGTGATCGGCTCGTTTTTATAAATGAGCCGTTAATTTATTATAAAAATATCATAATCCGTAATTCAGCCCGCCCTTTAACATTATTAAACACTTTTCTCACTCATTGACTCGTACCTTGAAATAATCACTGCACCACAGCTGTCGCTGAACACGTTAGCTGTTGTCCTGAACATATCAAGGATCCTGTCCACCGCCAGAATGATAGCCACCCCCTCCAGCGGTAGTCCCACCGCACTCAGTATAATAGACATCATCACCATGCCGCTCATGGGTATGCTGGCAGCACCTATTGAGGCAAGTACAGCCGTCACCGCCACTGTCAGCTGGGCCGTAAAGCTAAGATCAAAACCATATACCTGTGCTATAAATATCGTTGCCACACATTCGTACAACGCCGTACCATCCATATTCATGGTAGCACCTATAGGCAGCACAAAGCCTGCAGCCCTTTTTGAGGCACCTGATACCTCGGTGGTGGCTTTCATGGTCAGTGGCAGGGTAACGATGGTGGAGCATGTGGTAAAGGCTGTCAGAAGGGCGGGCAGCATACCCTTATAATGCTTAACAGGGTTCATGCGTCCCAGTGTCCTCAGCAGCAAGGGCAGTGTGATAAACATATGTATTGCCAGTCCGGCCAGCACTATAAGAAAATAGTAGCCCAGCGACCTGAAAGCAGAAAAGCCTGTACCGGCAACTATCTCTGCAATGATACCAAAGACACCGGCAGGAGCCGACCATATAATGAAGGTGGTCATCTTCAGCATTGCCTCAAAAGCAGCATCAAAAACATTCTTAAGCAGATCGCGCTGTTCCGTCTTAAGCCTGGTAATAAAATAACCAAACAGTATGGAAAAAAATATCACGGGCAGTACATCCCCTTCAGCCATGGCCTGAAAGGGGTTCTCCGGTATTATATTAATCAGTATGTCACCCAGCCCCTGCTCAATGGCATCTATACTGTTGGGGTCGGCTTCAAGCCCTATGTTTGCCCCTTCACCGGGTTTAAAGATATTAACCAGTGTCTGCCCGGTAATAATAGCCAGGGAGCTGGTCAAAATATAGTATCCGAAGGTCCTGAGCCCTATCCGTCCCAGTCCGCTCGCTGAGCCGACCTGCACAACAGCACTTACTATAGAGGTTATCACCAGCGGTATGATAGCCATCCTCAGCAGCCTGAGGAAGATATTGGCCAGGGGCTCAACCCATGGTATTATGGGTTCGCCTACCACTGCTCCCGCCAGGGCTCCGAGGATAAAACCTCCGAAGATCCAGAATGTAAGTGTATATCTTCCTGTCTTGCCCATATACCAGCATCAGCCCGGGCATGGCTGAGAAGACGGCAGCTATATCCCTGCCGTCACAGGACTGCCGGTTGCCGCACCCGGATTATCATTTTATCACAAACTCCTTTTTCTCCAGTATTCCACCCCTGGTTGAAGAAACAGAGGCATTACCGCTTATCTCAACATCTTTATACACCCTAACGGTAAACTCAAGACTGTTGCTGCTCTCACCCTCCGCATATCCTGCGTCAAGGGTAAGTGATGAGAGAGGTCCGCGACTCCCCCTGTAATACCTGCTGCTTCCATTATCGTCATCCTCCCTCAGTATCTTTATCACCGGCTCATCTCCTTCTGTCAGACCGCTGTCAAAGCTTATTGTGATCTTATCTTCCTGCACTATCTTCACCAGATGGGCCTGTTTGAGTGCCGTGGGCAGTTTGCCAATGTTATTATATTCCACAGTTACCCGGTAATCAACTGAATCTTTTTTGTACGATTTTTTCTTTTTTATTTCTATATCACCCCATTCGAGTCTGGGAAGGTGTTTTACCATCTCAATGTTAAACAGTGCCTGGTTTTTGGCCCAGGGCAGCAGGTGTTTGGCCGGTGCATTCTGGGAGAAAAATTTAGGATGAAAACCACCTATCTCCACCGTACCATAGTCAGGATGCTCCGCTTCCGTCCATTCAATAAAGCCATCGCCTTCATTCTCCTCCTCGTCCCACCGGAGCAGGTCAAGCTGGTCAATATCATCATCACCGTCATAATCCTTGAACCTGGCACCGTTCCACAGCTCATCACCATACCATATTGATCCGTAATACCAGTATCCGAAATCCGGTCCATGACCGAAGAGGGGGCGTCCGCCACCGTAATCCTGGTACACATCACCGGCCCTCTCATAACCGGTTATCTCCTTTCCCTTCTCATCAAAATATTTATACCATTCCAGGTCCTCCTCATACATCCTCTCTTCAGAAGGCGAAGTGGATGGAGGTCTCAGGTGCATGGGCACTCTTGTATCCATTGAATTCACTATATATATATTCGGATGTGAGAGCAGGAAAGTAACAACCGACCGTGTTTCTATTTCACTGAGTGGATATTCACCTGCCCCGTACTGTGTGAAACCGCGGCCTGTAGCTTCCTTATGCCTTTCAGGCCTCCAATTCTCAGGATAATTCCTGTGAAGGTCAAGTCCCCCTATACCATCTTCATTGATGTCTCCGTCGCCGTCATTATCTATACCTTCCGATTCAACCATGTAATCGCCCTCGCCGGCTTCAACCCTCTTCATTATCCTGCCTGAAGGGTCGTCAGGATCAATGATGTAATTACCATTTTCATTGTCCTTCCAACGCATTGACAGTATAATACCATCGCCGTTTATATCATCAGCCGAATCCTCATCCAGCAGGCCGTCAAGGTCATTATCCGTTGGCCTCACCGTGCTGCGGTTACTCTGTGCTGTATGAATATACAGGTTATGGCCATCGGGATTATTCACCGGCCTGAGGTAAAAAGTATAATTATCCAGAAGCTCTGTTATCTCATCATCCTTACCGTATGAGCTCAGCAGGTGATCGGCCAGCCATATGACCGATTCGGCGCTTGTTATCTCTCCGCTGTGCCTGTTACCCTCAAAAAAGGATGCCGGCTTGTCGGTATGTACCCCGGTGTTCTTATTTGTTATGGTCATCTGCAATATGGGCCGGCCCTCAAAACTCTCCGCCACCTGGTACAGATCGACCAGTTCAGGGTACTGCTCAGCCCATCTGCTCATCCATGTATTGATCACATCGTTGGAATGAAAGAGGTCGAAAGTCAGCTCATCCCCAGCAGTATACTCAACATCATCATGCTTTACCTGGGGAAAGAAGCTCACACCGTGCCTGTAACCGTTTACAGTATATATAGTATCGTTGGCATCCGACTCCGTCCAGATAACCTTATTCAGTGGTCTGTAGTCCTGGGCTGCCAGGCCGGCTGCCACCAGTACCGTGATAATAAATAACAAAGACCTTTTCATGTTAATATTTTTTAATTATAAATGAAAATAATTTTTAAACTCCATATAAAGCAAGCGCTGAGGTCACCAATAATATTTACCATTACTGAGTTCATAAAAGTATTAATTTTCGGTCAACAGCATATACACCGGCCGATGTTCTGGAACAGCATTTTCTTTTTTCAGCCCCCGGATGATATCAATCAGCCCCTTGATGATATCATTTCAAGCTTTTTCAGGGACAGTATCTCCACTGTCTTGCCGTTCAGGTTTATTATCCCTTCCCTCCTGAAATCAGACAGGGTCCGTATCACATTGGCGGTGCTCATGCTTATATAGTCAGCTATCTCTTTCCGCGACACCGGAAGGTCAAAGATCATTGACTGGTATATATCACTTGAGAAATACAACAATACATAGGCCACCCTGCCTGCCAGGTGCCTGTTTCTGATATCCAGCGACTGCATAATGATCTTATCTGTTATCTGGGATATCTTTGTCATCAGCTCAAGTGCAAAATTACCATGTTTAAGCACCAGCGACCGTATATAATCAAGCTTGATACTGCATATAACCGTATCCTCAATGGCCATCACCGAATACTTATATTCCTCCTCTGAGAAGATACTTATATTACTGACAAATTCGAAAGGCCTGGTTATGGTTATTATCTGCTCCTCGCCCGACGGCGACACCCTGTAGACTTTAACCAGGCCGCTCTTCAAATATTTGAACTCCTGTATGGGATCACCCTCCTTATGTATAATACCTCCCCGGGTAAACGTGACTTCCTTACGATAATCACATAAGGTAATTATTTCAGGCTCTTTGAGGGTTGAAAATGACACATCACGAAACTGACAGTCGGAACATTCACATGTTTTAATATCGGCCATTAAAGTAAATTTTATATACAAAGTAATCTATTTTAATCATTTCCGCTGCAATTTTGTTCATATTTTATCTTATTGCTTTTTTTGAGTATTTTGGCGACACATAAAAAACCCGCATTCAATAAACACTCGTATTAAGCATATTATTAAAGAGACACTTGATTTTTTATATGATTTACAGTACAGACTATCACGTACATACGTATTACAGCGACGGCAAAGCCTGGCCGGAGGATTATATCAACCCGGCCATTGAAAAGGGATTATCTGAAATAGGATTCTCCGACCACCTGACCCTTACTGATGAGCAGCAGGACTGGAGTATAAAACCATCCCTCCTGGGAGAATATACAGACAGGATAAACAAGCTCAGGGCATCTGTTAACGGTATTGAGGTAAAACTGGGTATAGAGGTTGATTACTTCACGCACAGGGAGGAAGAGATTTACCGTATTCTCCAAAACTATCCTTTTGATTATGTTATCGGCTCGGTGCATTATATGGGAGAGGGCACTGTTGATCTGGGACCTGAATATTATGAAAACAAAGACATAGACAGCCTTTTTGAATCATACTTCGCGCTGGTGGCACAGGCTGCCGGCTCGGGTCTGTTTGATTTTATGGCCCACCCCGACCTTGTAAGGATCTTCAGATATTACCCCTCTGTTAACGCGGAGCCTATGTACCGCTCACTTGCCCGGGCATTTCATGATGCTGATGTGGCTTTTGAGATCAACACCAACGGCATGAACAAGCCGCTGAAAGATTTTTACCCTGATCGCAGGTACCTGCATGTATTCAGGGAGGAAGGCGTACCGGTATGTGTTAACTCAGATGCCCATAAGCCTGCAAGTCTGGCTCAGTATTTCGATGATGCTTACCGGCTGCTGGCTGCTGCAGGCTTTAAGGAGATGACAGGTTTCAGTGTGCGGAAAAGGGTACTCAAACCGATGTTTGCAGTCTGATCAGGCCAGCACAGTATGCTCAAGCAATATTTTCAACCCTATGGCTATCAACAATATGCCTCCGCTTATCTCAACCCTTGAACCCAGTCGCGGACCGGCATACTTACCTATCTTAATGGCAATCATGGAAGCAATAAAAGTAATAACACCTATCACCAGGGCCTCAAACCATATCTGATCAAAAAGAAAGGCAAAACTAATTCCCACGGCCATGGCATCAATACTTGTGCTTATACCCATGGTAACGATAGTGGCATTATTCAGCAGATCTTTTTTCTCACCATCTATTCCGTTTTTCGCTCCTTCCAGTATCATCCTTACGCCGAGAAAGGAGAGAAGGCCAAAAGCTATCCAGTGATCAAGGTGTTCAACATAATCAAGTATAAAATAGCCCATGTAAAAGCCCACCACCGGGAACAGTCCCTGAAAAAGAGCCAGTATAACAGCAACCTTCAATGCTCTCTTAAAGGATATCTCCGACTCAGCAGCCCCGCATCCCAGCGATACTGCAAATGAATCGAAGGAAAGACCCACGGCAATTATAAGTACTGTAAGAAACTCCATATCGGTAAAATCGTATTAAACCCCAGGGCAAGCCCCGGAGAATATATCCACACCGTCTCGTCCGCCGAAGCGGAACGCGAAGGTGGATAAAAAATAAATACAAAAGTATCACTCAGACATCAGAATACCTAATGCCGGCATCATTATACATACTTATAATGCAGGAAGATATTTACTATCTTTGCCCATTCACAGCACAACTATGAGAGCAGTAATACAGAGGGTGAGCAGGGCTTCAGTGAGCATTGAGAGCTCAGTGAAATCGGAGATTGGCACGGGACTCCTTGTGTTGCTGGGTATTGAGGAAGCCGATAATGAAGAAGATATCAGCTGGCTGGTCAGTAAAATATACCATCTCAGGGTTTTCGATGATAATGAAGGAGTGATGAATCTGTCGCTGAAAGATGTTGACGGAGGCATTATCATTGTGAGCCAGTTTACCCTGCATGCCAGAACAAAAAAAGGAAACAGGCCATCATATATAAAAGCAGCCGGACCCGAAACGGCCATACCCCTGTATAACATGTTTATCGACAGTTTCCGCCGGCTGTCGGGGAAGCAGCCGGGCAGCGGTGAGTTCGGGGCAATAATGGATGTGAGCCTGGTAAATGAGGGTCCGGTTACAATAATCATCGATACAAAAAACAGGGAATGAATACAGCTGAACTAAAAAGATCCGTGCTGTTGATAGCCGCCTTTTCAGCCTTTATAACTCCCTTTATGGGTGCTGCCGTTAACCTGGCCCTCCCGGACATCGGTCAGGAGCTGGGTGCCAGCGCCAAACAACTCAACTGGGTGGTTACAATCTACCTGCTTGCCACCGCTGTGTTTATGCTGCCCTTCGGCAGGCTGGGCGACATACTGGGAAGGAAGAAAATATTCATGTCAGGGCTGATATTTTTTACCATAAGCACCACCTGCGTTGTATTCACCCGCAATATATTTTCTTTTCTGGTCTTCAGGGCACTGCAGGGCGTATCAAGTGCCATGATATTTGGCACCAGCATGGCCATCATCACCTCCGTATTTCCACCCGGCGAAAGAGGCAGGGCTTTAGGTATCAATATCACCGCCGTGTATGCAGGACTGTTCACCGGTCCCTTCCTTGGCGGAGTGCTCACCGAATACTTCGGATGGAGAAGCATCTTTATAGTTCTCATTCCCATATCTGCAGTAGCTGCTTATATGACATACAGGAAGATAAGGGTTGAATGGGCCGAGGCAAAGGGAGAGAGGCCTGACCTGCCCGGAACGGTGCTGCTGGGCGGTGGTCTTATACTTATCATACTCGGTTTTTCAAAAATCCCCGGCACGGTGGGACTCCTGCTTATGGGTGCCGGTATGCTTATGATAATATTATTCCTGCTCTACGAGAAGAAAGCCATGTACCCTCTGCTGGATATTAACCTGCTGCTTTCAAACAGGGTCTTCAGCTTCTCCAACCTGGCTGCCCTCATTCATTATGCAGCCACAGCTGCCATTGTGTTCTTTATGAGCCTGTACCTGCAGTACCTTAAGGGACTTGATGCCAGGACCGCTGGTATGATCATTATGGCCCAGCCTGTTATGATGACACTTTTCTCCATTCCGGCCGGCAAGCTGTCAGACAGGATGAATCCCGGTCATATTGCCTCGGTGGGTATTAGCATGACAGCAATGGGCTTATTCGCCCTTACCTTCCTCCGGCAGGACACTTCACTGGCTTATATCATTGGCATACTTGCCTTTAACGGTCTGGGTTATGCCCTTTTCAGCACCCCTAACTCAAACGCTATCATGAGCTCAGTGGAGAAGAAACACCTGGGTGTGGCCAGCGGTATGCTGGGCACCATGAGAATGATAGGGCAGACACTGAGCCTGGGTATTGCTATGATGCTTATTTCACTCAATCTGGGCGATGAAACAATAAATCCGGAAAACTATGACCGCCTGCTTATAACAATACGCACAGGTCTTATTATATTTGCAATAATATGTATACCCGCAATATTAGCCTCACTGGCAAGAAATAAAAAACTAAACAAAAGGTAAAATGAGCAATACATTCAAAGGAAAAAGCAATAAGGACATACAAATACTTATCTCACGGCTTGAGGCAGATATGAATCCAACCAATACAAGGAGGATACTGGGGCATCTCGATTTCACCAGCCTCAATGTTACCGATAATGTACCTGTCATTGAAGATATCTGTGAAAAAGTTAATAATTACCAGTATGCTTTCCCGGACCTGCCCGCCCCGGCAGCCATATGCGTATACCCCCGCTTTGTACCCACAGTAAAAAAAATGCTTAAGGTCCCTTCCGTTAAAACGGCCTCGGTGGCAGGTGGCTTCCCTTCGTCACAGGTAAGCACTCAGATAAGGGTGGCTGAGGTGAGGCAGGCAATCGAAGATGGCGCCGACGAGATAGATATGGTGATGCCTGTGGGAGAATTTCTGCAGGAGAATAAAAACTTTATTAAAGATGAGATAGCCGCGGTAAAGGAGGTGATGGGCAAGGGGCACCTGAAGATTATTATAGAGAGCGGACTGCTGGGTAAGCCGGAGCTTATATATGAGGCATCCATACTGGCCATGGAGTCGGGCGCCGATTTTATCAAAACATCCTCAGGAAAAGAAAAAGTGTCAGCCACGCTGGAGGCAGTGTATATTATGTGCCATGCCATCAATGATTTTCAGCACGCAGGAGGTAAGATGACGGGCATAAAACCCGCGGGAGGCATTGCCGAAGCAGCCGACGCGGTAAGGTACTATTCGCTTGTAGAGATGGTGCTGGGCCACGGCTGGCTGATACCCGAAAGATTCAGGATAGGCGCCAGCCGGCTGGCAAACAACCTGCTGACGGATGTTGAAGGCAGAAACGTGGAATATTTTTAGATGAATATGACAGTTCAGAATATTGGTGAACCACTTGCTGTTGATATTCTCAGGGCAGAATGGATATTTGCTCTCCTGATGATCCCCGTGCTGCTTTATCTCTTTGTTTCCCTTTATGAAAAGTATTCCCTTATCAGGATAGTCAGGATCGTTTTCAGCAATAAGTTTGCACATACCACATACCGGAATCTAACCCCCGGCACACAGGTTTTCCAGATGCTGCTGGGCCTGCTGAGCCTTATCAGTATCGCCAGCTTTATGCTTTTTACAGAACTGCACTTCGATATAATATTCTATGGTCTGGACCCTCCCATGCTCTGGCTATTTAACCTGGGACTGGCATCACTGGCTATCAGTTTCAGATATATCATTAACCATACTATTGCTGCTGTTACCCGAACAAAAAACGCTTTCCGGGAATATTTCTTCAATATCTCACGCAGCTACAAGCTGATAGGTATATTGCTGATGATACTCAATTTCTTCATATCATACCTTGTAAGCGTCCCTGACAGATACCTGATTATTTCAGCTTTTATATTTATTGCAATTCTACTGGTTTTCAGGTTTATCCGCCTTGTATATGTTTTTATAATAAACAGGCTTTCATTATCGTATATGATTTTGTATCTTTGCGCACTGGAAATTTTACCCGTTCTTTTATTAATCAAATATCTGAATGGACTGGAGCATTAAGGAAGGCGATTTGTTGTACAATTAAAAACGGAATGCTTTGAAGATAAAAAGTATCCTGGTATCACAACCAGAACCCAAAAATCCAAAATCACCCTATTATGAACTTGCCAAAAATCACGGCTTAAAGATTGATTTCAGGCCTTTCATAGAGGTGATAGGCGTTACTTCAAAAGAATTCAGGCAACAAAAAATCAATATTCTTGATCACAGCGCTGTTATTTTCACCAGCAAGACAGCCATTGATCATTTTTTCAGGATATGTGAGGAATTACGTATCACGGTGCCTGACACAATGAAATATTTTTGCATTACCGAGAATGTAGCATTTTACCTTCAGAAGTATATTGTCTACAGAAAAAGGAAGATATTCTTCGGCCATTCCAGGTTCAATGACCTGTGCACGGTAATATCCAAGCATAAGGATGAGAAATATTTTGTGCCACTATCAGTACCCCATAAGGCAGAGATACCCGAATTGCTCGAAAAGCATAAGGTTGAGTATACCATAGGGAACCTTTACAGGACCATCAGTGCCGACCTTTCGGACCTGGCAGATGTGTATTATGATATCCTTGTTTTCTACAGTCCATCCGGTCCTAAATCATTGCTTGAAAATTTCCCGGATTTTGAACAGAATAAGACACAAATAGCTGCTTTCGGTCCAACCACGGCCCAGGCACTGGATAAGCTGGGACTGAGGCTTGACATACATGCACCAAATGTCACGGCACCGTCAATGACAATGGCACTTGATCAATTCATAAAAGATCAAAAAAAGAGTAAATAGATATTCCCGTATATCCCCCGGTTATATTTTCTTCTGAAGGCGCAGCGGGACTTTTGTTATGTACAGTAATAAAAACACTTACAGCAAAAAGGAGAAACTTTGCAGCCCTGAAGTTATTTCCCTGTTATTTGAGAATGGCTATTCATTCCACTCTGAACCATTCAGGATAGTATGGATGCAGAATGTGGACCAACAACCTTTCCCCGCCCTCTCAGCCATCAGTGTCGGGAAAAAATCCATAAAGAGAGCTGTTGACCGTAACCGGACAAAAAGAAGGATAAGGGAAGCCTGGCGTATAAAAAAGGCCATCCTGTACAAGCAGCTTGCAGACCTTGATATGCAAATTCTTCTTATGATAATATATACAGGTAAGAGGGTGCCTGATTACAGCTATATCGAAGAAAAGACGCAGGTTCTGCTTAATAATTTTTCCTTACATTTGAAGGAATTTTCAGGCCGGAAAAAAGAGGAATAAATTATCCTGGCAGCTATTTTGTATACGGAATATATAGTGCCGCCTGTATTTAATATACCGTTTAACTAAAATAAACATGAAAAAGCAACTGAATAAAACAATACTCATATCAACAGCAGTAATACTGATATCATTTGTTACCACGGCATTTATATCACGTGATGAGTCCACAGATTTCAAGCTGCAGAAAAACATGGATATCTTCTATTCCCTTATCAGGGAGCTGAATGCTTTTTATGTCGATGAGCTGCAGCCTGATAAGCTGTTTAATAAGACAATAGATGAGATGCTCAATGAGCTCGACCCCTATACAACTTATTATCCGGAGTCGGAAAGAGATGAATTTACCTTTATGACAACAGGAAAATACGGTGGCATAGGCTCACAGATCAGGACCAGCGGGGATTATACTGTGCTTACCCGTATTTATAAAGACTTCCCCGCTGATAAAGCCGGGCTCAAAGAAGGGGATATACTCAAATCCGTTAACGGAAAATCATTAAAAAACATGCCTGCTGATAAGGTAAGTGAAGAGCTGAAGGGGGAGCCCGGTACCGAAGTCAATATCCAGATAGAAAGACAGGGTGAAGAGCTCGAAAAAACACTCACACGCAGAAGGGTGGCCATCACACCGGTACCTTATTACGGAATGCTGGATGATAATACCGGCTATATCCGCTTCACCAATTTCACACAAGGCTGCAGCAATAATGTCAAAACTGCACTGACCACCCTCATTGAAAAGCAGGGGGCAGAAGAGATTATCCTTGATGTAAGATCCAATCCGGGCGGACTGCTCACCGAAGCTGTTGAGATAGTGAACCTCTTTGTTGGTCCGGGTAGCGAGGTGGTAAGCACAAAGGGGAAGGTGGAAAGATTTGACAATACATATGAAACGACAAAAAAAGCAGTGGATGAGGACATACCTCTTGTCGTAATGATTAACCGAGGCACGGCATCCGCAGCCGAGATAGTTGCCGGTGCCATACAGGACCTCGACAGGGGCGTAGTTGTGGGACAGAGATCATTCGGCAAGGGACTGGTACAGATAAGCCGTCCCCTGAGCTATAAGGCAACACTGAAAGTGACAACCGCAGAATACTATATACCATCGGGAAGATGCATACAGGCCATTGATTTTTCACTGCGCAACGAGGATGGCAGCATAGGTTATATCCCCGATTCGCTCACCTCTGAATTTACAACCCGCAACGGGCGCATTGTAAAAGATGGCGGCGGTATATCGCCGGATTACAGCGTAGAAACAACACAGCTGAGCCAGTTTAGCTCTGTGCTCTATGCCAGGTCCCTGATCTTTGATTATGCCACCGATTATTACTGGCAGAACCCTGAAATTGAGAGTCCCGGTACCTTCAGCCTCAGCGATCAAAGCTACAGTAGCTTTGGTGATTTTCTTGAAGAAAGAAATTTCTCCTACGAATCGGCAACGGAAAATGCACTGGATAAGCTTAAGTCTGTTGCAAAAAGGGAAAAATACTATGAAAGCAATAAATCACTGTTTGAAACAATGGAAGAGAACCTGGCTCATAAGCTGGAAAATGACCTGGAGTTGTTCCGTGATGAGGTAATGCGACTGCTGGAAGATGAGATAGTGGGAAGGTATTATTATGAGGAGGGACTGATAAAACACAGCCTGCAATATGACAGTCAGGTAGGCAGGGCCCTGGAAATAATTAATGACGCCGGGCTTTATTCATCCACCCTGGCAGGCACATCCGGACTCTTATCAATAAAAAACTGAATCCGCATGGATAATAAACCCATACTTAACGAGGGAGCCATCAGTCCGGGACTGATAGCCGAATACATTGAAAAGGTATCAGTAGATAAAACAAGCGGTGCCCATTCCCTTTTCCTTGGTCAGGTGCGTGATGACACCGTCAACGACAGGAAGGTTGAAGCCATTGAATATTCAGCATACACTGAGATGGTGGAAAAGGAGGCAGGCAATATCAGGGAAACGGTTAAAGCAGCCTTCAATGATGTTAAAGATATTATCATTATTCATTCCACAGGTATCGTCAGGGCAGGTGAGCTGTCGCTTTTTGTTCTTGTCAGCGCGGGTCACCGCGACCAGGCCACAAGAGCCTGCAGGCATGTGGTGGAGATGATAAAGGACAACTACCCCGTATGGAAAAAGGAACTGTTCGATGATGATTCGCACAGGTGGCAACAGTAGATAAGGCTAAATCACCTCCAGGGTTCCTGAATTCACAAGCTTAAGCTTCCGTATGCCTCACGCACCGCTGTCAGTCAGCGGATCCGCCAGGTCAAGCCCCGGCCTTTCAGCCACCCGCAAAAGGTGGCAATAAGGCAAGCTCATCACCGTCAGCCAGGCTGACATTCCCATCCACCAAACTCTGGTTCAATGATATACGGTATTTATAAGAAGCAAAAGAAGGAAATTTCTCAATGATATGCTTTTTCATCTCCTTCAGTGTTGATATATTTTCAATCTCCAGCTCTGCGCTGCCAGCCTTTTCGGCCAGTATTCCAAACAATAGTACCTTTATCTTCATAGGTTTCAAATTTTATTCACTTCTCTCATGAGGTCGCTTCGTTATGTTCATGATAAGCTTATATCACTTTACTCAAATTCAATGCGCTTCAAGCCAGTTCCTGCCACTACCGTAATCAACAAGCAGTGGCACATCCAGCCTGCAGGCATTCTCCATTTCATAAACAACAATATCCCTCAGGGCCTCCTTATCTTTTTCATCCACCTCAAATATCAGCTCATCATGAACCTGCATTATCATATCGGCGCTGAGATCCGATTCCTTAAGCCTTGAGTGTATCCTTATCATTGCAATCTTTATTATATCCGCGGCCGTCCCCTGTATGGGTGCATTGATGGCATTCCTCTCGGCATTGCTTCGCAGCAATGAGTTACGCGACTGTATATCCCTCAGGTAGCGCTTACGGCCAAACATGGTGGTCACATAGCCTTTATCACGACCCTTTTCTATGCTCCTGTCCATATACTCTTTTACCCCGGGATAAGAAGAAAAATAGCCATCAATTAGCTCCTTGGCCTCTGACCTGCTGATATTAAGCCTCTGCGATAATCCATAGGCCGATATGCCGTAAATAATACCAAAGTTGGCCGTCTTGGCTTTGGCCCTCATCTCCCTTTTCACCTCCTTCACTTCCACACCGAATATTTTAGCTGCCGTAGCAGAATGAATATCCTGCCCGCTGATAAAATCTTCCTTCATTCCGCTGTCGCCACTCAGGTGGGCCATCAGCCTCAGCTCTATCTGGGAATAATCAGCTGACAGAAAAACATTGCCTTCAGCAGGCACAAAAGCCTTACGTATCTCCCTGCCGCTCTCATCCCTTATGGGTATATTCTGCAGGTTGGGATTATTGGAGCTCAGGCGGCCGGTGGCTGCAATAGCCTGGTTATATGAGGTGTGTATCCTGCCTGTCCGCCCGCTGATTAGCTCCGGCAGTGAATCCACATATGTCGACAGTAATTTTTTCAGTCCGCGGTATTCCAGCACCTTATTAACCACGGGATGTTTGTCAGCCAGCCGCTGCAACACCTCCTCATTGGTTACAAACTGTTTTGTCTTTGTCTTTTTGGCCTTGTCATCCAGCTTTAGCCTCAGGAACAGTACATCACCCAGCTGCTTCGGAGAGCCAATATTAAATTCCATACCTGCCATCTCAAATATCTCCTTTTCCAGGTCTGCTATCTGCTGTCTCAGCACTACGGCATAATCTTTCAGGGCATCCACATTAAGCAATACACCACTGCGCTCCATGTCTGCCAGCACCGGTATCAGCGGCATCTCTATCTCCGAGGCCAGGGAGCTTAGATCTTCCTTTTTTATCCTGTCATAAAACAACTGCTTCAACTGATATGTTATATCTGCATCTTCCACAGCATATTCAGTCAGCGTATCTGCAGCTACCGAACGCATGCTTTTCTGGTTCCTGCCCTTCTCACCTATCAGTGATTCAATAGGCACTGGCTTATAAGAAAGGTATGTTTCCGCCAGGTAGTCCATATTATGCCTCATATCCGGTTCAAGCAGATAATGAGCTAACATGGTATCGAACAGTTCCCCTTTCACTTCAACGCCATAATTACCGAGAACCTGTATGTCAAATTTCAGGTTCTGCCCAATCTTCATTATACTGCTGTTCTCAAACACCGGCTTCAGTATTTTTATATTCTCACGGGCGATCTTATCATCACTGAACCAGACCATATAACCCTTATTCTTCTCCCATGAGAAAGAAACGGCCACCAGCTCCGATTCGAGTGCATTTATTGAGCTTGTCTCGGTATCAAAACAAAATTCATCAAGCCTGCTGAGTGTTGCGGCCAGCTCCTTTATCTCATCTTTTGTTTCCAGTCTGAGGTACTCATGATCCCTTTCTGACAATGTCTCAACACTTTCACCGGCAGTTCCTGCCACAGGCTCTGCCTCGAATAAGGAACCCTGCTGACTGTCAGTGCCGCTTCCCTTAGCGGCAACACCAACATATGGTTTCTCCGTATCCATATTCATCTTCTCCGCCATGCTCCTGAACTCCAGCTCCCCAAAAAGCTCTTTCAGCCTTTCCCTGTCCATCTCCTTCCTCACTATCTCATCTTCATTCAGCTCAAAGGGCACATTTGTCTCGATGGTCACCAGCTTTTTAGAAAAAAGTATTTCCTCCCTGTTATTCTCAATTATCTCCTTCTGCTTCCCTTTCAAACGGTGGCTGTTCTCTATCAGCTTCTCCACGCTGCCATATTCGGCTATAAGCTTTTTAGCCGTTTTAGGCCCTATGCCCGGGGCACCCGGGATATTATCGGCAGAATCGCCCATAAGCGCCAGTATATCAATAACCTGTGAAGGCTCATCAATGCCAAACTTCTTACATACTTCCTCCGGTCCCATAACCTCCGCCGGTCCACCCCTTGTTGCGGGTTTATACATCATAACCTTATCGTTTACCAGCTGCATAAAATCTTTATCGGAGGTCATCATATAAGTGCTGTAGCCTATGTCTGCTGCCTGCCTTGACATGGTACCTATCAGATCATCAGCCTCAAAACCCTCTGATTCATAAACGGGTATTCCATATGCCTCAAGTATGCCTTTAATATAAGGTACGGCCAGCTTTATATCCTCGGGGGTGGCATCTCTGTTTGCCTTATACTCCTTATACATCTCATGCCTGAAGGTTGGCCCCGGGAAATCAAAAACCACGGCTATATGCGACGGATCCTGCTTCTGCAGTATCTCTTCGAGGGTTAACAAAAACCCAAAAACAGCCGAGGTGTTCAGTCCTTTTGAATTAATCCTGGGATTGCGTATAAAAGCATAATATGACCTGAAGATCAGGGCATAGGCATCAAGAAGAAACAGTTTTCTGTCTGAAGAATCTGACATAGTTTGATTTATTTATTATCATCAGCAAACCACTCGGCATAAGATGTGGCCGTCTCATAGAGTCTCAGGTTATGCAGGCTTACACCGTCCGGTAGATGCGACTTTATCCTGGCGGCCATATCCCGGATAAGGTTCTCGCATGTCGGCTGGTAATCAACAAGCAGCACATTGCCGAACATTTTCTTCAGCGCTTCCATCCTTTCGTCTTCACCCATCCTGCTTATTACCACAGAATGGTCAAATACATCCACCACTTCCCTTTTCACCATTTTTTTCAGATCGCCAAAATCAATGACCATGCCATTTTTTGGATTACCCGGCTCATCCATGGGCTCCCCGGATAATGTAACAAAAAGCTTATAGGAATGGCCGTGCACATTCCTGCAAGGACCGTCATAATTCCATAATGCATGTGCTGTTTCAAAGCTGAACTCCTTTGTAACCCTTATTTTAGTCATGGCTTGAATGAATTATTATAATACAAAAGTAACCAATAATAGTAAGATTATTTAGTGAAGGTCACAAATCAGATAAAGTGCAGGCTAACACAAAAATGGGTAATTATACCCATGCCTGCAGCATGTATGAAAATATAATGGACTATAATCCTGGTATAAAGTGGGTTAAGAAGTATCTTTATCCCGCCTGCAGGAAAAAAGCAGTCCGGGACAGCTAATCAGGACCATAAAATAAGGGATCGAAGAACAGAAGTATGACGAAATTGGTTAATATTGCATCTTTATAATGATTGACTCTCCTCGCAGCAAGCTTCGAGGGTTCATCGATTGATTGTTTATTTTATTTGTGCTCGCTAACCCCGAAGTAGAACTTCGGGAGAATGCGCTCGCGTAATTCGGGCATCAATTTTGCAACATTTATATCAAATTATGGGGGATAGTATGGAAATTATTAAAGAGATGACATTCAGAACAATGGTAAAAGAGGCAGCGGAAAAATTTTCCGCCAAGCATGCCCTTTCTTTTGTGGATGAAGAAGGATACAGCTTTGCCACTGCGCTGGAAAAGATGGAATCGCTTGTTGCTTTTTATGAAGCACTAGGGATCAAACAGGGAGATAAGGTTGCCGTACTGGGAATAAACTCACCTGAATGGGTTATCAGCTACCTGTCTGTCACTTATATGGGAGCCACCGTTGTTCCTGTTCTGCATGACTTTACAGCTGAGGAGATAAACACTATCCTTGAACATTCGGAAGCAAAGGCTATCGTAGTGTCAGAGAATATGAGAGCCTCCCTGGATAAGGTTCCGGCAAGCCTGAAGTATATTATTAGCATGGAAGATTTCTCCCTGGTAAATAAGAGTGATGGTTTGCCATCTTATTCACCTACAGACAGGCCCGGAAAAGACTATGATATTAAGCCGGATGATCTGGCAGCAATAATTTATACATCCGGAACAACCGGCAGTTCAAAGGGGGTAATGCTGAGTCACAGAAATATTATATCCAATGCCTATATGGGTAAGGACCTGCAGTATATAGATGATAAGGACAGGTTTCTGTCGATACTGCCGCTGGCACACACCTTTGAGAACACACTGGGAATGGTTATTGCCTTTCTCAGCGGCTCTTCCACATATTACCTGCGCAAGCCGCCAACAGCAACCGTTCTGCTGCCTGCACTGAAGAAGATAAGGCCAACGATAATGCTGTCTGTCCCGCTGATAATAGAAAAGATATATTTCAACAAGATCAGACCGGCTTTTAATAAAAGCAAAATCATTAAAACACTTTATAAGGCAGCCCCCATCAGGAAGGTCCTTAACCGGGCTGCAGGCAAAAAACTTATGGAAACTTTCGGTGGCGAAGTGGTTTTCTTTGGTATAGGCGGGGCAAAGGTCAATCCCGAGGTTGAGCGTTTCCTTTATGAAGCAAAATTCCCCTATGCCATAGGCTACGGTCTTACCGAGACAGCTCCCCTGCTTGCCGGCATGGTGGGGGCCGGACGAAAGGTTGAGTCAACCGGACCTCCGGTTAAAGGAGTGGAAATAAAACTCAATGACCCCGATCCTGTTACCGGTGAAGGTGAAATATGGGCCAGGGGCGAAAATGTTATGAAGGGATATTATAAGAATCCCGAAAAAACAGCCGAAGTGCTTACACCTGACGGCTGGTTCAGGACAGGAGACCTGGCTGTGCAGGATGAGGATGGATTCATCTTTGTCAAAGGCAGGCTGAAAACGGTTATCATAGGTGCCAGCGGTGAGAATATATATCCCGAAGAGATAGAATCGGTTATCAACACCTTCAGGCACGTTGTGGAATCGCTTGTAGTGGAAAAAGGAGGCAAAATCGTAGCAATGGTCCATATCAACCGTGAAGAGATTGAGGAGAAATACCGGGATATGAAGGATGAGATGACAAAGGTGGTGGAAGAAAAGATCGAAGAGATAATAACCGAGCTCAAGCACCAGGTCAACCAGCGCCTTAACAGGTTCTCACGGATAAACCAGTTCGTACTGCAACCTGTCCCTTTCAAGAAAACACCAACAAAAAAGATTAAGAGGTACCTCTATATTTAAACTTAAGATATAAGGACTGACAACCAGCCGTAACGGGACTCCCAATCAGAGTCCCGTTATTTTTTGCCTGTTCCGGTCCAATAACATCTTGCCCGTATTAAATCATTTTCCTATTTTGGCGACTTTATTAATATTTTAAGCTTACCCTTAAAGTAAACTCTTATGGCTAAAGCAGAGAATAGTGGGAAAAAGACAGGTTTTCTCGGTTTAATTGAAAGAGGGGGCAATGCCCTGCCTCATCCGGCAAGCCTGTTTGGCATACTTGCACTGAGCGTACTGCTATTTTCACTGATAGGACACCTCTTTCACTGGCAAGCCGTGCATCCGGCCACCGGAGAAACAGTGGACACCGTTAACCTTCTTTCGAAGGACGGACTGCACCGCATACTACTTGAGATGGTCGATAACTATACCGGCTTTGCCCCCCTTGGCATAGTGATGGTAGCATTGCTCGGCATAGGTATAGCCGAAAGCAGCGGACTTATAAGCGCGGCCATAAGGTTTTTGGTGGCAAAGTCGCCCGCAAAAATGCTCACCTTCGTGGTGGTAATGGCAGGCATAATATCGAATATAGCTTCCGACCTGGGTTATGTGCTTATAATTCCCCTTGGAGGCATTATCTTTCATTCGGTGGGACGACACCCCATAGCAGGTATAGCTGCTGCCTTTGCAGGCGTCTCAGGCGGTTTCAGCGCCAACCTGCTGATAGGTACCATAGACCCGCTGCTGGCGGGACTCTCAACCGAGGCGGCCAGGATAATCGATCCTGAATATTATGTGCTCCCCACAGCCAATTATTATTTTATGGTGGTGTCAACAGTGATACTTTCAGTGGCAGGCACCTGGGTGACACACCGTTTTGTCGAGCCCAAGCTGGGTACTTACCGGGGCGACGTACCGGCCGATGCCCTGGAGAAGCTGACGCCTGCCGAGAAAAAAGGACTTAAATGGGTCACAGCGGTCACCCTGGCCATATTTGCAGTACTGGCAGCCGGACTCATACCTGAGAATGGACTGCTGCGCGGACCTGACGGCTCCCTCTTTTCCTCACCCGTACTTAAGGGATTTATAGCGGTTCTCTTCATTGTGGCCGCAATAATAGGTATAGTCTTTGGCGTCATAACCGGTACATTCAAAAACGATGCCGATGTGGTTAAGGGCATGGTCGATAATTTAAAGACACTGGCCGCCTTCCTTGTACTGGTTTTCTTTGCAGCACAGTTTGTGGCTTTCTTTAAGTGGAGCAACCTGGGACTTCTAATAGCCATCAAAGGAGCTGACGGGCTGCAGAGCATTGATATGGGCCTTATACCACTAGTCATACTTTTTATACTGCTCTCCGGCTTTATCAATATGTTTATGGGCTCAGCCTCGGCCAAATGGGCCATACTGGGACCGGTCTTCATTCCCATGTTCATGCTTATGGGATATTCTCCCGAGCTGTCGCAGGTAGTCTACAGGATAGGCGACAGCATCACAAACATGATATCGCCCATGATGAGCTTCTTTGCCCTTATCATTGTCTACTTTGAGAAATACGATAAGAAAGCCGGTATAGGTACCCTGATGTCAACCATGATACCCTATACCATTGTCTTCTTTATTTTCTGGGCTATACTGCTGATAGGCTGGATACTGCTGGATCTGCCGTTGGGACCCGGAGCAGGGCTGTATTACGGGTAAACGCTTTTATTTTCCATCAAAAAGTATGTTTCTAATATCTTTTGATATTACATATAGACCATTATTTTGGTTGTTATCTAATATTATAATCGAACTGTTATCTTCTCTGAAAAAGTGAATTAATGACCTGAAACCATTAATCATACCTTCGTGACCATACAGGGTTTTGTTCTCTTCATTTTTCATTACCAAATTTATAATGCCAAAACCATATCCATATCTGGAAAAATTTAAAGTCAACATTTTATCTAAACTTTCTTTTTTAAGTAGCGTGTTCGATTGAAGCGCCAATTGCCATTTAAATAAATCCTCTACAGTTGAGTAAATATAACCTGCAGAAAATGCTCCAGATGCATCAATAAAGGGAGCAACTTTTAAAGTATCACCCTCTTTAGTATAAGCATATGCTTTTTTTTCTAAAATCTCAATTTCGTTTACAACACCCGAATTTGACATTGCCAAAGGTTTGAAAATTTTCTCAGTAATAACTTGTTTATAGGATTTTCCTGTAATGTTTTCAATAATTATTCCCAGTAAAAAATAACCAGAGTTTGAATATTTCAGCTGAGTTCCTGGTTCAAATTCTAACTCTAGATCCCAAAAGTTTTTTATAAAGTCATCGGGTTTATTATCTTTAAACGATAAGCTTTCCATTTGTGGTAAGTTAACATATTCAGGAATACCCGATGTATGACTTAATAGGTTGTGAATTGTAATTTTATTCCCTTTTTCAATTGGATATTCAGAAATATATTTTGATATGTAGTCATTAAAGGACATTTTTCCTTCTTCGATAAGCATCATTATCAGTACCGCGGTAAATTGTTTGGTGCAAGAACCTATTTTAAATTTAGTGTCAGGTTCATTTTTAATTTTCCATTCGAAATTAGCATACCCAAAACCATTTTTATAAATTATTTTCCCATTTTCTGAAACGAGTACACTTCCATTTAATTTTCCATCAGTATAGTAACATCTTAATAGTGAGTCTATTTGTTCACGCTTTGTTTGAGCCTGCAAGGAAATCGTTGATGCTAAAACAATGATTAAAAACGATAATTTAAATTTCATGTTTGATAGTTTTTGTCGTTCAGTCATAAATTGTTTGCTAAGGTTTGATGGTATGGTGTCGTGCGGGATTACGAAGCGATTTTCTATCAAGTTTCATTGCCTGCAATATAGCCTATATCATTAACCCAACAATCCATCACTCCATTTCTCACTTATTCTTTTGCATAAACAACAGCACTATGATGCTGAGCCTTGCTATGAGGAACAAAAAGGCTCCCATAAGAAGATTTAACAGTGCAATCGTCAGTCCTTCGGCAACATACTTCGGTGCCAGTTCACCATGTGCACCTACGCTGTCAAAAGCAGTTATCAGACCGATGGTATGCCCCAGGAAGGCCCAGGCCAGAGTAAACCATCCAAAAGAGATAAGAAGGGATATGACTTTTTGATTATATCCCTTTTGTAGCAGGCCCCAGATAAAAAGACCGATTATTGCCATCAGCATTACTACCATGGGGTAGGTGAAGAAGGGTCCACCGTCATTTAGCTTATCAATTATTTGATTTATCATAATTATGGTTTTTGATTAATGCTGAATCAAATATATACAGATGAACCATTGCCCGGTATTTTTTGCGATAAAGATGAATAATTCAGTCCGGTATAGCCGGAACAGGAAGATAAAACGCATTCATAAGGCCTAATCTTCATAAATTAGCATTAATCCTGTATTTCATCGCTATTCTTTATTCCTTATTTGTATTTTGTGTAATATTAATGCCTTTGGGAACACCAATAATACAGAGATTTGAGCGACAGGTTTAAATATTTCAGAAATATCATCCTCCATGTCCTGTTCTGGATTGTGGTCTGGTTTTTTTTCGTTTATTTTTTCAGTTATAACTCGGGCGACAGGTCTTACGTGATATGGTTTTCAAGCTTCCTGCTGCCACTGACTGCCTCAGTCACCTATTTTACTGTGTATTACCTGATACCACGATACCTGATGGAAAGGAAATATTTAAAATTTATCCTGTACGGTTTCTACACCTTTGTTTTTGCCTCTTATATGATTGCAGTGATTATCTACGGCTGCCTCATCTTCCTTCTTGATTTTAATATCAACCTGATGCCTCCGATGAGCAAGAATTTCTTTTTTATCCTGGTATTATTATACCTGGTAACAGGCGTGATCAGTTCAATAAGTATTCTTAACCATAATTTCGCCACAATATCGAGAAATAAGGAACTGCAGAATAAAATACTGTCAACCCGGCTGCAGCTCAAGGACCAGGAACTACATTACCTTAAAAGACAAATACATCCCCATTTCCTTTTCAACACGCTCAATACGATCTATGGTTTTGCCATGCAACAGTCGAAACAAACACCTGAGATCATTCTCAAGCTGTCTAACCTGCTCGATTATATCCTCTACCAGGTAAGTAAACCGGGGGTCAGCCTTAGAGAAGAAGTCTTGCATATAAAGGAGTATATTGAACTTGAAAAATTTCGCTTCCAGGATAGTCTTAAGGTCAACTTTGTTTTTGATGAAATAAGCGATGACATAGAGGTAGCCCCTATGCTACTCATTCCCTTTATCGAAAATGCCTTCAAGCATGGAAGCATAATAG
>JAXHLX010000013.1:0-77844 GCA_034521735.1 Bacteroidales bacterium
CTTCATCTTGTAGGTTGGGGTATTAAGATTCGCTGATTTCAACTCCTTTCCAGAATGCTATATGCTCTTTGATTTCTTTTGCTGCTTCTTTTGGCTGAGGATAGGTCCAGGCAGCATCTTTATTAACCCTGCCATCGATAATAATATCGTAATACGATGCCTCCCCTTTCCATGGGCATGTTGAAACAGTGTCGCTACTTACCAGGTACCCGCTGTTTACTGATTTGGGCGGGAAGTAATGGTTATTTTCCACAACCACTGTCTTGTCACTTTCTGCTATCACCCTGTTATTCCATATTGCTTTCATAATATTATCTAATATAGTTAAAATGTTAATAATGCTCTAGTTATATGATTTATTTTTGTACAGAAAAACTGTATAAAAATCCAGGTTCACATAATCTCTTAATAATATTAACACTTTAAGATACAGTAATGTTTTTTTGCTGTCCTCCTTATTGTGTCAGATGATATATGGTATAGTCGTTCTATTCCCTTAAGCTTACATAATGACAAAAGCTTCCGGTCTTTAAGCTTCTTCCGCTTAACTGGCTTTATTGCTGAGATTATTTCATAATTCTCATACCTGGATCATATAATGACGTAAAAATTTATCAGTCTGTACCTTGAATAATTAAAAAAAAGCTGTAATTTAGTTCTTACTGATAATAGTTGAGAATCTGCTGCAATATGAAAAGTCCCGGTTATCTCAAAAATAGCCCCGGACCTGTTACAGAATATGAGTTTATTGACGATATCGATAAATACTGTGACAGGTGGTGCCAGAGATGTATTTTTACTTCAAGATGCCCCTCTTATAACTTGCTGATGAGCCATCAGTATACGATTAATGATGACGCCCCGAGAGACCTGAGCAAGAGTTTAAGTGCTGATGAGTTGATGCTAAGGGAAATAGCAAGGGAATTGCCGGCTGAAGCCTCTGACAGGGCTGAAACAGCTAGATGGGATAATAATGGTTTTTTCAGTGACCCCCTGAGTACTTATGCCTGGAAGGTTTCATCAGGTATATATAACTGGCTCCACGCTATAGCTAATGGGGGAGGCCAGGAAAGAGTAAAAATGATGAAAACAGACCTGTCAGGTAAAGCTGATGGTCTGGAAGCGCTGGATATCATTGATTATTACCTATTCCTTACTGTGGCCAGGCTGGAAAATGCAGTCAGGTGCTCAGATGACAGGAAGGAGTCAGACCGAAGACTGGAAAATGCAGTCAAAAGCCCGGCTGGCAGGGTGGGGGCAAGCCACAGGCCGGCAGACAGCAATGGCCTGGCTAAGACGGCTGTATTATCCATTGAAAGGGTTATGGAAGCCTGGGCTGTAATTATCAAGGAATATCCGGAGCATGAAGACTGCATACTTAATTTCCTTATCAGGCTGTCAAGGGTGATATCAAAGACCGAGAAAAGGTTCCCCGCCACCAGGAGTTTCATCAGGCCCGGACTGGATGAGTGATGGGTCATTGTCACTGAGTAATCCGAAATGTGTGAATAATGTAAATATTAGCATGAATTATGCAACAGTTATGTTGATTTTGTCCGGTATCTTTGAGTATATTAATATTTAAATATAACATAATGAAAAAAATTATTTTTCTTGTATTCGTAACACTTTTCACTTTGAGTGCATCGATGGTCTTTGGAGAGGATCCGGACAAAAATTCAGTCACGGAAAAAACGGCTGTGGCCGAAGAAACGGAAATCACAATGTCTGATGAAGAGATTGATCTGATCACCTTACGTGTTGAAGAAATCCGCAATATGGATAAAAGCGACCTGACAGCTGATGAGAAGAGTGAATTAAAAAAAGAACTGAAGGATATGAAAAAAGATGTAAAACAAGCAGGTGGAGCGATTTACATCGGTGGCAGCACGCTTCTCCTGATCATTATCCTGGTAATCTTATTGACTTAATCAACGAAGTTTAAAATTTGTGTAACATTGTTTTAGTGGTGCAAAAAATTTTGTAATACCTTCTTTATTGTGTAATACCATATTTTTGGTCTGCAAGATTTTTGTAATACTGTTTTAATGATGCACAAATTTTCTTCTTTTAATGAAGATGCCATATGCCGTTTAATGAAATACATGGCAGTAATATGTTTGTTAAAAAACAAGTTGAAGATATCTCCCGGCACCCGGAGTGCCCGGAGCTTGTTTTTTATTTGTATGCTTGTTGCCGTGTCATTTCCGGAAGCTGTTTCCCAGGATTATTTTCAACAGGAAGTAAATTATAAAATAAATGTCTCGCTTAATGATACGCTCCATGAGCTACATGCATTCGGGAAAACGGAGTACATCAACCATTCTCCTGATACGCTTCATTCCATTTATTTTCATCTGTGGCCGAATGCCTACTCGGACAACAAGACCCAACTAGCCAGACAGGTATTCCGGGCAAACGGGAAATCAAAGCTATTCAATGATCAGGAATTGACCGGGTTTATTGATTCACTGGATTTTAGAGTTGACGGGAGGCAGGTTCAATGGAACTTATTACCCGGCCAGACCGACATTTGCAGGATCGACCTGAACGAAGTCCTGAAAGCCGGCGACACAATTAATATTACTACACCCTTCCGTGTTAAAATTCCAATGGGCGTAACATCCCGCTTAGGCCATATCGGGGAATCATACCAGATTTCACAGTGGTATCCCAAACCGGCCGTATATGATCAGGATGGATGGCATCAGATGTCTTATCTCGATCAGGGTGAATTTTATTCGGAATTCGGATCTTTTGATGTCAGTATTACACTGCCCGATAATTATATTGTGGGAGCAACCGGGAGCCTGCAAAACCAGCAGGAGCTTGAAATGCTTGAAAAGCTTGCTGCCGATACCTTGTGGAAAAATTCTTCGTATCTGAAAAAAGTCCCTTTCCCGGCTTCATCAAAACAGATGAAAACACTTCATTATACTGCCCGTGAGGTGCATGATTTTGCATGGTTTGCCGATAAACGCTTTAATGTAATGACAGGGAAAATTAAGCTTCCCGGCTCGGGCAGGGAAGTAACTACCCGGGTGATGTTTACCAACAGGCAGTCAAATCTATGGGAGGACGCCCTGGATTATGTGAATGAGGCTATTCTATGGGCGTCAGAAAAGGCAGGTGATTATCCCTATGAGAGCTTTACAGCAGTTCAAAGTGCCCTTAGCGCCGGTTACGGAATGGAATATCCGGGTATTACGGTTATTGGTATTGTTGAAGATGCTTACTCGCTTGACGAAGTGCTGTTCCACGAAATATTTCATAACTGGTGCTACGGGGCTCTGGCATCCAATGAGCGGAAGTATCCCTTTATGGACGAAGGTATAACGAGTGCTTACACAGCCCGGTATATGAATGAAAAATATCCCTTGAAAAAACTCTGGCAGGTTTATTTTAAAGACTGGAAACTGGCCCGCTTTTTAAATATTGACCGCCTGCCTGTGGAGCGGATGCAGGAACTTGAATGGCTTGTACAGGCCCGCAGTAACCTCGAACAGCCAATTAACCTGCCGGCAAACGAATACAGCGATTTAAATTATGGCATTATCCTTTATAATAAAGCCGCTATAGCTTTTAATTATCTGCGTGCTAACCTCGGAGATTCGCTTTTTGATGCTGCCATGCGCGAATATTACCACAACTGGATGTTCAGGCATCCACGGCCGGATGATTTGCGTGCCGGATTTGAAAATATTACAGACAAAGATTTATCATGGTTTTTTGATGATTTGATCGGGACGACCAGGCGTCTGGATTATAAAATGGTGCGCGTGGAGAACAGGCAGCTGCTTGTCAAAAATAAAGGGGAACTGGTTTCGCCTCTGCTTATCGCCGGCATGACCGGAGATTCAATCTTCTTTAAAAAATGGGTGGAGGGCTTTGAAGGACAGAAATGGATTGAACTGCCCGGTGGTGATTATACAGAAATAAAGATCGATCCCGGACATGTAATGCCTGAAATCTCCAGGATAAATAATAATATCCGGAAAACCGCTGCTCTTCCCAGGGCCGATCCCATACAAACACAGCTCCTCTTAACTGTTGATGATCCTGAAAAACACACACTTATGTATTTACCGGCAATAAACCTGAACCGGGATAACGGGTTTATGGCCGGTGTGGCATTACATAACGGCTTTATCATACCAAAGCCGGTGGAATATTTTGTGATGCCGTTTTATGCATTCGGGAATAAGGATCTGGCAGGGATTGGCAGCATAACATACAATATTACGCCATACGATAAATTTATCAGGCTGGCAGCAATTAACCTGGAAGGAACACAATTCGGCGCTCCTGGCAACCAAAACTACCAGAAGGTGAAAACCGGTGTTGATTTGTATATCAGGAACCGAAACATGAGTAAGCCTTTTACCCAAAAAGTATTTGGTAATTACATTGCTGCCTCCGGCCTTCACCAGATCAATCTTCAGGAGAAGGCAGAAATGAATTCCTGGATGCAATTTGGTTATCAGCTGGAGAGGCACGGTACCATTAATCCATATACCCTGCTGGCAGGTTTTGAAACCGGGAAATCATATCAGAAAACTTCGCTTGAATTCAATTACAGGCTGAGTTATTATGGACAGGATAATGGTCTGGATATCCGCATATTTGCAGGAACCATGCTAAATGAGGATGCGGAAATCCCTTTTTACTCCTTCTCACCGGCAGGAAGAAGTGGCAGCGAATTATATCTTTTCCAGGAGACTTATCCCGACCGCTTTACCGTTTCCCCAGGCAATATATGGTCGAGGCAAATGAGTCTGACCGAAGGAGGTCTGGTATCGCCGGTGAACGATAGCCTGGGCTACAGTCGCTGGCTTGTTTCCCTGTCATTTACCAGCAGTCTGCCCGGCAAAGCCAGCCGCTTGCCGGTGAAACCTTTTGTCAATCTGCTTTTAACCGATAAAGCTTATGGCAGGGAAAACGATTTGCCCGTTTTTTTTGAGGCAGGACTAAAAGCAGGTATCTGGAATATTCTTGAGATTTATGTCCCGGTTATTGTATCGAAAAACATTTATTCAGCAGGCTTCTCATTCACAAACAGGATTCGTTTTGTTTTCTCCCTGGGCTCATTTAGCAGCTTAAACTGATTACAAGGGGTGGGATATAAAGCCTTGAATCTGTGAATTATGTAACTATTTATCAAAATGATGTAACGCGGTTTGTATTAATAAACAGACCTTTATGTAGTATAATTTGCAAAAGACTGATCCGCCGGATGTGCAAGCGAGCTCTTTCGTACAGGGTAATACGCAGGACAACAGATAGACCGGCAGGTCTCTGTAGCTTAAAAAAACGGTAATATATATCAGCATGTGGCCAATGAAATGAATAAAATATAATCACATGAATAAGAAAAAGACTGTAAATAAATCCGGCAAACTGCGCCAGGCCGCTGAATTGTTGCTAAACAAAAAAAAGGAAGGGTCAGAAGCATCTTTTTCCGAATCCGATAATTTAAAACTCATCCAGGAGCTTGAATTACACCAGTTGGAACTGGAAATGCAGAATGAAGATCTCAGGCGGGCGAAGGAGAGGGCAGAACTGGCAGAAAAAAAATATTCCGAGTTGTATAATTTTGCCCCTTCAGGGTATCTGACACTGACAAAGGAAGGTCAAATAATAGATTTGAATATCAGAGCAGAACAATTGCTGGGAAAGGAACGCTCGCATCTGATAAAAAGCAGTTTTGGTTTTTTTGTATCTATTGATACGAGAGCCGTTTATAATCGGTTTCTAAAAAAGATATTTAAAAGCAAATTGAAAGAAACCTGCGAACTTAAACTGGAAACAGGTGATGATTCAATGAGATACATACTCGTAAATGGCATAATCAGTAATATAGATGAGAAATGCCTGGTGACCATGGCTGACATTACAAAGCGTAAAATAGCCGAGAACGAATTGATAAGAGCCAGGGTGAAAGCAGAAGAAGGAGATATGTTGAAATCGGCTTTTCTGGCCAATATGAGTCATGAAATCAGGACACCCATGAATGGGATCCTTGGTTTTACCGAGATGCTTAAAACCTTAAAGTTAGAAGGTGAAGAGCAGCAAGACTATATCAATATTATTGAGGAAAGCGGTATCCGTATGCTCAATATCATAAACGATATTATCAGCATCTCCAAAATAGAATCACAGCAAACTGAAGTTTCCGTTTCAGAAACAAATGTAAACGAACAGCTGGAGTACATTTATCACTTTTTCAGGGTGGAGTCAGAAAAGAAGAAATTGCATCTTTCTTATAAAGCTGCGCTAAACAGAGATGAGGCGTTTATATGGACAGACCGGGAAAAGGTATATGCCGTGCTCACTAACCTGGTTAAAAATGCAATTAAGTTTACGCAAACCGGCTCCATTGAATTCGGGTACTTAAAAAAAGACGGTTTTTTCGAATTTTATGTAAAAGACAGCGGACCCGGAATTCCGGCAGAACAGAAAGAAATGATCTTTGAAAGGTTCAGGCAGGGCAGCCAGGCTTACACCCGTAGCCAGGAAGGCGCCGGTCTGGGCTTGTCCATATCAAAAGCTTATGTTGAAATGCTGGGAGGAAAAATCTGGGTAGAGAGTATTGCAGGCCAAAATGGCAATAGCTCAGGTGCCACATTCTTTTTTACCATACCAGACCAACCGCAAAAGGAAACGGATCATGCCACCCGGGGCGCCGGAGCTGATATAGCGACAAAAAATGAAACCAGAAAACTTAATATTTTAATTGTTGAAAATGATGAAGTTTCAAAGATGCTTCTTATTAAGATGCTTGAAGGATTGAGCAGGAAACTTTTAAGAGCTGAAAACGGTGTTGAAGCGGTTGAAGTTTGCCGGGAAAATCCTGACATCGATCTGGTGCTGATGGATATAAACTTGAAGGTAAAAGATGGCTATGAAGCTACCCGGAAGATACGGGAATTTAATAAGGAGGTGGTAATAATTGCTCAAACAGCCTATGCACTGGTAGGCGACAGAGAGAAGTCCATTGCTGCAGGATGTAATAACTATATATCCAAACCAATAGACAGGGTCAGTTTAAGAGCAATGATAAATAATTATTTTTCAGGTCAGACAGGTGAAAATGGGTGCAAATCATGAATAGGATTGTTTGCTGCCTTTAGATAAAATGGATATCTATATTATTACAATTATAAAGAAATAAATAAGTCATGATAAATGAAGAAATAAATTTCCCCAATGCAAAAATGTTGCGCGAGAAAGCTGAAAATAAACTGAAGGAGAAGGGGGAAAAAGAGGACCGTGGGCTGATGAAAACCGGTCCACATAAACTCCTGCACCAATTACAGGTACACCAGATTGAACTGGAGATGCAAAATGAAGAGTTGCGGCAGGCTAACGAAACAGCTGAGGCAGCCTTAAAGAAATACACCATGTTATTCGATCTGTCTCCCCTGGGTTATTTTTTTCTTGATTCTGACGGAACAATCTGCGATTTGAATTTCACGGGTGCCGATATGTTGGATGAAAGGCGTTTTAGTCTGGTTAACAGTAATTTTAAGCTTTTTATTTCAGAAGAGTATAAACCACTATTTAATGATTTTTTAAAAAAAATATTTACCAGTAGCGCAAAAGAATCGTGCGAAGTGTTTCTTGGATATGACAATAAGCCTCTTTGCCGGGCATATATGGAAGGCGTGGTTGTTGAGGGCCAACATAGATGCCTTTTATCAGTCGTCGATATTTCTAAGTTATCAAATGTGTGAATGATATAACTTTTTTCCTGAATTGTGTAATGCTTGCATTGATCAAATGGATTAATTTTAGTTCCTCAAAACAATTTAACAATTTAAAATTAAAGAGATGAAAGCACAAAAAGCAAATAAACTTCTAAAAGGCATTTTTTTTAGTATTCTGATGTTATCAATGATGTCCTTCGTTACTTCATGTGCCCAGAAGATAGGGTTTTTAAATTCCTCAGTTGTTCCTGCAGCCAAAGGCACGGTTACGGTAAAACAAGATAACAATAATAATTATGTTATTAAAGTGGAAATTGAAGATCTGGCAGAGGTTGAAAGACTAGAGTCAACAAGACAAACCTATGTGGTTTGGATGGAATCTGACAGGGGGAATTCAGAAAACCTGGGGCAGTTAAAAAGCTCAAAAAGTATTTTTTCAAAACAAAAAACAGCATCCCTGGAAACGGTATCCTCGTTTAAACCCGTCAGAATATTTGTTACAGCCGAAAACGGTATAAATGTTCGTCTCCCCGGAAGGCCAATTATTTTAACTACCGACATTTTTTAACCAGCATAAGTGGCAGTTTATCAGAAACCATATATAACATCTTGACATTAAGTCGTATAACACAAATATCATCATTCTATTGGACAATAGATCTTTCATCAAATTCTAGTGACCATTGAACTTGCCACATTTGTCAATTTCGTGTATTTTTGTTTATAATATTGTAAGTTTGGTTTTAACATAATTCTCGACCTATGAAAAAACCTCCCCTTCTGTTTATATTTCTCTTGATTGGTTTGAATCTATATTCTCAAACAATACCAATGGAGAGAGATGGTTTCCTTGATTATTTTATTAGTAGAAATTCTAAATTATGTTTTGGCGATTTCAGTGAAGCAATTCAGGATTATAGCGAGGTTTATTTTGGCAGGAGTATTGCTAAGGCTGATTTGAACGACTATCAAAAAGCAATAGAGGATTATAGCAAGGCAATAGAGTTAAACCCAAAAGATAGCGAGGCATATTTCAATAGGGGTAATGCTAAGGCTAATTTGAACGACTATCAAGGAGCGATTCAGGATTTTAGCAAAGCAATAGAGTTAAACCCAAAAGATAGCGATGCATATTTAAATAGGGGTGCTGTTAAGTTTGACTTGAACGACTACAGTGGAGCAATTCAGGATTATAACAAGGCAATAGAGTTAAACCCTGATTATAGCGATGCATATTTCAATAGGGGTGTTGCGAAAATACAATTAGATGATAAAAATGGTGCATGTCTTGATTGGCATAAAGCATATGAATTAGGAGATTCTGATGCTTATGATTTAATAAATACCTACTGCAAATAAAAAACCTGGTATTGAATACTAGAATGGAATGCACGGTCCTGAATATTTGTATCAATTAGACGCATAATAAGTACTTTTATTTTTTAAGGAATTGTCAGTAATTAAAAAAAATATAGTTATGAAAAACAGTAATAAAATTACATGTGTTTTGTTTATTGTGTTACTCTCAATTACCGGTTGCTTTTCTGCAAAGGAAGAAAAAGGCATACATGTTATTTTAAATGTTGACTTTGAAGAATTTATAAGATCACTAGCCGCACCTCAATATTTAAATGATTCAATTTTTAACATAGCATTAGCAGAGTCAAAATTGAAATTAAAGAATTCGGAATCGGATCAAATCGATTTATTTGCAGAGTCCTTTGAAGAATTGAATCCTGGTGGACAGCTGTCTCCGATTTTTATGACTATAGATTCAAGAAGACAGATTGATTTCAACACAACCAATGACGCTGTTGTTGATTACTTAAAGAAAGAAATTGCAGATGACCTGGAGAATACACTCATCATATTGGAGAATCGACTACACAGATTTGGTATATCACCAGAAAATAGAAAACTCATAATGCTAAACAATGGAATAGATGTTACTATACTGACCAAACATGGTAATCCTGAAAATGATAAAATAGATAGAATTTCAAAGCTTCTTACAAGCCAGGCTAAACTAGAATTCTGGACAACCTATCAAAATAGTGAGATCTGGAGTGCGATTGAAGAGGCAAATAGATTCATTTCAGTGATCCGGGAAGATTCTGATGATACATGCAGCAACGAGGCAGCACAATTTATGCGCGACAATCCACTTTTTGCCGTGATGAGTCCCTATGTAAACAGCAATGGACAGCTGATACCTTCGCCTATTGCGGGAGTTGCTGAATTAAAGGATACAGCAAAGGTGAATGCCATGCTGGCTATTCCTGAGGTGAAACAATTGTTCCCCTCAGATTTGGTCTTTGCCTGGCATTTTCAAACCATAGGGAATGAGAGGCCATACTTATATCTATATGCGCTCAAAGCAACAAGGAATGGACAACCTGCTATGAAGGGTTACTATGTGACTGATGCTCATGCAACTATTACTGACCAAAATACAGGAGAGTTTGTAGTATCCTTGAATATGAATGCTGAGGGAGCAAAAAGATGGTCCGATCTAACTCGTGAGAATATGCAAAAAGCTTTGGCAATTGTACTCGACGGGGTAGTTTATTCAGCTCCTATCGTTTTTGAAGAAATTAAAGATGGCAACTCTTCCATCTCAGGAAACTTTACACAAAATGATGCTAATGACCTTGCAAACATTCTTAAGTCAGGTGAAATGCCCACCAAGTTACATATTGAATATGTAGAATTATTAGGTTCTGATAAGTCTTCTATACCTTAGTTTCGTGTAATATTTTTGATATCTATCTAATAATTCAACCTTTATGCACGGCCAAATAACAGGGAATTTTCAAGCGGGTTTTGATGCTGTTTTAGTAGCTTAAAAACTAATTCGATGAAGACATACCTCAATAATAAACGCCTTAAGATTTCATTATTTTTGGTAACAATATTATTTGTTTCTACGATTTTGACCTTGGTTTTCCCGAGACTAGGCGAGATAGTTTTATTATATCCATCGAATTTAGATGAACCAATTAAATTGGTATAGATTATTAACATATCCTTTATTTGGTGCCGGACTATTGGATTGGTTTTACAATTCACTGGCTATTTTATTGACTGGATATATTATTGAAAACAAGATTAAAAGGAATGAGCTAATTGGTTTGATTGTATTGTCATCAATAATTGGCGGATTAATTTTTATAATTATAAATTATGGTGCTAAATATAATAGTCCTATTGCTTCACCGATAATGATTTCATGGGGGTATTGGAGTGCAACAATAGTTATAGGATTAAGAAATTGGCGGACACTTAATCTCTTTGAAAGAATTGTCATGATTTTGTGTTTCTTAAGTGTATTGATTATCTGGCATGACAATTTAGGATTTTTCATCGGACAATTATCAGTGATATTAACAATTGTACTGTTGACAATACTTAAATTTGGTAAATAAAGAAACTGGCCAAAATCGAGTAAACGGCCGGTCAGCTAATAAGCCCACCGGAGCGTCTCTCACACCACCTTTAGTACAGGCCGCGTATATGGTTATTAAACAATAGGAAAGTACAGTGGTGCGAATTTATCAGTCTCAGTAGGATTACTCGTTACTTCGTTCCTCGTGATCCTTTTTTGGGGTTAATTCAA
This sequence comes from Bacteroidales bacterium, assembly GCA_034521735.1. Classification (GTDB taxonomy): domain Bacteria; phylum Bacteroidota; class Bacteroidia; order Bacteroidales; family VadinHA17; genus UBA9300. Next base: position 11,323 of record JAXHLX010000013.1, read on the forward strand.
ACACAAAAAGACCCTCCTTTTAGCCGGTTTTTATTGTCAATCATTCGCTTATTGTTTATAATATTGTAAGTTTGGTTCTAACTTAATTCCCGACCTATGAAAAAACATCTCCTTCTGTTTATGTTTCTCATGATTGGTTTGAGTCTATATTCTCAAACAATACCAATGGAGAGAGTTGGTTTCCTTGATTTTTTTATTAGTAGAAATTCTAAATTAGGTTTTGGCAATTTCAGTGAAGCAATTCAGGATTATAGCGAGGTTTATTTTGGTAGGAGTATTGCTAAGGCTGATTTGAACGACTATCAAAAAGCAATAGAGGATTATAGCAAGGCAATAGAGTTAAACCCAAAAGATAGCGAGGCATATTACAACAGGGGTGTTGTTAAGTTTGGCTTGAACGACTATCAAGGAGCAATTCAGGATTTTAGTAAAGCAATAGAGTTAAACCCAAAAGATAGCGCATATTTCATTAGGGGTATCACTAAAGGTCAATTGAACGACTACAGTGGAGCGATTCAGGATTTTAGCAAGGCAATAGAGTTAAACCCTGATTATATCATGGCATATTACTATAAGGGTAATGCTAAATTTCACTTGAACAACTACACTGGAGCAATTCAGGATTATAGCAAGGCAATAGAGTTAAATCCTGATTTTAGCGATGCATATCTGAATAGGGGTATTGTTAAGTTTGACTTGAACGACTACAGTGGAGCAATTCAGGATTATAGCAAGGCAATAGAGTTAAATCCTGATTTTAGCATGGCGTATTACAATAGGGGTGTTGCGAAAGGTCAATTGAACGACTCCCGTGGAGCAATTCAGGATTATAACAAGGCAATAGAGTTAGATCCTAACTATAGCGAGGCATATAATAACAGGGGTGTTGCGAAAGTTCAATTGAATGACTACCAAGGAGCAATTCAGGATTATGACAAGGAAATTGAGTTAAACCCAAAATATAGCGATGCATATTACAACAGGGGTGTTGCGAAAGTTCAATTGAACGACTCCCGTGGAGCAATTAATGATTTTAGCAAGGCAATAGAGTTAAAACCAGAAAATAGCGATGCATATTTCAATAGGGGTGTTGTTAAGTTTGACTTGAAAGACTACAGTGGAGCAATTCAGGATTTTAGCAAAACAATAGAGTTAAACCCTGATTATAGCGATGCATATTACAATAGGGGTGTTGCGAAAATACAATTAAATGATAAAAGTGGTGCATGTCTTGATTGGTATAAAGCAGAGGAATTAGGACATCCCAATGCTTATGATTTAATAAATACGTACTGCAAATAAAAAACCTGGTATTACTGCCAGATTTTTCTTATTACTGAATGTAAGATTACTCGTTACTTCGTCTGCCATAGATTTCGGCGACGGCTGACTTCGTTCCTCGTGATCTTTTGGGGGGTTAATTCAAACACAAAAAGACCCTCCTTTCAGTCGGTTTTTATTGTCAGTCATTCGCTTATGAAAATAAATTTTCAACGCTCCTTCCTTCCAATAAAAAACCCAGACAATTCTGTCTGGGCCTTTTTGTGTTTGTCGGGGTAGGAGGATTCGAACCTCCGACCCCCTGCTCCCAAAGCAGGTGCGCTAACCGGACTGCGCTATACCCCGCACTGACCTCCGTAGCTTTAGCGAAGGAGGTTCACTTACTTATAAAGCTCCGCAAAATTATAAAAGCATTTCGGTTTTGCAATAGAATATTATAAAATAATAGGCACACAAGCTGTGGAGTATTAATGTGTACGCGTTTAGAATTATTTTATTTCCTCTTTATACACCCTGATGCAGCGGTAATTGATCCAGCTTAATAACAAGAAGAGAATCAAAAACAAAACCTGTAAGAATGAGAATGCATCTGATGAGATGGTCAGTATCAAAAGTAGTATTATAATTCCTGCTAAAATTATGTTTTGAATGAAATTAAAATATAGCGACCATGATTTCAACCTTATAAATGCTATGAAAACAATAATTTTAACAAGAAAAAAATAACAATGACTGGAATAAGGTATGAATTCACAAAATTAAAAACAGTATATGAATCCCCTGTAAACATTAAGACCAAAAAGGAAAAATGCAGGGATTAAAAAAAGCAATCCGGCAAGCTCAATAATTTGCCATATTTTCGAGACTAAGAAAACCGGATTATTGCTTTTCATTGTACTGCTATATTAATGCTAAAACAATATTAAATAATGAAATCTAACACCTCTGCAAAAGGAAATTAAAACTGCATAAATTTTCGTAATCAGGAATACACATTTTTTGGCAACAATGGCACACAGTTCTTTTGCTTTTCAATCATTGATTTGAAACTGTCACATCCGCTTGAATAGTTCGAGAATTTTTTCCTCATACTCCTCATCTGCTATCACTGCTCCCCAGCCCTTTGTTTCCTGGTACAGGCCGTCAAAAGCCGAACCGCGATAGCTTCTGATAATGTGAGGCACGTTTTCACTATCAAGTATTTCTCTTATTCTCTGTGCCTGGAATTCATTTTCAAGTATTAGTATTTTTTTTGTCATTCTGTCAGTCTATGGATATTTACATTATAAATATAAGATATGTGCTTTATATATCAATATATTATTGAGTATAAATGCGGAAAAATCATTTATGATGTCTTGATTCTGAATAATTAAATGGATTAAATTGAATACTTGACAAGTTGCAGGTTATCTGACTAGCATATATTACAGGTTTTTGAAGTGAATAAAACAAAATAAATATCTGTAATAATTACTTTGCTGTTTTAGTTTTGTTTTTCTATTTTTGTCAGGCTGAAAAATTGACATTCATGCATACCAGGAGAGGTGGGTGAGTGGCTGAAACCACTGGTTTGCTAAACCAGCGTACCCGAAAAAGGGTACCGGGGGTTCGAATCCCCCTCTCTCCGCCAAAGCATTTGCAGCCAAAAACCCGTGTCCAGCACGGGTTTTTGTTTTACAGGCTCCGGCCCCGTCAAATGCTTGCATTTGTAAGGAGCCGGGACCTGTAAAAAACCTCGTAAGACGTTTGGCTGCAAATGCTTTGAAGCTACCTCCACTGGGGATCATGAGGAGCGTAGCGATGAATAATCCCCCTCTCTCCGCCTTGTTTTTATAAAGCCATTGTAAGTGAAACACGCTTATGATGGCTTTCTTTTTATTACACACATTTTTACACATAAACATAGGTGTAAACCCATCATCTATTGGTATTTACCTTTCATTTACAGGATAGAGCATAAAGACAGTAATTAGTTGTTTTGTAGAAATCGTCCCATATAGGTTAAGGGAGTCGTATGCAAGTGTATTCGAGGCATAAAATTCAATAATATCCTTGTAGATTATTAATCCTTAATGCAACGCACAGAGAGTCCGTCCGCACGGCGGCCGCTGATGTGCACGATGGGCTTCGCCACTGTAGAAGTACAGGCACTGCGAGTATGGTACCATCTCACGGTACCTGACCAATAGCTAGCCGTAGGAACCCACATTGAAGAGCGAACCATCGCTGGTGTAGCGGTCGCCTGCCAGGGGCAATTTAAGCGGAGATGCATAGGCTCCGGCTGCATCATTGCTGCTCCAGCTTGTACGCTCTGGCTTCCCATTCTGCTGCTGTCGGTAATCGGTAACCACTTAGGGCAAGGGTTGTTGGTGCCGCTTACGCCCTGCCATAAATTGTCGTTTTGTGGATCCAACCAATCATAAAGACTTGATAAACCCTGTTGTTATAAATTTCCCATCCCAGGCGACCATTTTCATTATAAGTTGAAGGTTTACCATTTGCATCTCCGTCATAAATGTCAGATGTTCTGCTTTCATGACCATCGGCAGAACGCCCCCATTGGTATAAATCACCATAGCCATTTTCATCATCGCTCGCTGTGGCTACTTGTGAAGCACCAAGGTTGCGGTCCATCCAAATTTCGCCTGTGGTTGGGATTTACACATCTGTTTGTCCTACCGTTTTGACCCCAACTGCAGCTGTCCATGTTGGCACGCCACCCGTAAAAGTTAAAACCTGACCTTCATTACCAGACTGCAACCGTTATCCATTCCGAGCCGTTCCAATATTGCATTTCGCCGGTTTGGGTGCCTTCTGCTTGTAAGCTTGTACCTGCCTCGTTATCAACCTTCCGTCTAATCCTGTTGAAAGTTCTGTACTTGTTGCATAGTCCTGCAAATCTGTTATCTGGCTTTCGGTTACCGCTAACGCCTGTTGGTGTGCCGCCAGGTCACTTTCAATCACAGGGTCAGTTCCGAGATATAATCAGGCGTTAACTTTCCCATTTTGTGCCGGTCGACCTGTACTAACTCGCTGTATGGCAATGCCAGTCGGATTAAATCCAAGTTTTCTGCTACGGCAGGGTCGGTTTCTGTTTCAAGGTATGTCCCTAAATCACTGAAATTTGACTTTCGGTTATCAGAATATCCTGTGGATTTGTCCCATCATTGAATTCCGGCTCGTATTTGGTATAACTGGTAACAGTTTGTACGTATGCATATGGCACACTTAAGCAACTGAATTGTTCCTAATTCAGTGTATGTAGTACCACCGTCTTCATCTAATTCCATTTTAAGATAAAACGGGCCATTCTGACCAGTCTATATGCTACCAAATGTACCAGTCTGTGGATCTCCAGTTCCTGATCTTAATGTTAATAAGGCCATAATCATTGGTTGTAGGACTGAACCTCTCAACATAAACAACAGTGCCAGTAGCTTCAGTTTGTATTATGCTTACCTGAATACCCACTGTTTGATCTGTGATAGGATTACCTGTTGAATTTCTCACTATAGCCTGGTAATTGAATCCTTGAGGTGCTTGAGCAAGTAATAAAAATGGCAGTGATAGTATTAATAATGAAGAGTATAGCTTTTTCATAGTTGATTAGTTTTGAAGACAATAACAGTCAATGAATACTAAGGTAGATAATAATATTATAAGTCCAATATAAAGAAGCATTCTAATCAGTGTTTTAAGTTCAAAAACCACCATATAGACGGTATTATGAGAGCTAACTTTTTCCTATAGGGGTATAGTCCCATATAGAGGTATTAGATTTGATAATTGTGTGTATATATGGCTCTATTTATAAGTGAAGCATTGTATAAATAAACCTCTCCAAAATAATTTTGGCCTGTATTATACAATTTCTTAAATTGCTTATTCGGAGCAGACTACTAAACCTCAGCAGAGTATACGATAAATTGAAATATCTTTTCCTCTAAAACAATTATTAACCAAATCAAAAAATCATGAAAAAGGGTTCCTTATCTCTTAGTCTGATTTCGGCAATTATCTTTTTTGCAGGAATTGTTTTCAAGAATTTTCACTGGCCGGGTGCCGGAATATTAATTACACTTGGAGCGTTGGTAGGCCTGGTGTTTCTTTTGTTTTTTCTGACAAATGGATCACCACTTCTGAAAAGTGGCATGGAAAAAACAAACGGTATTATTGTTGCAATTGCTATGGCCGTTGTTCTTGTAAGTTTTACATTTAAAGTACAGCACTGGCCCGGGGCCGGGATATTATTTATTGTTTCTCATATTATTCTGCTTATATCCTCTGTTTTAATGTTTATTGATGCTTTCGCAGAGGCTGATAAGCCAAGGCAATCCATTAAAGTATTTATTGCCTTTATCTACTTTCTGTTTATTTCAACTCTTACTTATATAGCAGTCTTTTTTGATGGCTTTCAACCGGCATTACAGGGTTAACTGACAGTGGTTTTTAAATAACAATTGATCATTATTGTTACATTTGCCGTATAATTAAATGACCGGTATGGCAAGAAGAAAAAAACCATTGCTTGAAAAGGTGGAGATAACTGGTATTGGTGCAGAGGGGAAGGCCCTGGGCAGGGTTGATGATAAGGTTGTGTTTGTACCCATGCTGGTGCCTGGCGACATAGTGGATATACAGGTTACCCGGAAGCGGAAAAACTACATGGAAGGATATGTGGTTAAGCAGCATAAGTATTCTGAAATGAGACAGGATGCCCCTTGCAGCCATTTTGGTGTGTGCGGCGGCTGCAAATGGCAGCACCTGCCATATGAAAGGCAGCTTGGGTTTAAACAGCAGCAGGTATATGATAATTTCAGCCGCATAGGAAGGTTTGATTTCCCTGAGATCCGTCCCATAATAGCTTCGGATAAACAGTATTATTACCGTAACAAGCTGGAGTTTACCTTTTCCAACAGGCGCTGGCTCACTAAGGATGAGATTGGAAAGGATGTTGATATAAAAGGCCGCAATGCCCTGGGCTTTCATATACCGGGTATGTTTGCCAGGGTGGTTGATGTGGATAAATGTTACCTGCAGAATAAGCTGTCTGACAGGATAAGAAACAGTATACGGGAATATGCACTGGCCCGGGGACTTGAATTCTATGATTCAAAAGAGCATGTAGGTTTTCTGCGCACTCTCGTCATACGCACTGCATCAGATGATGAGACAATGGTGATACTTAACCTGCAGCATGAGGATGAGCCTGAGCGTGTAAAGCTGATGAAGTATATACAGGAAAGCTTTCCGGAGGTAACATCACAGATGTACGTTATTAATCCCAAGCTGAATGACACCTTCAGTGACCTTGATGTAAAGCTGTATTCAGGTAAAGATTATATAACGGAAAGGATGGGTGGGCTGCAGTTCAGGATTGGGCCCAAATCTTTTTTCCAGACCAACACCGCCCAGGCCGAAAAGCTTTACTCTCTGGCCCTGGGTTTTGCCGGTCTGACGGGTAGCGAGACAGTATATGATCTTTATACGGGAACAGGTACTATTGCCAACTATATTGCCGGCTCATGCAAAAAGGTTATAGGCCTGGAATATGTGCCGGAAGCTATTGCCGATGCAAAGCTTAATTCAGAGATCAATGGTATTGAGAACACGGCTTTTTTCAGCGGTGATATAAAAGAATTGCTGAATGATGATTTTATGAATGATCAGGGACGCCCTGATATTATAATAACAGATCCACCCAGGGCCGGCATGCATGAGTCTGTTGTCAGAACCATACTGGGAGCGGGTGCTGAAAAGATAGTTTATATAAGTTGTAACCCTGCCACACAGGCACGGGATATAGCCCTGCTTGCACCGGGATATGATGTGACAGCCGTTCAGCCGGTGGATATGTTCCCGCAGACTCACCATGTTGAGAATGTTGCACTGCTGCAAAGAAAAAAGGGCGGCAGATGAAGAAGGGTCTCATGACTTCCTTATGACTGCCGCCCATTAATATTTGTAACTCCCTGTTTCTTATAACTCTCTGTTTTTTCTTATATACTTCCTGCTTATCTTTTCGTCAGGGTGATCATTTGTGAAATCTGTCCAGTATTGCTTAATGATCCCTTTGATGTCTTTATGCAGCACCAGCAAACCAACAAGGTTGGGTATGGTCATCAGTGCAATGGTGATATATGACAGTGACCAGATAATTGTTGTATCCGTAAATGATGCTATAAAGAACATTACAACATAGACAATGCGGTAGTATATAACCGAACCGGGACCCAGCAGATAGGTCAGTGCCCTGTCGCCATAATAAGACCATGATATTGCAGTTGAGAAAGCGAACAGTAGCAGGCCTATTGACACTATATACTGCCCCCAGCTTCCCAGGAAGCCTCTTTTAAATGCTTCCGCTGTAAGGGGGGCACTGTGTATAAGCGATTTGCCGCTGATGATTATGTTTTCCGAGGATGATTTAACTAAGAAAGCTTTTATCCTCTGGCCAAAGGGTGGCTTTTCTGCTTCAGGTTCAAAGAGCTTTCCTCCCGATATCTCCAGGCTTCCTGTATACGGACTTTCACCTTCATAGATACTGACATCTTCTGCAACAGATTCAGCATGCAGCAATGTAATATTTTTTGTTATGATTGTTCCGTCTTCAACTTCAATGGTACCGTTATATTTATCCAGCTTGGGAAGCTTGTCATTTTTGCTGATATGATTGCTTAATATCTCAACGTCTCCTTCTGTTTTATCATTATAGTTCCCCACAACAAATTCCATATCTGCCGTCTGGAATTCATTCATATGCTTTTCGTTCCATACACCTGAAGAGAGCAACACAAGGCCGGTGATGGTACAAATAACTATGGTGTCAATAAAAGGCTCGAGAATAGCCACCATGCCCTCGGATACCGGTTCAGGTGCCTTGGCTGCTGAGTGGGCTATGGGAGCAGATCCCTGTCCGGCCTCATTCGAGAAAAGTCCCCTGTTAACACCCCTGTTAATGGTCCATGAGAGTGAGGCGCCCAGGAAGCCTCCTGTGGCTGCGGCGCCTGAGAAGGCATCACCGAATATTGCTACGAAAGAAGGAATGATCTGGTCATAGTTTTTAAATATGACGGCCAGGGCGCCAACAAGATAGATAAAAGCCATTGCAGGCACCAGTGTTGATGTTACCAGGGCTATCCTTTTTATACCTCCTATGATAACCAGGCCCAGCAATATAGCCAGTATAAACCCTGTCAGCATATGGTTAATACCGAAGGTGGCAAATACTGAGTTTGATATGCTGTTGATCTGTGGCAGGCTGCCCGTACCGAAAGAGCTTAGTACTGTGGCCACTGCAAAGAAACCTCCCATTATGGCCCCTGTCTTTAATACTTTCCCGCTGGGCATTGTAAAGTTGAGCTTCTTCTTCATATAATACATAGGGCCTCCTGACACGGTGCCGTCAGGTAGTATATCGCGATACTTATGGGAAATAGAGACTTCCACAAACTTGGTACACATACCTATTATAGCTGTTACCAGCATCCAGAAAAGGGCAGCGGGACCGCCAAGGTGAATGGCCAGTGCCACGCCGGCTATATTACCTGTTCCCACCGTACCTGAAAGGGCTGTTGTAAGAGCCTGGAAATGGCTGGTGTCACCTACATCCTGGCTATGGTCGTATTTCCCTTTTACTATCCTGATAGCATGTTTGAAATACCTTATCTGGGGAAAGCCAAGGTAGAGGGTAAAGAAAATACCTGTTCCAAGCAGTAGAAATACAAACCAGGGATGACCTCCGATATAACCGTCAAGTCCAATAAGAAAATCATTAATTGCCTGCATTATGTCAGATTTAGGGTTTCTAAATTTAGTTTCAGCAAATGTAATAATTATTGACAAAGATGAAAGTGCCGGATTTATGCTGCATAATATAATGAGAAAAGGCCGACTTCTATGAAGCGGCCTTTTACCTGACAATATGTTATTGTACTTACTGCAGTGTCTAGGTGAATATTATATGAGAGTCCTCGCCAGCAGCAAGTTCATAGAACTCGCCTACCGTAAGCACACCGCTTACATGTTCTGACAGTTCATCTTCTTTGATCTTAAACATGTCCATTGCCAGCTTGCAGGCATATACCTTGCCGCCGCCTGCTGTGTAGAGCTCAAAGAATTCATCGATGGGAGGGACGTCCAGTTTATCCATTCCCTTACGCATCATTCCGGAAACCATGGCTTCCACGCCGGGTATAACTCCCATCAGTGTTGGCATACGGCTTCCGAGTCCGGGCATACGCATGGCCGGATTGCCGATAACAGCGGTGTGGGGCTTTTTCATCCATTTTTTTACTATAGCTTCCATACCGAAGAATGTAAAGAAGAGGTTTGCCTCAATACCCTCCATCACTGCACCGTTACCAAGTACCAGGGCTGCATAGATATCTTCTATGTTACCTTTGGCACATATGATATTTACTTTTTTTATTTTATGCTTATTTTCACTCATATTATTTGATTTAGAATATTAAACACAGCTTGCAGGTTTAGGTGTACCTGCAATTTTCGTTGCTTTTTTAAGAGGAGCACCGGGAAAGAGCTTATAAAATGTTTTTACATCAACTACCCCGGATTTATTTATACCCCTTATAGAGAGAGCTTCGCCGGCATCACTCTTCTGCCTCAGCAGTTCAATCACCTCAAAGTGCTGATCTGTCAGTTCAACACCTTCTTCCGCTGCTATTTCCTTAGCGATATCTTTAGTCCATTGTGAGGGATCAGTAAAATAGCCTTCTTCGTTTACCTCAACATTGGTTCCTGCATAATTTTTTGTTGCCATAACTATTATTGTTTAGATTATTTATTTATTATTTGTGTGATTTTGTTTAAAATTATATGATTAATGAGAATCATTCGCGTTTACTTTTATCTTTATTTAACATTTTCATGAAGGTCATAATAAAGCCCAATGATTTTTTCATTTCGGGTTTATTCATCTCCCGCATAACTTTCCAGATTGAATATTCAGGAACAGATTTCTGATCAAGCTCCTTGAATGTTCCGGCAAGCAGTGAGACCTTTTCCATTATAGCCGGATCTGTGATGGCCAAAATGGCATCCATCGCTGTTATTATATTGTCTGAAAGATGGCTGAGATCATCTTTTGAATACCTCGACATAATGGTCTCCATTGCCACTGATATCTGGTTCAATATTTCAAAATAGCCCTTTTCATCAAATTCATTGAACTTATCGGTGGCATCTGTGCCTACCTGCTTTATTACAGGTGAAATATCTTTTATCAGGTCAGTAATGCTTTCCATGGTCCGGAAGAGCATGTTAATATTATTGATATTCCTGATAAAATTAAGGATCAGATGATTAAACTCTTCTCCATCCGCTTCTATTCCTGCATTATCGAGACTGTCGACCATACCTTTAAAGGCATCCCTGCTAACCAGGGAAAGGTCATCCACAAGGTCGGTTACCGTGTCCCTGTTCCTTTTTTGCATTGCAGATTCTTCCAGTATGATATCGAGCTTCTCGTTCATCCGGTCTATCTGCAGCTGTATATTCTTATCTTCCATGTCTGACTTTCTTTATTAGTCTGTTTTCTTTCCTGCCATTGTCATCTCTGCACTTATTGGCATTTCTTTTCCCCTAAGCAACACATGCCAGTATATCCATCTGAATAGCAGTTTACCATAATGGTTAAGACGTGTTTGCTTCAATAAGCCCATGGGCCCTATTCCGGGCAGGGGGAAGAATCCCGGCAAGGGTTCTGTTTCGTAGTTAAAGTCTATTAATGCTCCTTTACCGTGACCTGTTTCAATGAAACAGTTGGAATGACCGTCAAAGGAAGCAGTGAAGGGGCGGTTTTCAATATAGCACAGAAGGTTCTCTTCCAGTATCTCAGCCATGAAATGCACAACTGATCCGGCTTTTGATGTTGGATAATTGCCGGCATCACCAATTACAAAAATGTTTTCATTGGCTTTTGACTGTAATGTGTGTTTATCTGCCTGTACAAAGCCAAAGTCGTCGCCCAGCCCACTTTTTTCAATTACTTCAGCACCACTGTGCAGGGGTATGGAAACAAGGCAGTCAAACTTTATCTCTTTGCCTCCAAAATCAGAGATTGTCTGTTTCTTATTATCCACTTCGCCCAGAAAATAGTCGGTGACAAGATTGATGTTTTTTTCTTCCAGCAGGCCGCCGAGCAGTTTGGAAGCCCTGGGTTTCGTAAATGCACCGGACAGAGGCGTTACAAAGGTGATATTTACCCTGTCGCGCATACCTCTTTCTGTAAAAAATGCATCGGCATAAAAAGCAAATTCAAGTGGTGCAACCGGACATTTAATTGGGTTGTCTGCAATATTGATAACCAGTTCGCCACCTTCCCATGTCTTAAAAAAGTTAGCCAGCGCAAGTGAACCCTCAATGGTATAGAAATCAAATATCTTCTTATGCCATAATTCGTCTTTTAATCCAGGTGTCTCTTCCGGATTGATCCTTGTACCGGTAGCTATAATCAATATATCATATGGTAACAGTTCCCCGTTATTAAGAAGTATTTTGTTATCGCCGGCTTCAATTTTATCAACACCCTGGTAAATAATGTCTATTCCGGGCGGAATAAAATTCTGCCTGGGTTTGATAACATCATCCTTTTTATAGTAACCGAAAGGGATAAAAAGAAATCCAGGCTGGTAATAATGTGTCCTGTGCTGGTCAATAATAGTTATTTTCCACTCTTCACTCGGCAGGGCCTTGCGCATTTTGTTTGCCATTATTGTTCCACCTGTGCCCGCTCCAAGAATAATTATCTTTTTCATTTTATATATTGTTTAAATTCATCTGCTTTAAAACTAGTATGCAAAGATAAAGATTTTTATACATATAAATATATATATACATTGCTTTGTTAATTATTTCACAGTGATATATATCATATTATATGCTTATTTAACAGCTGGACAGTGAAATGTGTTTAGTGGGGGGTTGATATTTATTAAGATAGCAGGAATGGGACTGGGAGGCTGTCGTTATTAGATTCTATTTTCAATAAATGATAAATTGTGTACCTTTATATATTATTCAGGTAATATTAAAAGGCTAACCAATCTGAGAGAATTATGAACAGGACTCTACTACTGATTGTTGCGTTTACATGCTTTTCAGTTGCAAAGGCACAGGTTATTTTTTATGAGCCGCTGAGTGAAAGGCTTACGGGTTATCGGATGGATGTTGAACTGGATCCGGAGGCAAAGACCGTAAGTGGATCAATGGAGGCTTACTGGGTCAATAATTCTGAAAGCAGTGTTCCGGATGTGCAGATGCATATGTACCTGAATGCTTTCAGGAGCAATAAGAGCACTTTATACAGTGAAAGCATGGGATCTCCCGGTAGCAGGGAGGAAGATTACGGCTGGATAGAGATCAATAATATAATAGACAGCAAGGGGACAGACCTTAAGGAGAATATGGAATTTATCAGTCCCGATGACGGAAACCCACACGATATGACCGTCCTCAGGATACTGCTGCCTGAACCTGTAGCTCCTGGTGACACAGCTTTCTTTTATATAGATTTTCTTTCCAAGCTGCCTTCAAACATAAGGAGGACAGGTTATAGCGATGATTTCTTTTTTGTTGCCCAGTGGTTCCCTAAGTTTGGTGTTTATGAAACAGAGCAAAAGGGAAGCGGTAAGCAGGAAGGGTGGAATTGTCACCAGTTTCATTTAAGTTCCGAATTTTATGCCAATCATAGTGTTTACAATGTAAAGATAAAAGTGCCGGAAGAATATATTGTGGGCAGTGGCGGACAGCTGGTTAGCGAAGAAACAAATATGGAGGGATACCGGGTGCTGACATACCGGGCAGAGGATATAGTTGATTTTGCCTGGACAGCCTGGCCCGGCTTCAAAGAGTACGAAGACCAGTGGGAGCATGTTAATATACGTTTTCTTTCCCCTCCGGGAAGGGAAGACCAGGTTGAAAGGCATCTTAGCGCAGTGAAGAGGGCACTTGAATATCTTACCGCCCATGTTGGTCCTTATCCCTGGCCGCACCTTACCTTCGTGGATCCGCCAACAATGGGATCCGGGGCCGGGGGTATGGAATACACAACTATATTCACCACTGCAGGCAGTGCAAAGATGCCGGAATTTATTCATATACCGGAGATGGTTACCGTGCATGAATTCGGACATGCCTACTTTATGGGGATACTGGCCAGCAATGAGTTTGAGGAGCCATGGATGGATGAAGGCATAAATTCTTACTGGGAATCAAGAATAATGGATCATTATTACGGTCCGGGCAGAGGCATAATTGATCATAAGAATTTTTATCTCTCGGACAAGGATATGCAACGAATGGGCTATGTACATTCCTCAAACAGATCGGTCTCTGATAACAGCCCGGCATCATGGGAATATCCGCATGGCTCCTATAGCATGCTTTCATATCAGAAAGCCGCCACCTGGCTTATGACAATGCAGGGAATAATTGGTGAGGAAACCATGGATGAAATATTCAGGACATATTATAAGGAGTGGGCTTTTAAACATCCTTCAACCCGGGACTTTATTGAGATATGCAACCGTGTGGTGAAAGAAATGCATGGAGACAGATTTGGTGAGGACATGAACTGGTTCTTTGACCAGACACTGTACGGAACAGGTATAGTTGATTATAAACTGGCAGGTATAAGCAATCACAAAGAGCGCTCATACACCGGTATTATAAAAACAGATACCGCCGGCATGGTACTGCAAAAAGCCGATACCGGTGGGGACACTCTTTACCAGTCGGTGGTCAGGCTTGAAAGGCTGGGGGATGTGAAGCTGCCGGTGGAGGTGTTGATACATTTTGAAGATGGTGAGGAGATTACAGAGCACTGGGACGGTAAGGGAAGGTATAAGGATTTTAATTATAACGGGCCGGTAAAGGTGGTAAGTGCAGCTGTTGATCCGGAGTACAGGATACCCATGGATGTAAACTATATCAACAACTCCTGGACCATTGAGCCTGACAGGGTGCCGCCTAAACGGATAATAAGAAAGTTTATAAGCTTTATGCAGTTCTTTGCGCATATCATGTCTTTATAGCTTCAGTCAGTATATAAGGGCATGAATCCAGAGAGCGATCTTATGAGCGGAGTGAATTAACTGACCAGGGGATATAGTGAACGGATAAAATGAGCCGGTAAAATGATCAAATGAATGAATTAAATAAAACTTAAACGTATGAAATTTATTAAGGCATTTACCTCGGGCGCCGGCAGGGCCTTGCGTTCTGTTAAAGCCCTGCTGATAATGTGGTTTATTTCTTTCTCCATGCTGGCTGTCTTTGCTTTCCCGCTAAGGTCATTTATTATTGCAGCTCTCGGCAATACAGCATCCACAAGCCTGCTTAACGAAGGCTTTAATATAAGCTACTTCATGGATTTGGGCCGTGCTTTTGAACCTATGATGTCGGCAATAACGGGCGGAATACTGATAGTAATGCTAATTTTCTTCCTTCTGTATGTTTTTATGAATGGTGGTCTTTTTGATTCATTACTGTCAAACAGCTATGCATATAAGCCGGGAGATTTTTTCAGATCATCGGCAAGGTTTTTTTTCTCATATATGATAATCACATTATTGCTTATGTTAATGATACTGGTTGTGGTCTTCATTGTGGCAGCTGTTCCTATTATCATCCAGGGAGCAGGCGCAGGCGGCTCAGAAGAAAAAACATGGAAGCTGGTGGGAATACTGAGAATAGCTGTGATACTGGTGCTCCCTGTTTTCCTGCTGGTAGCTGATTATTCAAGGGTATGGCTTGCTGCCAATGATCACAGGAAGGTGTTCAAAGCTCTTGCTTATGGTTTCAGGGCTACCTTCAGGTCCTTCTTAAGCTCCTATTTCTTTATGCTTATAATGGTTATTGTGCAGGGCTTCTATGCCATACTTGTTGCAAAAATCCTGTCAGGCTACTCACCTCTTACGGGCGGAGGTCTTTTTGTTTTGTTTGTGATTACGCAGATATTATTTCTGTTTAAACTTTACCTGAGGGCTCTCAGGTACGGCGGCGTGACAGCACTCTACGAGATATAGCAGGCATTATATATGACAAATATAAACTCCGGATCTATTGTTTCTCAAAGATAAGACAGTCTATACCTGCCATATTACCGTCTTTTGCCCTCTTATCACTGCCATTTATTATTATTGTGAAGACATTTTCACCTTCCGGCAGGATATGCCTGCCAAGGGCTATCTCAACCACTTCTTCTCCATCAGTGTAGGCATTAAATACATTACCGGCTTTGTTGCCGGAGCCCAGTGCCATAGTTCGATATTGGAACTTATGCTGTCATGGAAAGGGATGGCATCGAGTGTGCGGTAGCGCATATTTACGGTCATTCCGGGGTGAAAGTTACCTTTACCAGTCGGCTGGGCTATAAATGGATGGCTGAATTTTTCAGGCCGGCACCAGGCATATCCGTAATAGTCCTCGGTGCCTGTGCCTATTGAAGAGGGGAAGGTAGAGATTATGACCTCTCATATGATAATCGGTATCGGGTGAAACTGATACGCTGAGGGGCTTGCCGGCCAGCAACTCTCCACTTAGCACTTTCAATACCTGATCTTCTATAAGGGGTTTCTCATCATTATCTATATAAACCCTTATTATTCCTGTGTGACTCCCTTCACCCGCAAATGTCATCCACCATCTGACCACGGCACCCGGACCTTTATGATCAAAAAGAACAAACTCCCTTCTGCCCTTATTCTCTTCTTCGCGAATGAACTGTGTATAATCCGCATTTGCAAACCATCCTTCTTCAGCGGCTGAGACTGAATTGCGGTCATAACTGCTGAATTGCTTAAGCTCGTATTGTGGTTCAGGAAAGCGGGTCATTTCTTTTCTATCGGTCATCTCAGACAATAATAAATCAAAAGATACCACGTTATTATTATTGCATGAGGAGATTAATGTAATTAGTGCAAGTGACAGGGTACGGGTAAACAATGTCATCCGGTAAAAAGTATCATTAATTTGCTTAGGGGATTTCATTATTCAGGTTTTGGATTTACATAACAAAATTAAAAAAACAAGACATATATACCCCACTGGTTTATCTCAATAAATAAATGAATTTAACTCTGATTGATTGTATTAATGATTTTTCAGGATATATTTGCAGTCGGGTATGATTTTTGTAACGTTAATGACGGGAATATAATATTAAAAAGGAATATGAGAAAAATGAAATATATTTTGCTGCTGCTGGTTATTATTGCAGGAGGATGTACAAATAATAATTCTGATGATTCAGATGAAAAAACAGGACCGGGGATAAGGGAACAGGAAGACGGAAGCATTGTGCTTGACCTGGAGCAGGCATATCTTCTTCAGGACAGCCTGCATCCTGATATGAATACGGCTGAATGGTTTTTCAGGATAGAATCAAGAGGAAGGTATGAGCTATGGCTTAGCAGTTTTACGAAGGACACCATGGACCTGCATTATGAAGACCCGGTGATAGTTAATTTCGAGCACAGGAGAATCAGGGCAAACCCTGTTGGTAACGAGATTATACTGAACACACCGGGTACGGGTGAGGATTATTACCGGGCTGATTCAAGGCTTGGTTCTTTATATATAGATTCGCCCGGTGATTATAGTATTCAGATTGTAAGTGCCAAGGTAAGGCCATGCGAGGCTCTTTCCGAACGTACGGGATTAAGGCATACCGAGATTAGGAGTCTTATATTAAAGCCTATGACTGAATGAGCCGCTTTTCGGAGCCGTTTTTCACTATCCATTCCCGTGCATTTATAAAGGCCTGTATCCACGGCGTAACATCATCATTTCTCCTTTCCTCCGGATAATAAGCACATTGCCATGGCATAAAAGAGCGTTCAAGATGAGGCATCATAGCCAGGTGTCTTCCGTCGTGAGAACATAAGGCAGCGCTGTCAAATTCAGAGCCGTTAGGGTTAGCAGGGTAGGTGCCCTGGTGATATTTAAGTGGGATATTATACACGGATTCATCATATGGCAGGTCGAACTGTCCTTCCCCGTGGGCAACCCATATACCCAGTGTCATACCATCCATGCCTTTAAGCATGACAGAGTTACTTTCTCTTATATCAACACTGAGGAAGGCTGACTCAAACCTGGATGATTTATTCTGAAGCAGTGAGGGTTTTACTTCATGAGAAGGATAAATAAGGTCAAGCTCTGCCATCAGCTGGCAACCGTTGCATATACCCAGGCTTAGCGTATCATCACGTTTATAGAAGTTCTCAAGTGATACCCTTGCTTTTTCGTTATACCTGAAGGCCCCGGCCCATCCTTTTGCCGAGCCCAGGACATCCGAATTGGAGAAACCACCCACGAATACAATCATGTTTACATCTTCAAGGTTTTCCCTTCCGCTGATAAGGTCTGTCATATGAATATCCCTAACATCAAAACCTGCCAGGTAAAGTGCATAGGCCATTTCCCTGTCACCATTAACCCCTTTTTCTCTTATTATGGCTGATCTGACACCTGTTCTGTCAGGTCTGTCATGGGATAGGTCCAGCTTATCAAGACTCCCTCTGAAATCTTTCATATCAAACACCAGACCGTGGTTATGGTAGTTATTATATTTCTCAAGAGCCAGTTCATGGCCACTCTGCCTGCGATCAAAGAGGTAGGATGTCCTGTACCACAGCTTCCTCAGCTCTTCAATATCAAATACATGGTTCTGTCCGGACTTCCTGATAAATATTGAGCGTTTAGCTGACGGGCTGCCTATAGGAACACAGGAGATGCCATTTTCCAGTAATATTTCTTCCACCTCATCTTCTTTCTCCACCTGCAGTATCAGTCCGGGATTTTCACTGAATAGTATCTTTATGATGTCATCTTCATTTATGGCATCAAGATTAATACTCATTCCTCCTTCGGTATTGGCAAAACACATTTCCAGCAGGGTGGTGATCATACCCCCGGAAGAGATGTCATGGCCTGCAATTATTTTATTATCACTGATAAGCTTCTGCACTGTGTTAAACACACGGACAAAATAATCAGGATCAGTAATTGTGGGCGTGCTTGTTCCTACCCTGTTAAGCACCTGGGCAAAGCTGCTGCCACCCGTTTTGTATGAGTCGCGACTCATATCAATATACAGCAGGCTTGTTTCTGAATCCGGTACCATTACAGGTTCAATAATCCTGTTTACATCTGTCACTTCGGCTGAAGCTGATATTATAACCGTGCCCGGTGCATATACCGTTTCATCCTTGTATTTCTGGGTCATTGACAGGCTGTCTTTACCCGTTGGAATATTTATGCCAAGAGCTATGGCAAAGTCACTGGCCGCTTCCACGGCTTCGTACAGGCGGGCATCTTCACCCGGATTCCTGCATGGCCACATCCAGTTAGCTGAAAGGGAGATACCTCTTATGCCCTCATCCAGCGGTGCCCATATTATATTTGTTAAGGCTTCCGCTATTGAGAGCACTGATCCATGTACCGGGTTTATCAGTCCGGCCACAGGTGCATGACCTATTGATGTGGCCAGTCCTTTAACACCCCTGTAATCCAGGGCTATGGCCCCCAGGTTGTTCAGGGGCAGCTGTAATTCACCCGCACATTGCTGTTTGGCTACTCTTCCTGTAACGGAGCGGTCTACCTTGCTGGTGAGCCAGTCTTTGCATGCTACTTCTTCAATCTGCATTACCTGGCTTACATACTCATACAACTCAGAACTGTCATATTCCAGTTCAGCGAAGGAAGGTACTATTTTATTATCTTTCATCACTGTCTGTGGCGGATTGCCAAAGAAAGATGTCAGCTGCAGGTCTATGGGTTTTTCCCCTGTTTTTGTGTTCTCAAAGGTGAACTGGTGATCACCGGTCACCTCACCTATTATATATGCAGGGGCCCTTTCCCTTTCAGCAATGCTTATAAGCTTATCCACATCCTTCTTCCTTATGACAAGGCCCATCCTTTCCTGTGACTCATTGCCAATAATTTCTTTTGCGGAAAGGGTGGGATCGCCCACCGGTAATTTGCTTATATCTATCCAGCCGCCGGTGGCTTCCACCAGCTCAGACAGGCAGTTGAGATGTCCGCCTGCACCATGGTCATGCAGCGAAATAACAGGATTGATATCGGCTTCCGCCATGGCTCGCAATGCATTATAGACCCTTTTCTGCATTTCCGGGTTGGCTCTTTGCACTGCATTGAGCTCTATGGTACTGTCATAGCGGCCTGTGTCTACACTGGACACCGCGCTTCCGCCCATGCCTATCCTGTAGTTATCACCGCCGAGCAAAACGATAAGGTCCCCTTTTTTGGGGATATCTTTTTCACTGTCTTCTTTTTTACCATGACCGATACCTCCGGCCAGCATGACAACCTTGTCATATCCCAGCTTCTTGCTGTCTTCCGTATGTTCAAAGGTGAGAACGGAGCCGCAGATCAGTGGTTGCCCGAACTTATTTCCAAAATCACTTGCACCATTTGATGCTTTAATGAGTATGTCTTCCGGACTCTGGTACAGCCATTTTCTTGCCTTGCTGGTTTTTTCCCATTCACGCCCTTCGCCGTTGCGGGGATATGAAGTCATATAGACGGCCGTGCCGGCAACAGGAAATGCTCCCTTGCCTCCTGCTATCCTGTCACGTATCTCTCCTCCTGTACCTGTTGATGCCCCGTTAAAAGGTTCAACTGTTGTCGGGAAATTATGTGTTTCGGCTTTTAGTGACAGTACGGATTCTGTTTCTTTAATACTGAAGAAATCTGCTTTGTCCTGTGTGGCGGGAGCAAACAGATCAACCACCGGTCCGCGGGCAAATGAGCAATTGTCTTTATACGCCGATACTATCTTATTTCTGTTAGTCAGGGTAGTAAGCTTAATAAGATTAAACAGTGTCGATTCTTTTTCTTCACCGTCTATAATGAACCTGCCGTTAAATATTTTATGGCGACAGTGTTCCGAGTTAACCTGCGAGAAACCAAACACTTCACTGTCGGTCAGCTTCCTGTTAAGAGAGCGGCTCAGATCTTCAAGGTATCTTATCTCTTCAAGGCTGAGTGCCAGTCCTTCAGATTCGTTATATGCTGCAATGTCATCAATTTCATACACCGGCTCGGGTGTATGGTCTATATGGAAAATGGTCTGGTCGAGACCCTCAAACAGTTTTTGCAGCATGGGGTCGAATTCACTCTTATCTTTATGTGTGGAATAAAATTCCTCAATCCTGGCAATACCCTCAATACCCATGTTCTGAGTTATCTCTACCGCATTTGTACTCCAGGGTGTTATCATTTCTTTGCGCGGACCAATAAAGTATCCTTCAATCCTGTCAGCACCCATTTTGCTGTCTGCTCCGAAAAGCCAGATAAGCTTTTCTGTATCTTTTTCTGCTAAATCTTTATGGCTGTTTACTGCAATTATCCTGTCGGCTACCTGGAAGAAGTTAATCATCTATTATGTTTAATATATTGATAATAAATATTATAGGTTAAAAATATCTCTTTGTTTTTCTGAATTACAAATATAATATTTATCTGCGATACCGTGACGATTCCCTGCTCCCTTCCGTTTTTTTAAGGAAAGGGGGAAGGGGCGCCCTGTAGACCTTATTTCCTATCAGTTTTTCAATTCTGCTCATTTTTGGCTTATCGATGGAGTTGACCAGTGTTATAGCCACGCCTGTTGTTTCCGCTCTTGCTGTTCTGCCGACGCGGTGGACATAATCCTCTGCATCGGAGGGCACATCGAAGTTCACTACCAGGTTAATATCTTTGACATCTATTCCCCTGCTCATAACATCAGTTGCTACCAGTACCCTGGTGCGGCGCGACTTGAATCTGAGCAGCACCTGTTCTCTTTCTTTCTGTACGAGGTCCGAGGATATCCCTTCCACCAGGTAGTTTTTTGAGCGGAGTCCGCGTACAATCTCATTCACCTTCTTTTTTGTTGAGGAGAAAATAAGGATACTGCTGTACTCCGGGTTATCGGATATCAATCCGTTAAGAAGCGGTAGTTTCTGTGATTCACTTGTCATATAAACAGCCTGTATGACACCCTCAGCGGGCTTTGACATTTCTATGGATATCTCGGACGGACTGTTCATGATCTGTCTTGACAGGGACCTGATTTTTTGGGGCATGGTAGCGCTGAACATAAGTGTTTGCCGTTTTTTAGAGACATAGGATATTATCCTCATGATATCATCATAAAACCCTATATCGAGCATACGGTCGGCTTCATCAAGCACAAGCGCCTCTATTTTGTCGAATCTGACATAGCCCTGGTTTAGGTGGGATATCAGCTTGCCTGGTGTTGCAATAATTATATTTACGCCATCCCTGAGGGCTGTCTTCTGCTGGTCCCAGTCGCTGCCGTCGCTTCCACCGTATATGGCAATTGAATTAATACCGAGGGTGTATCC
Organism: Bacteroidales bacterium; assembly: GCA_034521735.1. Lineage (GTDB taxonomy): Bacteria > Bacteroidota > Bacteroidia > Bacteroidales > VadinHA17 > UBA9300. The sequence goes on from JAXHLX010000013.1 coordinate 33,003, forward strand.
CAGTCCCTGCACATGCTGATCTATCTGTACAGCCAGTTCGCGTGTCGGTACAAGAATGAGGGTATGTGTGTATTCCGGTCTTTTCTTCATTATTGAGTTTAGCACAGGCAGGAGGAAGGCTGCTGTTTTACCTGTGCCGGTCTGTGCACATGCGATAAGGTCTTTGCCTTCAAGGATGAGGGGCATAGCCTGCTCCTGTATGGGTGTGGGTTTGGAAAAGCCCATATAATGTATTGAATCCATCAGTTCAGGATCCAGTTTAAATTCTTCAAAAGTCATATAGTTCTCTGTTCTGTTAACGGGATATTTATCTGTTTCCTCAAAAGGTTAATATAGTCATGATGTAACTGTAATATTGCCGGGCACAAATTTACACATTTTACATTCCGTAAAAAACTTCATATTATCTAATCTGTGTTTCGCCTCTTTAAGAACCCTGCAGGTCCCTTTTAAACCCACTCCTTTTTAGCAGGGCTTCAGTTGATGGTTCTTTTCCCCTGAACCTGCGGTATAGTTCAGCAGGCTGGGCGGAGCCTCCTTTTTCAAGTATGTTTACACGGAATGATTCCGCTGTTTTTTTATCATATATGCCCTTTTTCCTAAACAGGCTGAAAGCATCGGCATCAAGCACTTCGGACCATTTATAACCGTAGTATCCTGCTGCATAACCTCCTGAGAAAAGGTGTCCGAAGGAGCAGCTCATATTGGACCCTACGACATGAGAGAGTAGTTCAGTGTCTTTCATTGCTTCTTTCTCAAAACGGTCTATATCGCCGTCAAAGTCTTTTTCGATGGTATGCCAGGCCATATCCAGAAAACCGAAACTAAGCTGCCTGTTGCATGCATAGCCTTCATTGAACACCATTGATTCTTTTATTCTTTCTATCAGTGCTGCAGGTATTTTTTTACCTGTTTTATAATGTCTTGCCCATGTGTCGAGCCATTCTTTTTCCCATGCCCAGTTTTCCATTATCTGTGAGGGCAGTTCAACAAAATCCCCTGATACATTGGTCCCGGACAGGTTCCTGTAAGTGCATTGCGACATCATGCCATGGAGTGCATGTCCGAATTCATGGAGGAATGTTGTCAGCTCATTATGTGTTATCAGTGCCGGTTTGCTTAATGATGGTTTGCTAAAGTTGGTCACAAGTGATATAATGGGGCGTATATCCTGATCTGCCAGCCGGTGCTGGTCGCGATAAGCCGTCATCCACGCCCCTCCGCTTTTCCCTTTTCTGGGATGATAATCTATAAGCAGCAGGGATAAGTGCTTACCCTCACTGTCTTTTACTTCGAATGTTTTAACATCAGGATGGTAGACCGGCAGATCATTTCTCTGTTTGAACTCTAAACCATATAGCCGCCCTGCCAGCCTGAATATTGCATTTTCTGCTTTCTGCAGGTCAAAATACGGTCTCAGTACTTCATCATCAATATTAAATTTACTTTTTTTCAGCTTTTCCGAGTAGTAGGCCCAGTCCCATTTCTCCAGTTCTTCTTTAAGCCCGTTCTCTCCTGCATATTTCTTAACTTCCCTGTTATCGTTAAGGGCATATTTGCGAGAGGCTCCGAATAATTCCCTGAGGAAGGACATTACTTTATCCGGACTGTCAAGCATCCTGTCCTGCAGAACAAATTCCGCATAATTATCAAATCCCAGCATAAGGGCTTTTTCCCTTCTCAGGTTTATGATTTTTTTGATAATGTCGCGGTTATCATTTTTATCCTTTTTAAACGCCCTTGAGGAATAGGCCCTGTACATTTTCTCCCTGAGCTTCCTTTTTGCTGCATACTGCATAAAAGGAATATAGCTTGGGAAGTGCAGGGTAAAGACCCATCCCTTTCTGCCACTGTTTTGAGCCTCTTCGGCAGCTGCTTCCACTATGCCTTCGGGCAGGCCCTCCAGATCATCTTCATCTGTTATATGCAGGAAGAAATCATTTGTTTCCTTCAGTACGTTCTCTTCAAACCTGAGGGCCAGTGTTGACAGCTGCCCGTCAATTTCCCTGAACCTCTCCCTGGCTTCTTCTTCCAGACCGGCACCTCCCCTGATAAAGTTCCGGTATGTTTGCCTGAGCAAGCTTTGCTGCTCCTCATTTAGTTGCAGTGAAGACCTCTTATCGTATACTGTTTTGATCCTGGCAAAGAGTTCCGTATTTAAGGTAACATCATTTGAGAATTTTGAAAGAAGGGGAGCTGTTTCCTTTGCAACCCGCTGTATATTACTGCTTGTCTCGGCACTGTTCAGGTTGAATAATAATAATGATAACTCGTCGAGCCTTATACCGGCTTTATCAAGCGAAACAATGGTGTTCTCAAAAGTGCTTTTGTCAGTGTTCGCTGCTATCCTTTCGATATCCTCTTTTGTTGCAGTTATTGATTCTTTTATTGCCTGTTTGAAGTGGTCCGCCTTTACACTGTCAAAAGGTGGCAGGCTAGTAGGTTTATCCCATTCTTTAAGAAGCGGGTTGTTCATAGTTTTTAAAGTATAACAGTTCTTTTCATATAAAGTTTAAGCGGCAAAAATATGAAACGAACATGAATTTAGCGAAGCTCATGAACAAAATGAATAAACTTTTAAGCGTATGAATAATATTATCATACCTAAGTGCTGTTTGCTTAAATATTGTTATGTTTGTATAACTATTTGCTGTTAGCGATAAAAACTTGTATAATAGCAAATAAAGTAGTAAAAAGCATAGGAGTGATGGGGGACAACAAGGAGTATGTTAGGTTAGAAATGCGCTTCAGGGAGCTTGAACTCGAAAAGAAATCCCTGGAAAAGAAGAACAGGGATCTTGAGACTGAGATTGAAGAAGTGCGGAGATCGCTTGAGCGGTATAAGCTTATTGCTGATTTTGCTCATGACTGGGAATTATGGTTCAGACCCGACAGGAGTTTTGAGTATATTTCTCCTTCGTGCCAGAACATAACAGGTTATGCTGCCGGTGAGCTTATGGCAAACCCTGATATTCTTGATGATATTATTTATCCTGCTGACCTTGATGATTTCAGGAAATTTATTTCTGACTCGCTGAATTTTGTTGATATACGGCAATCCCTTAATTTCAGGATACTGACACGTACAAAGCAGATACGATGGTGTGAGATAAAATGCAAGGCTGTATATGATAGCAGGGGTAAATACCTTGGGCAGCGGGCATCGGTTAATGATGTAACGCGTTTAATGAATGCCCTGGGCGAAATAAAGAATCTCTCTGCAGTGAAGGATTCTGATGCCAGGGTACGTGACAGATACCTGAGGGAGATAGAAGACAAGGACAGGGAGCTGGTGAGCCAGCTGATAGTTATGTCGAATAAGAATGAAACACTGCAGTATATAAAGAAGAATCTTAATGAGCATATAAAAAAATGCAGGCCGTCAGAGAAGCCCCTGTTTATGAAAATGGTTGATCATATTAACAGCACCTTGCTCTCAACCGATAACTGGGATAATTTTATGCTGCACTTTGAAAAGGTGCACCCTGGCTTTTTCACCAGGCTGCAGGCTAAGTTTCCGTCACTTACAACCAAAGACCTGAGGTTATGCAGCTATCTGCGTCTGCAGATGGCAAGCAAGGAGATTGCAGGACTGATGAATATAACAGTGCAAAGTGCTGAGATAAGCAGAGTGAGGTTGAGGAAAAAGCTTAATCTGGGGCGTAAGGATAAGCTTGTAAACTATATATCCGGAATATAATATTAGGTTTTATTTATTTATCATATATTTATGTTAGGGCAAATAAATATATAATAAACATTATAATAGCACATTAATATATGATAGTTAGGTTTACATATATATATGTTATGTTTTTATTAGGTTGTTTTTTTGTATGAATCCATTATAAAGAGTTATTTTCGCGGGGAAAGTAAATGAAATGTAAATGCAGCAACCTACTTCAACCGGGATCAGGTACAGGAAGTTATCAAGTGAAGAGATAGGGCAGTTAATTATGCAGGGATGCATTTGTGACAACTGGGACCTGATAGAGGTGAGTAAACACTTCAATACTGATAATATCCGCAATACACATTTTTCCGGCCATATAAAACTGGGAGTCTTTGATGCTGAGGTTCGCCTCTTTGGGGGTGTAGTGTTTAATACAGGTATTTATAATGCCTGGCTGAATAATTGCACTGTTGATGACAATGTACTGATACATAATGTAGGGAGTTATATTTCTAATTATCATATTGAGCAGGATGTAATAATTCATAATGTAAACACACTGGCTGTTGATGATAAAACATCTTTCGGTAATGGTATAAGGGTTAAGGCAATAAGTGAGCAGGGCGGGCGTGAAGTGATAATGTTCGATCATCTCACAACACACCTGGCATACATACTGAGCATGTACCGCCACAGGAAAAGGCTTGTTGAAGTTATTGAGAACCTTGTCAATGATTATGTGGAGTATATTTCAGACAGCAGTGGAGTAATAAAGAGAGGGGCAACAATAATTAACTGTGGCAGCATAAAGAATGTAAGAATAGGTGATGCTGCCAGGCTGGAAGGTGTGCATAAGCTTTATAACGGAAGTATAAACAGCTCGTATGAAGACCCGGTTCATATAGGGGAAGGCGTTATTATGGAAGATTTTATCGTCTGTTCAGGGTCGGAGATCAGCGGAGCCACTTTAATCTCAAGATGTTTTATCGGTCAGGGCTGCACGCTTGACAAGCATTATTCAGCCGTTGATTCGCTGTTTTTTGCCAACTGCCAGGGTTTTCATGGTGAGGCATGCTCAATCTTTGCTGGTCCCTATACTGTTTCCCATCATAAATCAACCCTTCTGATTGCCGGACTTTTTTCTTTTTTGAATGCAGGCAGCGGATCAAACCAGAGTAACCATCTTTATAAGCTTGGGCCCATACACCAGGGGGTTATTGAGCGGGGAGTGAAAACAACAAGCGACTCATACCTGTTATGGCCAACTCATGTTGGTGCTTTCTCACTTGTAATGGGACGTCATTACAAACATTCGGACACCTCTCTTTTTCCTTTCTCCTACCTGATAGAGAGCAATGATGAAAGCATACTGGTGCCGGCAGTAAACCTGAAAAGCATTGGCACTATCCGGGATTCAAAGAAATGGCCGGGGAGAGACCGGCGTAAAGGTCATAATAAGCTTGATCAGATCAATTTCAACCTTCTGAGTCCATACACTGTTCAGAGGATGATGTCGGGAAGGGAGATACTGCTTGACATAAAAAAATCCTCGGGTGAAGAGGCTGAAGTATATACCTGGCAAAGGATGAAGATCCGTAAAAATGCCCTTAACCGTGGTATACATCTGTATGAACTGGCTATATATAAGTTCCTGGGCAATTCACTGATAACCAGACTTCAACAGCATAAGTTCAGTGATATGGATGCTTTGCGCAGGAATTTTGAAAAGGATACTCCTATTGGCTCGGGACGGTGGATAGACCTCTCCGGTCTTATCTGTCCGGCCGATGCTGTTAACAGTCTGTTAGAGTCGATAGAGAAAAAGAAGGTAGTCACTATAGAAGAGATAAATTCATGGTTCATATCCATCCATAATAATTATTATAATTATGAATGGACATGGACCCATGATGCTTTCAAATCCTTTACCGGCAAGGATATTCTAAGTATGGACAGGGATGAATTAATAAACATAATAGAGCGCTGGCGTGAAGCGGTGCTTACCATTGATAATTACCTTTATGAGGATGCCAGTAAGGAGTTCTCTCTTCTTAAAAGGGCAGGCTTTGGCATTGATGGTGAGCAGGTGGATAAGGAACTGGACTTTGAATCAGTGAGGGGCGAATTTGAGACAAACAGGATGGTGCTGTCAATCAAGGATCATATCGAGACGAAAAAGAAGCTGGGGGACGAGATTATAGCGGGATTAAAAACAGTAAAAAATTGAATAAATAGAAATATATGTGTGGAATAATTGGATATACCGGGACAAAGCAGGTAAAAGACATACTTATTGACGGATTGCAAAAACTTGAGTACCGTGGATATGACAGTGCAGGAATAGCCATTCATAATGGTGGACTGAAGGTTATTAAGAGTCCCGGTAAGGTTAGCAGGCTCGTGGAACTATTGCCACCTGAGCTGGATTCTACAACGGGCATAGCTCATACCCGTTGGGCAACCCATGGTGAGCCTTCCGAAGTAAATGCCCATCCTCATACCTCGGGCTCGGGAAAGCTGGTGATGGTTCATAATGGCATTATTGAAAATGCAGCAGTCATTGAGGCATATCTGAAAGATAAAGGATATGTTTTTGTAAGTGAGACGGATACAGAGATATTACTCAATCTTATTGAATATGAATATGACCGTTATAATTCAGATATACTGAAAGCTCTGACGGAAACATTCAAAGAAATAGAAGGAAGCTATGCCCTGGCAATAATAGAAAAGGGCAGACCGGGTAGGATAACCATGTGCCGCAAAGACAGCCCGCTGATTATGGGTCTGGATGATACCGGCTATTTTGTAGCTTCAGATATTTATGCGGTGTCAGACTACACTGACAGATTTATTTTTCCGGATAATGATGATATAATCATTGCCGACAAAGAGGAAGGACTCAGGGTCTATGATGGAAATGGACAGAGTAAAAAACTGGAGGTTAGGCAGTTTATGGCCAAAAAGAAGAATCCGGACAGGACCGGCTATGAGCATTTTATGCTTAAGGAGATATTTGAGCAGCCGAAGATTATTTCAGACCTGGCAGAATCTGAACTTATAATTGAAGGCAGGGCTCCGGACGGCAGCACATTGTCGGAAACATTGCCACGCATAAAGCGAATAATCATACTGGGATGCGGTACCTCATGGCATGCCGGCCTTGTTGGCAGATATCTGATAGAAAAACATGTAAGGATACCGGTTAATGTTGAATATGCCTCTGAATTCAGGTACCGGGATCCTGTAATTGAGCCCGGTGACCTTGTGATATCCATCTCACAGTCGGGAGAGACAGCCGATACCATTGCAGGTAATAATCTTGCACGCAGGGCGGGTGCCTTCACTTTCGGTATTATCAATGTAATGAACTCCACCCTTGGCCGCGACACTGATTTCCAGCTTTACCTGGAAGCGGGTGATGAGATAGGGGTGGCATCAACAAAGGCCTACACTGCACAGATAGTGCAGCTTTCGCGACTTACTGCAATGTTTGCTGATATAAGGGGCAACGGGGTGAAGGCAAATGAGATGTCAGAAGCCCTGACTAAAATATCATCGGGCATGAAGTCTGTGCTTGCAGGGGCAGATAAAATATCAGAGCTGGCCTCAAGGTATGCTTTTAGTAATAATTTTATGTTCCTGGGCAGGGGATTTAACTTTCCCACTGCTCTGGAAGGGGCTTTGAAACTGAAGGAAATATCCTATATACATGCAGAGGGTTACCCGGGAGCTGAAATGAAGCACGGACCCATTGCGCTGATAGATATTAACTTCCCGACACTGGTGGTACTGACCGATAAGGAAAGCAAGGCAAAGATGATGTCAAATATAAAGGAGATAAAGGCACGGAAAGGACGTCGTAATAGCTCTTATATCCGATGACGACCATGATACTGAGCATCTTGTTGATGATGTGATCAGGATTCCTTCGGTTCCGGATATAATATCACCCATACTGTCGGTTGTGCCCCTGCAGCTTTTTGCGTATTACGTTGCCCTCTTACGCGGCTGTAATGTAGACCAGCCGCGTAACCTTGCCAAATCGGTTACCGTGGAATAACAATCATGATTTACATGCGGACAAGCATGGATGAGGTGCTTGAGGATGAACCTGAGACCTCGAGGATATAAACGCCACCGGAAATACCGAGATCGCTTTTTTGCAATTGTATTTTTCTGCGGGTCGATATATTCTCCTGATATACCAGATCACCCGACAGCCTGGTAATTCTTAAAGATAATTCTTCTTCAGGATGAAAACCCCTGATCTCAACAAAGAACTCATGCAATACAGGGTTTGGATAGACAAGAATGTCGTTTAATGCGATATTTGTACTCTTATCAACCGGGGGAAGGGCGGAAGGATCACAAGACCTGTACTGAACAACCATGTCATAGAAAAAGTAATAGCTGTCAGGATCGTAGCTGGTATTAGCTGTAATGGAAAACAGCTCATACTTATTGTAGGGATATGATGCTCCCTTAGTATTCATAAGAAGGAAATTGTTGCCTTCGAATCTTAGCTCATAATCATTAGCCTGCTCAATCTCCAGGTCGAGGGGAACAAAATTTCTTCCTGCTTTCAGGGCAATTTCCCTGGTGAAAAGTATATTGCCTTTACTGTCAGTTAATTTCAGTGTTCGTGGTCCCCTGTCAGCGGCATAGGTGACAAATGATCTCAGTATCAGTGGAAAGCCTGCATTAAAGACTATTCCTGCACCATCACCCTTGTAAACGGCCTTTGATCCCATTGACTGGTCGGGTGGACCAATTTTTACAGGGTCAAGATAGTTGTTTATCCGGATCTCTTTCTCCTGGTGTGTGTCAGCACGGAGGTCATTGAAGGCTGTGAGCTTTGCGGTGTAGGTTCCGGGCTTGTCATATACATGATGTATGGTATCAGATGTAGCAGTATTACCGTCACCGAAGTCCCATATAATGCGATCAGAATTTACTGATTTGTTGAAGAAGCTTATGCTGTCATTCAGGCAGATGTTCTTCGAGCTCATTTCAAAACTGGCTTCAGGGCTATCCGTATCGAGGGGATAAAGATCAGCCTCATAAATTCCCCTTCCATAGGTGGCACATCTTATTTTGCCACTTTCATACTGAATGTCGAGATGACGTATTTCACAATTAGGTATGCCATGCCCATAAAAAACCCAATCGTCCATTGAGCTATTACGGTAATAAATGCCGTAAGTCATCCCTATATAAATACCGTCATTTGTTCCCTTTTCATAAATTATTGACAGTGCAGGCAGGTTAGGTAATGACCCTGATATATTATCCCATGTCTTACCGCCATCGTATGATCTGAACACCTTTTCACCGCTGGCAAATCCACCTGTTACCAGCCATACATGATCTGCATTATAAGGGCTTACGGCAATGCCCTTTATTTTAGAGCTGGATGGAGCCCATGATTCCCAGGACTCGCCGTTATCCATGGTTTTGTATATCCTGTTTTCGGCTGAGGCGTAGATATACCCGGAATTTGCTTCGGGAATAACAACGCAATGGAAGTTCTTACCTCCTGCAAGCTTATCCCCAATTTTTTCCCACGAGGCACCCATATCGTCAGACCTGAATATATCAGGATAGCAACCGGTGACAATAATATTATTATTGTTGGGATCGACGGAGTAGCGGCTATTCCAGTCGCCGTTGTCAGGCTCAGGTTCAATATTTGTATGTATGGCCGTGTAGCTAACCCATGTGTTGGAAGTCCTGTAAAGTTTACCGCCCGGGTAAGAGCTCATGCCAATGCTGTTATTTGTGGGGTGCTGCCAGGTATGCATTCCGTCACCTCCATTGGTTGTTCTCCATTGGCCATTACTGTTCCTGTACCAACCACCATTATCCTGTGATCCTGACAGCAGGACTAGTGGATCAGATTGTGATGATGAGATGCTGTAATACTGTGAAATTATTAACCCGGCTGATCTTTCAATCCATTCGTCCCGGTCTTCTTCATAAATATACACCCCGCCGTCATTGCAGAAATACAGGCGGTCTTCTACAAGCGGGTTCTTTTTTATCCTGAAATGGTCAGCATGAACTTCATCATGGAAATTATTATTATACCAGTTAGTTATCTGTGTCCACGTTTCACCGAGATCAGTTGATTTAAAGATTTTTGTCCATCCCCTGTAAAGTGTAAGTGTATCATTTGAGGAAAACCCTATTGTACCCCCGGGGTCATTTGTCAGGGAGGACTGTTCCGTCCATGATTCTCCCCCGTTCCTTGACGCATAGATTATGCTGGCCCTTACGTCATTTATCCATACATCCAGTTCAGCGGCCATATAATTGCTGTTGACCGGTGAGATGGCAATATTTCTAATGTAACCGCCATTATGGTTATTGGTGACTGTTATCCAGCTAAGGCCTCCATCCGTTGATCTTTTGATATTTGCACCGGAGCCCGCGAAAACAATGTTACCATTGTCCGGGTTGAAAACAAGGTCATAATGATCTCCGTTAGTCCTTTTGCTCCAGTTCTCCCCGCCATCTGTTGTGCGGTATATACCTTCTCTCCCTGTTACCAGAAGCATGTCGGGGTCATCTGGACTCATTGCCAGTCTCCTGTATGATTCATAATCTGAGAGGTGTGCGCTGAGACCGGTAGCCTCCCATGATCTGCCCCCATCCCTTGTTTTGTAAACACCAATGGTTCTGTCCCACCAGCCTCCGTCAGTACCTCCACCCGACATATATATTATATCAGGATTTTCATAGTTAACACATATTGAACTGACTTTCAGGAAGGGGAGCTTATCTGCAACAGCTGTATAGCTACGGCCGTTATCTGTTGTCTTCCATATACCACCCTGGTCGGCGCCTGCCCAGAAAGTATCAGGATCATCAGGGTGAAAAGCTATTTCTCTTATCCTTCCCATACCCCAGTAACCCCCCGGTGCAGAAGTGCGGTTAATATTTATCCACTGTGCTTCAGCTCCTTTGGCTGTACTCTCAATAAAACTTCTGTATTCAGCGTATTCTTTAAGAGGGCTGATGGGTCTTCCCTTGCTGTCGACATGGTTCTGCCAGTATTCCTCCCACCTTTTAAATTCGATATAGCCCCTTATGCTCCTGTAATTCAATTCAGGATTATCGGTGATATCAAATTTCCTGGCAAAATATTCCTTCTTCTGATGCCTGAAATGTTCTTCTGCGGCTTTTCTTACTTCGAAGAAGTCAGTTTCTGATTTGGTATCCAGCTTTAATTTCTCAAGCCATATCTGTCCGTGAAGCAATGGTCCACATGTGGCAAGCAAAAAAAAGATCCCGAGTATCCGGTAGATATTACTGCTTTTACTCATATGTCTAATTCAGCTTGTCAGTGTCATATCAAAGATACTCAAAAAAAGAATATCTTAACTAAAACGGCAGATCGTCCATCTCTTCGTTTTCCGGAGGCATATCATCGAGAAGTGGTGGGGGCAGGTCGTCGTTAGGAGCAGCGCCGGCCGATGCTTTTTCAATCCGCCATGCATCAAGGTTGGTGAAATAACTTACCTGTCCGTCCTTCTCCCATTTATTGCCTTTTATATTAAATGACACTTTAACATTATCATTAAGGTAACTTTCGTCTATAATATCTGTCCTGTCCTGTATGCACTGGAACTTAACATAATTAATGAATTCACGGCCTGCACTGCCTGATTCAGATACTTCGATGACAAATTCCCTTTTTTTAAAACTCTCGCCTTTTTGTTGTACAGGACCAACTTCAATTACTTTTCCTGATAGATCAAATGACATATTTTATTCCTCATTAATTATAATTTTCTCAATTTTATCGCCTTGCCGGATATTGTCAATTAATTCTGCTCCTTCATTTATCCGGCCAAAGCATGTATGGTTTTTGTCGAGGTGTGCTGTGCTTTCCCTGCTCAGGCATATAAAGAACTGTGAGCCCCCGGTATCCCTTCCGGCATGTGCCATGGACAAGACTCCCCTGTCGTGGTACTGCTTATCACCATCCAGCTCACATTTTATGTTATAGCCCGGTCCGCCCGTACCTACCCTTGGGTCTGTCATGTCAATGGAGTAAGGACAGCCTCCCTGGATTACAAATCCGGGTAATACACGGTGAAATGCAAGACCGTCATAAAAGCTGTTCCTGCCAAGCTTGCTGAAGTTTTCAACCGTTGCGGGTGCATCATCCTCATAGAGCTCAGCTTTCAGCACGCCCTTTGATGTATGTATTTCAGCAATCATTATTCCTCTTTATTTACTATCTCAAGCAGTTCAACTTCAAAGATTAGTGTTGAAAATGGTTGTATGGTCTGTCCCGCACCCCTTGCTCCATATCCCAGTTCCTGGGGTACATAAAACATGAATTTTGAACCTTCAGGCATCAGTTGCAATCCTTCTGACCATCCTTTGATCAGACCGTTGGTCCTGAACTGGGCCGGTTCTCCTTTTTCAACGGAGCTGGCAAATATTGTGTCGTTGATCAGCTTACCTGTATAATGAACCCTTACAGTGTCAGTAGGTTCCGGTCTGGGGCCATCACCCATTTCTATCACCTTATATTGCAATCCTGATTCGGTTGTAATAACACCTTCCTTTTCCTTGTTTTCTTCAAGGAATTTTTCGTTTTCAGCAATATAATCGCTGAATTGTTCCTTAAGCTTATTCTCTTCACGTTTCTCCATTACCATCATAATATAACCGCCGGCTGCTGCATCTATAAAAATGGAATTTCCCTCTTTTGCATCTTTCATTCCCTTTGCAAGGAACAGTGGGTCCAGTTCAAGATCGCTTTGCCTTTGTAGGTTATTATATATATCCACTCCGAAAGCATAGGCCAGTGAGTCGTCCTGTGTTTCAGGCCTCAAATTATCAACTCCCTTATTTGAGCATGCTCCAAAGGTCATGGAAAGTGCTGCAATAATTATCAATACATTAAGTTTCATAGGTTTAATTTTTTTGCATGAAGATTCGTAAAAAAGTTTCATGCTGATTTGTAATTATATTTTTATCGCTTAATAATCTGCGCAAAGATAACATATTCTGAGATGATTAGCAGTTAAAGGAATGTGAAAATAGTCAGGTTTTTTTGACAGCCCTTGTAATATGCCTCTTGCCCGGCGGTCCCGGCGGGTGTTCAACATTGAATCCAAGTAAGGTCAGGTCCCTTTTTAGCTTTACAATCATGCGCAGGATCGAATAATTTTAATGTACTAAATACCGGGAATTATTAAACCGGGAAAATGATTATATAATTCCGAAAGCAGGAGGTAGTATTCTTTCTCGAGCTCAATTATCTTATCTTCAGTATCATAATACTGCGATAGCTCGGTAAAATATTCAATTACAGAAATTTCTCCCTCCGCCAGGGCCTTATTCAGAAGTATGTTTACCTGCTTATCCGGCAAGGCGCTTCTCAGAGTTTCCAGTCCTGATTTAACGGAAAGGAATTTATTATACCTGCTCATAAGATTATTTTCCAGAACATTTATGCTGTTCTCATATTCTGCCTTGTAATGTGACTTCTTTGCTTTTGCCGCCTCAAGCCTGCCCTTGTTTTCCCATAAGGGTAAGCTGAGTCCCACTGTCGGACCTGTGAACCGGCTGGCTGCTACTATCTCCGAGGCATAACCCAATGTCAGTTCAGGTAGTTTATCAGACCTGATGACACTGATATTGCTTTCAGCTATTTCAATATTTTTTTCCGCTAAGCTGAAAGCCGGATGTTTCTCTCTCTTTTCTGCAAGAAGATCGTCATAATCAGGCTCTTCAAACAGGGGGTAAGCGGCCGTTTCAATCATAGCAGAATTATCACCGCTTATCATATCAAGGTATGCTTTTACAGCTTCCTTTTCTGCCTTATATTCCGTAAGGATGTTTTCCTGGTGTGCGAGGGTTATCCTGGCTTTATTATAATCTATAATGGTTATTTCGCTTTCATCAAGCATTTTCCTGTATGCTTTCTCCCTGGACTGCAGGTGCTTCAGTCTTTCCGATGATCTTTCAATATGCTTTTGCAGGGCTGTCATCTGTATTGTCCTGGCACGGGCTTCTTCCATTAGTGCCAACACTGTATAGTGATATTCCATTACGGCCAGTTCATAATCATTTTTTTTCAGTCTTTTTATATTCCTGTAATGAGTTGGAAAATCGAATGACTGGTTTACTGACCAGGTTGTCTTATCACCCATCGTTTCGGGCTTACCCGGGAAATATCCTGCCTGAACAGACGGATCCTTTGGGGTGTAGCCGGTTTTTGAATATGCTTCTTCAGAGTCCAGCAGCTCTTGCCCTGCTATTACCCCCGGATGATTTTCCAGCACCTCATAAAGGAATTCATTAACACTCTGTGCTGAGGCATTTAAAGAAAGAGAGATTATGGCTAGTGATAATAATATTTTATTCATTCGTTTCATTATCATTTCGTTTTGAATACATTAGAAAATACACTGATGGTATAAGGTATATATTCAGCAGTGTGGATGACAGGAGTCCGCCAAGTATCACCACGGCCATTGGGCTCTGTATCTCGTTACCCGGCTTATCGCCTGCCGCAGCCAGCGGTATAAGCGCCAGTGCTGCTGTCAGAGCTGTCATCAATATGGGGTTTAATCTGTCGGCTGATCCTGTGATGATCCTTTCTTTCAGTCCCATATTACTGACGGCCAAAGCTTCATACCTTGATATCAGCAGCAAACCGTTACGGGTGGCAATGCCGAAAAGGGTAATAAATCCTATTATGGTTGGGATACTTATAACGGCTGATGAGAGCCATATGGCATATACCCCGCCGATAAGAGCCAGTGGCAGGTTCAGCAGTATAACCGCAGCCAGCCTGCTGTTTTTGAATTCCTGGTACAGTACCATAAAGACAATAAGTATAGCCAGTAAGGAAGTGACAAGTAATCTTCTCGAGGCACTGGCCGCACTTTGAAACTGTCCGCCATATTCAATGCTGTAGTTATCAGGCAGGATGATATTTTTATCAATGGTCGATTCAATGTCCCCCACCACGCTACCCACATCCCTGCCTGCAACATTTACTGAGACAACGATTTTTCTCTGCACGTTCTCACGGCTTATGGTATTGGGTCCGGATGAGGACTCAATATCGGCAACGAATGAGAGGGGCACCTTTTTGCCGTTGTAGGTGTCTATCATGGCATTTCTTATTGATGCGATATTATTTCGTGCTTCTTCATTATACCTGAGTACCAGAGGGAATCTTTTTTCATCCTCAAATACATCAGACACGGTGCTCCCCCTCAGCGCAGTATTGATAAAAGAAGTGAAGTTATTCACTGGTATGCCATACCTGGCCAGCATATCTCTTTTCGCTGTTATCTTTATCTGCGGGGCCTCTATCTGTTGCTCCACGTTTATATCAGCTATACCCTCGGTGTCCTCTATTTCATCTTTAATATCATTGGCAATACGAAATAAGAGGTTCAGGTCATTACCGAATATTTTAACTGCTATATTGGCTCTTGTGCCGGAAAGCATATGATCCATCCTGTGTGTTATGGGCTGTCCCACCTCCACACTTACCCCCGGCAGTTTATTAAGTTTGCTTCTCAGTTTAGAAAAGAACTCGTTTCTCGACTGCCCGGTGAGCTTAAAGGGTACATCAAGCTCGGATACGTTCTCGGCAAAAGAGTGTTCAGCCATTTCAGCCCTGCCTGTTTTTCTTGACAATGAGTTTATTTCGGGCATTTCAAGCAGCATCTTTTCTGCTTCACGTGCAATCCTGGACGACTCCTCAAGGGATATCCCCGGTTTGGCTGTCAGGTTAATGGACAGGGCACCCTCGTTAAAAGGAGGCAGGAAGGTGCTGCCAAAGCTGAAGCTTATGACTATTGCCGAAAGCAGGAGGATGGCGGCGCTTATCACCACTGTTATGTTTTTGTTCAGGCTGACAGACAGGCTCTTCCTGTATATCTTCTTCAGCTTTCTTTCCACCCATGATCCCCCGGCTTTTTTTACCAGCCTTTTTTCATTTGTAAGCAGGTAGCTGCAAAGCACCGGTGTAATGGTTATTGCAACCAGCAGCGATGCCATCAGTGCAATTATAAATGATATACCCAGTGGTTTAAGCATTCTGCCCTCCATTCCTTCGAGGAAGAAAAGGGGAATAAATGTTATAATAATAATCAGTGTTGCATTAAAGATGGATGGTCTTATCTCGGTTGATGCTTCGTATATGACCCTGAGAACGGGTTTTCTCCTGTCTCTTTCCAGCATTACATTACTGCGCAGATGTTTATATACATTCTCCACATCGATGATGGCATCATCAACGAGTGAGCCAATTGCGATGGCCATACCGCCAAGGCTCATGGTATTAATTGTATAGTCCAATAACCTAAGTGTTATTATTGAAAACAGCAGTGACAGGGGTATTGCCAGCAGGGAGATCAGCGTGGTCCGTGTGTTAAGCAGGAATATAAATAATATTATTATTACGAAAATACCCCCCTCTATCAGTGCCCGCATCACATTTCTGACCGAGACATTAATGAAGTCGGCCTGGTTATATATATCACTGTGTATACTTATATCCCTGCTAGTATTGGCTTCAATATCTTCTATGGTCCGTCGTATTTCTTTTGTAAGGTTAACCGTATTTATGTCTGGCTGCTTTACAATATTCAGCAGCACCGCATTTCCTGCATTATATGATCCTTCGCCGATCATTGGTGCAGGTCCTGTACTTACATCCGCAACATCTTTTATTTTTACGGGCAGACCATTATGTGTTTTTATTACTGCATTGCCTATTTCATCAGTATTGGTGGTGCGTGCAATACCTCTGACGTGATATATATTGCCGTACTGGTTAATAAAGCCTCCTGATGAATTACTGTTAAGACCTCTGCATACTGCTTCAAGCTCATTCATGCTTACCTGGTAGTGTTTCATACGGTAAGGGTCGGCCAGTACCTGGTACTCCTTGAATTCACCGCCTATGGTTGTAACCTGGGCAACACCCGGGATGGACAGCAGTCGCGGCCGCAGGTTCCATTCGGCAAAGGTCCTGAGGTCCATATCACTGACCGAGTCCGATTCAATTGCCAGTATCATCATCTCTCCCAGCAGTGATGACTGTGGTGCCAGCACCGGCTTGTTGACTCCCTGTGGCATTTCAGCACTTACCTGTATGATCCTTTCTGTTATGGTCTGGCGGGCATGGTAAATATCTGTTTTCCAGTCGAACTCAACCCATACAATGGAGAAGCCCATTGATGAGCTGGATCTTACCCTTCTTATTCCCGTTGACCCGTTCACCGCTGTTTCCAGGGGGAAGGTTACCAGCCTTTCCACCTCCTGGGGAGCCATACCGGGCGCTTCGGTCATAATCACCACTGTTGGCGCCGTCAGCTCAGGGAATACATCAATATCCATATTGCTGCTTATATATGTTCCCGAGAGAAGTAAAACAAGGGCTGAAATAAGTATTGTAAGCCTGTTTTTAAGTGAGAAATCTATTATTCTGTTTAGCATGATCTGAGGTTTAATGATTATGACTGATTTCCGGTAAGTCTGATCCCTGCAACATCAGCTTAATCCTGTATGTGCCCTCTGTTACTATTTCGTCCCCTTCTTCCAGTCCTTCCAGGACATGGGTGACATAACCGTCGGTTTTACCGCATTTAATATATCTTTTCTCAAAGCTTTCCCCCTCTGCCATGAAAACATATATCCTGCCATATTCTTCCATCAGCGCCTCGTTGGGCACCAGTATTACATCATTCATGGTTTTCCCCTTAAGCCATATATCAGTAAAAGTGCCGGGCAGAAGGTCATTGTTAAAATTCAGCCTGAAATAAAGAGGGATATAATATGAGTCATCTCCTGTACTTCTTCCATACGATATTATCTCTCCGTTCAGTTCTTCAGTCGAGTAGACATGCGGGCTGTAAGCTGTTGTGAAATTTGCCGCTTTTATTTCCTTTATTATTCCAAAGTCACTGGCCGGGATATCTGCCTTCAGTATCATGTTGTTTTCTGTTATTACCGAGGCTATCCTGTCGCCGGTTCGTACCATCTGACCTTCCCTTACATAGAGATCTTTAATATAGCCCTCAGCGGGGGAGGGTATTATACTGCCTTTATCACTGATTATTCCGGTGAAATTATCATACTCGGAGCGCAGCTTTTCCCGGGCAAGCCTGGCTTCAAGGTAATGTTCCCTGGTAATAAGCTTATCTTCAATCAGTCTTTGTGCCCTTTCAAAATTCTCCTCGGCAGCAATGTACTCTGCTTTTAATTTACGGTACTCAATATCACTGTTATTTTCAGTCATATTTTTACCTGAAACAATAAACAGCTGCTGCCCTGTCTTTACTTTTACCCCGGGTAGAGCAGGTGGGAGCTGAAGCTGATAATGCCGGATGTGGATGCCGCGATGATTTGCTCATCTTTATTATCCGTCAGCAGCTGTCCGCTTGTTTTATAGACAAAGCTGAAATCAGCAGGCTCAACAGTGGCAGTGCGGTATCCTTCGCCGACTGTCAAAAGATCCTCATCATGATCATGACTGTCTTCTGCCTGGTCCTGGATATGTCCGGTATCCGTTTCTTCATGGTCGTGACCGGCTTCCTCATGCTGATGATCATTTTCAGCTGCATCATGCTGATGCAGGCCTCCTTCCTGGTCCTCTTCATGATCATGACCGGCTTCTCCTTCATCATGGAGGTGATTTGCGGACTCCTCCGTATGGTTCTATATGCTCTTGACCGTTAGCTCTACCTTGGTCTGAGTTATTGCAGGAAGGCATAAATGCCAGGTAAGCCAGGGCTATAAATACTGTTATTGATCTCATGTTTTTAATTTTATAATAATCCGGATATCTCATCTGCCGGCCGGGCAAATGATTAAAATTGAGAAATGATGACTTTGAATATGATCAGGCGAGAGGGGGTGCCCTGAGCGGCATAAGCCTTAGGGCGGGCTTATTTATCCGGCTGCTTTTGATTACGGAGATATACTGGCATACAATAATGGGCAGTGAGTCCAGATGCAGGCCGGCCTGGTGAATAAAGGCATGGTCCTGCCCGGCACTGTTCACCAGTTCGCTTGTGAAATGACAGATTAGTGATGAGTGCTCATTATCATCTCCTGAAGATGCCAGGTGATAATGATGCCGGTCATCAAAGGTATTATCCTTATCACCCTGGCAATCATGGTGCAGTATATTATGACATTGGGCATCCCGGTGATCATGATGATTATGCGGTATTATCCCGTGAAGGAAGATTACCGACCATGCCAGGAGCATCAGAACTGTCTTTATTTTTATAGCTTTCCTCAGAACTTGTTTTTTAAACAGGATTATAATAATACATTACCGGATCAAAGATAATATTATTATTTAAACGGGTTAACAGCGGATTTGTTGATTATTAATGCCGGAATAATAAATGAGATTCTCCTGTTTTTTTTACTTTTGCCTGTAATTTCTAATATATCTTAATAATAATACATAATATGGCAACTGACATTAATATAAAAGCCGCTGATAATATCAGGTTATTATCAATGGCAATGGTTGAGAAAGCTAAATCAGGACATCCCGGTGGAGCAATGGGAGGAGCTGATTTTATACACATACTTTTTTCGGAATACATGCGCTTTGATCCGGAGCGGCCTGAGTGGAGACATCGCGACAGGTTTTTTCTGGATCCGGGCCATATGTCACCTATGCTGTATTCTGTTCTGGCCTTAAGTAATCTTATGTCAATTGACGACATTAAAAATTTCAGGCAGTGGCAGAGTGCTGCGCCAGGTCATCCCGAGGCAAATCCTGAAGCAGGAGTGGAAAACACATCCGGTCCGCTCGGACAGGGCCATACAAATGCAGTGGGTGCTGCCATTACAGAAAAGTTCCTGACACAGCGGTTCGGGGAGTGGATGACACATAAAATATACACCTTTATCTCCGACGGTGGTGTGCAGGAGGAGATATCGCAGGGAGCGGGACGTATAGCCGGTCACCTCGGACTGGATAACCTTGTAATGTTTTATGACAGTAATGATATACAGTTATCAACAGAAACAAATATTGTTACCTCCGAAGATACGGCTGCCAAGTACAGGGCCTGGGGCTGGCATGTTATTAACATTGACGGTAATGATCAGGCACAGATAAGGAAAGCCCTTGATTCTGCCAATAATGAGAAAGGCAGGCCCAGTCTGATAATCGGAAAAACGATAATGGGAAAGGGGCTATTGGATGATGAAGGCCGTTCATTCGAGGGGAAAAGCTCAACACATGGGCAGCCTGTGAGTAAGGCAGGGGCTTCTTTTGAAAAATCAATACTTAACCTGGGTGGCGATGTGGATGATCCGTTTATGGTTTTTGATGAGGTGAAGAAACTGTATGCTGGTGTGCTTGACAAAAAAAGGGAAGAAGTAAAACTATTCAGGAAGAGAGAGAAGGAGTGGACTGATGAGTATCATGACCTGGCGGATAAACTGGAAACTTTCTTTTCCGCTAAGCTGCCGGATATTGACTATGGAAAGATTGAGCAGAAGGAAGATATAGCCACCAGGGCTGCGTCCTCGGCTGTCCTTGCTGTCTATGCCGGAGAGATAGAAAATATGATTGTCTCATCTGCCGACCTGGCTAATTCAGACAAAACAGACGGCTTCCTCAAGGAAACAAAAGAATTCAGTAAGGGTGATTTTTCAGGGCAGTTTCTGCAGGGTGGTGTGTCAGAGTTGACACTGGCAGCCATAATGAATGGCATGGCACTGCATGGCGGGGTTATACCTGTTTGCGGTACATTTTTCGTATTCTCCGATTATATGAAGCCTGCAGTCAGGCTGGCTGCCCTTATGGGCTTACCCGTTAAATATATATGGAGCCATGATGCTTTCAGGGTGGGGGAGGACGGACCCACACACCAGCCCGTTGAACATGAGGTACAGATAAGGTTAATGGAACAGCTGAAGAACCATGCAGGAAACAGCATGCTGGTATTGCGTCCTGCCGATGCCTGTGAGACAACTATTTGCTGGCAGATGGCACTTGAGAATACCAGCTCTCCCACAGCACTGATACTGTCGAGACAGAACATTACTGACCTGCCCTCTGCCGGCAGCAGGTATGAGGATGCCCGGGCTGCAGAGAAAGGTGCATATATAGTGAGCGGCAGTGATGAAAATCCCGATGTGGTACTTCTTGCAAGCGGCTCGGAAGTAAGTACACTGGTCGCTGGTGCCGGTCTGCTGAGGGATCATGATAAGCTAAAGGTAAGGGTTGTGTCCGTTCCTTCCGAAGGATTGTTTATGCGTCAGGATCGCGGGTACAGGGATACCGTACTGCCTCCCGGCATACCACGGTTTGGTCTGACGGCCGGATTACCCTCCACTTTATCGCGCCTGGTTGGCGAAAATGGTGCTGTATGGGGACTTGATCATTTCGGCTACTTAGCGCCCTATGATGTGCTGGACGAAAAGTTTGGATTTACTGCAGACAATGTATATGAACAGGTTAAGGTAATGCTGCTATCATAGCAGTTTCATGCGTTCCGAAAACTTTTTGTTTTTATTGGTTCTACCCTTAGTTTATATCTTATTTTAGCTGCCCGCTTTGGATGAAGAATAAAAATGATGAATTATTTTATGAAAGGTTTAAAAGTATTCCTTTTAAACCGGTAAAATGGCCGTTCTTTTATGGATGGGTGGTGATCTTTGCCGGTATTATCGGTATGATTATGAGCATACCCGGACAGACAATAGGTGTTTCTGTTTTTACCGATCCCCTTATCGCAGCTCTTCATATTGGCAGGGTGAACCTCAGCATGGCATATATGATTGGCACAATACTGAGCGGCCTGTGTATACCTTTTGCAGGGAGGATGTATGACAGGTACGGTGTAAGGCCTGTGATCATGATTGCCGGTGTGTTAATGGGCCTGACCCTCTTATACCTTTCACGTATTTCCAGGCTTACTATATCCGTATCCTCGTTAATGTCATTTATCGATCCTGCCATAATAGCTTTTGTCCTCTTAACGGCAGGATTCTTTTCACTCAGATTCTTCGGACAGGGTGTTATTACAATGACATCACGCAATATGGTGATGAAGTGGTTTGAGAGAAGGCGTGGCTTTGCAAATGCGATAGTGGGCATCACCATCTCATTCGGTTTTTCATACTCGCCGCAGGTTATTGATATGCTCATAAATAATTTTACCTGGCAGGGTGCCTGGAATATGTTCGGACTGGTCTCTTTTATCTTTGTCGTATTTTCGTTTATCTTTTTCAGGGATAACCCGGCTATGTACGGACTGGTACCTGACGGGAAGGGAAAGAGAAGGAAAGACAGGGATGATCCTAACCTGCCATTATTGAAGGAATATACCCTGAAGGAAGCAAGGTCGACCTATTCCTTCTGGATATTCAACCTGTCACTCTCACTGCAGGCACTTTATATCACTGCTTTTACTTTTCATGTTATATCTGTTTTCGACGTGAACGGATATGATCAGGGTGCTGCCATAACAATTTTCCTTCCCATATCCCTTGTGGCCGTTTCATTTCATTTCTTCGGCAGCTGGCTGAGTGACTACCTCAAACTGAAATATTTTTTGATATTACAGCTCTGCGGTATGCTTATCAGTATGTCCGCTCTTCTTTTTCTTGATGTCTCTCCGATTATCAGGTGGGTGTTGATCATTGGTAACGGGATAATGCAGGGTATGTTTGGTGTGCTGTCTGCCGTTACCTGGCCAAGGTTCTTCGGATTGAAGCACCTTGGTGCCATTTCGGGATATGTTATGAGCTGGACCGTTATAGGCAGCGCAGTGGGGCCTTTTATTTTCAGCCTGTCATATCGTATGACAGGACAGTACGATTATGCAACGGCTGTATGCATATTTATTGCACTTGTTCTGTTCATACTGGGATTCAAAGCCGATAATGTCAACAGGCCTGGAATAAATGATTGAAAACAGGATCAATCATAAAGAAAAGATAAGCCGGTATCGCTTAATACCTTAACTTGCCTTATTTTTTTCCGACGCTCATCAGGATAAAACCTATAATGGCTACTACTGCGCTGATTATAACGGGGGCCCAGTTTCCAGTGCTTACAGCTACTTCAGCCCCGAGCACATCAAAGGATTCAGATTGGTCGAGGGCCTTGATTCCGAATACGATTGTTCCGACAATACCTATAATTAATAATACAATACCTGCAACTTTCATAATGTAAGTTTTTTAAATTCTTGTAATCTAATGATAAAAATATGTTAAGCACATGTATATAATAAATTACGATTAACTAATCTATAATATCATGCCATTCTCTTTGTCTGTTTCAGAGTTTGTTTTCGGAATAGAAATAAATGTCAGTAATTCAATGATATGGATTGCACATCTCTTTATGATTCAAAGAAAATCAATGTACTTACCAATACTCACATTGGGTGAAATGTCTACATATTAACACGGATATTCATCTTTAAAAAAATATTTTATCTTAGCACCTTATTCTAATAATATTTATATGTTCGAAGCCCTATCCTCAATTGATGATATACGTCTTAATTTCAGTGAAGGCGGACTTCTTTATATGAACATCACTCTTGCGGTAATAATGTTTGGTGTTGCCCTGGAGATAAGAGTTGAGAATTTCAGGAAGTTATTGTTGAATCCACGCTCAGCCCTGCTGGGCATTTTTTCACAGTTTCTTTTATTGCCAACACTGGCATTCGGCCTGGTTATTCTGATTAATCCGCCTGCTTCCATTGCTATGGGAATGATACTTATTGCTGCCTGCCCGGGAGGCAATGTTTCCAACTTTATCTCTGCACTTGCAAAGGCCAATATCGAGTTGTCTGTCAGCCTGACTGCCTTTGCCACCCTGGGAGCTACCTTTTTGACTCCTATTAATTTTGCTTTCTGGGGCGGTCTCTATGTCAGGTATTATGAGAAAGCAAAGCATTTGAATATCCCCATACAGATCGATTTTCTGGCCATGGCCAAAACAGTGTTTATCCTCCTGGGTCTACCTCTTATTGCTGGTATGCTGTTTGCCTATAAATTCCCTGCTACCACAAAAAAATACCTTAAGCAGGTTAAGATCGTTTCTGTATTTTTTTATATGACATTTATTATAGGGGCGCTATGGGCAAACATGGAATACATACCAGGCTATGTGCTGCCTATTGGTGTCATTGTAATGTTGCTAAACATCCAGACTCTCTTCACGGGATACCTGGTTGGGACCATTGGCCGTGTGCCTGTGCGTGACAGGCGGACTTTAAGCATAGAGACAGGTATACAGAACTCAGGCCTGGCCCTGGTTCTTATATTCAATCCAAATCTTTTTGCTGCCAATGGCGGAATGGCCTTTATGGCTGCATGGTGGGGGATCTGGCAGATGGCCACAGGAATTGGCCTTGCATCAGTCCTCAGCAGGATCAGGGTACCTGTACCGGACTCTGCTCCCGGCATAAAGACTTGAATACCGGTGCATATGTTATTAAGCTTTGATGTGAACCCGGGGTATCTTCTTATTTAATTATCTTTGACAAAGTCCCTCTTATTATGCAGAATAAAAAAACTCATCAGCTATGTTGCATACTTCATATATAGAACTGAGTAAAAAAGCCCTGAATACCAATATCAGGTTTTTAAAAACTTTCCTGAAAGAAGGCACACGTTATTCAATGGTTATCAAAGCCAACGCATACGGACATGGTATAGAGGATCTTTTACCACTGATTGAAGAGTGTGGTGTGGATCATTTCTCTGTGTTCAGTGTTGCCGAGGCCATGAGGGCATATAAGGTTAAAAAGAGTGAATGTGACCTGATGATTATGGGATGGATTGATAATGATGAGCTGGCATGGGCCGTAGATCATGATGTTTCCTTTTATGTATTCTCAGTTGACCGCTTAAAGGCAGCCTGCCGTGTAGCATCGGGACTGAATAAGCCTGCCCGTATCCATCTCGAAATTGAGACAGGGATGCACCGTACAGGCTTTTGTGAAGATGAGTTGCCTGATGTGATCAAAATGCTGGAAGAATTCAGTGGGGATGTGGTGGTGGAAGGTGTATGCACACATTTTGCCGGTGCTGAAACCATAAGTAATTATGAGAGGATACAGCAGCAGATCAGTACATTTAACAGGCTCTGCAGCTGGTTGGCTGACAGAGGGATTAAACCCCGGTACCGGCATACCGCCTGCTCTGCAGCCGTACTCAATTTCCCGGAGACGGCTATGGATATGGTGCGCATAGGAATCTCAAGTTACGGCTTCTGGCCAAGCAGTGAAACACGCATGACCCACCTTCTGAAACAAAAATACCCTGAAGATCCTCTTAAAAGGGTGCTCTCATGGAAGAGTAAGGTGATGAGCGTAAAACATGTGGGTGAAGGGGAGTATATAAGCTATGGTAGCTCCTACCTGACCAATCGCCCGGCTACTATCGCCACCGTTCCGGTAGGATATGGATATGGCTTCAGCCGCAACCTGAGCAACCTGGGCCATGTACTTATACATGAAAAGCGGGTGGCTGTTATAGGTTCAGTGAATATGAATATGATGATAGTTGATGTAACCGACCTGAATGATGTACAGGAAGGGGATGAGGTGGTGCTGATAGGAACACAGGGTGATCTTACCATCACTGTGAGCTCCTTCAGTGATATGAATAACAGTCTTAACTATGAATTATTAACACGCCTGCCCAAGCATATACCACGTTATGTGCTTGAATAAGTGCAGCCTCTGCTATCCGTTATAACAACTGAAGCTTTCGGTGAAAGTATAATAGGGACTATGCAGCTTTCAGAATCTGAAAAAGAGGGTAGTTATGTGGCAGAATGGAAACCCGGGATGATGGATATTTTTGAGGTGCAATGCACTGCCCTCTTATGGAGACAGACTGGATACATGGTTAACAACAACGGAATACCGGGAGGATTTTCACCTCGAAAGATAGGATCAAGGTTCAGGATTCTGATCCTTCCCGTGTATATATTTTTATTCCTTTACTACAGGACAAAATTTGCATATTTTATTCTCAAGATGGTAAAGAAAAAAGATAAACCTGTTGCCATCAAAATTTTAAGGGACATATCCACCGTTGCTGAGAGATATATGGGTGGTGTTTTTATTACAGGCATTTTATAAGCAGTCAATCCATGCAGGTAAACATAATCACCGGGAGACAATATTCAGGAATAAAAAGTGTGGAATTTATGACACATTTTATGATGTGCTGTGTGGTACTTATCTACAATTCTATAAAATACAACCAGCATAGGGGGGGTGAGCGGGTTTGGCACGATATTTCTACTGTTATAAGAAATAATTTGAAATTATTAATTTAAAATAAAACTTAATTATGGCAAACAAAACAACAAACGCTGTTCTGGGATTTTTAACCGGAGCTACAGCCGGATTAGTTGCAGGTATTTTAATTGCACCCGATAAAGGTTCCAAAACCAGGGAGAAAATAAGAAAATCTGCTGAACAGGCTGGTGATGGTATAAAAGAAGACCTTGACGAAAGGATTGACGGGCTGAAGAGTCATTTCAGTAAGTTCGTCAATGACCTGAATGACCGTTTCGGCGATCTTGAAGCAGAACTTGAAAACAAGACAAAGGAAGCCCGGAGAAAAGCAGCAGAAAAAGTAGAAAAAGAGGCCTCCAAAGTTGAAAAAGAAGCCTCCAGGGTAAAAGAGGCAAAAGCAGGCAAAGAAGCCAGTAAAACCAAATAGAACTTATAACATCATGAATGATAAATCTTTGATTGAGAATGTGCACGAGCTCAGTGATGTTATTAAAGACTATATTGAAGCAAGGATAGGTCTTTGGAAATTAGGTGTGATAGAGAAGATAGCCAGAATAGGCACCTATTTTCTATCCACTACACTTATTTCAATTATTATACTGGTAGCGCTGTTCTTGTTAACACAGGCATTTGTAGGTTGGTATGACGAAGCTTATGGTTCTTCATCTGTAGCTCTGCTGATATCGGCAGGCTTTTATATATTTCTAGCCATAATGATATTCCTGTTCAGAAAGCAACTGCTAACAAACCGGATAGTCAAAAATATAGCTGAAATACTGTTTGATGAGGATGAAAATGATTAAGCCATGAGTAAAGTAATCCAAAGAAAAAATATCAAAATTAAATCTCTAAATGATCTGAAGCTTGCAAAGCAAATATATAATTATGAAGCCAGGCTTCACGAGCAATCGATTATTACCGGGTTTAAGAATTTTAAGGATATAATGATGACCTCTGTCAAAAATACAGTTGTATTATATGGACAGAAGGTGTTAATATCCTCCTTGCATCGTTTATTAAAAGTGTAGTTCCTGAGCAAGCCCTTGATTTTACCTGTGTGCTTGCCGGGTTTTCTAAATGCCTGAGTGTTTCCTTGTTCCCCCTTGCTGCTATTTTTCATATATTTGTGCTTTCTAAAATACGGATTATATGAGTTTTGTTTTACCCGATGGCATAAAAGCACTGATCTTTGATCTTGATGGTACACTGGCCGACACCATGCCCCTGCATATGAAAGCGTGGAGAGAGGCATGCAACAGTTATGGTATGGATATGAGCAGTGAATTTCTGCGGTCCTTTACTGGCTCACCGGGGATAAATATAGCGCGGGCAATAATAAAGGAATCTTCAAAGGAAGGTGTTATAGATCCGCATGATATTGTTTCAAAAAAAGGATAATGTTCAACGATTTGCAGCATATGGTGAAAGAGATTGGGCCTGTTGCTGATATTGTGCGAAAATATCATGATATTATCCCTCTTGCGGTGGGAACCGGTGGTCCCAGGGATACTGTTATGCATACCCTTGAGGTGATAGATATGAAAAAGTACTTCAGGCATGTCGTTACAGCCGATGATGTTAAGAACCATAAGCCGGATCCGGAAACATTCTTTAAATGCGCTGAACTGCTTGAGGTAGCTCCTTCTGATATTATCGTCTTTGAGGACGGCGACCTGGGCATCAGGGCTGCTAAATCGGCAGGAATGCAGGCGGTGGATGTAAGGGGCTGGTATGAATACTCATGGTAAATAATCCGTGCCCCTTAAAACATTCGTAATACACAACAATTAAGGGTTAGTGTCTGGCAATACTATCATACGGCAAAAAGCACTCAAACTAATAGTCGCGCCTGCTTTTCCGGCAGTTATTTGAGCCTGAAAGTACCTTCGAGGTACATCTCCTTGCTTAAGGGTTTGAAGTCGCGGGAATCAGCTATGACCTCATAATCAATTCCTTCGATCAGTCCCGGTGTTGCCGGGGCGGATTTTACGCCCAGGATATAATCTATGGTGGCTTTCAGCAGTGGTTCATTAACATCACCGAAAGGCTGAAGGTTTACATAGTTCTCTTCTGCTTCCATATCCGTGGGTAAGCCATTAATATAGTTGGGATCACTCATGTCTGAAGGGTTACCGGCGGAATTGACAAGCTTAAGCACTATGGGCTGCATGGCCCATTTATGATCAGGATTGACATTGCCCTGACTGTCCCAGTCCTTATAGGTTATTGACCCTACATATTTACCCGTTGAATTACTGCCTATTACTTTTACATCAATATAAGGCTCCAGACCGTTTATAACCATTTCACTGGCTGAGGCTGTTGAGCCCGTAGTTATAACATATACTTCGTTAAGCTCCATGCTTGTAATCAGGAGTTTCAGGGTTCTGCCCGCTGGCATATATGATGTCCTTAAAATAATAGTTCAATGCATCTTCTCCATCTTCTTGTATAAAATAGGCAGTGTATTTGTCATTCCAGAGGGACTTGGCAAAAACCTTATCCGTATCGGTGCTGTAAATCATGCTTGCGAGGTACTGGGATGTTCTGATAGATCCGCCTCCGTTATATCGCAGATCGAGTATAAGCCTGCCGGCGCCCTGCGACTTGAAATAATCAAAGGCCTCATTAAGCTGGATGTCAAAATTTGATGTGAAGGAATTATAAACAAGATAGGCAGTGGGCACACCTCCAACATCAATTACATCGGTGTAGTATACAGGGTTTTCCTGTATTTCTTCAGCAGTCATAACCGGGGTGTCGTCGCCGTTATAAATAGTGTTGTTATCAATATATGCCAGTGTCAGATAATAGCTTTCATTATTAAACAGAAGATCGCGGTAGTTATTAATGGTGAGCTGTTCTCCGTCTACTTTCTTAAAGAGATTGCCTCGTTTGAGTCCGGCAGTAGCTGCAGGTGAGTCAGGCAGTACATACCTGATATAGCCGAAAACATCATCTGATCCTGATAATATGACAAGCCTGAAATCATAGCCCATTGATTTGGAGATGCCTGCAAAGGAATTCTCCAGCTCTTCCCAGTCGTCAACTATCCACGACCATCTGTCTATGGTGCCGTGCTGGTAAAGGAGATCATAAAAAAGGCTCTCATAGTCGGTTTCAAAACCATTAAGGTAACTGTAATAATCATCAGTTGTCGCAAAATAATCATTACCAAGTTTATCGACTTTGTCATACCACAGGTAGGCATCCTGCAAACCTTCATACACAAACTGGCTTATCTCGTCGGCTTCTTCAATAAGAGGCTCCTTCGAAAAGGAGCCTGTTGTTGAAACAATTGGTATATCTTTTTCACATGCACTTAGTATTGCAAGTGCTATAAAGGAGAATAATGCTATTCTTAAAAAAAGCTTCATAGGTTTAAATATTTTATTCACTTTGTTCATGAGATCGCGTCGCTAATTTTATGCTCGTGTTTTCAAATTATAAATTTGTTGTTTTTAATCAACAATACAAGCATACAAAACTACAAAAAATATGCCTGAATCAGACCTTTTTCCCAGGCCTGAAATAATTTTGCATGGTTTTTGGGTTTTATTTACTAATAAATAACCAAATTTGTATCATCTTTGTTTATTATAGCTTAAGCAGGCCTCATTAATAATATCAGTTTTATGGAAAGAATATGGACCTAACCACAAGTCTGCTTATAAACGAAGTGAATAAAATGCAGGTAAAATAATTTTAAAATATGAGATCGATAAAGATTCTTTCAGTTATAATTATGTTTACAGTTATAAGCGGATGTTCTGCCTTGCTGAAGACTGAGCATGAACTGTTCCGTATACAGGATGTTTATTACCAATCGTGGATGGTAAGGGACATTGAAAAGGGGACGGATGTTATTATTGAGTTGAAAAATCTGGATGCTGATGTTGAATTCACCTCACTTGTATTCAGAGGTCTGGAAGTGGATGTTACTTCTTCTTCTGAAGGCAGTAAAACAGTGATAAAAGGAACCATCAATACGGGTCCGTCGATTATTGAGAATTATGATTATAAACCCGGCGGGCCCTTTGATATTATCAGATATGTATACAGGGGCAATGAATATGATTACCCCCTAAAAAATGTCAGAAGGGAAAATTCAGAGTTCGTGGAATAAGCTTGTCTTTCGACTTTTAGAAACAGATTGTTCTTACGGGTATGCTGCTTGTATCATCAATATCCAGCATGCTGTTTATCAGTCTCAGTTCCCTGAATCTTTTCAAACCTGCCGGGGTGATGTCCTTCTCCTTTATCAGTCCGTTGTCCAGCAGATACTCTCTTTTCGTTCCCCTCAGCAGATAGCTTGACGGAGTGTACCATATGCCGTCATTTCCCCTCACGATAATATTTGCATATGATGTGTCGGTGATCCGGCCATCCTTGATTATCAGTATGTCATCACAGCTGCCCTTTTGTTCCATCAGCGAATCTATACCCGATCTGTTGAGATATTTATATCTGTATTCAAGATCGCCTGCTTCCACCAGCCTGAGTGTCCTTATACGTTTAATCTCGTAGGGGAGAAAGTCCAGCTTCCTGATATGATCATTATACTCAATTCTGCATTTGAAGAGCCCCTGCCTGGCATAGGCCGGGATAATTATTTTATCCTGAAGATCAACGGCCGGACCGGTATTGAAAAGATCCTTCCTGGTTTTATTAAAGCGATTTGAATGATATTCAATATTGAATAAGCGGCCATCCTTTACTTTTATTGTTTCAACCAACAGGGACATATATCTTCTTTATTAGTTCGTCATACTCCTTTTCCGGATCGCTCATAAAGGTGATGCCACCTCCACTTCTATAAACATATCCCCTGTCGTTCTGTTCAATATACCTGATCATAACAGCGCTGTCAATCTCACTGCCGGTGAATATCCCGAAGATACCGGTATAATAGCCCCTTTCTTCAACTTCACTTTCCCTGATTATCTGAAGAGTTTTGTTTTTTGGTGCACCGCTCACTGATCCTGCCGGTAGCATTGAAGTAATGATATCACCTGTTTTGCCCTTCCAGTCAGGGCCGAGTGATCCTGCTATCTCCGAACTAAGCTGTAAAAGTTTTCCTGATGGTGTTCGTATTGTATCAATATACCTTTGTCTTACAACTCTGACATTATGAGCATATACGCTTAAGTCATTTCTTATAAGATCGGTAATGGTGCTATGCTCTGCTCTTTCCTTTTCATCAGCCAGTAGTATCTTTTCAGCGTTTTTTACGGAGGCGTCAATGGTCCCTTTCATCGGAAATGAACTTATTGTTCCCTTTCTGTCTATTCTTACAAATATTTCAGGTGAGAATACAACAAATCTGTTACCGTAGAGTAACCTGTACCTGGCATGACTGTTATAAAAGATATCCCTGAGGCTGGCATCTGTTTTTATCCTTGCAGGGAATGTAAGGTTAAGCAGATATGAATTACCGTGCTGTATGTTTTTTAATACATTATCAAATGCTTTCTTATATATTTTGAAGTCAACAGGCTCTACCTCCAATATTATACTTCCTTCAGCACCGCTTTCTTTCTGAGCGGAATTGTCAAAAACCGGAGTACTCATGATAATGTCAGAGGGCAATTGGTCCAGGGGGTATATCACCGGTTTCTTCATTTCAAAATCAAACATAAAGAAGAATGGACGGCCTGAGTTACCATAATAATTCATCTGTCCGCTAACATATTTTATTATATTTGATTCCATGAAAGTGCTGCTTATAAATAATTATGATTCATTCACCTACAATATAGCCCATATTATAAGGTCCTCCGGGCTGACAAAATTAGAAATAAAAAAGCCGGATGAGCTGAGAATCTCAGCAATTATTGATTTTGACAGGATAGTTTTTCTGCCTGGGTGTTAAAATGATTCAGAACTGGCTGGCTGACTGACAGGGAATCAAAGAATTGATAATGGATGGTATATTATTTAACATTCTTTATAGTTATCAGTTAGCTCATAATTTCACAGGGAAGTGAAACTTTTCTATATTTGCTCCGCTTCTGAGATGATACAAATGAGTAAAATAAGGAAATATAAATATTTCATTCTTCTTGTAACGGTGCCTGTCCTCCTGCTGTTTATTACAAACTCGCTGGTTAACAGGCATGATCATCTTATAAAGGGATATGAGTATTCACATGCCCATCCTTTTGATAAACAGGAAAGCGGCAATCAGCCATATCCCTTACACGGCCACACAGATGCAGAACTGGTAACACTTGATCTTCTCAGTAATATTATAATCCTTGTAGGGTTGATATTATTTACCTTGTTTATAACATTGAGGGTCAGTGATTTAGTAGGACCTGCCAGCTATGGCCTGTCTGCCGTTAGGCTTATATCTCTTTGTTCACCCCGGGCACCTCCCGCCTGCAGTTAATTTAATCTGAGCCGAATATCTGATTGATAACTAATACTATGACTATCAGATTATCCTGGTAGGTCTATAAGTGAACAAAAATTTAGTATAAAAACCAACATGAGATATATTTTATTTACCTTTTTACTGGTATTCAGTTGCGGGCTGGTAAGTGCCCAGGAGAAAACCATTATTGATACAACGGAATATAATAAATTACTTAAGAGGATAGAAAAGCTTGAGGCAAAGCTTGAGTCAAAGGATAAAGAGGATGAACTGGCCAGCCTGCTTGAAGATGCTGATATGCTGTCAGACAAGGAGAAAGCTGATAAAAGGAATGTATCAAAAAAATTTCATAGCGGGGTGAGGCAACAGCAGGGACTGAACCCAAACATAAGTGTTCTCGGCGATTTCTTTGCTTCTGCCTCATCGGTTGATGCCGAAAATATATCCGAGCCGGGTGATCGCAACCATGGAAGCAATGGCCTTTTTATGAGGAGTCTTGAGATGTCTTTTGTCTCAGCCCTCGATCCCTTTGCCAGGGGGAAAGCTTTTTTGGATATAACTGAAGAGGGGGTCTCTATTGAAGAGGCATATATGGAGATTCTCAACCTGCCCCTGAATACCTCCCTTAAGGCAGGCGTCTTTTTTCCTGAATTCGGACTGTTAAACAGGCATCACACACATGCCCTGCCACAGTTTGACAGACCAAGGGCAGCGGTTAATTATTTCGGTCTTGACGGTTTCAATGGCATGGGAGGAGCCCTTAACATTATGCTTCCCCGGATATTATTTTCAGATGCCAGCTCCTTTGATATATCAGTTATTAATATTAACGACAATATGAGTTATTCATCTGATAAGAGTGTGAATATGGCCTATGTGGCGCACTGGAAGAATTATTATGATATTTCCGATGCCAGCTATTTTGAGTATACCCTGAGTGGTATTGCCGGCCGGGATGATAATATAGCTCAGACCAATACTTATGTGACAAGTTTGGGTCTGCATTATAAATGGCAGCCCCCGGGCACTGCAAAATATAAATCCTTTGACTGGATGACGGAACTGTATTATGGTTTCAATGAAACACCTTTTGGAATTGTGCGAAGCAAAGGTTTTTACTCACTGGTCCATCGTAAGATTAATTCAAGGATGTGGATTGGGGGAAGAGTAGGTTACAGCGAGATGCCTTATGATAACAGCCAGTATGAATGGGATTATACTGTTAATTTTGATTTCTGGCAGAGTGAATTTGTGTTTTACAGGATACAATACCAGTATAATTCAAGAAGCATAGCCTACCTGCCGGAATCAGCAGGTGCCTATCCTTCACATCACTCTGTTGTGTTACAATTCTCCTGGGCTATGGGTCCGCATAAACATGATGCATATTAGGAAGAAAAAATAATTAATGAATAAAATTAAACAAGAGGAAAATATGAGAAAGCAATTAATAAGTTTTTTGTTATTACTGGCAGTTTCAATTGCAGCAGCCGGCAAGCAGCCCTTAAGGATAGTATGTTCCTTTTCAGATTATGCCTCAATAGCTGCTGAGATAGCCCAGGAGAAAGCAATTGTTGAAATGATATCAAATGGTGAATCAGATCCACATTTCATACCTCCAAAGCCAAGCTATGCCATGATGCTTAATAAGGCTGATATATGGATTACCACGGGGATGGACCTGGAGCAATGGTCAGCTACCCTTATTGATAAAGCCCGGAATAAGAATATTATGGATGGAGCAAGGGGTTTTGTTGCCGTGTCGGATGGTGTGAATATACTTGATAAGCCGGAAACGGCAGACCGTAGTGAGGGCGATGTTCATCTGATGGGTAATCCTCATATTAATACCAGTCCGCTTAACTGGAAAGTTGTAGCAAGCAATATAACCATAGGACTGATAAAGGTTGATCCCGCCAATGCGGCTTTTTATGAAGCCAACCGTGATGATTTTATCGACAGGGTTGACCGTGCACTCTTTGGTGATGAGCTGGTGGACATGTTTGGAGGTGAAACACTATCCGGACTGCTGGAGAATCATACACTCTTTACTTTCCTTGAAAGGGAATACCAGGGAGATAAACTGCTGAACCTTCTTGGGGGGTGGCTTAAAGAAGCACTTCCTTTCCGGGACAGCCGTATCATAGCATACCATAAGAACTGGGCTTATTTTTCCAATGCCTTCGGACTGGAGATAGCAGGGTTTATTGAACCCAAGCCGGGCATTCCGCCTTCAGCCAGGCATGTGCAGTATATGGTGAACCTTATTAAGGAGCAGGATATAAAGATTATGCTGGTGGCAAATTATTTTGAGAAAAAATCAGCACAGATGATTGAGGATAAGACGGGGATAAAGGCCGTTTACCTGCCTCTTTTTGTTAATAGCGATATTGGAATTGACAATAATTTTGAGCTGATGGATTACTGGATCAGCCAGATTAAACAGAATATCTGATTATGGGAACACTGGTTTTTCTTGCACCCCCTGTTATTGCCAGCATCCTCCTTGCAGGCATGCTGAGCTTTTTCGGAAATCATATACTTTCACGCGGAATAATATTCATTGATATTGCTGTTGCACAGATAGCGGCACTGGGAACCATGATAGGTATACTTCTTGGCTTTGCGGAGAATTCCCTTAATGCCCAGTTAGTATCATATGCATTCACAATCATTGTGCTGGGAGTATTCTCAGTGATGAAGGTGAAGAAACAGGTACTGCCACAGGAGGCTATTATCGGTATCTTCTATTGTATTGCCCTGGGTATGGCGCTATTGCTGGCGGAAAAGATACCCGGGGGCTCAAATTTTATTACAAAAACCATTACAGGTAATGTGCTATGGGTAACATGGAAAACTGTAATAAGCTGTTTGCTGGTTTTTGTCCCCATTATTATTATAAACCTGCTTATAGGTAAGAAAATAAGAGAGATAAGTCAGGGCAAAAACCAGGCTGCTACTATTGGTCAGACAAGAATTTATGATCTTGTTTTCTATATCACCTTTGGGATAGTCATAGTGAAGTCTGTTCCCGTAATGGGTATCTTTCTTGTATTCATCCTTCTTATAGGCCCGGCATCAATCAGCCGGATCTTTATCAGCTCATGGAGGCAAAGGATAATATGGAGCTGGATAATAGGATCGGCCGGTTCACTGGCAGGGATATATATATCCTATGCACTCAATATCTCCAATGGTCCGGCCATTGTAAGCCTGATAGGTATAAGTGCCTATCTCGCAGCTTTCGCGAAATTATTGCATAAAAAGAGAGAACAAGGTATTCTAGGAACAAATTAATAAGGAAACTGATGTTATCTATTGAATTTATATTGCTCCCTTTTATCGGATGCCTGCTGATAGTGCTTATAAACGTTTATTTTGGCATTCATGTTATTAAAAGGGAGATAATCTTTATTGATATAGCCCTGGCCTCGATTGCGGCCCTGGGATCAGCGGTGGGACTGGTAATTTTTGATGCTTCACATATTGATCATCTTCATGAGAATGAGGGTTTACTGCCCTACGTCTTCTCACTCGGGTTTATATCAATTGCTTCGTTTGCTTTTACCCTTTTAAAGCACCGGACAATCTCCATTCCTCTCGAGGCTATAATAGGTATTGCCTATGCCGTTGCCACAACACTTACAGTTATTATCCTGGATAAAGGCGCAGGTGGCGATGTACATGTCCATGATATGCTTGTGGGCAGCATACTGTGGGTATCGGGTTCACAACTTATAAGGCTTGGGATAATAGTTCTTATTGTTGGTGTTTTTCATATTGTGTACAGGAAGAAGTTTATGAGACTGACCGATTCATTTCATAAGAAGGAAGATAATATGCCAGGGCAAAAGCTCTGGGATTTTCTCTTTTACTTTTCCTTCGGGCTGGTGGTGGTTGAGGCGGTCAATATAGCCGGGATACTAACGGTTTTTGCATTTCTTATACTCCCGGCGTCCCTTTCTGTTATATTGACAGGTAACTGGACCACCAAGCTGATAGTGGGCTGGCTTGCCGGTTCAGCGGCATCCTTCGGCGGACTGTTATTATCCCTCAGACTTGATGTTCCCAGTGCACCGGTAATTATCACTCTGCTGGGACTGATACTGATACTGGGCTACCTGTTTTATAAGCTGGCAGCAAGAAATGAAACTGGTGAAAGGAACTGATCCGGTAAGGATACTTGAAATTATTTACATTCTTAGAAGGCATATAAAAAAGGAACATCTTCCTGTTGATGAAAGATGCTCCTTCTTTTTTTATCGACTGTCTGAGTCTTTATGCTGAAGAGTTTCTAGAAAAGATTATAACTCAGTTTAAGATGGAAGGTTATCCCCGGCTCCAGCCTGGTGAAAAACTGGTCTGTAGGGTTAAATGACCTGAACACCGATTCTTTCTCATCATTCAGCAGGTTATCAATCTTAAAGCTGAGCGTGGTCCTCTGGTCCTTTCCGAATGTTTTGCTGGTAGTGAAGTTGAGGTTATGGAAGGGGAGCATGTAGATATCAGGACGGTCAGCTATGCCAACATACTGAAGTGTCATGCCCTGTACATTATAATACAGTCCGGCCTCAAAGCCTTTCCCGAATCCTTTTTCGCCACCGTTATATGAGATGCCGGCATTGATGATATAGGGTGCCTGGCCGGCCATTACCCGGTCTTTCTCTATTGTCTGGCCCGTGCGTGCGTTTTCTATACGCGAGAGATATTCTGTTGAGCTCAGCTCTATCTGTGAGCGTGTTACCGATACATTAGAAATAAAACCGAAGTTTTCAAGTGCTTCAGCGATAATTCCCATATCCTGGCGCAGCTCAAACTCAACTCCCAGCACCTTACCGTCACCTACATTCCTGGGCTGGAAGGCTCCTGTCTGCGTTGCATACTGAACTATCTCAATGGGGTCAATGAATTTTTTATAGAAGCCGCTGACTGACACCATCTGGCCCAGGCCATGGTACAGTTCCCACCTGAGGTCAAAATTATGGATATATGAGCTGCTCAGATTCCCGTCCCAGTATTCCAGTCCCGATACATGATCAGCATCACGGAACATACCTCCTATAAAGGTGCGCCCGCTTAAGGGGTCAGCTATCTCGGCGAAAGACATCTCTTTAAATGAGGGTCTGGCCGTGGTTCTTGCATAAGCAACACGCAGGTTTTGTTTTTCAGCCAGGGCATATACAAAATTGATGGAAGGGAAAAGATCGAGCTTGTCCATCACCTTATCGTTATTCAGAACATTGGTGCCCAGCTGGTCCTGACCCGTATAATACTGCCTGTAATTCTCCACCCTCAGACCGATAATGGCTTTCAGGTTATTGAAAGGTATAAGCTCTGTTGAGGCATAAGCTGCGGCATTATTGACCACTGCATTGAATTTGTTGGGGTTGTCCGGAATAAAATGTGCTCCGTAGGTTGTTCCGCTGCCTGTTTGTGTACCGTTAAGAGGCCACAGGTTTTCAGGTGCAAAAAGTTCATCCGGGTTACCTGTGAGTGGAACGTTGCGTACGTTAAGGGCATATTTGCGTATTACAAAGTCACGCTCCTTATAGGTATAGGCCCCTCCGAAATTCAGCTTTGCTTCCTCACCCATAAACCTGAACTCCTTGGTTATATGCAGAACCCCTGAGAGGTTTATCTCCGACAGGTTTCTCCATATTCTCTCAGGGAAACCGCCCTCTGTGTTTATCCTGTATGTGTCATTTTCCTTAAGGTACCTGACAAAGCGTGCATCAGGATCGCTGATAGAGGATAATGTAGGTGACAGTTTCCAGACAATATCCCAGTTTGAGGCTGCGAAAGTATGTTTCCCGTCAATAAGGACGTTGGTGAGTGATCGCTGACTATACTCAAGGTTATGCTGGTATGCGCTGAAGACGGCGCCCTGGTCTGAATTTTCATAGTCAAAAATACCTGCCTTTGACACACCGTTTTGCATATGTATCAGGTTTATACGGTATTTGGATTTCATTGTTTTCACCGCAAAGCCCGCCAGACTGCTTAGCAGCACACTGTTAGACCCATAATCGCCTATCTGGAACTCGCGTACTTCCATATCCATGATATCCGGATCAGAGGAAAGTCCATAGCGTCCGTATTCAGCATTCCTGTAGTATTCAGTATTATTTTTATATGAGAATCCGAAATTATAACCTATTGTGACATTTTTTAAGGGGATCTGGTTGCCAAAGGAGGCACCGAAGTTATAATCCATAAGGTTTTGCTGCCTTATGGCTGCCATG
Source organism: Bacteroidales bacterium (assembly GCA_034521735.1). Taxonomy (GTDB): domain Bacteria; phylum Bacteroidota; class Bacteroidia; order Bacteroidales; family VadinHA17; genus UBA9300. Next base: position 71,589 of record JAXHLX010000013.1, read on the forward strand.
GTGGGGTTAAACCCATCCAGGATCTCTCTGAATCTCGTGCCTGCCTCACCATCCGGATCGGATAATGCATCAATGAAAAAAGGTATATCCTCGGTTGCGGGAATATCACGTGTACCGTCATCAAAACCCAGGAAGTCGGTTTTGCCACCCGGATATGTAAGGTAATCATTATTAAAGTGATAATCAGGATTATATGCTGTGCCTAAAAAGACGTTGCCCTTTTTCTGCTCGGGAAAATCCTTAATGGATATATCAATTACCCCTCCCGTGAAATCGGCCGGCATATCAGCCCGGAATGATTTATAAACCATTATATTATCAATTATGCTGGTCGGGAATATATCCAGTTGCATAGTGTTCCTGTCGGGGTCCAGTCCGGGTATATCAACCCCGTTCAGGATAGTCTTGGTATACCTGTCGCCCAGACCACGCACATACACATATTTACCTCCTTCAACAGATACGCCGGTCACTCTTTTCATTGACGATGCGGCATTAGAGTCGCCCATCTTCTTAAAGTTAGCCGAGGAAATACCGTCCATTACCGATGCTGATTTCATCTTTATCGCCATCAGTGCATTTTCATTATTCCTGCTCATCTTTGCCGTAACGGTAACTTCTGATAATTCCACTGTTGATGAACCCATCTTCAGGTTATCAAGGAGTGTTACCTTATCTGCATTTACTGTAACATCATTGATAGTACGGGGCTCATAACCGACAAAGGAAAGGTGCAGTGTATAATTGCCCGGGGCAATCTTGATGTTGAATTTTCCGTCGAGGTCAGTAAATGTTCCGGTAGTTGTACCTTCAACAGCCACGGTCACCATAATCATTGCCTCGCCGTCAGCACCGTCATAAACAGAACCTCTGATAATACCATCCTGCGCATTCAGCCCGCTGAAAAACATAAGAAAGAAGAATGCAGCTATTATTCTGAGAAAGTTCATTATTTAAATTTTTATTTTATTGTTTTTTAATATCAAAACCCGCAGCGAAAAAATCACTGCGAGTCCTGATGTTATATTACTATTTTGTTTAGAAATCATTTGTTGCACCTGATACTGCTGCCCATGACCAGCCCTGGAAGGCTGATGCATCTGCGCCTACCGTATTGGCACCGGCAGCCTTCTGCAGTTGTGAATGCATCACTGCCATCCTTGAAGAAGTCAGTAAGTATGCTTGAAGCAGGTAATGTAGCCTCGAAGTTTTCGAATGTACATGCATATACTGTTGGAATCTGGTCGAAATCCTGGTCTGTAGCGAGGCCGAAGAAATATACCCCGTCCATATCAACATTTGAATTATTATCAAGATCAACCAGTCCCTGTGCATCACCGGCCCAGGCTGAACCGTTTTTGATTGTGTGTTTGTCAACCATGGTTCCTTCCGGTCCGTCCAGTTCAAAACATTCATCACCCGGATTTATAATAATGAAATTATCCAGTGTGCCGCCCCATGACTGGTCGGTGTCAATTGCATCATCACCTGTGTTCCAGACAATGGCGTTAGTGACATTTACCTTACCGCCAAACCATTCAATGCCGTCATCCTGGTTTGCAATGATCTCCACGTTTTCGATTGTTGTACCTGATCCAATACCACCAAGGGTGAGGCCGTTTATCTCATTGCCTTCCCCTATGTTGGCGCCACCGTGACGTATGGATATATACCTTATCACACCTGAGTTATCATTCTCTTCTGTGCCTCCGTACAGTCCATTCTGATCTGAGGGAGGAATACCTTCAATCTGTACAGCAGTGGCGTCGGCTGAGATGGGTGCTTTACCCAGAATAAGCAAGCCACCCCATAGACCGTTGAGGTCTGTATCCATATTCGGGCTTTCAATTTCACCCGGAAGTATATTGTCAGCTACCGAGGTGAAAATGATAGGTGAGCTGTCAGTACCTTCTGCCATCAGTTTAGCACCGCGTGCTATCAATAGTGCTGTGGCATTAGATCCCTCACCTTCGCGGCCTTTGACAATAACACCGGGCTCAATGGTAAGTGTTACACCATCAACCACTGCAATGCGGCCTTCCAGTATATATACTTTACCTGTTTCCCATGTTGTGTCTGTATCAATATTATCAGAGACAGATACCGTGGAAACATCCTTTATGTCTAGAACTGCAGTGGCAATACCGTTTTTGCCGTTCTCATCGGTCGCTGTCAGTTCCACTGAACCGGCACCTGCTTCCCTGCCTGCTGTAAATGTTACAACCACATCACCCGAGCTGGCACCTGCTGCTGGTTCAGTTTTTACAACTGCTGAACCCTTGCCGGCTGAAACAGATGATGAAGCATAACCGCCTTCGGCTGCTATGCTGAATGTAAGGTCAACAGACTTAATTACCTCAACGTCAGTGCTTGAGGGAGCTGTTACGTCGGGTGCGCCTTCTTCATAAACGGTAATAACAGCTGTTGCAGCATCTGTCTGATCTTTTGAATCAAAAATGTTCAGGGTTACTGACCCGGCACCGGCTGCATTACCTGCTGTAAAGGTAACTATAATGTTGCCTGAAGTTTCACCGTCTGTGCCATCTGTTGCAACAACAGCGCTGCCGTTTGTGGCCGTTACTGAAGATGACTTGAATCCACCATCCGCCGTATAGCTGAATGTAAGGTCGACGGGTGTGGATGTTTCGACTGTTTCACTTGCAGGAGCCTCCAGTGCGGGAGGCGCATATTCCTTCTCGCATCCTGTAAATACTGCCAGTACGGCTGCAAGTGTAATAAAGAGAATCTTTTTCATACTTTTGTGTGTGTTTTTAATTATTTAATAAGAGTTATTATTAACATATTCACACCGCAAAAGTAGGTTCTGATTATATCATTATCGTTAACGGATTATTAATGTTCTGTTACAATAAATTGACAAAGAGTAACCGTTTTGTAATAATTGCTTTTAGAGCATGGAGAACTGGGAGTGTGCGGCAAGGTTTTAAACCCTAGAAAAGATGATCTGTCGAATCAAAGATTATAGTTTTTATTTCAGCCTGTTTTTTTATTTCATAAATACTAAGGCTGGTGTTTTTTAAGCTTTCCGTTATGATGATATCATCAATTGTTTTTCCTGTTATGATGCCGGTAAGTAATTTACCTATGAATCCATGGGATACCAGCAGTACATTATCATTTACATGTTTTGCGAGCAGGTACCTGTAGAATTTTTCGGCCCTGTTAAATACATCTGCCGCTTTTTCACCCTTCTCTGGTTCAGGGTATTGCTTCCCGGACTGTTTTATCCACCCGCATTCTTCCCTGGTCCTGCCCTGGAATTCACCAAGGTCCCTCTCCCGTAATTCCGGGGTATAGATAACAGCTGTGCCCGGTTTGACTTTCATTATGGCATTTGTAGTATGAGCCGCCCGGCCCAGGTCACTGGAGTATATTATATCAATAGGTTCATCAACCAGCCTCCGGGCAAGTTTTTCGGCCTGCCGGACACCTTTTTCCGACAGGGTCCCCTCGGAATGGCCCTGCAGTATGCCCTTTGTATTCTCAATTGTTTCCCCGTGCCTTGTTATGTAGAGTTTCATGTTATTGATTGTCAGCTTAATTCATCCAAAGGAAGATTCAGCTTAACTTACGTTTGATCAATGATAGCAGAATTTTCTTCTTTATTGGTTTTGAAATGTAATCATCGCATCCGGCTTCCAGTGCTTTTTCCCGGTCGCCCTCAAGTGCATAAGCTGTTTGTGCTATGATTAAAACCTCCTTGTTAAATTCTCTTATCATGCGTGTAGCCTCATAACCGTTCATCTCCGGCATCTTTATATCCATCAAAACCAGATCTATGGTTTTATTATTTCTTAGAAACTCAACCGCCTCTTTTCCTGTAGTGGCGGTGTATATGTTATTGCATTTATCCCTGAGTATATGTTGCAACACCTGTAGGGCAGTTTCATCATCCTCAACCACCAGGAGATTAAGATTATTTTTATCAAAGGCTATTTTTCCTTCGGAGTCTGAATGTTTATCTGCCTGTTTATTCTTTTCATCTCCTTTAAACGGCAATGTGAAATAAAAAATTGATCCTTCGTTTTCTGTAGAATTGAGACTGATCTTTCCACCAAGCATTTCCACATAAGCCTTGCTTATTGCCAGGCCGAGACCGGAACCTTCGAATACTTGCTTATCAGATATATCAGCCTGAACAAAACGCTCAAAAATTGCCTGCTGCCGGTTTGCGGGTATACCTATACCTGTATCACTTACATAAAATTCCAGCCAATCCTCCTGTATCCTTAATCCAAATCGTATTCGACCTTGCTTAGTATATTTAATAGCATTCTTAAGAAGATTGGTTAGTATGGATTCAAAAAAGGCACGATCAGTCTGGATAATGAGCTCATCAGGTAATTTTTTCCTGTCAAGCATTAGTTGTAAGCCTTTTTGTTCTACTTCAGGCTTAAAGAAATTATACAGGTTATTTATCTCCTGGATCACATTTACCTGCTCAATATTTGGATCTAAGAGACCGGTTTCAATCCTGGAAATGTCCATCAGGTTATTCACTGTATTTAACATACGCTCACCGCTGTTCTGTATAATACTGATATATTTTTGTTGCTGTACGCCGTCAAGATCAGGATCACTCAATAGCTCTGCAAAGCCAAGGATGCCATTCATTGGTGTTCGTATCTCATGGCTCATGTTTGCCAGAAAAGCAGATTTTAGACGGTCACTCTCTTCAGCCTTCTCTTTGGCAACTATCAGCTCCTTTTCTACAAGCCTTCGCCTCTGAATATCCTTCTCAAGACTTTGTGTCTTTTCCTTAACTTTATCTTCCAGGATTTCATTGGCTTGTTCAACTTTCTGTCTTTCCTGTCCCAGCAGGTACCTGTAATAAAAATCCCTGCGCAGATATAATTCCAGTGTGTACCCGCCAAACATACCCAGAATATTGGCACTGGCCAGGAAGAAAATATTGACATAAGCAACTTTGGTGTCAACTACTGGAAACGCGAGAATGGAAAAAACATAAGAAAGAAAGATAAGCCATCCGGACAGACTTGCATAAAGGAATCGCAGCCTGATAAGCATGTAGCAGTAAAAAAGAACCAGTATAGCACCTGGATAATAATGGTACCTTCCAAGCTCAGGGGTTATTATTGTCATAACCACGATTCCCACTCCTGCTATCAGTGTTGCTAGTAATGCTCCCAACTGCCACCACTTATGAAAGCTTTTAGTGAATGAAAGGATAAATACAAGAAAGATAACCGGGCACACTATTAGAAAGCGTAAAATAAAAAGTTGCGTTTTTACTTCCGGCAACACCATCAGATCTAATAATGCAAAAGCTGAATAATAAGCAATTCCCAGCAAGAAAGATGTTCGCAATAACCCGATTGATGATTTGAAATAATCCACCTGGAATTTTTTTTCCAGGTCTCCCTTGAATGCCAGTGTTATAACATTTAAATCTATCGGAGGGCTGTTCTGTCTTCCTTTTGGAAAAATTTGACTTAATGGTTTTAAAAAAGATTTCAAAATTCAGCGACTATTAATACCCATTACCTATTGGATAGATATATGTAAAAATTGCATTACTATTAGATAGTATCGACAATATACTGTTTTATCTATTGGTTTACAAGGAAGAGTACTTTTAACTTCGGTTTTCGTGATCTGCTCTAAAAATGTAGATTCTTCAACCTTTTTCAGCTACTTCGTTATATTGGGAGGAGATTACTCGTCGCTTCGCCCGCCTCAGCCTGCGGCGAAGTGCGGGCTTTGCTCCTCGTGATCTCACCCAGTCCCTTCATTACATTTCGGAACAGGAGATTACTCGTCGCTTCGCTGCTCGTGATCTCACCCAGTCCCTTCATTACATTTCGGAACAGGAGATTACTCGTCGCTTCGCTCGCTCGTCGACCTGCGGCGAAGTGCGGGCTTTGCTCCTGATCCTCTGACGGAGATTACTCGTCGCTTCGCCCGCCTCAGCCTGCGGCGAAGTGCGGGCTTTGCTCCTGATCCTCTGACGGAGATTACTCGTCGCTTCGCCCGCCTCATCGGCGAGTGCGGGTTTGCCCAGTCCCTGCATTACCGTCGCTTCGCCCGCCTCAGCCTGCGGCGAAGTGCGGGCTTTGCTCCTCGTGATCTCCTGGGGGTGGGATTTAAACACAAAAAGCCTTAAGTGCTTCGCACTTTACGGTCTTTTATTTTTTGTGGGCTTATGAGCAAGCTCAACGCCCGTAAAAAAAGTAAAAGCCCTAGCGCTGTGCGCTAAGGCTTTTTGTGTTTGTCG
>JAXHLX010000014.1:0-79683 GCA_034521735.1 Bacteroidales bacterium
GATATCGCGCTGGTGGGTGGGGGCTCCAGTCCACAACCGGGAGAGATATCACTTGCCAATAACGGGGTGCTCTTCCTGGATGAGATTCCCGAGTTCAAGAGGACAGTACTGGAAGTGATGCGCCAGCCATTGGAAGACAGGTCAATAACTATATCCAGGGCTAAATTCACCGTGGACTTTCCGGCCAGCTTTCAGATGGTCGCTTCAATGAATCCCTGTCCATGTGGCTATTATAACCACCCGGAGAAAGACTGTGTCTGTTCCCCGGGAGTGGTACAGAAATACCTTAACAGGATTTCAGGGCCCCTGCTCGACAGGATAGACATCCATATTGAGGTTGTACCTGTGGCTGTTGACAGTCTGACGGGAGACGGGGAGTCCGAGTCATCAACCAGCGATCAGGGAGAGGGTTATGAGGGCACGCAGGATACAGTCGGAGCGCTTTAAGAACCTGGACGGTGTTCATTGCAATGCACAGATGAGCTCAACCATGATACATGATTTTTGCAGTACCCGGCAAGGAGCTTATGAACTGCTGAAGAATGCTATGGATATGCTGGGGCTGACTGCCAGGGCATACGACCGTATACTGAAAGTGTCGCGTACAATAGCTGACCTTGAGCAGAGCAATAATATTGAGCCGGCACATATTTCTGAAGCAATAGCTTACAGGAACCTTGACCGTGAGGGATGGGCCGGATAATTTGATTATCTATTTCAGCAGGTAAGCAATAAACACACCCAGATAATTACCGATAGCATATCCCGCTATACCTACAACAAGACCTGTAAGTATTACCTCCCTGTTCTTAAGGGCTCCTGCAACAACAGGAACGAACGGGGGTGAACATATAAGTGCACTACCTGATATTATAACGGTGTCTGCATCTATATTAAACAGCCTGGCAAGGAGTGCATGCAATATATGTGAACCATACATAGCCAGTGCAACATACCAGAACAGGTCAAAGGAAATATCGACCAGTTGACTAACATCTGCCATTGAGGATACTACAATGCAGAAAATCAGAATTATGTACATGCCAGTCTGGAATGTCTTTTTTATCCTTTTTATCCTGGGAGCAAAGGAAGCGGCAATGCCAAAAGTGGTAATAAGAAGTATTATGGCCGCAGTGGAAAAATCCTCCGGGAAAAGGGTTGAAATGCCAAAGCTTACACCAAGAATAAGGAGGGACAGACCTAAAGACGCCAGCACAGGTAGAATAGTCTTTTTCTTGAAAAAGCCTTCATATGATTCATACTCTTCTTCAAGATTCATTTTCCCAACTTTCACCTCACCCGTTTCCGGCGATTTAAAAGGCTTCAGGAAAAGCAGGAACACCCTCTGTCCTATAGAAAGTATAAAAATAAGATAAATGGCGCCCAGTGCCACTTCATAGGTATGTGTCATAAGGTACACTTCAGTGTCAACATTCAAAGCTGTTTTCATGGCAGCCATATTCGGGGTGCCACCTGTATAGATGCCTGTAAGCATCCCGGCTATCTTCCATATCTCATCAATGCTTCCTTTAAAAATCCAGAAGCCGAGAAAGATCATAGCGATTACCGTGAAAAGGCCCAGCAGCAATGATTTAATGGCTGCTCCGGCCTGGCTGAACCACTTCTTAACATCCATTGAAAATAAAATAAGGGGCAGTGCAATGGGAACCGTTAGCTTGGTGAACCAGTCCTGGTACACATACGAATTCTCCGGAAGGATCCCTATATTACCAACGATAGCTCCCAGTATGTAGCATATAAGAACTGCTCCAACTTTCTTTACCGCTGAATATTTGCCTTCCAGGAAAATTACCAGAGCAGGCGTAATAATGAAAAAGGCAATCATCAGAATAATCTGTATACTCATAACACAGGTTTTAATTATACCATGAATAGAACGGGTAAAACTGAAGTGATATTGATAATAATTGTATCAATAAGGCTTTTTTCACAGGTTTTAAGCGCCCAATATAATAATTTTCTCAGGATACGTGCTCAAAGCTTTAACTTAGTGAGAGCTAAGATATATTAATAAGTATTTAGACCTATATTGCGATGGATAATAATATGTATATCAAAGTCGCTTTTCCAGTTCTCCCTGGAAGAAAAGCTCCTCGCGTATTTTTTTTATTCTTCTTTTTGCATAATCCATTCCGGGAGTTGATATCTGGTCCTCACGCAAGCCTCTTTGAGACATAATAATTTCAATACGTGGTTGTTCCGCCTTAAGATAAAGGTCATAATATTCGATTGCCCGGCGGTAAAGGTCTGCTGAATTATCAATTCCGGCCTTTGCGTCGTATAATTTGCCTGTTTCAAGATAATAACGCGGTTTATTTGAATCAAGTTCAATGGCTTTTGCATAATATTCTATTGCCTTGCTGCGTTCATTTCTGTCGGCTGCAGCAGTTGCCATAGCAGCGTAAATGCTGGCTATAAAGGCCGGATTGGGGTAGCTTAGATCTATTGTTTTCTGCAGCCAGGCAATCCCTTCATCTTTCATGTGCCAGCTTGATAGGGCAAGTCCCAGGTAATATGTAGCTTCAGTGTTAAGGGTGTCGAATAAATAAAAAGCGCGCAGGTGAGGAATGGATTCTTCAAACCGGGAAAGCTTAAAAAAGGAAAGACCCAGGTACTTACTGGTGAATAAACTGGTATCACCCTGTTGATATGCCTTATTCAGATATTCAGCGGCATAATCATAGTTGCTCATTGCATAATTAATAGAGCCGGCTGTCTTTAGAATGGGTATGTTAAGTGAGTCATATTCCAGTCCCTCCCTGAGATAGAAAAGGGCATTGACAGGCAGCTTAAGTTTATTATAAGCATTTGCGATATTTACCGGCAGGCTCAGGTCTCTTTTGTTGGCGCCCCATGCCTGTATAAAATGAAAAGCTGCTTTACTCTCATTTAACAACCTGTACTGGCATATACCAATATTCTTGTTGAAAAGATAATTGCCGGGTGAATGCTTTAGCAGGGTGGTATAATAATCACGTGCCTGTTCATAATTTTTGAGACTTAACAATAGCCTTGCTTTTTGTTGCATAGAATAAAGATCGCAGCTATCAGCCTCCAGTATATCACCGTATATTTTTATGGCTTTTTCCTTGTCGCCAAGGGCCTCATAACATTCTGCCATCCTGTAAGCCGCTGCATAACCGGTGTTATCCTGATCAAGTGCAGCGGTGTAAGATTTCAGGGCAATGTCATACTCCTGCAGGGCCTGCATTGCAATGCCGTAATTCATCAGCAGTCCATGATCATCAGGCAACTCAGTCAGTTGCCTTTTACAAAGCACTGCAGCCCTTTCATATGACCTGTGTAGAATATAATAATCTATACTGTCAGTGACCGGCTGTCCGCTTGCAGTACCAGTGAAAAGCATGATGAAGAGTATTGCTGCCTGCTCTTTTAAGGTTTTCATTATGGTAGTTATTAATTTAAGGTAAAGCTATAACGAAAAAATTAGTTATGCAAATCCTGATTAATTCCTGATTAATTGCGGGGCAGCTTTGAACAATTAAAGTACAAACTGCGTTAATTATCTGAACATCCTGGCAGGGAGGCCGCGTTATATCATATTTTGGGTTTATAAGTTTAACAAGGTTTAATTTATTACTCTTCTGGCAGGATGTTTTTATTTTATTGCCTTTTAGTCGATACTCTGTGTTTTTTTCTTAATTTTAATATCTTTGATAAAATATACCTTCAGAGCTCTGTAATAAAAAAGAGTCTCTAACACAACAAGCCCGATGGAGTTAGTAAAAAAGGTAAGACAGATAATGATGGAAGATCGCCTCATGTTTGTATACAGGGGTGTTGTGACAAACCAGAATTCAGAGGCCTTGCTGATGCTTCTCGAGAAAGAGATGGAGCATTCAGAGTTTGGCTTTACCGGCAGAAAAAGGCTGTTTATGTTTGTTCTGGAAAGCCTGCAGAATGTGAGCAGGCATATGAACAGCTCGGAGCACGCCGGAATGTCGCTTGTTGTTTACTCAAAAAACGAGTCGGGTTACACCGTTACCACCGGTAATGTAATAAGCAGTGATGATGAACCGGAGTTGAAAAAGCAGCTGGTGCTTCTCAATTCGCTTGAAGCAAAAGAGATACGATCTCTTTACCGTGAAAGACTGAACTCGGGCACATTTAGCGATAAAGGTGGTGCTGGACTCGGCCTGATAGAGATGGCAAAGAAAACAGGCAATAAGCTGGATTTTGATTTTATAAGGATAAGTGATGACCTGATATATTTTATTCTCAGTAAGTCAGTGGATGCCGGGGGGCAAAGCCTTAGCGAGGGTGAGCAAAAATCAATGTTCAAGGGTGATAATATTGTTATGCTGGAAAAGATGATGGATGATAATAATATTGCCATGGTATGGTCAGGCCATCTGTCATCCGATATAGAGAAGCAGGTATTGTCATTTACAGAAACAAGGATGACTGAAGAAGATATTGAGCTTAAGGCCAGGCGCCGGATTTTCAGCATTATGGTTGAATGCCTGCAGAATATTTCAAAGTATAACCCGGGCTTTGACATTGAGGAGAAGTACGGGATGCCGGTGGCTATGATAGTGTCAGAGAAGAATGGCATGCGTCTGAGTACGGGTAATATTATAAGGAATGATAATATACCCTCACTTAGGGATAAGCTTAAGACTGTTAATAAATTTGATAAAAAAGGGCTTAAGGAGTTTTACAGGATATCACTTGCGGGTGATGAGATAAGGCCGGAACAGACGGGTATCATGGGACTTATCGATATAGCCCGCAAATCGGGTCATAAGCTTGATTTTGATTTTGAGAAGGTAAATGAAGAATATTCCTATTATGTCCTGACTGTGCTGGTTGACGTCAATGGTAACTGAACTTATGCAGTACGGCTTCCTCCCCGTCCCAGCTCACGTAGCATGGCGCATTGAACCAGTTACCCATAATAAATATCCTGGAGTCATAATCTTCCAAACTGTAGTCAAGGGCTATATGCCTGTGACCGAATATAAAATAGTCGACCTTTGATGACTGCAGAACCTGAAGAGCATGTTTAACCAGGCTTTCTTTTCCGGCACCCATAAACTCTTCCGAATAATTTTTTGCCAGCCGGCTGTGTTGTGACCAGCTGTGGCCAATAGCCATTCCTATTCGTGGATGAAGGCAGGAATAAAGTTTTCTGAGCACCCTGTTGCGAAAGATCCACAGTAAAAACCTGTAGGATCTGTCTCTTGTACCAAGTCCTTCTCCATGTGCAATATAAAAACTACTGCCCATCAGTTCGGTATGGAGCGGTTTTGTATGCAGTATCATTCCACATTCCTTTGAGAGGTAATCACCTATCCACATATCATGGTTGCCGGTAAAAAAATGCAGCTCCACACCTCTGTCCGTTAATTCGGACACGGCGCCAAGAAAGCGTGTAAAGCCTTTTGGGACAACTGATTTATATTCCCACCAGAAATCAAATATGTCCCCTACAAGATAAACAGCAGAGGCCCGGCCGGCTACAGACCTCAGCCATTGGACGACATGCCTCTCCCTTGTTATGGGATCCATGCCGGCTTTCAGTCCGAGATGAAAGTCGGATGCAAAAAATATCTCTTTTCCTTTTGCCACAATAAATCAGTCAAATATCTGTCCCAGCTTTATTTTCAGCGATCTTCCAAACAGGTCTTTTCCAATAATATCCCCATTTATATCAAAGAGATAATTGGAAGGCACCTTGTTTATATTGAACAGTCCTGCAATCACGGGATTTGAAGGATCGTCTTCCCTTACACTGATCCATGGTAACTCATCGAACCTTACCGCGTTTTTCCATAATGACTCGTCGCTGTCCAGATTAACCTGGTAAATCTCAAATCCGCGATTATGGTACAGGCGGTACATCTGCTTCAGGTGCATATTATTTGAGATACATTCTTTTGATTCGGCCGACCAGAAGCTGAGCAGTACATAATAATCTTTAGTAAGTTCAGACAGTCTTATCCTTTGTCCATTCACATTTCTGAGGTTGGCATCCAGATTGATGGGTTCATACTGTTCGGCTGCCCGGGTGATTCTGTCAATATTCATCTGGTTGAGTTCACTCTCCAGATTTTCCATAAGGGTATTGGTAAGGGCTATATCAGGGTAGTACTTCGAGAGGCTGTCCGATACCAGCTTTAAGTATTGCAGGTCGCGCGGCTCATAAAGTACATATGTATTTTCGTCTATCCTCTGATAAAGGGCTTTGATGGCCGACAGCTTGCTGAGGTTGTCGAGTATGAAACCTATATTATGCATTCTCTGCTCTTTCAAGCTGTTAAGGTAGAGTTCTTCAAGCTCTGCTTCTTTCTCTTCATTACCTCCGCTCTCAGTTACTTGACGGTATTCTGTGCTTAATGAATCAAGGGTAAGCATGGTCTGCCCCAGTTTGTTATCAAGCTGCCTTATTTTCTCAGACTCCTCCGACCCCGTAATAGTGTATCCGTTCTGCATACGCCCGGCATTAAAATCAAGGTTTATCCTGTCGCCGGGTTCAGCCACCAATGTTATAAATTCATTATTATCGAAACCAAGTGTATAGAAAGCCGGCTCTTCTGCTTCCATCCTGATCCTGAAGCTGCCCGTCCTCCTTATACGGGCAGAGTCTACGGGCACAGGCTTATTTAAATTAACCCTGTTAATATACAGGTAGTCATGTCCCTCACCGGGGTATTTCCCTTCTATTATAATGCTGTCACTGTTATTGCATGAGACAGCAAGCAATACCAGCATAATAAATATTACCGGTCTATTAATGTTCTTCATGGCTGAAGTTTTTTTCCGGAAAAAGAAATTAGTCAAATATCTCTGACAGCTTTTGTACCAGTGCCTCTCCTCTGAGATTGGCTGCAATGATACGTCCCTCTTTGTCAAGAAGGTAACTCGCGGGTATGGATTCAATACCGTAAAGGGGCACTACTTCAGAGCTCCAGTACTTAAGGTCGCTTACATGTATCCACTCATCCAGCTTATCCTCCTCTATACCTGCCAGCCATGCTTCCCTTGTCTGGTCGAGTGACACCTGGAATATCTCAAAGCCATCATTGCTGTATCTTTCATATGCATCCACCAGGTTGGGGTTTTCCCTTCTGCAGGGGCCACACCATGCTGCCCAGAAATCAAGCAGGACATATTTACCTCTTGTGGAGGAGAGTTTTATTATATCTCCTTCAGGGGAAGGCAGTGCAATCTCGGGGGCCACATTTCCGATACCGACCTTACCGGTTCCCGGGGCTGCAGGATCCATGCGTGACATTACTGTTTCGAGCTGGCTGTGCAGTGTTTTGACAGGCTCAGACTCGGGGTAGAGGGCTGAAAGGGTGGAGTCGACACGTTTATAATATTCAAGGTCTTCTTCTATATTAAGCACATAGACCTGGGGTGTTATCTGCTTATACAGGGCAATAAGGCTAACCATTGATTCAGTATTCTCATCAATGAAATTCTTTGTATACTCGTTCATATCCTTTAATATTGCCTGAGCCTTGCCGTCAAGCTCGGTCATCACCTGGTCAAGGTCCGGACTGTCAACGTTTGCCTGGTATATCTCACCAAGCTGCTGTAATTCGTCCATGGCCTGCTGTAATTTAAGATCGTACTCTATCATTTTACTTGTGCCTGGTGATCCCTGCACCTGGGCAGTGAAGCCCAGCGAGTCTGCCTTGGCCTTAATGGTAATATCATCACCGGGTTCAACAAGGGTTGTCAGGAAATTTGAATCCGATACTTTAAGTAAGAAGAACTCGGGGTATTCGACCTCACCTGAAAATTTAAAAGACCCGTTATCGGCTATCATCACAGAGTCATATGGTTCAAGGTTTGTGCCTCCAAGCTTATCGAGGTAGATATAACTGCCGGATTCTGCTCCCTCCAGTTCGCCCTTAATTGTAAACTGGCTATTTCCACAGCCGGTAAAAAGTATGGCAATAAAAAACAGAGCTGTAATTTTTCTGATCATTTCAATAGATTTTTTATAAATAATATAGCTAATTTCAAATGTTAATATCCCTGCAAAGTTATACTTTTGCCTGAGATATCAGCAAGCATATGGTTTTTTCACTTATTTGTTTATACAAAAGAAGTTATAATTAACTTTGCGTTTGGTTTATAAGTGTATTTTCATTATTTTATGATAGGGGAAATGCAGCTTATTTAACTGATTAAATCCCGGATAACTTTTAATAATACATTCCAATGGCTTATATTGACTTTGATAAGAGTGAACTGGTAAACCTTGAGTACTCACTAAGCAGGGAGATACTTAGAACCAGCCGTAAAGGCTCGTATTCATCCACTACCATCTCCGGATGTAATACACGTAAATATCATGGTTTGCTGGTTTCACCGGTTGACAGCATGGGAGGCGAAAAATATGTTCTGCTGTCATCACTTGATGTGTCTGTTGTTGAGGACGGTAAAGTTTTTAATCTGGGCATTCATAAATTTGATGGTGATCATTACAGTCCCAAAGGCCATAAATATCTGAAAGACTTTAATACAGAGCTTATTCCTTCCCTGTCTTATTCCGTTGGTACCGTAAAGCTTAAGCAGGAGAGAATACTGTCTGACAGCTCTGATCAGATTATGATACGCTACACCGTTGAGGAGGCACAGGAGCCGGTGACACTGCAGTTCAGGCCTCTGCTGTCTTTCAGACATATGCATGAGCTGACCATGTCCAACCTGTCTGTCAATTCCAGGGTCCGGTATATTGATAATGGAATAAAGATGAGACTGTATGAAGGATTTCCTTACCTCAGCATGCAGTTCTCAGCTAATGCTGAGTTTGTTAAGGTGCCTGACTGGATATACGGTGTTGAGTATCTGGAGGAGCAGCGCAGGGGATACGATTATAAGGAGGACCTGTTTATGCCCGGATATTTTGAGCTGGTAATGAAAAAAGGGGAAAGCACGGTTTTTTCAGCTTCCACTGAAGAGGTGAAGCCGGCCGGACTTAAAACAAGCTTTACAAATGTAATGAAGACAAGGGTCCCGCGCGACAGCTTCCGTAACTGTCTTCTTAATGCTGCCGGACAGTTTATTGTAAAAAGAAATAATCAGACGGATGTTATTGCCGGCTACCCCTGGTTTGGATCATGGGGCAGGGACACCTTTATCTCTTTGCCCGGACTGACACTGAGCAGGGGTGATCTGAAAACATGCCGTGAGGTGCTTGATACGCAGACAGGAAGGATGAAAGACGGGCTTTTCCCGAATATGGGGGAAGCAGGTAATTATGCCTTTAACTCTGTTGATGCCCCTCTATGGTTTATCTGGGCTGTACAGCAGTATATCCTTGCCGGGGGCAGTGATGGCTGGAGCAGGTACGGCAGGGTTGTGCAGCAGGTTATTGAAGCCTATATAGCTGGTACTTCATATAATATAGGCATGCATGATAACGGACTTATCTATGCCGGGGCGGAAGGGAAGGCTCTTACATGGATGGATGCCGTAACAGCGGACGGACCGGTAACTCCACGCTCTGGTTATAATGTGGAGATCAATGCCCTGTGGTATAATGCACTCTGTTTTGCAGCTGAGTATCCGGCTGAGCGGGATAAGGATTTTACCGGTCAGACAGAAGGTCTCTGCGGCAGAGTGAAGGACAGCTTCCTTGATTATTTCTGGGATGAAGAGCGTGGGTGCCTGGCTGACTATGTTGAAGCTGATGGCAGCAGAAATATGTTTATAAGACCCAATATGCTTATAGCGGCATCATTGCCGTATATCATGCCTGATAATACCATGGTGAAGTCCGTTCTGGATATTGCTGAGAGTGAGCTTCTTACAGCACGTGGATTGCGTACCCTTTCACCGCGCAATCCACATTATAAGGGTGTTTACCGCGGCGACCAGGATGAGAGGGATGCCGCCTACCACCAGGGCACGGTATGGCCCTGGCTTATCGGTCCGTATGCAGAAGCACACCTCCGTCTGTACGGTGAGAGGGCTGTTAAAAGAATCAGTGAATTGATAGCCGGTTTTGAAGAAGTGATGGATGAGCACGGCATAAGCACTATATCTGAAGTGTACGATGGTGACCCGCCTCATATGCCAGGGGGTACTATATCGCAGGCCTGGAGTGTGGCTGAAATATTAAGGGTGATGGACCTGAACGACCAGGTAATAGTTAAAGCCAAAGGCTAATAATTTAAGTGAAAGACTAATTGTCGAATCAAGAAGCTAATTGTTAAGGTAAAGTACTAACAGTGTAAAAAACATCAAAAGACCCCGGGGTGGTTATTATGCAGAAAACAAAATTTTAAACAGATGAAGGTATTAATGTTTGGATGGGAGTTTCCTCCTTATATAAGCGGTGGGCTGGGCACGGCCAGCTTTGGACTGACCAGGGGTATGACCTCGATACCCGATATGGATGTACTGTTTGTTGTACCCAAAGCTTACGGTGATGAAGACCCCTCCGGCATTGAACTTATCGGTGCCAATAATGTGAAAGTGGCCTATAAGAAGATCTATTATAAAGGAGAGACGAAAACCTTTGACAAGATAGAGGTGGACTCGCAGATAGTACCCTATACCGATCCTGAAGATTTCTGGAAGCTGACAAGGGGTAAGAAAACATCTGACAGGCTTTTTGTTGAGACCAACGATAAGGGAAAACTTGATTTCAGCGGCAGTTATGGTAAAGACCTGATGCAGGAGATCGATAAATATGCAATAGTGGCATCCGTCATTGCCACTGAAAATGATTTTGACATAATACATGCTCACGACTGGCTTGCCTATCCGGCAGGAATAGCCGCAAAGCAGGTCTCGGGCAAACCCCTTGTCATACATGTGCATGCAACGGATTTTGACCGCAGCGGAGGTAATGTCAATCCCCTGGTATATAATATTGAAAAAACAGGAATGGATGCGGCTGACAGGATAATCACAGTCAGTAACCTGACAAGGGAGACGGTGATCAATAAGTATGATATTGATCCGGCCAGGGTGACAACGGTATACAATGCCGTGGAGCCGGTGGGTGGTGTATATGATCAGTATGATCCCCGGGGCATACAGGATAAGGTGGTTACTTTCCTGGGACGTATAACACTGCAGAAAGGACCTGAATATTTTATTGAGGCAGCTCACAGGGTGCTGCAGGTAATGGGTAATGTGAGGTTTGTGATGGCAGGCAGTGGTGACATGATGGAAAGGATGATCAGAAGGGCCGCCGCTCTTAATATAAGCGACAGGTTCCATTTTACGGGTTTCCTGCGGGGTATGGATGTGTACTGGATGCTAAGGCTTAGTGATGTATATATTATGCCCTCGGTATCCGAACCCTTTGGTATATCACCTCTGGAAGCCATGCAGTCAAATGTGCCGGTTATTATAAGTAAACAGTCAGGTGTTGCTGAGATTTTAACCCACGCTGTTAAGATTGATTTCTGGGATATAGATGCGATGGCGGATGCCATACATGGGATACTGTCCTATCCTGCCCTCTCGGAAATGTTTATAGAGAAGGGCAGGGAGGAAGTGGAAAACCTTAAGTGGGAGAACTCTGCTATGAATGTCAGGAAAGTATACCTGGATGCATTGAATTAAGTAAATTATACGGGTGAAGACTTAAAGCCGGCATAAACCTGCTGAAGTTCTCCATGAATAAAGTGTATAAAATATTAAACCTATGAAAGCTGTTTGTCTGTTTTTTGAAGTACATCAACCTCTGAGGCTTAAGAGGTACCGTTTTTTTGATATAGGTAATGATCATTATTATTATGATGATTATACCAATGAAACAATTTTAAGGGAAGTATCGGAGAAATGTTACCTGCCCGCAAACAAATTACTGCTAAGATTAATCAAAAAGCATGGTAAGGATTTTAAGCTGTCTTTTGCTCTTACGGGTGTGCTGATTGACCAGCTTGAGACATATGTGCCGGAGGTGCTTGATTCGTTCAGGGAACTGGCTGCAACAGGACAGGTGGAATTCCTTGCCGAGACATATTCACATTCACTGGCATGCATGGGTAACAGGGATGAGTTTACCAGGCAGGTTAACAGGCACAGGGAAAAGATAGAACAACATTTTGGCCTCAAACCTGTTTCATTCAGGAATACAGAGATGGTCTATTCAGATGAGATAGGCAGCTGGGTGGCTGATATGGGATTTAAAGCAATGCTTACCGAGGGAGCCAAACATATTCTGGGATGGAGAAGTCCTGATTTTCTTTACTGTAACAATATTAAACCCAAGCTGAAGGTGCTGCTCAGGAATTTCAGCCTTAGTGATGATATAGCTTTCAGGTTCGGTAACCGTGACTGGAATGAATGGCCGCTGACAGCCGACAAGTTTGCCGGGTGGATGAATAAAAGAGGTGATGATGCTGAACTGATTAACCTTTTTATTGATTATGAGACCTTTGGGGAGCATCAAAAGGCAGAGACAGGAATATTTGAATTCCTTGAAGCACTGCCGGCTACGGTGCTGAAGAAAACCGCATATTCTTTTGTGACACCCGAAATGGCGGCAAAAGAATTCCAGCCGGTGTCGGCGCTTAAGGTGCAAAACCCTTTATCCTGGGCTGATGAGGAAAGGGATCTGACAGCATGGCTTGGTAATGAGCTGCAGGATGCCGCATTCAATAAACTGTATTCACTGACGGAAAGGGTAAACAGCTGTAATGATGAAGGTATTTTAAGCGACTGGAAATACCTTCAGGTAAGTGACCACTTCTATTATATGTGTACAAAATTCTTTTCCGATGGTGCGGTGCATAAGTATTTTAATCCCTATGAATCGCCTTATGATGCCTTTATGAACTATATGAACGTATTGAGCGATTTTGAGCTCAGGCTTAATGGAGCAAAGCCTGACGATACAGAGAACCGCGAGATAACAAGCCTGATGAAAGAAGATAGAGCAGCAGGATGAAGAGCTGGCCAGACGTATGACCGAGATACGTAAGCTGCGCTCAAAGATCAAGTCCATGACTGTTTCATCCACATCAAAGCCCGCGATCAAAGCAAAGCCCGCGGTCAAAGCAAAGCCTGCGGTCAAAGTAAAGCCCGTGACCAAAGCAAAGCCTGCGGTCAAAGCAAAGCCTGCGACCAAAGCAAAGCCTGCGGTCAAAGCAAGGCCTGCGACCAAAGCGGGCGCTGAACAAAAAAGCGGTGCCGGGAAAAGTAAAACAAAGAACTCAGGATATAAAAAGAAATAATATAGGAGATGAAAGAAGAAAAAACGATGGACCTGCTGTTTGAAACGAGCTGGGAGATATGCAATAAGGTTGGCGGTATACATACCGTGATATCAACCAAGGCTCTTAACCTTGTTAATAAGCTGGGTGATAATTATGTTTTGATAGGACCCGATGTATGGAGGGATGAGACCGAAAATCCTGAATTCGCAGAGGATGACAGCCTTTTTGCAGGATGGAAAGACAAGGCCGAAGGTGAAGGCCTGAGAGTACGCACCGGCAGGTGGAATATATCGGGGAATCCCATTGTCATACTTGTTGATTTCACCCCTTATTTCAATGAAAAGAATGAAATATTCGCCCGGCTGTGGGAGCTTTATAAACTGGACAGCCTGTCAGGTGAGTGGGACTATATTGAGCCTGCCCTCTTTGGCTATGCCGCCGCTAAAGTGGTGGAGAGCTTTACAGGGTACTATCATGAATACCAGGATATCATAGCCCAGTTTCATGAGTGGATGACAGGGGTAGGGGTACTCTACCTCAAAGAGGAAGCACCCTGGGTGAGCACCTCCTTCACTACACATGCAACAGTGCTGGGTCGTACAATAGCGGGCAATAACAGGCCCCTGTACAGCAAGATGAGTGAATATAACCCGCAGCAGGTGGCACGTGAATTCAATGTGGTTGCCAAAAGATCACTTGAAAAGAATGCTGCACATATGGCTGATGTGTTTACCACCGTGAGTGAGATTACATCCAGGGAATGTTCTGCGTTCCTGGAAAAGGATGTTGATATTATTACCCCCAATGGTTTTGAAGATATCTTTGTGCCTGATAAGGAAGGGTTTGAGACAAAGCGCAGGGAGGCCAGGGGAAAGCTCTTATCTGTGGCCTCTGTAGTAGCAGGCAGGGACCTGGCTGATGACTCTCTGCTGGTAGTTACATCGGGCAGGTATGAATATCATAATAAAGGAATAGATTTATTTATTAATGCCCTGGCCGGGGCAGAGAGTGCCATTGACGGCAGCAGGAATATAGTCGCTTTCATTATGGTGCCGGCATATCATAAAGGTCCGCGCAAAGACCTGGCTGATTATCTCAATGGTGTTTCAGACAATAAGCCCTCGGGAGATAATATATTGACACACGGCCTGCACAACCGCGAAAGCGATCCGGTGATTAATGCCCTGGAAAGCAATAAGCTCACTAACAGTAGCAGCAACAGGGTGATAACGGTCTTCGTGCCTTCCTATCTCAATGGTTATGACGGTATCTTTAATAAATCATATTATGACCTGCTGATAGGCTTTGACCTTACGGTGTTCCCTTCCTATTATGAGCCATGGGGTTATACACCCCTGGAGAGTCTTATGTTTTCCATACCAACAGTAACAACCACCCTGGCCGGATTTGGACTGTGGGTGCAGAACCATTATCCCGATCATGGTGATGGTATATGCGTTGTGGAAAGAGATGACACCAACCGCGAAGAGGCCACAAAGGATATAAGCTCTTACCTTGTTAAGTTCTGCGGGCTTACCGGGGATGAGGTGAAAAAGGCGCGTGAAGAAGCCTATGATATATCAAGGATTGCCAACTGGGACAGCCTGGTGGAATATTATTATAAGGCCTACAGTATAGCCCTTGACAAATCGAAAGGCAGGAGGGATGAACCAAGGGAACTGTCTGAGATCTTGCTGCGAAAAGATATCATTGCCCGTAAGCCACATGAAGTGCCGGTGTGGAAAGATATACATATTCAATCCGATGTGCCTGAGCGGCTGCTTATACTGAAAGAGCTGGCCTGCAACCTGTGGTGGTCATGGAATGAGGAAGCCGGTGATATCTTCAGGCGTATAGATCCTTCATTATGGGATCAGACCCATCATAATCCCTGTAAGCTGATTGAACGGGTTGATTATAAAAGACTGAAGGTATTGTCAGAAGACGATGAATTCCTTGCTGATCTTGACAAGCTTTACTCCGGGTTCAGGGCTTATATGGACAGGCCTGACCGGGATGATTCGCCGCGGATAGCCTATTTCAGTATGGAGTTTGGTGTTCATCAATGCCTGAAGACCTATTCGGGGGGACTGGGAATACTGGCGGGTGATTACCTTAAAGAGGCCAGTGATTCAAACTATAATATGGTGGCTGTCGGTCTGCTATACAGGTTTGGCTATTTCAGGCAGCAGATAGGTCCGCGCGGTGAACAGACAGAAGTGTATGAAGCGGAAGATTTCTCACAGCTGCCCGTCCATCCGGTGGAAGATGATGAAGGCAGGCAGCTGATAATATCCATGGTGTGGCCCGGGCGCAATGTTAAAGCCAGGGTCTGGGAAGCCAGGATAGGCAAGGTGAGATTATTCCTTCTCGATACTGATTTTGACGGTAACAGTGAAGAGGACAGACGGGTAACGCATCACCTCTATGGCGGGGATAATGAGAACAGGCTGAAACAGGAGCTCCTGCTGGGTATAGGTGGCATCAGGGCCTTAAGGGCTATGGAAGTAAAAATAGATATCTACCACAGCAATGAGGGACATTCAGCCTTTATAGGCCTGGAGAGACTGAGGTACCTGATGGAAAAGCGCCATCTTGCCTTTGATGAAGCTATGGAAGTTATCAGGGCCTCAACACTTTTTACCACACATACCCCGGTGCCGGCCGGCCATGACTCATTTGATGAAGGCCTGCTGAGGAAATATATTCCTCATTACCCGGAAAGGCTGAAGATAACGTGGGAGCATCTGATGAGCCTGGGAAGGTCATATAATGAACAGTCGGGTAAGTTTAACATGAGCTTTCTGGCAGCCCGTATGTCCCAGGAGGTGAATGGTGTGAGCAAGCTGCACGGAGAGGTGAGCCGTAATATGCTGAACCAGCTGTGGCCGGGTTACCTGGCGGAAGAGCTGTTTATTGGTCATGTTACCAATGGTGTGCACTATCCTACCTGGCTGAGCCGTATATGGAAAGAACGTTACAGGGAGATAACGGGGAAAGAGCATTTTGACCAGACTGACAGCTCCGAATGGGAAAAGATATATGAGGTAGCGGATAAGGATATCTTTGAAATAAAAATAGCACTGAAGCAAAATCTTTTCGAATGGATACGCAAGAGGATGCAGACGGAAGGTATGAATAAGAGGGTGAGCTCAAGGAGACTTATCAATATAAGCAATCACCTTAACCCGGAAGCCCTGACCATAGGTTTTGCACGCAGGTTTGCCACTTATAAAAGGGCAACATTGCTGTTCAGGGACCTGGATCGCCTTAACAGTCTTGTCAATGATCCTGACAGGCCTGTACAGTTTATCTTTGCAGGTAAGGCGCATCCGAATGACGGAGAGGGACAGGACCTGATAGCACGTATAATTGAGGTGTCGCATATGCCCGAGTTTGAAGGAAAGATCATCTTCCTTGAGAATTATGATATGGAGATGGCAAGGCAGCTGGTAAGCGGGGTGGATATTTGGCTTAATACACCCACCAGGCCACTGGAGGCCTCGGGTACCAGCGGGGAGAAGGCAGTGATGAACGGCACCATCCATTTCTCTGTTCTTGACGGATGGTGGGTTGAGGGTTACAGGGCCTATGCCGGCTTTGCCCTTCCTCTTAAGCGCAGCTTTGCCAACCAGGATATACAGGACGAAGTGGATGCCGAAACCATTTATAATATGCTGGAAAATGAGATAATACCCGCTTATTTCGACAGGAATGAAGAGGGTGTTCCGGCGGAGTGGGTAAGCTATATTAAAAACTCTATGGTGCAGGTGGCGCCGAAGTTTACCAGCAAGAGGATGATAGATGACTATTATGATAAATATTATAATAAGCTGTGGCAGAGGTCAAAGAAGCTGAAAGCAGATAATTATGGCGGCGCCATTGCTCTTACGGCATGGAAGAACAGGATGGCTGCAGAATGGGATAAGCTGGAGATTTTATCTTATAATCTGGAAAAGCCAAAGGAGAATATTTACCTGGCCGGTGTCAGCTATAAGGGTGAGGTGATACTTAATGTCAATGGTATACCACCTGAGAATGTTGGTGTTGAGTTTGTAATTACAAGGAAGACACAGAGCGGGGATCATGAGTATGTTGACAACTATGAGCTGGAGTATAGAAGCTCAAAGAACGGCAGGTCTCTTTATCGCCTGGAGATGATACCCGAAAAGGCGGGTACCTTCTTTTATGGCCTGAGGCTGTTTCCCCGTAACCAGGAGCTGCCGCACCGTCAGGATTTCTACCTTATCAAGTGGATTGACTGATGCGCCTGGCAGGCAGCATCTCCAGTATGATGCCCGTGCGCGAGGGCAGGTAAAGGCTTACCTTCACCGCTGCGTTCAGTTTCTCCCCGGCAGCCCTTGAGGATATATAGACCATATCCCTGTCGAGACGGTCATATCCGCCAAAATTGCTGTGATCGGTATCCAGCACTATCTTATACCTGCCTTCTGCCGGCAGCCTGTAAGCGGTGAATGACTGCGAGGGGTGAAAGTTGAACACCATCAGATACCGGCCCCTTCTGAAGGCAAGGATATTATCCTTATTATGGCTGTAAACTTTTTCTGTCATCTCAAAGGACAGCAGCCTGCTTTCCCTTACGAATTGAATCATATGCCTGTCAAACTCATCCAGGTACCTGTATTTAAGGTCTTCCCTGCCTGCCAGGCTCCACTGTCTCCTGGCATATTTATAGCTCCAGTTATTGCCTTCCCTGGGGAAATCTATCCATTCGGGATGGCCGAATTCATTACCCATAAAATTGAGGTAGGCACCGCCGGCCGTGCATATGGTAATAAGCCTTATCATCTTGTGCAGGGCTATGGCCCTGTCTATCTGCATATTCTGGCTGTCCTTAGCCATGCCTGTATACATATGTGCATCGGCAAGCCTGAACATCAGTGTCTTGTCACCCACCAGTGCCTGGTCATGCGATTCGCAGTAAGAAACGGTTTTTTCTTCCTGCCTGTGGGTGGTAAGCTCATGAAACAGCTCATCCATATCCCAGTTTTCATCTTCTTTCTCCTTAATGATCTTTATCCAGTAATCAGGTATGCCCATGGCCAGTCTGAGGTCGAAGCCCGTACCGCCTGATTCAATGTCACAGGCTATGCCCGGCATGCCGCTCATCTCTTCGGCTATGCTGATGGCGTCGGGCTTAATGCTGTGGACCAGCTTATTGGCCAGTTTAAGGTATATAAGTGCATCAATATCCTGTCCGCCGTCATAATACATATCGTAGGAGGTGAAGTTCTTTTCCAGTCCGTGGTCATAATATAGCATGCTGGTGATGCCGTCAAACCTGAAGCCGTCAACCTTGTATTCCTCCATCCAGTAACGTATATTGGATAAAAGGAAATGTATCACATGATCTTTGCCATAATCAAAGCACAGGGAGTTCCAGGCTGTATGGAGCCTCCTTTCCCCGCTGTGAAAATACTGTCCGGGATCACCGTCAAATAAACCCAGACCTTCATTTATATTGCTGACTGAATGTGAATGTACCAGGTCAATGATAACAGCCAGTCCCATTCCATGAGCTTCATCAATCAGTGCCCTGAGGTCATCGGGACTGCCAAACCTGGACGATACGGCAAAAAAATTAGAGACATGGTAACCGAAAGAGCCGTAATAAGGGTGTTCCTGTACAGCCATCAGCTGTATTGTATTATAGCCTCCTGCAGCTATGCGCGGCAGTACATTTTCCCTGAACTCATTGAATGTGGCAATCTTCTCTTCCTCCGAGGACATACCTGTATGGCATTCATATATCAGCGGTGAGCGCTTGCCCGGAGAGAATGAGGGATGCTTCCATTTATATTTGCTGCCGGGTTGCCAGTGCCTGCAGGAGAATATCTTTGTTTCTTCGTCCTGGACCATTGTTCTGGCGTAGGAAGGTATCCTTTCGCCCGATCCTCCCTTCCAGTGCACTGAAAGTTTGTAGAGGTCGCCGTGACTGATAGCACCGGCAGGCAGTGACAGTTCCCAGTCGCCTTCAGTGTTAATCCTGGTCATGGCATATTCCGGTTTCTCTTCCCAGTTATTGAAGCTTCCGGTAAGGTATATGGCGGTGGCATCAGGCGCCCATTCCCTGAAAGTGAGTGAGTCCCCGCCGCTATGCATACCATAATAAAGGTGTCCCGAGGCGAAGGAAACAAGATCATTCTTTGCGCTAAGCTGTGCAAGTTTTTTTTCATATGCCCTCTGCCTGTCTTTCAGTATATCCCGGTAAGGCTCCAGCCATGGGTCATTGAGAAAGTATTGGCCTTTGTTTGTCATTGATAAAATATTAATATACAGCAATATATGCCAGGGATGAAACTTTTCAAGGAAGCTTAAAGATAAGAATTTCCATGCAGATAAGCTTATTTAGTTTCAGGTTATCACTGCCTTTATTATTTTTGCATGCGCAAAACAGATTTTATTGAAAACATATTTCGGACATAGCGGGTTTAAGTCGGCCAGACCGGTTGTTACAATGGGGATGTTCGATGGTGTTCATCGCGGGCATAGGCATCTTGTTGATAATCTTGTAAGTAAGGCTGAAAGACTTGGAGGCGAATCAGTTATTATAACCCTTGAGCCTCACCCGCGCATTGTACTGTCTGGTGACGCCAGCTCACTGCGCTTTCTTACCAGTCTTGATGAGAAGAAGGAGCTGATAGAGGCAGCGGGACCGGACAAGCTTGTTGTAATACCTTTTACCCGCCAGCTGAGCAGGCTGACTGCCTGCGACTTCATTAAGGATTACCTGGTGGATATTATTGGCATTGAACATCTTGTGCTTGGTTTTGATCACCAGTTTGGTTACGGTGCACATGGCAATGCAGAAACTATCACCGGATGTGCTGCCAGGTATGGCTTTGGTGTTGACAGGATGGAAGCATTGAAAGACAGGGACCTGGTTATCAGCTCAACGACCATCAGGAATTTGATATTACAGGGATCATTAGACAGGGCCAACAGCCTGCTGGGATATCCTTACCTGCTTAAAGGCAGGGTTGTTGAAGGCAAGAAGATTGGCAGGCTGCTGGGTTATCCCACGGCCAATATTGCTCCTGACTATCCATATAAGCTTATACCTGCCGACGGTGTTTATGCCGTTGAGGTAGGGGTTGATACCGGTGTTTATAAAGCCATGCTGTATATAGGTCAGCGACCTACCATAGAAAGTGAAGGCGGTAAACGTACTATTGAAGTGAATATTTTCGACTTTGATGATGATATTTACGGCAAAGCGATCACGATTAAGTTTATGCACCGGCTTAGGGGGGATAAGAAGTTCAGCAGCAGGGAGCAACTGCTGGAACAGATAAGGAAGGACAAGGTCGAAACATTGCGACTGCTCTCATCCTGATTTTGCCTTATAGCCCTATTTTTTGTATATTTGCATTTCTAAAATAAAAAATAAAGATATGTCAGTACAAACAGAAACATTAGCATATAAAGTAAAGGATATCAAGCTTGCCGGCTTTGGAAGGAAAGAGATTGAGATAGCGGAGAAGGAGATGCCCGGACTGATGTCCATAAGGAATAAATACTCAAAAGACAAGCCACTGTCAGGTGCCCGTATAACAGGCTCTTTGCATATGACCATACAGACAGCCGTACTGATTGAGACCCTGGTGGAGCTTGGTGCCGATGTCAGATGGGCCAGCTGTAATATCTTTTCCACACAGGATCATGCAGCGGCAGCCATGGCAGAAAGAGGCATACCTGTATTTGCATGGAAGGGTGAGACACTGGAGGAGTACTGGTGGTGTACAGCACAGGCACTTTCTTTCCCCGGTGGCAAAGGTCCTAACCTTATAGTTGATGACGGGGGAGATGCCACGCTGATGATACATAAAGGGTATTATGCCGAAAAGGAGCCCGCACAGCTTGATGCTAAACCTGCCAACAGGGAAGAAGCAATTATTAATGACAGGCTGAAAGGGATATATAAGGAGGATCAGGAGAAATGGCACAGGGTGGTAAAAGAGCTTAAGGGTGTTTCCGAGGAGACAACAACCGGTGTCAACAGGTTATACCAGATGAAGAAGGAAGGACGGCTGCTGGCTCCTGCCATTAATGTCAATGATTCGGTTACCAAATCAAAATTTGATAATCTTTACGGCTGCCGTGAGTCGCTGGCCGACGGTATAAAGCGTGCTACCGATGTGATGATAGCAGGCAAGGTGGTTGTGGTATGCGGCTATGGTGATGTGGGCAAGGGTTGTGCACAATCGATGCGCTCCTATGGCGCCCGTGTTATTGTTACTGAGATAGATCCTATATGTGCACTGCAGGCATCCATGGAAGGATATGAAGTAAAAACCGTTGAAGACACATTAGGCACGGGGAATATATATGTTACCGCAACAGGCAATACTGATGTTATTACTGTTGAGCATATGTCGAAGATGAGAGACCAGGCTATTGTATGCAATATAGGACATTTTGATAATGAGATACAGGTAGACCTGCTGGAATCGGCCCCCGGTGTTGAAAAGATAAATGTTAAGCCGCAGGTTGATGAGTTTAAATTTTCTGACGGGCACTCTATATTTATGCTTGCAGAAGGAAGGCTGGTAAACCTGGGTTGTGCCACAGGACATCCTTCGTTTGTAATGAGCAATTCATTCAGCAACCAGACACTGGCACAGATAGACCTGTGGACAAAGGATTATGAGCTGGGTGTTTATATGCTTCCCAAATACCTGGATGAGGAGGTGGCGCGACTGCATATAGGCCAGCTTGGTGTTAAGCTTACAGAGCTGACAGAGGAGCAGTCTGAATATCTTGGAATAAAACCCGGCGGACCATATAAGCCTGAGCATTACAGGTATTAAACGCCTGTAATACTGTAAGACAAAAGTGACCTGTTGCCAGGGAAAAATAAACTAATAGTTTGTTACATGAACAAATTGCCCGTTAAAGTTTGTCCTGTACATCTTGAGAGGGTACTTTGATGGTCCGGATGTTGGTGTGCCGAAGCTGGGAAGGGCATAAGTGCTTTTGCACACCGGGCATTCAGCGTATATACCATCAACATTGACGGCAATACTGCTGCCGTCAAGTACATAGTCGTGGGGACAGGTACGGTCGAGGGCAATAAACTCATCAGTTTGTGAACGGTAAATAATTATACCGTTATTATCGTAGCCGGAAGCTTTGTATCCCAGGTTATTGGTGTTATAGTTAACAAGAACGTGGTTGCCGATAGCATTGAGGTCAAAAAATACAGGATCAGTAAGGTCAATATAGAAATCGACCGTCACATCCGGAATAACATCGTTCTTCTGCTTATTGCATGAACTAAGAGATAAGGAAACGATACATATAAGTAAAAAAATACTTAACTTTGATTCTGATCCTGGCATAATAAATTATTGTCTCTCAAATATACTAACAATAGTGTTAACGTGTCAGGACAGATTTTATTATTAAGCCTTTAAAGAAGCTTTTATGGGAAAAGCCATCAGGATACTGGTTCTTTTTTTTGTTCTGTTCCTTGCCGGGGGTAGTGTAGTAAGTGCACAATCATCTATATTCCAGAGATGGAAGACCAGGAGGATAGAAAAGAAGATGGCCGGTCCGGACCGGAAAGTGAAGGATAGGCAGAAGGTAAAAGAGCCGCGGTCGGTTACCAGGGCAAAGAAGGAGCAGGAGAAAAGGCAGGCTGAGCTGAGGACTGATTATAAGAAAGGTGTTAAGGCAAACAGGCAGAGGAATTTTGAAATACAGTCAGATAATGTGAAAGAGAGGATGAAGCAGAATGAGAAGGAGTTAAAGAAGAGAGAGAAAGAACGGAGAAAAGCAGTACGGATAGCAGGCAGGAAAGCAAGGAAGAAATATAAATAGCAGGATCATGGAAGATTATGGAGATATTATTTTTTACCTTATAGTGGCAGCTGTGGGTATAATAGGGGCTGTATTCAATAATAAGAAGAAGAGAGCCGGTTTTCCTCCGCCGCAGCCCGTTGATATTGATGAGCAGCAGGAAGTGGAGTATGATCATAACGGTGAAAGACAGGAGATGTCCTACCCCGCTGATGAAATGCCGGAGGCTACAACACAGTACCAGACGATTGATGAACAATCGATGGAGACCAGGGCTTCGGATATTGCCAATGAGGCACATAAGGCCTCTGAGGCCGAAGCCTTAAAGAGAATGATGGAGTATAAGGACAGTTATTCACAGACTGAGTCGGAAATTTTTAAGGCAGAGGGCTGGGCCATAGAAAATGATGAGCCGATAACGGATATTGAGCAGGACCCGGATATTATCGCACTGGAGGAACAGGAAGGGTCGTGGGCCAGTCAGCTGGCTGATGAATTTGATCTCCCGAAAGCAATAGTCTATTCAGAGATACTGAAACGAAAAGACTTTGTTTAACAATTAATTAAGGCTGTTTTTTACGGGAACGCAGACTCTTTATAAGAAAAATATTGTATATTTGCTTTGTAAAGAGTTCCGCAAGACCCGGGATTCTTTTGTTTTTTTAAATAATTAAGAGATAAAAAAATGTCGGATAAAGTCTATTTGACAGAGGAAGGACTGGAGAAATTAAAGCGCGAGCTGGAAGAACTGAGAACTGTCCAGAGGCCTGAGATATCAAGGCAGATAGCTGACGCCAGGGATAAGGGAGATCTGTCTGAGAACGCTGAATATGCAGCTGCCAAGGAAGCTCAGGGTATGCTTGAGCTTAAGATATCCAGAATAGAAGATAAGATAGCCAATTCAAGGCTTATTGATGAATCAAGGATAGATATATCATCTGTCCAGGTTCTTAATAAGGTGAAGATAAAGAATCAGAATAATGGTGCCGTAATGGAATATCTGCTGGTACCTGAGAGTGAGGCAGACCTGAAAGCAGCCAAGCTGGCTGTTAATTCACCTATTGCTAAAGGCCTGCTTGGCAAAAAGGTAGGCGATGTGGTTGAGGTAAGGGTGCCCTCAGGCCTGATGTCCTTTGAGATAATTAATATTTCACTATAAAAAGTTCCATAATGCCCGGAATTTTTACAAAAATCATAAACGGAGAGATACCAAGCTATAAGATAGCTGAAGATGAGAAGTATTTTGCTTTTCTGGATATTAACCCTCTTAAGAAAGGTCATACACTTGTTATACCCAAAAAAGAAGTGGATTACCTCTTTGATCTGGATGATGACATGCTGGCCGGGATGACTGTTTTTGCAAAAAAGGTTGCAGGGGCCATTGAGAAGGTTGTGGACTGTAACAGGATTGGGGTGGTAGTGCTGGGACTGGAAGTGCCTCATGCCCATATTCATCTTATACCTATTGACTCTGAGGCCGATATTAACTTTTCAAATCCGCGGGTGAAGATGACTGAAGAGGAATTCAGGGAGCTGGCTGAAAGCATAAGCAGGGAAATGGAATAAGTCCTTTTGCCTGGACTGATCAATGATATATATATAGCAGGAAATGGGATAAGTCCTTTTTTAAGTGCTGATCAATAATATATGTCTCGCCGGAATAAAATTTTCTTTCTTGCAGATGATTTTATATCGCTGCTGTTCCCAAGGTTGTGCAATGCATGCAGTGAGCCGCTGGTGCGGAACGAAAAACTCATCTGTATAGCCTGCATGCTTGATATACCTGAAACAGGCTACCACCTGCATAGAGACAACCTGCTGGAGAAAAGATTTTACGGACGCTGCTATATAGAGAAAGCCGCGGCATGGTCATTCTACAGGCAGGGCAGTAAGATACAGCATCTGATCCATAAACTTAAATATAATGGTGTAAGGCCGCTGGGCAGATACATGGGCGGAGTATATGGTAATATCTTAAGAAATGCCGGTTTTTGTGATGATATTGATTATATACTGGCTGTTCCCCTGCATAAATCAAGGATGAGGAAAAGGGGCTTTAACCAGAGCTCCCTTATAGCAGAAGGCATGTCATATGCCCTGGATATACCTTTTGAGGATAAGATACTGGTAAGGGTTAAAAGATCTGCCACACAGACAAGGAAACAGAGGTATGACAGGTGGGAAAATGTTGAAGGTGTTTTCGGTATCAGGAATCCGGATACGATAGAAGGTAAACATATTCTGCTTGTTGATGATGTGATAACAACCGGCTCAACCATTGAGGCATGTGCAACGGAATTACTTAAGCTGCCGGGGGTGAAAGTTTCTGTTGCTGCCCTGGCAACGGCAGAAAAATAATCTTATTTCACCCTGCCCGGATTTTTACTCATAAAATCTTTCCATGAATTATAGCTTTTGTCAGAAACCGGCCTGTTACTCTGGTAATAGTGACAAAGTGCAGCTGCCAGTCCGTCCGTGGCATCAAGTATGATATTACTGTCTTTGAACCTGAGTATATTCATCAGCATGGCTGCTACCTGCTCTTTTGATGCAGCCCCCACCCCTGTTATGGACATTTTTATCTTCCTGGGGGCATATTCAAATATGGGTACAGAGCGATGAAGGGCTGCGGCCATTGATGCACCCTGGGCCCTTCCCAGCTTGAGCATCGACTGTACGTTCTTGCCGTAGAAAGGAGCTTCTATAGCAAGCTCGTCAGGCTTATACTCATCTATCAGTCCAAGCGTGCGCTCAAAAATATGCTTCAGCTTAAGATAGTGATCTTTATATTTTGCGAGTTCAATAACACCCAGACTGATAAGCTGGGGCTCATTCTTTATTATGCCTATGGCCCCGTAACCTGTAATATTGGTTCCGGGATCGATACCCAGTATTATTCTGTTATAATCCATAATCACTGTAAAGATATAAAACGGGCATGAACTTTCTTAATTATTTATCCCGGCCGCGGAGTCGCGAACAGGACTTTTTTTACCCGTGCGTTGGTATGCTATCCCTCCTATGATGAGCAGCAGTCCTGCAAAAGTAGTGTAGTAGATATGTTCCCCCAGGAAGATAGAGATAAACACCAGTGAGAGGAAGGGTGCCAGGAACACCAGGTTCGAGATCTTATCCGATGTCTCTGCCAGTCTGAGAGCTTTAAGCCACAGGAAGAATGTCAGTCCCATCTCGAAAATACCTGTGTACACCCCGGCAAGCAGCCCCTTGAGGCTCAGCTCCCCGAAACCTCCGGTAAAGGCAAGGTATATCGCTATATAAATTGTAGAGATAAAAAAGTTAAGCAGCAGTTTATGTGATTCATACCTCTTATCCTTCAGGTTAAGTATGAAATACAGGGCCCAGAATATGGAACTGCCGGCAGCGAGGGTGACACCCAGCCAGTCTGATCTACCCGGACTGAAAGGCTGTCCCTGCGATGATACAAGGTAAACGCCTGCAAAAGATATAAAGAGGGCAATGAAACTCCTGGCGGGTATTTTCTGTTTAAGCATGGGAACCGACAGGAAGACAAGCACTATGGGCCATATCATATTCAGTGGTTGTGCTACCTGTGCTGGCAGCAGGGTATAGGCCTTAAGCAGTACCAGGTAGTAGATAAAAGGGTTGAGCAGTCCCAGCAGGGCAGACATGAGTATGCCGGAGGGGCTGGTCTTCAGTATGATACTGAATTTACCCTCGCTAATGCTTATTACCGTCAGAACAATCACTGCCGTACATGATGCGATAAACAGCAGCTGTCCCGGACTGAGCTCAGAGAGTGCTATCTTGAATGCGGTGGCTATGGTAGACCAGAAAAAGACAGCCAGTCCGGCCAGCAAATATGATTTTGTTTTATCAGTCATCTGTTGCCCCGGACTCAGATAGATTCAAACCCGGTATATTTTACCAGGGCCTCCGGTATTTTAATGCCATCGGGCCCCTGGTTGTTCTCCAGTATTGCCGCCAGTATCCTGGGCAGGGCAAGAGCAGAGCCGTTGAGGGTATGAACAAGCATGTTCTGCTTGCTCCCTTTGCTGCGGTAGCGGCATTTCAGCCTGTTAGACTGGAAAGATTCAAAATTGGATACCGAGCTGACCTCAAGCCAGCGCTTCTGTGCTGCCGAGAACACCTCAAAGTCATAGGTCAGGGCTGAGGTGAAAGAGATATCACCACCGCAGAGCCTCATTATACGGTATGGCAGCTCAAGCTTACGTACCAGGCTCTCAACATGCCCGAGCATCATATCAAGGGCTGCATATGACTTATCAGGATGGGCAATAACAACTATCTCCACCTTGTCAAACTGGTGCAGGCGGTTCAGTCCCCTCACATGTGATCCCCATGAGCCTGCTTCCCTGCGGAAACATGGTGTATAGGCCATATTCATTACCGGTAACTTATCTTCCTCCATTATCACGTCGCGGTACATATTGGTTACCGGCACCTCGGCTGTGGGTATAAGGTAGAAATTATCAGTCTGCACATGGTACATCATCCCTTCCTTGTCCGGTAGCTGTCCTGTTGCAAAACCTGACTCTTCATTAACCACTATGGGTGGCAGCACCTCGCTGAACCCGGCTGCCTCCCCTTCATCGAGGAAGAAGCTTATAAGGGCTCTCTGCAGCTTTGCTCCCTTTCCTTTATATACGGGGAACCCTGCCCCAGTCAGCTTTGTCCCCAGTTCAAAATCAATAATGTCAAATTTCTTTGCCAGCTCCCAGTGGGGCAGGGCATCATTATGCAGTGAGGGTATGCTGCCCTCCTCTTTCACCTTTACATTATC
Source organism: Bacteroidales bacterium (assembly GCA_034521735.1). Lineage (GTDB taxonomy): Bacteria > Bacteroidota > Bacteroidia > Bacteroidales > VadinHA17 > UBA9300. The sequence continues at coordinate 27,784 of JAXHLX010000014.1, forward strand.
CTCTTCACTCTTACCGGGACTAACCAGTTTATGCGGGACATTGGGCACAGTGATAAGTTCTTCGTTCAGCTCCTTCTCTATCTGAACGAGGAGGCCTGCCATTTCCTTAATCTCTTCCTTTATTCCGGCTGTTTTTTCTTTTATAAGCCCGGCCTCATCCTTACGCCCCTGTTTGAACAGCTGCCCTATCTCTTTTGACAGGGTATTCATCTCCGACTGCAACTTATCGGTCTGTTGCTGGGTTTCCCTTCTTTTCCGGTCCAGTTGTATTATCCTGTCTATGGCATTTCCGGCATCGAAATTTTTTACTTTAAGACGCTCAATGATAAGGTCTTTATTTTCTCTGATAGTATTCAGGGTCAGCATATATCTTTTTATTGGTAATTATAATCAGTGACCGGCAGGATGTTAATCCTTATGATCCGTTACAGCTGATATTTGATCTTTATTAACATGACAGTCCCGGTAAACGAGAATATCACGGGGATAAAGATAAAAAAAACTCCTGAAACAGCTTTTCATCTGAAAAGTATAACAGGAGTCGTATATCGTAATGAGAGTGAACTAGTTTTCCAGGGGCTTTACTGATACATAAGATTTATTGTCCTTCTTTTTCCGGAATTCAACAACACCGTCTGCAAGCGCAAACAGTGTATGGTCTTTACCCAGACCTACATTATCACCGGGATTATGTTTTGTTCCTCTCTGACGTACCAAAATATTACCTGCTTTGGCCTGCTGGCCACCAAATAGTTTTATTCCAAGCCTTTTGCTTTCTGATTCGCGGCCGTTCCTGGAACTACCTGCTCCTTTTTTGTGTGCCATGGTATATAAATTTTATCGTTTCCTGTATTATTATTCTTTGTCCGCTTTCTTATCAGCATCACCTTTGGCCTTAGTAGCTGTTTTGGTTTTTGCTGTGCCTGTCTTCTTTGCTGCGGGCTTCTTTGCTGCAGTGGTTTTTTTAGCTGCAGTGTTTTGGCTGATCCGGCTTTTCCGGCTGCTGTTGTCTTTTTTGTTGCAGCAGTCTTTTTTGCCGGGGCTTTTTTCTCCCCTGTTTTATCTTCAGCAGCTTTCTTTGCTGCCGGCTTTTTCTCAGCCGCAGCTTTTGTTGTGGTCTTTTTGTCAGCTGACGTCTTTGCTGCTGCAGTCTTTTTTGTTGCCGGGGCTTTTTTCTCCCCTGCTTTCTCCTCAGCAGCTTTCTTTACTCCGCCCTTCTTCTCAGCAGTCTCTTTGCTTTTGGTCTCAGCTGCTGAAGGCTTTTTCGCCTTTGCAGTTGTCTGCTCAGTTTTGGCTGCCCCTGTCTTTGCTGTGGTCCCTGCCTTTGTTGCTGTGGCTGCTCCTGCTTTTCCTTTAGCTGCAGTTTTTTCCTCAGAGGCTTTTTTTACGTAGCCTTTTTCATTTATCGAAAGGATCTCCACCTGGCTGTACTGCTGCCTGTGTCCTTTTTTTACCTTATATCCTTTTCTTCTCTTTTTCTTAAAGACTATTACCTTGTCGCCCTTCATGTGCTCAAGCACCTTGCCTTCTATATAGGCACCTTTGATTTCCGGCTCACCTATCAGCACTTTACCCTCATTGTCAATGAGCAAAACCCTGTCAAAATCAACCTTATTACCTTCTTCTTCTTCCAGCCTGTGAACAAAAATCTTATAACCTTCTTCAACCTTGAACTGCTGGCCTGCAATGTCTACAATAGCGTACATCTTCTTTTTCTTTAATGTTACTCCGTGAGGCGGGCTGCATGCCGCTTTATCCAGGCCCCGGCGGATTATTTTGAAATTCGGACTGCAAAGATATAAAAAATGCATCAAATACAAATCACCACGAGTAATATTAATAATATTTTTCTGACAGTCATTCGTGATATATGGAGAAAGTTTCCGTATATGCTGTTGTTGGTTCCTGATATGCCGTTATTGGTTTTGGATATGCTTTTATTGGTCTCGGATATACAGTTAAAGCTTACTGATATATGTTGTGTGATTGCTGTTATCTGCCTTAGCGGAGTCATTGAAAATCTGATTTCTGAAAGCCCCGGCATTTTTTCTTTTCTGTTTAGCATTGCTGAATATTATATTTATATTTGTACTTAAGGGTGTGATACCGGGATAAAGTGGAGATATGAAGAAAATAAAACTTAGTGTACTGGGAATATCATACAGTCAGACTCAGTCCGGCGCATATGCACTGGTCCTGGCTGAAGAGGGAGGCGACAGGCGTTTGCCTATAATAATAGGCGGTTTTGAAGCCCAGGCAATAGTGATTAAGCTGGAGAACCTGAATCCCCCTCGTCCCTTAACTCATGACCTTCTCAGGAATTTCAGTGAACTGATGAAGACTGACCTAAGGGAGGTATTTATACACAAGCTTGAGGAAGGTGTTTTCTATTCACAGCTTGTATTTAAGACGGACAGCAAAGAGATGATAATGGACTCAAGGACTTCAGATGCTGTGGCGCTGGCGCTGAGGTTTTCGTGCCCTATATATATATCTTCTGATATTATGGATAAAGCCGGAATAGTCATAAAGGACACAGAATATGAGGATGTTGAGGGTGTGACGGGCAAACCTGGACCGGCACCAAAAGCCTCATCCCCCGATCTGACAAACCTGAGTGTGCCTGAGCTAAAGATTAAAATGGATGAGGCGGTCAAAGCAGAGGATTATGAACGGGCGGCTTATATCAAAAATGAGATAGATAAGAGGGAAGCTAAAGAATAATCACCGGGCAATTATACTTTGTTGAAAATTAATATGCTTATAATCGTGTAAAATTATGCGATATGGTATAATATTGTTTATTATTTGGATGCTTATGATATCACCATGTTTATGAGAAATACTTTTTTTATAATACTCCTCTCAGTATTGTCTTTTTCATACACCGCCGTCCGGGCGCATACAGGCGAAAATAAGCCTGGGGCACAGGCAGTTATTCAGGACACAGCAGGTATTGTCAGTAAGCAGCCTGATGTGCTACTGGACAGTCTGGCCGCCGGACAGGACAGTCTGGGGGCATTACAGGATAGTCTGGCTGCCGGACAGGCAGACCGCCTTATTGCACTGCCGGCGGCATCTGACAGCCAGGGCATACTGCAGGAAGGTAATGTAATTGACCCTACGATGAGCGGAGGGTTCAGCCTGATGACCTTGCTGAGGGGCATGCTGGGCATGGTGGTTCTGATAATCATAGCCTGGCTGTTCAGCACAAACCGCAGGGCCGTGGTGTGGCGCACGGTTATAATAGGGCTGGCCATACAGCTTGTACTGGCGGTGAGCATATTATATGTGCCCTTTGTAAGGGTGTCATTTGAATTTGTCGGTAAGGTATTTGTTAAGATACTTGACTTTACAAAGGAGGGCAGCACCTTTCTCTTTGGCTCATTGATGGATGTTGATAAGCTGGGTTCAATATTTGCATTCCAGATACTGCCTACCATTATCTTTTTCTCAGCACTTACATCATTGCTGTTTTACCTGGGTATAATACAGAAGATAGTGTACGGGCTGGCCTGGCTTATGACCAAAACGCTGAAGCTGAGCGGTGCCGAAAGCCTTTCCGTGGCAGGTAATATCTTCCTGGGCCAGACAGAGTCGCCCTTGATGGTAAAGGCATACCTGCCGCGTATGAATAAATCGGAGATAATGCTGGTGATGACCGGAGGGATGGCAACACTGGCCGGCGGTGTGCTGGCTGCCTATATAGGCTTCCTGGGTGGCGGTGACCCCGTGCAGAGGCTTATATTCGCCAAACACCTGCTTGCAGCCTCCGTTATGGCAGCACCGGGCGCTGTGGTGATATCGAAAATACTGGTTCCGCAAACGGAAGAAATAATAAAGGACATAGAGATAACAAAGGAAAAGGCCGGTAATAATATCCTTGATGCCATATCCAACGGTACCACACAGGGTCTTAAGCTGGCAGCAAATGTGGCTGCCATGCTGCTGTCATTTATTGCTTTCATTGCTTTTTTTAATTATATATGCCTGAAGATAGGGCAGTGGACAAACCTTAATGAGCTGATAGCCGGGGCAACCAACGGTAATTATAATGAGCTGTCGCTACAGTTTATGCTGGGATATGTTTTTGCCCCTGTAATGTGGCTTATTGGTGTGGGCGGTGAAGATGTGACACTGATGGGACGGCTGCTGGGGGAAAAGGTTATTATGACTGAATTTGTTGGGTATATAAGTCTGGCCGACCTTAAGGAAGCAGGCTCCTTTGTCCATAATAAATCAATAATAATGGCTACCTATATGCTGGCCGGATTTGCCAATTTTGCATCCATTGGTATACAGATAGGTGGTATAGGCTCTCTGGCTCCCAATAAAAGGGTGTTGCTGGCAAAATATGGCATGCGTGCCCTGCTGGCCGGAACCCTGGCATCACTTATGTCGGCAACTATTATAGGAATGATACTTGGCTGATAATTTAAACATATATGAGAGCAAAGCGCTGCAATTACAAAGAGAAATAATTTTTATTTACTTTAAAAACAGAATTATAAAACTACGAAATGAGATATATATTCACACTTTTAGTCCTTGCCCACCTGAGCATTTACAGTGCGGCACAGCTTAACAGTATTAGTTCGCCCGACGGAAGCATAGAGCTGAGCGTAAGCTTCGATACCCGCCTTGAATGGGATGTCAGGAAGAACGGCAAACAGATTATACTTCCATCGGTAGCGGGACTCGAGATGGCCACCGATGAGTTTCCCTCTGATGGGGATAAGATAAAGAAGGTGGAGAAAGAGCAGATAAATGAAACAGTATATCCGGTGGTGCCGCATAAGGATTCCCGGATACCTGATATATGCAATGAGATGACCATACATTTTAAGTCGGGATTCTCCCTTATATTCAGGGCATATAATGATGGTGTGGCATACCGGTTTCAAGACAGATTTCAAGGGAAATGTGATAGTGCTGGATGAACAGGGGGAGATAAATATGCCTGCCGGTACAATGAGCTGGTATCCACTGGAGGAATCATTCTTCTCACATAATGAACGGACATATATATATACTGACATGGATACCCTGAGTACTGATCACCTGGCCAGCCTGCCGGCTCTTTTTGTGAGCGATGGTGTAAATGTGCTTATAACAGAGACGGCTCTTGAGGACTACCCCGGGATGTGGCTGAGGGGAAAAGACAATAATTCACTTAAAGCAGTTTTTCCTTACTATCCCGATGAGGAAAGGCTTGTGTATGACCGTAACCTGAGGGTGGTGACGCGACGCGACTTTATCGCTGAAACAAAAGGAGAGAGGTCATTCCCCTGGCGGATATTTGTTATCTCTGAAGACGATGCCGGGCTGATAGAAAGTAACCTGACATACCTGCTTTCGGATGAATGCCGGATGGAAGATACTGACTGGATAAAGCCGGGTAAGGTGGCCTGGGACTGGTGGAATAATAATAATATCTATGGAGTGGACTTCAGGGCAGGTGTTAATAATGAGACCTATAAGCATTATATTGACTTTGCCTCTGAGAACGGGATAGAGTATGTTATACTTGATGAAGGCTGGTACCGCCTGGGTGATGTGCTGGATGTGGTGCCGGAGATAGATGTGGAACAGCTATGTGAATACGCTGAGAGCAAAAACGTTGGTATAATACTGTGGGTGGTATGGAACACCCTCGATGATAAGCTTAATGAAGCACTGGCACAGTTTGAGGCATGGGGTGCAAAAGGCATAAAGGTGGATTTCATGCAGCGTGATGACCAGAAGGTGGTTGATTATTACTGGCGCGTTGCCGCGAAAGCAGCAGAGCACAAGCTGCTGGTTGATTACCATGGCTCATATAAGCCGGCGGGACTGAGACGTACATGGCCCAATGTGCTTACCAGGGAAGGACTGAAAGGGCTTGAACACTGCAAGTGGAGCGCTGATATCAGTCCCGATCACAACCTTACCCTGCCTTTTATCAGGATGGTGGCAGGTCCCATGGACTATACCCCGGGGGCAATGATCAATTTTGACAGCCTTACCTTCAGTGATATGTATACAAGGCCCGGCAGCATGGGTACACGTGCTCACCAGATGGCACTGTATGTGGCCTATGAAAGTCCGCTGCAGATGCTGGCAGACAGTCCGGTTAACTATCGCAAAGAACAGGAGTGTACGAACTTTATCACCGGGGTGCCTGTTGTATGGGATGAGACAAGGGTGCTGGAAGCTAAAACAGGTGATTATCTTGTGATAGCCAGGCGCAGCGGTGAAGACTGGTTTGTGGGGGCGATGACGGACTGGACAGCAAGGGATTTTGAGCTGGATCTTTCATTTCTTGGTGATGGTGATTATGATGCGGTAATATTCAGCGACGGGATAAATGCCGACAGGCATGCACAGGATTACAGCAGGACGGAAAGAGAAGTGTCAAAAGACAGTGACCTGAAGATCAGCATGGCCCCCGGCGGAGGATGGGTGGCCAGGATTACAAAAAAATGAGGCTGCAGGTCTTTTACCGGCCAGGCGTAGCTGTCTCAAAAAGGCTTAGCTGTCTCATAAAATAAAGGATAAAATTTTTAGCATATGAAGCAATACCTGGATCTGCTCGATCATGTAATGGAAAATGGTGTGGAGAAAACCGACCGCACCGGAACGGGCACAATCAGCGTGTTCGCTTACCAGATGAGGTTTGACATGGAGGAGGGTTTTCCCCTGCTGACAACAAAGAAGCTTCACCTGAGGTCAATAATACATGAGCTGCTATGGTTCCTCAAGGGTGATACCAATGTTAAATACCTGCAGGATAAGGGTGTTAAGATATGGGATGCCTGGGCTGATGAGAAGGGTGAGCTGGGACCTGTGTACGGCTACCAGTGGCGCTCATGGCCGGCAGCGGACGGACGGCATATAGACCAGATAAGCAGGGTGATAGAGTCAATCATGAAGAATCCCGACTCCAGGAGGCACCTGGTGAGCGCATGGAATGTGGGAGATATAGAGAAGATGGCACTGCCGCCCTGCCATATCTTTTTCCAGTTCTATGTGGCAAAGGGGAGACTGTCATGCCAGCTGTACCAGCGCAGCGCGGATATTTTCCTGGGGGTGCCCTTTAATATTGCATCCTATTCATTGCTGCTGCTGATGGTGGCTCAGGTATCTGGACTCAAACCTGGTGAGTTTGTGCATACCTTCGGTGATGCACATATATACCTTAACCATATAGAACAGGTGAAAGAGCAGATGACAAGAGAGCCTTACAGCCTTCCTGAGATGAAACTGAACGGAGAGGTGAAAAATATTTTTGATTTCAGCTATGAGGATTTTGAACTGGTGGACTATAAGGCTCACCCACACATAAAAGGCGATATAGCAGTATAATAACAGGCTTATAATTATGATATCTATAATAGTAGCAGCAGCATCGAATAATGCCATAGGAAAGAATAACGATCTTCTGTGGCATATACCCGATGACCTGAAGCGGTTTAAAAAGCTGACCCTCGGCCATTGCCTTATAATGGGCAGGAAAACATGGGATTCAATAGGAGGGAAAGCATTAAAGGGGCGACGGAATGTCGTAATGACCCATCAGGAGAATCTGTGTAAGGATGCCGGCTGCATACAGGTTGCCTCAGTAGAGGATGCACTGGCGCAATGCAGTGATGCCAGTGAGATTTTTATAGCGGGAGGAGAAACTGTCTATAGTCAGTTCATGGACCTTGCAGACCGTATATACCTGACCCGTGTTCATAAGGAATATGATGATGCCGATACTTTTTTTCCCGGCTTTGATACCGGTGATTGGGAAATAACAGATAAGGAAGAAAATATCAGCAGCCCTGATCTTGACCTGAGCTGGTCTTATATAACCTACCAAAGAAAAAAGTAATAAGCAGAACTGTTTTGCACTGGTGCTGTGCCGGACTTTACTCCCCGGACCTTTACGGGTGCCGGAAAATAACCTGTAATTCGTAATAAGGGAGCACTATAATTCGTAATAAGGGAGCACTGATAGTCCCGCTTTCTCTTTTAGCAGTCGCGGTGTCAAAGCCTCACCCCCCAGGTGCAGTGTGTATTCCCCTGCCCGCAGAGGCTGGTTATCGTCGCAGGCGCCAGCCTCCCTGAGCAGCCACTCATGGAAAGACGATGCCTGGTTATAGTCACGGAACTTCAGGGCGTAGATTTTTCCGCTGTCGCTTTTGAGCCTTATGATCTCGCCTGGCGCCGATTGTACTCCTATGGTATGAAAAGGAGGGAGGTAGTCGTTTATATCCAGCAGTGTTATTTCTTTCTTTACGGTGCCGCTGTAATATTCAACATCGTCATCCCATTCCTGGAATGTGTCGCTTCCCCCGGCCACATGCCTGTATACAAAACCCATCTCCAGTATGGCGGTGACAGGAGCAGGAGCATGTGTGATAAGAGGTACACTTACGTCACGGTCCACCAGTGTGAGGGATTCCGTTTTGTCCTTATCACCCCCTGAAAAAACGGGGATAAACACTTTTTCGGGAAAGGATGCGAATGACAGTGATACATCGGCTGTCAGGTTACCTGCCAGATCGATCTCCCTTGTCCCTTCCTCTTCTATCTCTATCCGGCTGTCTGATATCCTGCCGTTAAGCTTAAGGTACCTGTAGCGCAGAGTCTGGTTCTCTTCTTGCGAAAATGAGGCTTTGATATCAGCATCTGCCGAGCGTTTGACCTTTTCATCCTCCGATATCCCTCCTCCAAGAGAGAGGTCAAGGCTCCTGTTAAAGCTTATATCACCCACCTCAATATCAGCATATTCGCTTGTAAAGTGGTTCCAGGCTGTAAATTTCAGTCCAGATTCATCAGGCAGGCTAAGGGATATTTTGAGGTATTCTATCCTGTCGGCCGCGGGGTGACCGGCACGACTTTTCCTGCCAACAGAGCTGTAATCCCTTTTTTTGCTTACACTGAGTACCAGCCGCAGGTTTTTGTTTATATAGCCGTCATCGTCCGCTCTGCCGCCGGCACTTATATATTTGTTGTTAAGGGCCCTGATAAAGCTATCGTTGTCCGGAAAGCGCCTGTCGAGTATTTCCAGAAGGTTGGCCTGTGCCGTGGCATTGAGCTCCCACAGGTTACCCGGACCCGAAATATCTCCCTGTTCGTAGAGGTCATAGCCGAAAATGTCAATCCCGGCCAGACTGTTATCTTCACCTTTGTATTCGGCTGCAGCATGCCTTTTGAGACTGCTGCAGGCGATGCCGGTAACAAGGATGGCTGTTAGTATAAGTATTATTTTCCTGTTCATGTTGATGGTGATTATTATTATTTGACAGTGTCGCTGTATATACCGGCCTTTATCTTAACAATTTCGTTGCCGGCACATGATATGCTTATCTCCCTGATAAGGTTCACAGGTATGCAGCCAAGGTCCTGCGTGCAGTCCATATACATGCCATCTTTAAAATCATCCTTTCACGCTTGTGGCTATGCATCTTTTTACTCCGAGGTTCTCAATAACAAGGTGGTACATGGTCTTATTCTTTTCCAGGTTTAATAACAAAGGGTAGCAGCAGGGTCCATAGTACCAGCAATGCCGATCCGGCCACCGGCTCATGTATACCGTAATACACGAAGGGGCCGCCCATTGAGTACACCCATACAAGGAATGTTAAAGAGGTAAAGGCTATCTGAAAGGCACCCTTAACATACTGAAAGCTGATAAGGTAGAAGGGGATCATTATCAGCAATACTGCAGTTATTACCGTCAGCAGCAGCTTGCTGTATTCATAGCCGGGAGGTATAAAGCCGACTATCACCAGGTAGGCAGCGACTATCTCGCTGGGGATGAGTTTCAGGAGACGCGACTGGTAACCATTCTCCTGTTTGATCTGTCTTGCCATAAAGAATTGTTTTACAGGTTGGTGATTATACATACCAGGCTACAGACCATATTAAATAGCATCAACTTTTTAAATGGCTGTATCCGGAAATAATTTCATCATGTAAATACATTTATCAGAACAGTAAATGCAATTTAGGAAATTATTTTATTGGATGCAACTATCAGGACATGACCCTGTAGCATCCTGGAGTATTTGTTTGTAAGGAAGACTTTATGGGGATTGGTATAAAGTACAGGAAGCTTATTGAGATAAAAGACCAGCTGACCTTATGGCGTCAATGGACGTTTCATATGTAGAATTTATTCTACATGTGTGTAATAACTACCTCTTTATTACTGAGCCTTCTATTTATACAAAGTCTAAATTAGGCATCCCGATAAGTCTTCCGGCTTAAGAAGTAATCAGCTAATATACTGCTTATTGAGAGTCTTTATAAATAAAAGAACCGGGCAAGACCTTATTTGTAATATTCTTTTATTGTCACAGGCACAGGATTTGATTTTGTCATTCAAATAAAACAGGCTAACTTGGGTAAATGGTCTCTTCAATTATAATTAAATCTTTGAACTCGTGAAAACAAAAAGCAAAATCATACAGGTATCTGTTATCATGGTGGCTGCAGTGAGCCTCTCCCTTACTGTGCATCAATTACAGAAGAATAATTATGCTTATAAGGAATTTCAAACCCCGGAGTACTGCAAACAGTGTCATAACCTGTTTTATCAGCAATGGGATCAGGCCATGATGTCTGATGCATACACTCATAAATGGGACGAGATAGAATATTTTGATCTGGCCGTTGCTCACTCTGAGAATGACCCCTCCATGGCCGGGGTGCATGAAGGATGTAACGGCTGCCACACGCCATTGGCTTTTATGGCTGGAGATATGCCGCCTCCGCGACCCTCGGAGGGATCAAGGGCCAATGAGTCTGTTTCCTGTGAAGCCTGCCATAATATCACGGGTTTTGAAGGCGATATACCTTTCAATCATAATTATATAATGGACCCGGGTGATACAAAATACTCCTCGAGGAAGGGTAAAACATCATCTCCTAATCATAAGATCGATACAAGCGGGCTGTACAGGAAGTCAGAATTTTGCGGTATATGCCATAATGAAAAGAATGATTTTGATATATGGGTCAAATCTACCCAGCTGGAGTTAAAGGAGGGTCCTTACTATGAGGAAGGCGTGTTGTGCCAGGATTGCCATATGCCCAAAGCTCCCTCCAAGACTTCAAAAATGGGAGCCTCTTATAATGATACCAAAATGCATCTGTTTAACGGGGCGCATGATCCGGGTAAGATCAAAGGGGTTATAGAGATCAGGATCACTCCTGACAGGCAGGAGGCAGTTCCCGGTGAGCCGCTTGTATTTACCGTTACCCTTTATAATCAGAAAACAGGTCATAAGTTCCCCACAGGATCGGTTGAAGACAGGATTGTCTGGTTACATGTTAAGGCCGTGGATGAAAGCGGAAATGAATATCATATACCGGTGGACAAAAAAGGATTTGAAGGGGAGGAATATACTATTGCTTCTGAGGCTCTTGCTTACCAGGATATGGCTGTTCCCCTTGAGCTGGATAATTTCGAAGGTATCCGAAGGGAAGATGTACCTGTTGGCGACAGGATTTTCCGCATGCCTTATTTTGATTCTCAGGGCAGAATGACCATTATGCAGTGGAACACCACATCGCTCGGGGTAGATTACAGGATAGGACCGAGAGAGACAAAAGTGGAAACCTATACTTTTGATATACCCTATGATGTCACACCTGGCAAATTGCTTATTAAGGCTGAAATGAAATACCGTCTTCTGGTAAAACCGCTTGGTGAATACCTTGGTGTACCCGAAGAGGAATACAGGGCAATCACCGTAAACGAACAGGAAATACAGGTAATTATCTATCCTTAAAAATATAAAAATACCAGAGAAATGAATTACTCAAAAAAATTATTACTGATACTGATGGCTTTATCAATGGCCGCAACATCTGCAGCTATCCCGGCTTTTGCACGAAAATATAATATCAGCTGCATGGTTTGCCATTCGCCCTCAATTCCGAAACTGAAACCATACGGAGATACCTTTGCGGGTGATGGTTTTAAGCTGGCCGATTATGAAGCACCCAGGTATTTTGCTGATGCGGGTGACCAGAAGCTGGACCTTATCCGGAATTTCCCCATCGCGATAAGGATGGACGGATACGTACAGGCACTGTTTGATGATGAGGGAGGCACTGACCTGTCAGCGCCCTATCTGATAAAACTTATGTCCGGTGGACAACTATCTGAACACCTTGCTTATTATTTCTATTTCTATATGAATGAGCATGGGGAAGTGGCAGGAGTGGAGGATGCTTTCCTTATGTATGATAATCTCCTGAATACCGGCATTGATATTTACCTGGGTCAGTTCCAGGTATCTGACCCCCTGTTTAAAAGGGAGTTGCGCCTGACATTCGAGGATTATGATCTTTATACATCAAAGATCGGACTGTCACGGATAAGCATGGCATATGAGAAAGGTATAATGCTGACTTACACACTGCCAACAGCAACCGACCTGATCTTTGAGGTGGTTAACGGTAACGGTCTGGCCGAGTCAGACAACAGGAAGTTTTTTGATAATGATAAACATAAGAGTGTCCTGGGAAGGGTATCCCAGGATATTGGTGAATATTTTCGTCTGGGGGCCGTGGCTTATTACGGTAAGGAGGATCTTATTAACAGTGATGCAATGGCTAGCTCCGAAATTACCAACGAAGCCCTTTTCCTTGGCAGCGATGCCTCTTTTACCCTGACCGATAAGTTCGAGCTTAACCTTCAGTACCTGTACAGGCAGGACAGCCGTGTTTATGCAGGTCCTAACAGTAACACTCCCATGACCGATGTTCTTACACATGGCCTGATGGGGGAGCTTATATTCAGTCCGCAGGGAGATCAAAGTGACTGGTACGCGGTGGCACTGTATAATTATGTGGAGTCAGATTATAATCCGGCCGATTACCATTCAGCCACCTTGCATGTGGGATACCTGCTGAAAAGGAATGTGAGGCTTGGACTGGAGTACACACAGGTACTCACTAACCCTGACGATCCCTACGGGCGTTTATCACTTGGCTTTACATCGGCTTTTTAACCGGAAAGCTGCCGGTATATTTATGAAGCCTTCAGTACCTTCATGTTTACTTTTTCGAGTTTGCGGGAGGCGTAATCGGCTGTCACCTTAAGCTTTTTCTGGCTCTTGCCCGGCATCTCGAACATGGCATCCATCATTATTGCTTCGCAGATGGAGCGCAAACCCCTGGCGCCAAGCTTGAATTCGATGGCTTTGTCTACCATGTAGTCCAGTGCCTCATCTGCAAATTCGAGCTCTATATCGTCCATCTTAAACAGTTTGATATACTGCTTGGTGATGGCATTTTTTGGCTCTGTCAGTATCTGACGCAGGGCATCACGTTCGAGGGGATTAAGGTAGGTAAGCACGGGCAGCCGGCCTATTATCTCGGGTATAAGACCAAATGATTTAAGGTCCTGGGGCGCAATATACTGCAGCAGGTTATCCTTGTCTATCTTCTCCCTGTTCTTTGAGGCACCGTAACCCACTATCTTTGTATTAAGCCTGTTGGCTATTTTTCTCTCTATGCCGTCGAAGGCACCGCCGCAGATAAAAAGAATATTTTTTGTATCCACGGGTATCATTTTCTGCTCGGGATGCTTGCGCCCCCCCTGCGGAGGCACATTGACGGTGGCTCCCTCAAGCAGCTTAAGCAGTCCCTGCTGCACCCCCTCGCCTGACACATCCCGTGTAATGGAGGGGTTATCGCTTTTGCGGGCTATCTTATCCAACTCATCAATAAAGACTATTCCTTTTTCGGCGGCAGGCACATCATAATCGGCGCTCTGCAGCAGCCTGGTAAGCAGGCTTTCAATATCTTCACCCACGTATCCTGCCTCGGTAAGGACGGTGGCATCGACAATGGTGAAGGGAACATGCAGCATCCTTGCTATGGTCCGTGCCAGCAGTGTTTTGCCGGTACCCGTCTCGCCCACAAGTATAATATTAGATTTTTCAATTTCTATATCATCCTTGTCCTTTGTCTGCATCAGCCTTTTATAATGGTTATATACAGCTACCGAGAGGTATTTTTTTGCATCATCCTGTCCGATGACGTAGCTATCCAGGAATTTTTTAATCTCAGCGGGTTTAAGAAGCTTAACATCTTCAAGTTTGAAGTCTGATTTGCTTCCCAACTCATCCATCACTATACCGTGAGCCTGTTCTATGCAGTGGTCACAGATATGTCCGTCCAGCCCGGCTATCAGCAGGTTGGAATCTTTTTTTGAGCGTCCGCAGAATGAGCATTTATCCATAAAAACCCTTGCTTATTTTTTATTTTTTGCCAGTACCTCGTCTATCATCCCGTATTTTTTTGCCTCTTCGGACGTCATCCAGTAGTCGCGGTCCGAATCTTTCTCCACCTTCTTATAGGTATTACCCGAATGGAGGGCAATGATCTCGTACAGTTCCTTCTTAAGCTTCATGATCTCACGCGCTGTGATCTCAATATCGGCTGCCTGTCCCGTTGCTCCGCCCATGGGCTGGTGTATCATCAGCCTTGAGTGCTTTAATGCCGAACGCTTGCCTTTTGCCCCTGCGGTAAGCAGTACGGCGCCCATGGAGGCTGCCATGCCTGTGCATATGGTGGCTATATCAGCCGAGATATACTGCATTGTGTCATATATGCCGAGTCCGGCATGTACCGATCCGCCTGGTGTGTTGAAGTAAATCTGTATATCCTTGTCGCTGTCTGTTGAATCAAGGTACAGCAGCTGTGCCTGTATTATGTTTGCAACATAATCATCAATGGGCAATCCAAGGAATATGATCCTGTCCATCATAAGACGCGAGAAGACATCCATTGATGCCACATTAAGCTGGCGTTCCTCGATGATGGTGGGTGATATATAGCTGTTCAGAATTGATGTATACTGATGATAAGCCAGGCTGCTTACTCCCATATGGCCTGTGGCGAACTTTTTAAAATCATCTTTTTCTGCCATTTTCTTTTATTTTAGTTGTATAACAAAGATAATAAAATAATAAGTAAAGCCTAAGATTAAGAGTTACTTAGTTCTTTTATCATTTTATTGAATTCATCGGTGCTTACTTTTTTTGTGTCTATCTTAACCTGCTCTTTTATACTGGCGATTACCTTATCATCAATAAGCTTATCTGCTATCCTGCGGTAGTCATCTTCTTTCTTCAGTATCTCCCTGGCATATTGTTCGAGCTGGCTGTCTTCGGCATTGAATATTCCATATTGCTGGAACTGCATTCGTGTGAATTCCTTGGCTTCATTGACAAGATCCTGTTCTTCCACCTTTATCTCATTTTCCTTAGCAAGCTTGTTTCTTATAAGCTGCCATCTAAGATCTCTCAGGAAACTGTCAAAATCTTTTTCAACCTGCTCTTCGGTGATATCCTTGTTTGTTCTGACCAGCCACTTTTTAAGAAATTCTTCGGGAAGGTCAAAATCTGTTTTTTCAATTACCATATTACGGGTATCCAGGCTCAGCTTATATTCACTTTCCTTTGCCAGGTTTTCTTTTATCTCATCATCGAGCCTGGACATGAACTCATCTTTTGTGCTGACCGTTCCTTCACCGTACACCTGGTCAAAAAGCTCCTGGTTCACCTCTGCCATAGCGAAGCTGCTGACAGTTTTTATATGGAAGCTGTACATGCCTTTCACATCAGCCACATTCTCATGTTCGGTCTGCAGCAGTCCGGCTATCTCATGCTCGTTAGGGAATGATTTGCGTATATCGAAATCCACTGTATCACCTGCCTTGCTGCCAATAAATGCTTTTTTTACATCCTCATCTTTTATTACCTTAACGGAGAGGGCGGAGTCGTGTTTACGTGTTTCCTCAATCGGCTCACCTTCATCGCTTAACTTCACGATATCGCCTCTTACCATATCATCTTCGGCTACGGTATCGGTCTCCTCATATTTGCCAAACCTGCGGCGGTAGCTGTCAAGAAAATCGTTACGCAGCTTTTTATCTATCTTAATCTCGTAATAGGGCACCTTGTTCTTTCCTGAAAGTTTAACTTCAAATTCAGGAGCCAGGCCTATCTCGAAGCTGAAGACAAAGTCATCCTGTGTCTCAAGGTCAATATTATCATTTTCATCAGCCACGGGAAGAGGATCACCCAGTATATCCAGTTTCTCATCCGTGATATATTTGTTCAAGCCTTCGGACACTACTTTGTTTATCTCTTCCAGTTGCACGCTTGTGCCATACATCTTTTTAATTAGTCCGAAAGGCACCTTGCCGGGCCTGAAGCCTTTGAGATTGGCTTTTTTCTTATGGTCTTTAAGTACCTCGTCTACTTTTTCCTGGTAGTCATCTTTCACTACCACAACCTTAAGTACGGCGTTCATTTCGCCGGTATTCTCTTTTGTAATGTTCATGTGTCCTTATTAAAAAATCCTGTTCGTTTCAAATTTAATTTATTTTGCTCATGATTATTGCTGTGCACTTTACTCCTTTCGTTTTTCGTTTGTAATACTGCTATGCACAGCTCATGTTTGTTTCTTACAGATAAAAACCGCCTAACAACCGGTGTTACCATTTGTTTAAGCGGTTATTCCTGTCTCAGTGCGGATGAAGGGACTCGAACCCCCACGCCCGAAGGCACTAGATCCTAAGTCTAGCGCGGCTACCAATTACGCCACATCCGCGTGAAATTCAGCGCAAAAGTAGTAATAATATGGGAAATTGACAACAATTGTAATCTCTTGTAATCCGGCGTTGCGGATAATGGTGCCCGGAGATGTGTCTCTGTGGTGGGGGCGGCTGTGCTTCCTTACCGGCGAAGCTCGAAATTCTTGCCCAGGTATAGCTTCCTTACCTGCTCATCTGCGGCAAGCTGGTCTGAGGTGCCGGCCTTCAGTATCTGGCCTTCAAAAAGCAGGTATGCCCTGTCGGTGATGCTAAGTGTTTCGTGGACATTATGGTCGGTGATAAGGATGCCTATATTCTTGGTTTTCAGGTGTGAAACTATATCCTGTATATCTTCCACCGCTATGGGGTCAACACCGGCAAAGGGTTCATCAAGCAGAATGAAATTAGGTTTGAGGGCAAGGGCCCTGGCTATCTCCGTTCTTCTTCTCTCACCACCCGACAGTTCTATGCCCATGCTCTTGCGTATCTTCTGCAGACCGAATTCATTAAGCAGCGACTCTCTTCTCTCAATCTGTTCTTTTTTTGGGAAGCCTGACATCTCCAATACTGCATTAAGGTTGTCTTCAACGCTCAGTTTGCGAAAGACGGATGCTTCCTGGGCAAGGTATCCTATGCCAAGCCTGGCCCTCTTGTATACGGGCATGGTGGTAATATTCCTATCGTCAAGAAAGATATTTCCTTTATCTGCTTTTATCAGCCCGACGATCATATAGAAAGTTGTTGTTTTGCCGGCCCCGTTGGGTCCCAGCAGTCCCACTATCTCTCCCTGTTCAACTTCAACGGATACCTTATTGACAACCGCCCTGCTGCGATATCTCTTTACCAGATTTTCAGTGTGCAGTTTCATTTGTTTAAAAATTTTTTGTCACTTCGTTCATGAGATTGCTTTGTTAAGTTCATGCCCGGTTCATATTAGCTGATGTTTAAAGTTTACTTTCAGGGTTGTCAGTATCTGCAACCCATTCGCTCTCCAGTCTTTCACGATCTTTGGCTATCACCCTGCGTGATATTATTATTCCTATCTCATACAGGAATATCAGGGGTAAACAAACCAGTATCTGGCTGAAGATATCGGGGGGTGTAATGATAGCCGACAGAGCCAGTATAACGATAAGGGAATGCTTCCTGTATTTCTTCAGAAAGTGAGGATCCACCAGTCCTATCTTGGTAAGGAAGAAGGACAGGATGGGCAGCTGAAAAATAATGCCGCTGGCCAGGGTGATGGATGCAACCGTCCCGATATAAGAGCGCAGGTTGATCTGGTTGGTTACCTCGGCGCTGACATTATATGATCCCAGGAAATGGACGGACAGTGGTACTATTACATAATAACCAAAGAGCACTCCGCTGACAAAAAGCAGTGAGGAAAAGAAAACAGCACCCCTGGTGTGTCTTTTTTCGCTGGAATAGAGTGCGGGCTGAAAGAATCTCCAGAATTCCCAGAATATATAGGGGAAGGCCAGTATTATACCTGCAATAAGTGATACGGTTATATGGGTTGTGAACTGCCCTGCCATCCTTATATTTATTATTTCAAAGGGATGTGCGTTGATGCATAGGGCATTAATATTTACCAGCTGCCCCAGCTCACACAGCAGCCTGTTGGTGAAGAACTGCGGATTCTTGGGTGCCAGGATAATAACATCGAATATTATATCATTAAATATAAAAGCAACGATGGCTATAACAAAAATCGAGGCCACAGACCTCACTATATGCCACCTCAGCTCTTCAAGGTGTTCGAGAAAAGACATCTCATCTTCGCCTTTGGCCCTCTTGGTTTTTTTCTTCATCTGTTAAACCTGATAGCAGGAAATTTTTCAGGCTGTAAAGATGATAAAACAAATTAATCAAAACAAGTGTGGGGAATTTATTGTTATATAATATAATTGCCTGTTTATTATCACCTTTGTTTGTTAATTTTTGATCTTTTAACAAAAAAATATTCAGTAATTGACATGAAAATTGTAAATTGTATGATGATGTTCCGTGAAGGTGATAATAATCATCATTGTTTTTAGCATCTTAATTTTATTGATGGTAAAAAAATGATAACTTTATATTACTTCATGGGGGAGGAAATAATTCAGGTGAAGTAATTATTTGATTAGATTGAAAGGTAGATAACAGGGATGGAAGATAGCAGGATTTTATTTGATAACCTGAAGAAGTATTTTGGCTTTGATACTTTTAAGGGTAACCAGGAGGAGATTATCCGAAATGTACTGGCCGGGAGGGATAGCTTTGTTCTTATGCCAACGGGCGGAGGCAAGTCATTATGTTACCAGTTGCCGGCAGTGGTAGAGAGCGGCACCGCAATTATCATATCTCCTCTGATAGCATTGATGAAGAACCAGGTTGATGCTATGAGGAATTTTTCCACCAGCGATAATATGGCTCATTTTTTAAATTCATCGCTCACAAAGTCGGCCATAAACAAGGTTAAATCAGATGTGCTGAGCGGTCAGACCAAGCTGCTGTATGTGGCACCGGAGTCTCTTACCAAGGAAGATAATATTGAATTTCTCAAGAAGGTGGAAATATCTTTCTATGCTATTGACGAGGCTCACTGTATATCTGAGTGGGGACATGACTTCAGGCCGGAGTACAGGAAGATAAGGCCTATGGTCGATACCATTGGCCGTTCACCCATCATTGCACTTACAGCCACTGCCACACCCAAGGTGCAGCATGATATACAGAAGAATCTGGGCATCCTGGATGCCAATGTTTTCAAGTCGTCCTTTAACAGGCCCAACCTGTATTACGAGGTGAGGCCCAAGGTTAATACCACCAAGGAGATACTCAAGTTCATTAAGAATAACCAGGGCAAGTCGGGTATTATATACTGCCTGAGCAGGAAGAAGGTTGAGCAGATAGCAGAGGCACTGCAGGTAAACGGCATAAAGGCCCTGCCTTATCATGCCGGTATGGACTCGGCTACCCGGACGGCCAACCAGGATAAATTCCTTATGGAGGAGACAGATGTCATTGTGGCCACCATTGCTTTTGGCATGGGTATAGATAAACCCGATGTACGTTTTGTTATTCATTATGATATACCCAAGAGTCTGGAAGGCTATTACCAGGAGACAGGACGTGCCGGCAGGGATGGCAGTGAGGGGCGATGTATAGTCTATTATTCATATGATGACCTGCAGAAGCTGGAGAAATTTATGCAGGGAAAACCCATCAATGAGCAGGAGATAGGCAAGCAGCTATTGCTGGAGACTGCATCATACGCCGAGTCATCGCTGTGCAGGCGGAAACTGCTGCTTCATTATTTCGGTGAGGAATACACGCCGGATAATTGCGAGTCATGTGATAACTGCCTGCATCCAAAGAAGGAATTTGAGGGTAAGCATTATGTTGTAATGGCATTGAAGGCGATAAGGCAGGTCAAACAGAAGTTTAAGGCCGATCATATATCTAAAATACTGGCGGGTGAAGCGGATTCAGCCATAAAGTCATATAAGCATCATAAGCTGGATATATTCGGTGATGGTGATGATAAGGATGTGAAATTCTGGAATATGGTCATACGCCGCTCGCTGATAGCCAAACTGCTTATCAAAGAGATAGAGAATTACGGCATACTGAAGCTTACCGATAAGGGAAAAAAATTTATAGACAGCCCGGAGTCTTTCATGCTCAGTGAGGATCATGACTACGGGGAAGTGAGTGAAGAGGATGCCGGGTACAGGGGTGGTGCCGGTGCCGTCGATGATGAGTTGTTCAGCATACTCAAGGACCTCAGGAAGGATATCTCCAAACAAAAGAATGTTCCCCCCTTTGTTATCTTCCAGGATCCCTCGCTGGAGGATATGGCTATCCAGTACCCGGTTACCACCGAAGAGCTGCAGAATGTATCGGGTGTGGGTGTCGGTAAGGCCGAGAGGTACGGAAAGGAGTTTGTTGAGGTCATAGAACGCTATGTTGAGGAGAAAGACATAACGAGGCCCCAGGATCTTATCGTTAAGTCCGTTGTTAACAAGTCGGGGTTCAAGGTGTATATAATTAAAAGCATTGATACCAAACGGCCGCTTGAAGACATAGCCGATGCCAGGGGCATTGATATGGATGAGCTTATAGGTGAGATAGAGTCAATCGTTCACTCCGGCACGCGCCTTAACCTTTCATATTATATTGACCAGGTGATAGATGAGGATCGCCAGGAGGATATCATATCTTATTTCAGGGAAGAGGCCGAAACAGACTCATTACAGGAGGCCATAGCCGAGCTGGGTGATGAATACGAGGAGGAAGAGATCAGGCTTATGCGCATTAAGTTTATGTCTGAATTCGGTAACTGACCGGACTGTCTGTTTTTTTGCTTTATCTGGAAGACAGGATTAATATCTCTCAGCACCCGGGATATTTTTTTTTGTTTATATGCCACATTAATTAATTTCGTAAGTCTTTATAATAAATTCTTAAATAAATATGATTCTCGAAACCAAACAGCTCAGTAAAAGTTATGGACCAATAAAGGCTGCGGAAGATATTTCACTGTCGGTCGAAAAAGGCACTGCTTTTGGACTGCTGGGACCTAACGGCAGTGGCAAAACCACCACTCTGGGCATTGTATTGTCTGTGCTTAAGGCTGATAAAGGCAGCTATAAGTGGTTTGACAGGGAACCCGAACCCGCCCTGCTAAAGCGGATAGGCTCAATCATGGAGGTGCCTAATTTTTTTCCTTACCTCTCACTGCACCGTAACCTGGAGGTGGTGGCACGCATACGCGGCACTGATATATCCGATATACCTGCGGTGCTTGATGTAACGGGACTCCTAAAGAGATCCTCATCAAGGTTTGACACCCTGTCGCTGGGGATGAAGCAGCGCCTGGCGCTGGCAGCTGCCCTGCTGGGCAATCCCGAGGTGCTGGTGCTGGATGAACCGGCAAACGGACTGGACCCCGAAGGCATAGCTGAAGTAAGGAATATAATAAAGCAACAGAAGGACGCCGGCAAGACAATAATCATGGCCAGCCATATACTCGATGAGGTGGAGAAGGTATGCGATCATGTGGCCATACTCAAGAAAGGCAGGACGCTGGCATCTGGGTAGAGTTAATGAGTTGCTTGTAAGCGATGCCATTACAGTAATTGCCTCGGATGATAATGAAATGCTGAAAAAGGGGCTTGAAGAGAAAGGCCTGGTGAGGTCTGCCGAAATAAAAGAAGGGCTTCTGGAAATTATACCGGCCAGCGGGGTGAGCCCGGGACACATAAACCGCTTTGCAGCAGATAAGAATATTAATATTAACGAGTTATACCAGAGAAAGAGCAGCCTTGAGGAGCAGTTTCTGGAGCTGGTAAAATAAAAATTTTTGTGACAATAAATTTTAGGGTATGAAAAGATTAATAGGCCTGGAGTGGGCCAAAATTTCTTCTTACGGGCTGTTCAGGGTTATATTGATCCTGACCATAAGCCTTTTTTTACTTACTGTCTTTGCTTTTTCCCGCTTTGATATCTCAGTGCCCGGCTTTACCTGGAGGAACCTGTTCAGGTTTCCTGACGTATGGTCCTCCTTTGCATGGGTGGCCAGCTGGTTTAACCTCCTGCTGGCAATACTGGTAATAACCATAGCGGGAAATGAGTTCAGCGGTCGCACCCTGCGGCAGCAGGTGATAACAGGACTGAGCAGGGAAGAGTGGCTGGCAGGAAAGGGTATATTAATACTGGGGCTTGCCCTGTTTGGAGTGGTGATGGTGCTGCTGGCAAGCTTTATTTTCGGTTTTATACTTACCGGCGATCTGAGTGCCGGAATGGTGTTTGAAAATGCCGGCATACTGCTGGTGTACATGTTACAGGCCATCGGTTATATGGTGCTGGGCCTGCTTTTTGTATCGGTGCTCAGGTCCAACGCCCTGGCAATAATATTATACCTGCTGTATTTTATAATTATTGAGCCTGTGATACGTGGCCTTTGTCCCGTAGAGATTAGGTCATGGTTCCCGGTAAAGATAATAAGCCATCTCACCCCGCTGCCTGAGTTTCTTCAGGTGACATCGGGTGATACCATGGCTGGTAATGCAATGAGTTTTGAGGATATGGGTTTAATGGCCAGGCAGCTTGAGGGACCGGTCACCATTATCATGGCTCTTGTCTATATCTCCCTTTTCTGCTTCCTCACTTATCTTGTCGTAAAGAAAAGAGACCTTTAACAATGCCACCCAGTCCGGCTGCCAGTATATAAAAAGGATAAAGCAGCTGGGCCGGTATAAAAAGATACAGCAGCCGCTTCTTATCTCTACCTGAGGCCATGGTTGAGAGGATAAGGATGTCGGGAATGGATTTTATCATATACATTAATCCAGGCAGCAGCCATAATGCCGGGATAATTATTGCAGCCATTACGCTTAGGCTGATCACCATGCCTGTAAGAAATACAAGTGCCGATATGGCTGCCAGGGCAGGATCGGTATAGGATATGCTCTTGGATGACCATCTTATCCTCTGTCTTAAAAACTCCCCAACTGTGTCAGGGCCCAGTGTATAAACCATGCTGCCGGGCAGGTCTGTCCACGCTATTATTTTTCCCTGTCTTTTAAAGCTTTCCATAAGGAAAATATCATCACCCGTGTTAATATGTTCTTTCACCATCTCCTTATATGCTCCGGCACCCGGATTACTGAAGCAGAGGTTGGCACCGTTGCATAATACCGGTCTTCCTCTTCTGGCAAATACTTCAGTGACGGCCTGCAGGCTGAGGAACTCGAGCTGTACAAGGCTGTTAAGCAGGCTGCCGGTGTTTATTATGTCAACGGGACCTATAATCATATCCGGCCTTTCTTCCAGTATAAGGGAATATATATTTTTCAGCCAGTCAGCATGAACCCGGCAATCGCCGTCGGTGCTTACTATATAATTGCCCCGCGACTGTTCCATACCCAGGGCCAGGGCCTTTTTTTTACCCAGACCCTCTGTCTGTATAAGCTTATAGGCAGGATCTGCCGGTGCGGGTGATAATAATATCCCGGAGCTTTCATCAATAGATCCGTCATCAATGATTATTATCTCAAACAGCGAGGAATCAAGACTCTGCGCTGCCAGTGCTGACAGCAGATTTCTGATATTGCCCGCTTCATTCCTCACCGGTATGAGGACGGATAAGAACAGTTTTTCATTCAGGGCTTTTTCTCCGCCGGCTGATACCCTCCCGCTGTTACCCTGCATCCTTATCCATACTGTCATAAAGAAAGCAAGGTAGGGCAGTAAGGTTAATATCAGCCAGTTCATCAATCGCTTATTTAAGCCATTCGTACATCCTGTAATGATCACTTTTCATCCCCATAGCCTCGTATGTCTTCTGTGCGTTAACATTTTCCTGCTCAACATAGAGCCGTAGTCCGGATACATTATTCTGCAGTGCCGTTTCCTTCACGTGCAGGTACATCTCCTTGAAGATGCCTTTCCTTCGGTGTTCAGGTATTATGTATACCGACTGCAGCCACCAGACAAAACTGTTTCTCCAGTCGCTCCACTCATAGGTAATAAGAAGGGAGCCTATCACCTCGCCTTTGTATTCGGCAACATAATAACTGCCTTTGTGCGGGTCTGCAAAAACAGCATGCACCCCCTGGTTTATTATATCATGATCCAGGTCCATATCTTCCGTTTCCATGGCCATTTTTTTCTGAAAAGCGATGATCTCTTCCGCATCGATAATACGTGCTTCCCTGATAAACAGATTCTTCATTTATTTTATTTTTTATGTTTCCCTGTATTCATCCCAGCTGTATATACCTATCTCTGCAGGCTCTATCCTGCAGAAAGCAAGTATAAAGGCACTTGCCAGCCTGGCATTGGTTAGCAGCGGTATATTATAATCCACTGCATTCCTTCTTATCGAGTAATCATTATTAAGCTCATCCTGCGAAAGGTTCTTGGGTATGTTAACCACCAGGTCCACCGTCCCGTCTTTTATCAGCTCCAGTGTGTTGGGTGATTTATCCTCATCGGGCCAGTATGCCACTTCGGCTTCCAGCCCGGCATTCTCCAGGAAGGCCTGTGTGCCCCTGGTGGCATACAGCTTATATCCTTTCTCCCTCAGTGCCCTGGCACTGTTTATCATTTCCACCTTGGAGCGGGCAGGGCCGGTGGACAGAAGTATGGCTTTTTGCGGCACAGTATATCCCACTGACAGCATGGCTTTCAGTATGGCCTCGTAGAACCCGTCGCCTATGCATCCCACCTCACCCGTTGAGGACATATCCACTCCCAGTACCGGGTCGGCTTTGGCAAGCCTGGAGAAGGAGAACTGCGGTGCTTTGACACCGACATAGTCGAGGTCAAAAAGCGATTTATGGGGCCTGCTCACAGCTATGTCAAGCATGACCCTTGTAGCCAGCTCTATCAGGTTTGTCTTGAGCACTTTTGAGACAAAAGGCATACTGCGGCTGGCCCTGAGGTTACATTCAATAACCTTTATATCGTTATCCCTGGCCAGGAACTGTATATTGAAGGGTCCGCTTATATTAAGCTCACCGGCTATAAGCCTGCTGATGCGCTTTATGCGTCTTACCGTTTCAAAATATATCTTCTGGGGCGGGAACACTATGGTGGCATCACCCGAGTGCACACCTGCAAACTCAACATGCTCACTGATGGCATATGCCATTATCTCCCCTTCGCGGGCCACAGCATCTATCTCTATCTCTTTTGCATTCTCAATAAACTCAGAAACAACCACCGGGTATTGCTTTGACACCTTAGCCGCCAGCTCCAGGAAATGCATCAGTTCCTCATTATTGGAAACCACGTTCATGGCAGCTCCCGAGAGCACGTATGAGGGTCTTATCAGCAGTGGGAAGCCCAGGCGGTCAACAAATTTCTTTATATCTTTCACACTGGTCAGCTCATTCCATTCGGGCTGGTCCACCTTCAGCTCATCGAGCATGCTTGAGAACTTATGCCTGTTCTCAGCCCTGTCTATGGAAGCAGCGGAGGTGCCCAGTATATTGACATCCTGCTTATGAAGCCTCATGGCCAGGTTATTGGGTATCTGTCCACCCACGGACACTATCACTCCCCTGGGTGTCTCAAGGTCAATAATGTCCATCACCCTTTCAAAGGACAGCTCATCGAAGTAGAGCCTGTCACAGGTGTCATAATCGGTGCTCACCGTTTCCGGGTTATAATTTATCATCACCGAGCGGAAGCCTTCCTGCCTGATGGTATCGATGGCATTGACGGAGCACCAGTCAAACTCAACACTTGAGCCTATGCGGTAGGCGCCGGAACCCAAAACTATAACCGAGCGTTTATCATTCTCATACCACAGATCATGTTCGGCACCACTGTATGTAAGGTAGAGGTAGTTGGTGACAGCCGGGTATTCAGCTGCCAGGGTGTCAATCTGTTTGACCCATGGTATGATGCCTTTAGATTTACGGTATGCCCTTACCCTGTTCATCTCTTCTTCGATGTTGGCAGCTGCGGGATCGCTGACATAGCGTGCGATCTGAAAATCGGAGAAGCCAAAGATCTTGGACTGGCGCAGCAGCTCATCGGGCATATCATATATATCATTATACTCCATCAGTTCATTACGGGTGTCAATGATATTTTTCAGTTTATAAAGGAACCACCGGTCTATCTTTGTCAGCTCATGCAGCTTATCTATGGAGAGGCCTTTCTTCATCGCTTCCGCTATCACGAATATCCTCATATCGGTAGGCTCTGCCAGCTCTTTCTCTATATTGTCGAAGATAAGGTTTTTGTTGCCCACAAAGCCGTGCATACCCTGACCTATCATCCTCAGCCCCTTCTGTATAACCTCTTCGAAGGTTCGCCCTATGGCCATCACCTCACCCACACTCTTCATGCTGCTGCCTATCTGGTGCGACACTCCCTGGAATTTGTTAAGGTCCCAGCGCGGTATCTTGCAGACTATATAATCGAGGGCCGGCTCAAAGCATGCCGTTGTTGTTTTTGTTACCGAATTTTTCAGCTGGTGCAGGCCATAGCCCAGTGCCAGTTTGGCAGCCACGAAAGCCAGGGGGTATCCTGTTGCCTTGGAGGCCAGGGCGCTTGACCTTGAGAGTCGCGCATTTACCTC
Source organism: Bacteroidales bacterium (assembly GCA_034521735.1). Lineage (GTDB taxonomy): Bacteria > Bacteroidota > Bacteroidia > Bacteroidales > VadinHA17 > UBA9300. The sequence goes on from JAXHLX010000014.1 coordinate 54,459, forward strand.
TATGACCCTGTAGTCCTCAGAGGCAGGGTCGAGAGCATACTGTACATTGCATTCACCTACCACTCCTATATGCCTTATTATCTTTATCGACAGCTCCCTGAGCTTATGATATTCGGTGTTGGTAAGGGTCTGCGATGGCGCCACCACTATGCTCTCGCCTGTGTGTATACCCAGGGGGTCGAAGTTCTCCATATTGCATACGGTGATGCAGTTATCGAAGCTGTCCCTGACAACCTCATACTCCACCTCTTTCCATCCTTTCAGTGATTCCTCCACCAGTATCTGCCCTGTATAGGTGAAAGCCCTGCCGGCAAGCTGCAGAAGTTCATCGCGGTTGTAGCAGAAGCCTGAACCCTGTCCGCCGAGAGTATATGCCGCCCTAATGATGATGGGGTAGCCCAGCCTGTCAGCTGCCTCAAGAGCTTCATCCACGGATTTTACCGCCATGCTTTCAGGTGTTCTGACATCTATCTCTTTCAGCTTATTGACGAACAGCTCCCTGTCTTCGGTGTCCATAATAGACTGTACAGGTGTTCCGAGCACCTTAACATTATACTTCTCCAGTGTTCCCTTGCGGTGCATCTCTGTGCCGCAGTTAAGGGCCGTCTGCCCGCCAAAGGACAGCAGCATGCCGTCAGGCTTCTCTTTTGCTATCACCTGTTCGACAAACCAGGGCGTGACAGGCAGGAAATATATATTATCGGCTAACTTTTCAGAGGTCTGTACCGTTGCTATATTGGGATTGATAAGGACGGTTTCAACACCCTCCTCCTTCAATGCCTTCAGTGCCTGTGAACCGCTGTAATCAAATTCGCCGGCCTCACCAATCTTAAGGGCTCCCGATCCCAGTATGATAACCTTTTTTATCTCTTTATCCTTCATCTCAGTCTTATAAATATACCTTTTTATTTATCAGCCTCCTGCTTATATCTCTTAATATTATCAATGAATGTATCGAACAGGAATTCAGTATCTGTTGGTCCGCCCGACGCCTCGGGATGGAACTGGGTGGAGAAAAACGGCTTTTCCTTATGTCTCATGCCCTCGTTGGTATTATCGTTAATATTAAGGAAGAGCGGCTCCCATTCCCGGCTCAGGCTCTCATTATCAACGGCAAAGCCATGGTTCTGTGAGCTTATATATGCTTTGTCGGTCCCTGCCATCAGTACAGGCTGGTTATGGCTCCTGTGACCGTACTTGAGCTTATAGGTTCTGGCGCCGGAGGCAAGGCCCATAAGCTGGTTGCCCAGACAGATACCGAATACCGGGATATCCTTCTCCAGGGAGGTGGCTATATTGTCAATTGTTGCCCTGCATGTTACGGGGTCGCCCGGACCGTTGGAGATAAAAAGCCCGTCATAGTCCTCACCATGGTAATCATAGTCCCAGGGAACCCTTATCACCGTGGTATCACGTTTGAGCAGGCTGCGGATGATATTATACTTAACACCGCAGTCCACAAGCACTATCCTGTACCTGCCACCGCCGTATACCACCGGTTCCTTTATGCTGACTTCCTGAACAAGGTTAACGCTGTTAGGGTCATAGAAGCCTGTTTCCATACCTTCGGGCTCAATCTTGCCGAGCATGGATCCTTTTTCCCTGAGCCTTTTTGTCAGCGCCCGGGTATCGATACCGTAGATACCGGGTATATTATTGCTTTCAAGCCACTGGTGAAGGCTTTCGGCAGCGCTCCAGTGACTGTATTCAAAGGAGTAGTCAGATACTATCAGTCCTTTTATATGTATGGATGATGATTCCCGAAAAACGTAGAGCTCGTCCTTCTGATCATCACCCGGCGCTCCGTAATTACCCACCAGGGGATAGGTAAGGCACAGTATCTGTCCACGGTACGATGGATCGGTAAGGCTCTCGGGGTATCCGGTCATGGCAGTATTAAAGACCACCTCCCCGGCCGAGGGCAGCAGTTTCCCGAATGACTTTCCCCTGTAGACCGTTCCGTCTTCGAGGCTTAATTTAACAGGAGTTGTGGTTTTCATCTGTGTCTCAATTAGCTTAAAGAATTATTACCCTGAAGCGCGGACAAGGCCTTTTCAATATTATCAACAGCCTTTTTCACTGTGTCAAGGGGACAAGCTATATTCATCCGCATATATCCTTCGCCACCCGGACCGAAAATGGCACCCGCACTCATGCCCACAGAGGCTTTTTCAATAAAAAATTTGTTCAACTCATCCGTCCCCATCCCCATATTCCGGCAGTCGAGCCATATCATATAGGTGGCCTCCGGCCTGATGGGTTTTATCATTCCGGTGCTGCCTAGGCTGTCAATAACATAATCGATATTATTATTTATATACACCAGCAGCTCATCCAGCCACTCGCTGCCCTGCGAATAGGCGGCTATGGATGCTTCAGTTCCAAATATATTGCCCCCGGTAATATGAAGGCTGCCAATCATGGTGTCAAACTGCTCCTTTAGCTCCTTATTGCTTATTATCATGGAGGAGGTTGACAGACCGGCAATATTAAAGGTCTTGCTGGGAGCCATGCAGGTGATTGTTATATCTGCAATATCGCCTGACAGTGAAGCCATCACTGTATGCTTATTACCCGGCAGTACAAGGTCTGAATGTATCTCATCACTGAGTATTATAAGTCCGTATTTTCTGCATATGCCTGCCAGCTCTTTCAGTTCATCCCCTTTCCAGGCCCTGCCGACGGGGTTATGCGGATTGCTCAGTATCAGCATCTTTGCGCCTTCTGCAGCCTTTTGCTCCAGGTCGGCCAGATCAAAGCTCCAGTACCCGTCTTTTTCACTTAGCTGGTTGAGCACCAGCTCCCGGCCATGGTCGGTAACGGCATTGAAGAAGGGGAAATATACGGGAGGCTGTATTATTATCTTATCCCCGGGTTGGGTGTAGGCCAGAACGCATATGTTGAGTGCCGGGACTATACCCGGACTGAAAGATATCCATTCTTTTTTCACATTCCATGAGTATCTTTTTTGCAACCAGTCCTGCAGTGATGTGAAATATTCATCGCGGCGTATTGTATAACCAAGGATCTCATGGTCAAGACGTTTTTTTAGTGCTTCAATGATAGCGGGCGGACATTTGAAGTCCATATCGGCAACCCACATGGGAATTAAATCCTCTGTACCAAAAATGTCTTTCCTGGAGTCGTATTTTACACTGTTTGTTCCCTGCCGGGCGACAGGCTCATCAAAATTATATTTCATATCCCAGATGTTGATTTCCGGGGTTCAAAGATATGTATAAATAATGACAAAGGACAGCCGGGTTTTATAAAAACCACTACTGTGAATAGAGGGCAAGCAGGGCAAAGCTGGCAAGCCAGTGTCCGCCCTCATAATGCTCGTGGCTGATTGAGGGCAGAGAATGCATTATATGTTTATCGGCAACCCTTACCAGATGACCGTAACCCGGCAGGGTGGAGGCTATGCCGTAAAGACACCAGGCACGGCTGAAGTTAAGTCCGTCAAGATGTGCCAGCTGTCCGTCCGACCTGTCACTGACAATGCCGGGTTCCATCTGCCATGAAGGGTCTGACAGCTCCGGCATAAAGCCGGCCAGCCACTCTGCATATTCTTCCTGATCGAGCACCCTCCTCATTATACCTGCTTCCTCAAGGCAGGGCGAAAGGAAATCATTGCCCCCCGGTTCCCATGATACAGGGCACATCCTGTCATACAGGTAAAAGTCACGCGCTCTCTGCTTTATGCTAACGAGCAGACTGTCATTAGCTGTGCTTACGGCATAGTCCCAGGCAAAGCTCAAACCAAAGGCGGTATTGGTATGTGTGCCAACCCTTATGGGATATTGCAGCCTTGGCAGGAAGTCAATATACATATCCGCTATAAGCCCGGCCAGGGGAGAGATATTATCATACAGCTCCCTGGCATATTCCGTATCCCATGTATACAGCTCTTCTGCCAGCTTAAGAAGCCATGCCCAGCCGTATGTCCGTTCGAATGTTTTATTCTGCTCCTGCCTGAAATATTCAATCTCGGCGCCAATATTTTCTTCGCTAAGGCTTTCCGACAGAAGGGACTTCATCTCCCCTGATTTATCCATTTCCGGGAAGTGCTTGAGCAGCATCACCAGGGACCAGTGACCGTGCACCGATGAATGCCAGTCGAAGCAACCATAAAAAGCCGGATGCAGTAAGCGCGGGGGTAGCAGGTCCTCATCGCCGCTTAAGGTCTGGTTCAGCTTATTGGGATATTCCCTTTTAATACAGGCTATTGGTAAGCCGGCAAGCCTGGAGGCCTGTTCAAGATTGAGAACAGGCCTTTCATCTGAATCTGTTTTGTTTAGTTGCCCGGTGTTATTATTGCCGGTGCAGGCATTAAGCATAATAATGGATGCCAGTAAAATAAGATACTTCATGCGTTTAGAATTTTATATATTTTGTTCACGGGATTCCCTCACCGGGATCATGTTTCTTTTATGGCAGATCCCTTTTATAATCATGATACACCAGACAAACTTAATATTAATAAATATGATTTTTTATAATATTGGGCAGTGTATCGATATATTTTTTATTTTTACGTGAATAAAAACCGGGGAATATAAGGGAAAACCTTTTTTGTTTTTTAAAATTATCTTAATAATTAGTAAACACTTAATTACCAATGAACAGAATATTTATAATTGCAGTTACTCTGGTCTTTTTGGCTTCAGCCTCCTTTACTTCATGCAAGAACAGGAGCACTGAGAAGGATCAGAAGGAGATAGACCTTGTACAATCAGGCAAACTCTCCGATGAGATAGAGAAGACCGTATACCCGCTGCCAACATCTGCAGAAGTGATACAGATGCTTACTGAGCTTGAGGTGGGTTATATAATAGGAATTTCCAACCCGCCTGATGATGCATCAAACTATGTTACAAGCAAAAGTCAGGCTATTAACCTGGGAATTTATGGTGCAGACCTCAGTTATGCCACCCTGTATAATATGAACCAGGATGTTATTAACTATCTGGATGCCATTCGTACGCTTGCTACTGATCTGAAGATTTCAAGGATTTATTCAAAAAGCCTGTATGATGATATAAAGAATAGTTTTGATAACCGTGACAGGCTGGTTGAGATCCTGACCGAAGCATTCAATGAGACATATGCTTACCTGAGCAGCAATGATCAGCAGTCGCTTGCATTGCTTGTTGTTGCAGGTGCCTGGGTTGAGGGTATGTATATTACCACGCATATTTCGGAATCAGTATATCATGTTACAGGCATTGTGGAGGTATTGCTTGAGCAGAAACAGTCGTTTGAATTGTTTCTGGAAATTGCCGAACCTTTTGCCGAAGATCCGGTGGTAAAAGAGATGCTTGATCTATTGAATCCTATCAGGGAGGTTTATAAGAGTGTCGACGATAAAAACCTGAGTGTTAAGAATGTTGAAGATATCACGAAAGCGGTTGAGATTGTCAGGGATAAACTTGTTTCATAGATATTACCTTAAATAAGGAGCCGTGCAGGCAGGTAAAAACGAGACCTGCTTCACGGTTTTTTTTTAAACAGAGCTTATGAGGGAACCTGTATTACTTGCATTAATACACATATTTGCAATTCTGTCGCAGGTTAATCCCGGGGGCATAACAGCAAGGGGCAGGAAAATACTGCGCGGTTACCTGAGGAGGTACCTTAACCAGGAGCTGGAAGAGGAATATTTCAAGCTATTTGAGACAACACATGAGTTTTATTCTGAAGAGCTGACAAACCTGGACGATCAGGAGCTGCAGGATGAGACATCACTTATTATTTTCCAGATTACCAATATCTGCAGGCAGATACGCAAGGGCCTCTTCCTGGAGGAAAGAATGATTGTTTTTCTCCAGCTGCTTGAGTTTGTTTATGAAGACCATGAGGTCACCTCACAGGAAAGCAAGATTGTTGAGATAGTTGCCAGAACATTCAGCATAAACGGGAAGGAATATAATAATGCATGTTCATTTATGCTGGGTGACAAACTGGACGAGGTGAGTGCCGATTCACTTATGCTTATTGAGGGTGAAGGGTCCCGGGATAATTTCTCTGAATCGTTTGAGAACAAAGGGAAGTGGCATAAGCTTTATATCGGGGGTCTTGAAGGAAGCATTTTTGTATTGCATATTGAAAGCATCCATATATTGCTTTTTACCTATCACGGATCGCAGTCCATCTTTTTCAAAGGCAGACCTGTGGAAAGGGGCCGTCATTATCTGCTTGACCGGGGGGTGAGTATAAAAGGCCGTGACATGAGTCCCATTTATTACTCGGGTATACTGAGGGAGTTTCTCAGGATGTCTTACCTGGATAAGATAATTTTTGAGGGCCATGATATTGAATATACCTTCAAAAAGTCTGACCAGGGACTCAAACCCATGAACTTCCGTGCTGACTCGGGGAACCTGATTGGGATTATGGGGGGCAGCGGAACGGGTAAATCAACGATGCTGAATGTGTTGAACGGGAAGATTGACCCTGACAGGGGCAGCCTCTTCCTTAACGGGTATAATCTGCTTGAAGAGATTGATCAGCTGAAGGGGCTGATAGGATATATACCACAGGATGACCTGCTGATAGAAGAACTCACCGTTTATCAGAATCTGTTTTATAATGCAAGGCTCTGTTTTGGCAATTATTCAAAAGAACAGATAATGAACCTGGTAGACGGGGTGCTTAAAGACCTTGAGCTGTATGACATCAAAGACCTGCAGGTTGGAGACCCCCTGAATAAAAAAATCAGCGGAGGACAACGTAAGAGGCTTAATGTCAGCCTGGAGTTAATAAGAGAACCTGCAGTGCTGTTTGTTGATGAACCCACATCCGGCCTGTCTTCAAGTGATTCACATAAGATGATGGAGCTTCTGAAGGCACAGACCAATAAGGGAAAGCTGATAATTTCCATAATACACCAGCCCTCATCCGATATAATTAAACTCTTTGACAGGCTGTGGATACTGGATAAGGGTGGGTATATGGTGTATGACGGCGATCCGGTTGATTCGCTGGTGTATTTTAAAACTGAAACCTCGCAGGCCAATGCTGCCGAGTCGGAATGTCCTAACTGTGGTAATGTTGATGCTGAAGATATACTTGAGTTAATAGAAACAAAGGAAGTAACTGAGGAGGGCTTTAAAAGTGATAAGCGACAGGTGGAGCCCGAAGAATGGTACTCAAGGTATAAAAAGACAATGAAGCCGAATTTTAAATCAAAGCCGGCAAAATTTAAGCTTCCCGAAACAAATTTCTCAGTTCCTGGCAAGCTGTCACAGTTGGCCACCTTCTTCAGGCGGAATGTGCTCAGGAAATTATCTGATAAGCAGTATATGCTTATCAACCTGCTTGAAGCGCCCTTGCTGTCCTTAATACTGGCTTTTCTGTCAAAATACAGTGAGGATGGCGTATATATAATGGCCGTGAATAAGAACCTGCCGGTATTCTTTTTTATGTCTGTTGTGGTGGCACTGTTCCTGGGCCTTACAGTCAGCGCTGAGGAGATCTTTAAGGACAGGAAGATACTGGAAAGGGAGAAGTTCCTGGATATAAGCCGGTCGAGTTACCTTATATCCAAGGTGGTATTTCTGTTTATGCTTTCTGCCCTGCAGACTTTCTCTTTCATACTTATTGCAGATATCATACTTGAGCTGCATGGATTGCTGTTCAGACAGTGGATAATACTTTTCTCCGTTTCATGTTTCGGAAATATCGTGGGATTGAATATATCGGCAGGGATGAGATCTGTTGTGAGCATATATATACTGATACCCCTGATACTGGTACCGCAACTCCTGCTGGGCGGAGCCATGATAAAGTTTGATGATCTGCATAAAAGTTTTACAAACAAGGTATATGTGCCCGTGATTGGTGATATAATGGCTACAAGGTGGGCATATGAAGCCATCAGTGTTGACCAGTTCAAGAATAATAAATATGAGAGGCTGATTTTTGACCAGGAGATGGAGGCCAGTCAGAACGACTGGTATGCAGCATTCCTTGTGCCCAACCTTCAGCTTAAGCTGCAGGAGTGTGAATATGCCATGGGAAGGGATGAATATGCTTATCATTATAATAATAACCTGTACAAGCTGCAAAAATATATTACACTGTTGTCATCAAAATCGGGCATTGATGCAGGTGATATACCAGAGATGCTGACAGCTGAAAAATTTGATACTGTAAGGGTGAATGATACAAGAGAGATACTGGACAGTATGAGAATATATTTCAGGACAGAGCGTATTAATAACATTGAGCAAAGAGATTCAATACTGATGGAGATAGAGAGGGAGATGGGACGTGATTACCTGCTGGAGCTGAAAGACAATAATTATAATAAACAGCTGGCTGAGATATTACTGAACGCCACCAGCACTGATAAGATATATGAGACAGAAGAAGACATAATACAAAAGTCAGATCCTGTGTTTATGGCTCCTACATCAAATACGGGCAGGGCGCATTTCTTCGCTCCCTTTAAATATATTTTAGGACTGAAGATAGACACGCTCTGGTTCAATATAATGGCTATATGGCTTATGTCTGCTTTTTTTGCCGTGACACTCTATTATAACCTTCTTAAGAAGCTTATCACTGTTATTGAGTCAGTGAGCCTCCCCCGTATAAAAAGGATAAACAGGGGTAAATAATTCATTGCAGGGGTTGCTTATATCGCGCCTAAAAGCTTATTTTGCTTTAATTATGAGCGGAGTAAGAGCAAAAAAGCATCTCGGTCAGCACTTTTTAACTGACAGGAATATAGCAAGGAAGATAGCTATGTCTCTGGAGGCGCAGACCTATTCGAGTGTACTGGAGATTGGTCCGGGTACGGGTATACTGACATCGTACCTTATTGAGAGAGGTTTTGATGAACTTAAACTAATTGAGATAGACAGGGAGGCGGCAGACTATATCAGCAGGGAATATAAAGATGTTGAGCTTATAAGGGGCGACTTCCTCGGCCTTGATCTTGATGAGCATTTCACAGGACAAATGGGTATCATAGGTAATTTTCCCTATAATATATCAAGCCAGATAATGTTCAGGGTGCTTAAATACCGCGATAAGGTTTATGAGCTGGCGGGTATGATGCAGAAAGAGGTTGCAGAGAGAATCGTTTCACCCCCGGGATCAAAAGTCTACGGTATACTCAGCGTTCTTTTGCAGGCTTATTATAATGTTGAAATACTTTTCACGGTACCACCCAGGGTATTCAGGCCTCCGCCAAAAGTGCAGTCGGCAGTGATAAGGCTGGTACGAAAGGAAAAGCAGATAAGAGATTATGATGAGCAGTTATTTTTCAGGCTTGTAAAGGTAAGCTTTAACCAAAGGCGGAAAATAATCAGGAATTCTTTAAAACCACTGGTTGATATGTCAGGTATAGACGATAAAATTCTTACCAGGCGGCCGGAAGAGCTGGATGTAGTTGGTTTTATAGAACTTACAAGGCTTGTTGATGAGGTAATTAATAAAAACAACAACGATCATGGCCGGAACAATTGATATCAGCAGGGAGTTTATTGATGAACTGCGTGAAGCAATAAAAGACAATGATGAGAAGAAAGCTCTTCTTCTCATTGAAGATTTCCATATTGCCGATATAGCTGAGTTATACAATGAGATAAGCATAGAGGAAGCAAGGTATCTGTACCTCTTGCTTGATGGTGATCGTGCCTCGGATGTGCTGGCGGAGCTGGACCATGACGACAGGGAGCGCTTCCTTGAAGTGCTGCCGGGTGAAGTGATAGCCCGCAAGTTTATTGATCATATGGATTCCGATGATGCTGCCGATGTTATCGGTGATCTTTCGGAGGAAAAGAAACAGGAGATATTACTGCATCTTGAAGACCTGGAGCAGGCAGGTGACATTGTGGACCTGCTGGGTTATGATGAGAACAGTGCCGGTGGTCTTATGGCCAAGGAGATGATTATAGTGAATGAGAACTGGACCATACTGACCTGTTTAAAGGAGCTGGCCAACCAGGCAGATGAGGTGGATGAGGTGTATTATATGTATGTTATTGATGATAACAATATGCTGAAAGGGATAGTCTCCCTGAAAAAGATGCTGCTTACAAATAATGCCACCAGGGTAAAAACCATTATTGAGGATGATATAATATCGGTCCCCACATCTGCTGAAGCTGAAGAGGTGGCACAGATAATGGTCAAATATGACCTTGTTGCCATACCGGTGGTTGACTCAATAGGGAGGCTTGTGGGCAGGATAACCATTGATGATATTGTTGATGTTATAAGGGAAGAAGCAGAAAGGGATTACCAGATGGCATCGGGTCTGACCGATGAGGTGGAAGCCAGAGACCGTGTGTTGCAGATTACCAGGGTCAGGTTGCCATGGCTGATGATAGGCCTGCTTGGTGGTGTGCTTGGTGCCCTGGTGCTTGGCCGTTTTGAAGGCAGCCTGAAGCTTTACCCCGAGATGGCCCTTTTCATACCTCTTATCGGTGCTATGGCCGGTAATGTGGGAATACAGTCCTCCGCGATAATCGTGCAGGGACTGGCAAATAAGAGCGCTGATGGGGGAGAGCACCTTCAGGCGGCTGTTAAAGGAATTTATCGTTGCTGTTTTTAACGGTCTTATACTGGCAGCTATGATTTTTGTATATAATCTTTTTGTAAGTGATTCTTTTGCCCTTACTCTTACAGTCAGTTCAGCCCTTCTGGCTGTGATAGTCTTTGCTGCCCTTTTCGGCACTTCCATACCACTTATCCTCGATCGGTTTAAGGTGGATCCGGCGGTGGCCACAGGGCCGTTTATCACCACAATGAACGATATAGTCGGCCTGTTTATATATATGATTATCGGACGAGCCCTGTACGGCTATTTTGCACTTTGAGGAAAGTTAAAATAAAAGTAGTTCAGAAAGAAAAACCTATGGCCTCAACAGGATTCATCCTGGATGCTGAGTAGGCGGGTGCGTAACCTGCAATCATACCTATAGTACCTGATATTATCAGTCCCATAAAGACATTACCCGTGGTCAGATGCATATTAAGCTCCCAGAGGTAATTGACCACCCCTGTGCCGGCAAGGATAAAAAGAAGACCAAGTACACCCCCGAGTATTGAAAGAAGCATTGATTCGTAGAGGAACTGCCATAGTATAAATGAACGTTTGGCCCCCAGGGCCATCTGTATGCCAATGATACTGGTTCTTTCTTTTACCGATACAAACATGATATTGGCTATACCGAAGCCGCCAACCAGTATTGCAAATCCCCCGATTATCCAGCCTCCGATATTGATTCCGGCGAAGACGCCTTCAAAGCCCTGGGTTAATAGGCTTGCCCTGTTAACGGAGAAATTATTTGATTCGTCAGGTTTGAGCCTGCGTGAGGATCTCATTATCATCACAGCCTCATCACTCAGCTCCTGCACTGCCACACCATCTTTTGCCTTAAGCATGATATTTGAGTTGATAAAGCGGTTGCGGAGGTTGACAATCCTTTTGGCATAATTGACCGGTATCACCGTCATCTCATCCATGCCGCTGTCGCTGATACCTCCCTGTCCCTCTTCCCTGAACACACCGATAACCGTGGTCCTGTTGCCTGATACAGACAACTCCTTTCCTATGGGGTCCATGTCTTCAAAGAGGGTTTCGGCCGTTACTGAACCTATAACAGCTACCCTTCGGCCTCCCAGCAGTTCATAAGGGGAAAAATAACGCCCCCTGGATATCTCAAATGAGCGTATATCTTCAAAACCCTCTGAAACAGCCCATATCATAGCCTGGTTAACAGCCTTATCCCTGTATTTGATATTCCTGGGGAAGACAACAGAGAAAGAAGCGGCAGCAGACCTGGTGGAATTCCTGGTAATTGCTTCATGGTCATCAAGGTCAACAGCCGGCCATGCTATTATATCCCACCAGGCAATATTGGGATCAAAGGACCATGGCATCTTCTGTATGTATATAACATCATCACCCAGGGACTCAATGCTTTCGCGGACTGATCCTTCCATCCAGTCGAGTACAGTAAAAACGGAGATAATAGAGAATATGCCTATGGTGATACCGAACAGGGAAAGAAAAGTCCTGAGCCTGTTTACAATAATCGAGTTTATTGCAAACATAAAACCTTCCTTTATCAACCTTAGAAAAATCATGATCCAAATATAATTAAATACTGTGAGATTTGTGTTATTAATAACGGCCCGTCTGAAAAGTTTGGAATACATTGTAATACAATAAAAAAATATCTATTTTTAATGCCCGTTAAGGAATCCTTAGTGCTAAGTGTAAATTATTGACTATGAGGGATAAAATCTTCAAATCTGCTTTAGTGTCCGTATACCATAAAGAAGGACTGGACAGAATAGTGAAAAAACTGGATGAGCTGGGCGTGAAAATCATCTCCACGGGTGGCACGCATGAGTTTATTACCGGTCTCGGTATAGAAGCCGTGAAGGTGGAGGATATCACTTCCTATCCATCAATTCTCGGCGGAAGGGTAAAAACCCTTCATCCGAAGATACTGGGAGGAATACTGGCCAGACGTGATAATGAATCTGATAAAGAGCAGGTGGTGGAATATGAGATACCCCCGATCGACCTGGTGATCGTTGACCTGTATCCCTTCAGGGAGACTGTTACTGCAGGTGCACCGGAAGAAGAGATAATCGAAAAGATAGATATAGGCGGTATAACGCTGCTGAGGGCTGCTGCTAAGAATTTTACGGATATACTTGTTGTCTCTCACCGCGACCAGTACCCTGATTTTTATGAAATGCTGGAGGAACAGGGTGCTGTTGCCAGCAATTATATAAGACGCTTAATGGCGGCCGAAGCATTCAGTGTCACCTCTGAATATGACACAGATATCTTCAACTACCTTAATGAAAAAGAAGGTATGGATGTTTTCAGGGAAAGCTTTTCAGAAGCAAGGATACTGAGATATGGTGAGAATCCGCACCAGAGGGGAATTTATTACGGCAGGATGGAGGAGATGCTGGAACAGTTACACGGTAAGGAGATATCATATAATAATATACTCGATATAGATGCGGCCATATCGCTGATTGATGAATTTGATGAAACAAGCTTTGCTATCATAAAACACAATAATGCCTGCGGCCTTGCTTCACGGCCAGAGCTTATTGATGCATGGAAGGATGCCCTGGCAGGTGACCCGATATCTGCTTTTGGGGGTGTGCTGATAGCTAACAGGGCCATTGACAGGGAGACAGCGGAGGAGATAGACAAGCTGTTTTTTGAAGTCATCCTTGCACCATCATATGACACTGAGTCCCTTGAGATACTGAAACGTAAAAAGAATCGTATAATACTAATACATAAAGATAGCGACAAGCGCCCTGATGCTTACCGGACAGCCCTTAACGGTGTGCTGTTTCAGGAGAGGGATTACAAGACTGAAAAACAGGAGGATATGAAGGCGGTGACACAGACCCTGCCGGACAAGGACCAGCTTGCAGACCTTGAATTTGCAAATAAGATAGTGAAACACAGTAAATCCAACTGCATTGTTCTTGCAGGCAATAATCAGCTGTATGCCAGCGGTGTGGGTATGACTTCAAGGGTTGATGCCCTTAAGTTTGCCATCGAGAAAGCCAGGGGTTTTGGATTTGACCTTAAGGGAGCCGTAATGGCTTCCGATGCTTTCTTCCCTTTTGCCGACAGCGTTGAGCTTGCACATAAGGCCGGGATAAAAGCTGTTATACAACCCGGTGGCTCAGTACGAGATAATGAATCAATTGATTTTTGCAATGATATAGGTATGGCCATGGTATTTACCGGGACAAGGCATTTTAAACACTAAATAATATTAATAATTTTTCAAATGGGGATTTTTTCATTTTTAACGCAGGAAATAGCTATTGACCTTGGAACGGCAAACACAATAATCATACATAACGATAAGATAGTTGTTGATGAGCCATCTATAGTTGCTGTTGACAGAAATACCGGCAGATTGATTGCCATAGGTGAGAAAGCCAGGCAGATGCATGGCAAGACACATGAGAATATAAGGACGGTACGTCCTCTCAGGGATGGTGTGATAGCCGATTTTAATGCGGCCGAACAGATGATCAGGGGGATGATCAAGATGATCAACAAGAGGCCGGGACTGTTCTCACCAACTCTTAAGATGGTCGTTTGCATACCCTCGGGCAGCACAGAGGTTGAGATACGAGCTGTACGCGACTCATCAGAGCATGCAGGAGGAAGGGATGTATATCTTATATATGAACCCATGGCTGCGGCCATAGGTATCGGTCTTGATGTTGAGGCACCTGACGGCTGTATGGTTGTTGATATTGGTGGCGGGACAACGGAGATAGCTGTGATAGCACTGGGAGGAATAGTGTGTAATAAGTCCATCAGAACGGCCGGTGATGGTTTTACTACTGATATACAGTCGTATATGAGGCACCAGCATAATATAAAGATAGGGGAGCGTACGGCAGAGGATATAAAAATAAATGTAGGGGCAGCCCTTCCATCCATTGAGGAGCCACCGGCTGATTATATAGTAAGGGGGCCAAACCTGATGACCGCAATGCCGGTTGAGATACCTGTATCATACCAGGAGATAGCTCATTGTCTTGATAAATCTATTTCGAAGGTTGAGACAGCCATACTGAGCGTGCTCGAACAAACACCGCCGGAATTATACGCTGATGTAGTGGCCAGAGGGGTTTTTCTTGCAGGAGGAGGAGCTTTGCTGAGGGGACTCTCAAAGAGGCTGAGTGATAAGATAAGTATACCATTTCATGTGGCCGAAGATCCGCTGCATGCAGTGGCACGGGGAACGGGAGTAGCTTTAAAGAATGCAGATAAGTTTTCGTTCCTGATGAGATAATATTGGGGGATATAAATGAGGAGTCTGTTAAACTTCTTAAAAAATTTTGGGAATATTCTGTTATTTCTTTTGCTGGAAGGGATAGCAATCTATTTGCTTGCTGCCAGGCCCAATTACCATAATATTAAGCTGTCAAAGGCCCTGAACGGGACAAGCGCTTTTTTCCAGGAAAGGATTAACAATGCAACTGACTATTTTACCCTCAGGGAGATGAATCAGCAGCTCCTCAGGGAAAACAGGGAACTGAGAAACTCCATGCAGCGCATATACCGTAATCCGGAGGTGAGTACCTTCAGGGTTACTGATAGTATATACAGGCAGCAGTATGTGTATGTACAGGCTGATGCAGTTAATAACAGCGTTAATAAGCAAAAGAATTATATAAGCCTGGATAAGGGTACACTGGACGGGGTGAGAGAAGATATGGCTGTGATCGGTCCCGATGGCATAGTGGGTATAATAGTGGAGGCTGGCAGGAATTATTCAATTGCCATGTCCGCCCTGAATCTTGACTTCAGGCTTTCCGCCAGGCTGAGAAAAAACGGATACTTTGGTTCACTGAGATGGGATGGGGTGGATATAAATACACTTATGCTGAACGAAATACCCCATCATGTCAATCTTTCCATTGGCGATACCGTTGAAACAACGGGCTATTCCGCTGTCTTCCCTGAAGGTGTAATGGTGGGTACCATTAGTGAGTTTGATGACAGTCCGGGTGATTTCTATGAAATAAAGCTCAGACCGTCAACCGAGTTCAGGAAGCTGAACCATGTATATATTATTATTAACCTTAAAAAGAAAGAACAACTGGAGACTGAAGACCTTATCCGGTAAACAGGAAAATAAATATGCTAAACACCATCTTAAGATATAGCCTTGTTTTTATTCTGTTATTCGCCATACAGGTGTTATTGATGAATAATATACAGTTCAGCGGTTTTGTCAATCCCTATATCTATATTTTGTTTATTCTGCTCCTCCCTTTTGAAACACCCTCATGGCTCCTGCTGATAATATCCTTTTTTACGGGACTGCTGGTTGATATTACAACGGGGACACCCGGACTGCATACTTCTGCAACGGTGTTTGCCGGTTTCCTGAGGCCTTATGTTCTTAAGCTGGTAGCTCCGCGGGATGGCTATGAGCCAGGTGATAAGCCTGGGATAAACACCAACGGATTCAGGTGGTTCTTTCTGTATGTGCTGGTTATTGTTTTATTCCATCACCTGGCACTTTTCTATATCGAAGTATTCAGCTTTGACTATTTCTTCAGGACCATGCTCAGGGCCCTGCTGAGTGCAGGCTTCAGCATATTGTTTATTATTATCATTCAGTTACTTGTTATCAGGAGGTAAGCGTGGCAGGACTAAAAGACAGATACAGCAACCGGAAAATGCTTTTTCATGCAATCATCCTTATTGCTGCTCTTATATTGCTTGTTAAGCTGTTCTCATTGCAGGTGGTCAATAAATCCTACAGGTTATCTGCCGAGAATAATGTCCTGAGATATGTTACCCAGTATCCGGCGAGGGGACTGATTTATGACAGGAATGGAGACCTGCTGGTATACAACCAGGCTGCCTATGACCTGATGGTGATACCGGGACAGCTTCAGGAAATAGATACAACAGAACTATGCACCATCCTGGGTATTGAAAAAGAATCATTTAATGAAAGGATTAGCAGGGCAGTAGGGTACTCAAGACATACACCTTCAATTTTTCTTAAGATGGTATCGTCCGAGACATATGCCAGGCTGCAGGAGGTATTATATAAGTATCCTGGATTTTATGTGCAGAGGCGTACACTCAGGAAATACACATACCCCTCTGCCGCCCATGTCCTGGGGTATGTAGGGGAAGTGAATAATGAAGAGATTAAGACTGATCCGTATTATAAGTCGGGCGACTATATTGGCAAGAACGGTATTGAGAAAACATATGAATCAGCATTGCGTGGCAAAAAAGGCCTGAAGATATTCCTTGTTGATGTGTATAACCGGATTCAGGGACTGTACCAGGAAGGGAGGTATGATACGGTACCCGAACCGGGTAAGGATATTATCTCCACACTTGATATCAACCTGCAGTTATACGGGGAGAAGCTGATGGGCGACAGGAACGGCAGCATAGTGGCACTGGAACCATCAACAGGAGAGGTGCTGGCGCTTATCTCCACACCTGATTATGACCCTTCACTCCTTGTGGGACGTATACGATCCGAAAATTATCTGAGACTGCAGAGAGACACCCTGGAGCCACTGTTTAACAGGGCCCTGATGGCTTCCTACCCGCCCGGTTCAACCTTTAAGCCTGTTAACGGCCTTATAGCATTGCAGGAAGGGGTGTTGGACAGAGACTATGAATATTTCTGTGACCATGGCTACCGGGCCCCTGGTGTAAGTGTTGCATGTCATCATTTTGATTGGTTTAACCTGCCGGAAGCCATCACAGCATCATGCAACACATTTTTCTGTAATGCCTTCCGGCGCCTCATTGATAATCCGGCTTACGGCTCATCAGCAGCAGGACTTAACAGGTGGCGCTCATACCTGGATGAGTTTGGTTTCGGCTCAAAGCTGGGAATTGATTTTCCTAATGAGCTGAGCGGCTTTGTACCAAAGACAACATTCTATGATAATATTTACGGCGAGAACCGCTGGAGTGCTCTTACGGTGATATCCATGGGCATTGGCCAGGGTGAGCTGGGAACCACACCCCTGCAGATGGCCAATATGACAGCTGCCATAGCTAACAGGGGTTATTATTTGACACCTCATATTGTTAAAGCCATTGACCGGGACAGCCTTGTTGTTGATCCGCGCTACAGGCAGAAAAATGAGGTGAGCATTGATTCTTCCAATTTTGAGGTAATAGTTGAAGGTATGCGCGGTGTGGTCAACGGAGGAAAAGGGGCAACAGCCAGCTGGGTGGCTATCAGGGACATAGTGATGTGTGGCAAAACAGGGACAGCAGAAAACCCTCATGGCCCTGATCATTCGGTTTTCATTGCCTTTGCCCCGGAGGACGACCCGCAGATAGCCATAGCCGTATATGTTGAAAATACGGGCTTCGGGTCAACATATGCAGCTCCGGTGGCCAGCCTGATGGTAGAGAGATACCTGAAAGGGGAAAATGAGAATAACTGGCTTGAGGATTATATACTCAATCCGCCTGCACCTGTTGAGAGTGCAGAAGAAGAGGGCGTTGAAGAGGGTGCAGAAGAAGATGGCGTTGAAGAGAATGCAGAAGAAGAGGGACTGGAAGATGAGGAGGAAAAAGAGGAAGACATCGAAGAGGAGAAGACAGGGAATGATGAGAATATAGAAGAACCGGAAAAAACAGGAGAAGAGGAAATTGAAGAGAAGAGTTAATATACTGGCCAATCTTGACTGGATAGTGGTAATCATCTACCTCTTATTTATATTATTCGGCTGGATAAATATTTATTCAGCCATGTATAACGAGGAGCATGCAAGCATTTTTGATACCAGCCAGAGGTATGGGAAACAGATGATATGGATGCTGGCTGCCCTGTTCATTGCTGTTATTATTTTAGTGATGGACAGCCGCTTTTATATTTTCTTTTCATGGGTCTTGTATGCTGCTGTGCTCTTGTCGCTTATTTTAGTGTTGCTTGCAGGTAAAGAGGTTAATGGCGCCATGTCCTGGTTTGAGATAGGTGGTTTCAGTCTGCAGCCCGCTGAATTTGCCAAATTTGCCACAGTGCTGGCACTGGCCAGGTATCTTTCAAGGGAAGGAAGAACGGCTTCCTCCTTAAAGGTTCTTTTTGTCTCCCTGCTGATAATATTCACCCCGGCACTGTTTATTCTAATGCAACCCGACCTTGGATCAACACTGATATTCTTTTCGCTTGTTCTTGTACTGTTCAGGGAAGGGTTGTCAATCTATTACTTTGTCATAGGCATACTGGCTGCAATACTTTTCATTGCAGTTCTGCTGGTTGACAGTATCTATATTTATTCCGCTTTGATACTTGCAGCCTTTATTTACCACCTGATTACAGGGAGGGGAGCACGCATAAGTGTTAAGGGACTGGTGATATACCTGCTTACAGCTGCCGGTCTTTACGGTGTAATATACTGGCTGAGGGGGGATGTGCCGCTCGACCTGGTTTTTATAGCGGCACTTATTATTTCCGGACTCATCTATTCATATTATATCTTCAGACACAAAGCCAAATATGTGCTTATCATCATGGCCTTCCTGATGGGGAGCATGGTGTTTAGCTATTCGGTTGATTATGTGTTTAATAATGTACTGCTGCCACATCAGCAAACGCGTATAAACGTAGTGCTCGGTATAGAGTCAGATCCAACTGATGCAGGTTATAACCTCAACCAGTCAAAAATATCAATAGGCTCAGGGGGGTTCACCGGTAAGGGATTCCTGCAGGGCACACAGACAAAGTTTAAGTTTGTGCCCGAGCAGAGCACTGACTTTATTTTCTGCACCGTAGGTGAAGAATGGGGGTTTATAGGAACCGCACTGGTGATCATACTGTTCTCCTTCCTGCTGATAAGGCTTCTGATTCTTGCAGAGAGGCAGCGTTCAGCCTTCTCAAGGATATATGGATACGGGGTGATTTCAATTCTTCTTTTTCATTTTCTTATTAATACAGGCATGACCATAGGGCTGATGCCTGTCATAGGCATACCGCTGCCCTTTTTCAGTTATGGCGGTTCTTCCCTCTGGGGATTCACCATACTGCTGTTTATTTTTCTGCGGCTTGATGCCAGCCGCAATGAGCATCTGCTGTAATCCCATAAAAAATACTATTTGAGCTTTTTGATGACTTATGCTTCGCCGGGATCATGGCCAGGATGTGAAAAATATATCGGGAAATCTTGCTTAATGGATTTGCCGAAGAATATTTCAGAAGGGCAGGGTTATACGTTGTGACAGAGGTATACCAAAGTCTTTCTCTACATATTCTATAAGCTGGGGAAAGAACTCCATAAAGTCTTCTTCCAGGCTGTAATAATTCTTATTGAAAGTCTTGATGGCATATTTTGATTCAGGGGGGAGACTTGTTCTTCTGCTGAGTGTGCTCAGCACCTTTCTGAGGCCCTTGCTTGTCTTATATGACTCTATCCAGTTATTGATAATAAAAAAAGGGAACCTGTCCTTAACCTTTGGCGGCAATATCTCGTAATTATTTACCATGGCCCGGTAAAACTGGTATGTTATGCTCTCAAGAGGCCGCCTCGAGAAAGTATCCCATTCCTTGGTGAGGTAATGATCGTAGAGTATATCAATTACAACACCTGCATATTTGTGATACTTGCGTGTGAAATGCATTTTACTGCGGTGCACTACAGGATGTTTATCCGTAAAATCATCTATATGCCTGTGCAGTATGATACCCTTTTTTATCAACTCGGGATACTTGAGATAATCGCGGCCCTTAACATAGTCCCCGATATAATTGCCAATAATAATCTCATCAGAGTCACCTGAAAGATATATATGGGCGAGGACATTCATTTGCTTGTACAGATAGTTTAGTTCGTTATTTGCCTGATAATAATTTTTCGTTACCCCTCATTCCAATATTTTCTTTAACATATTGACGGAATAGTACAATAAACATACCAAAGCTCAGCAATTCAAGTCATTGAGCCAGATTCCCGGCACTGATAAAAATTTACTCAAATATAAGGAAATTAACCAGTTAAATTATAAATTTGTTAGTTCTATTTTTTCATCAGAACCTGAATATTTATATTAATTAAATCAAAATAATATTATGAGCAAAAATGTAATAATAATTGGTGCTGCGGGAAGGGATTTTCATAATTTCAATACTTACTACCGCGATAATGACGACTATAATGTAGTTGCTTTCACGGCAGCCCAGATTCCTGATATTGACGGAAGAAAATATCCAAAGGAGCTGGCCGGTAAGCTTTATCCGGATGGTATTCCCATTTATTCTGAAGACAAGCTTCCGTCACTTATTAAAGAGCTGAAGGTAGACGACTGTGCATTTTCCTACAGTGATGTTACCTATAATAAGGTAATGTCAGTAAGTGCCATTGTCAATGCTGCGGGAGCAAACTTTGTTTTGCTGGGACCGAAAGACACTATGGTGAAGAGCACCAAGCCGGTGGTTGCCGTGGGTGCAATACGTACAGGATGCGGTAAAAGCCAGACATCGAGAAGGGTTATTGAGCTGCTGATGGAGAAGGGTCTTAAGGTGGTAACTGTGAGGCATCCGATGCCTTATGGTGATCTTAACGCACAAAAAGTGCAGAGGTTTGCCGAGGTAAGCGACCTGGAGAAGCATAAGTGCACAATAGAAGAGATGGAGGAATATGAGCCGCATGTAGTGCGTGGTAACGTGATATATGCCGGAGTGGATTATGAGGCAATACTCAGGGAGGCCGAGAAGGATCCCAAGGGCTGTGATGTTATACTCTGGGATGGAGGAAATAACGATTTCCCCTTCTATAACTCCGATCTGACCATAACGGTTGTTGACCCGCACAGGGCAGGTCATGAGCTGAGGTATTACCCTGGAGAGGTAACGCTAAGGCTGGCCGATGTTGTTGTTATCAATAAGATGGACAGCTCTGCGCCCGGCGATATTAACACGGTAAGGGAAAGCATACAGAAGGTGGCTCCCGACGCTGTTGTCGTTGATGCCGCTTCGCCCATCAAGGTGGATGACCCCTCGGTCATAAAGGGAAAAAAGGTACTTGTTATTGAAGATGGTCCCACACTGACACACGGTGAGATGAAGATAGGTGCCGGCACGGTGGCAGCACAGAAATTTGGTGCAGCCTCGCTTGTTGATCCAAGGCCTTTTGTGGTAGGGAGATTATCAGAGACATTTGAGACATATCCGAATATTGGCACCCTGCTGCCTGCCATGGGTTATGGCGATCAGCAGCTGAAAGACCTGGAGGCAACCATCAATAATACCGATTGTGATTCAGTTGTTATCGGTACGCCCATAGATCTTAACAGGATAATAAATATCAAGAAACCCAATACAAGGGTTTATTATGATCTGCAGGAGATAGGATATCCCGATCTTACAGGTGTTATTGAAGATTTTGTAAAGAAACATAATCTCTAAGCAGCTTACAGTCTTAACAAGCTTACAGGCCCGGATGCAGAATGTCATTACTGATGCGTTTGATCCGGGCCTGACTGTATCTGCCTATGAGGGCCTGCCCAGCAACCTGAACATATTATTCTTGTATGCTTCCACGCCGGGTTGGTCAAAAGGGTTGATGCCAAGTATATACCCGCTTATGGCACATGATATCTCGAAGAAGTAAAGGAGCTGCCCCAGGTAAGCCTCGTTTACTCTGGGTATATTTATCTTTATAACGGGCACTGCACCTTTGATATGTGCCATTATTGTTCCTTCTTCCGCCTTTGCGTTAACCTCTGACAGCCTCCTGCCTGCAATATAATTAAGTCCGTCGAGGTTATCGGCATCATGCGGTATTATCATCTCCGTTGAGGGTGATGCCACAGACAGTACCGTTTCGATAAGTATTCTTTCACCTTCCTGTATGTACTGACCCAGTGAATGCAGGTCGGTTGTGAGGTCGGCAGCAGTCGGGAACAGCCCTTTACCTTCCTTTCCTTCACTTTCCCCGAAAAGCTGTTTCCACCACTCGGCTATGTAGTGGAGATGGGGTTCATAATTAACCAACATCTCAATATATTTACCCTTTTTATACAGCAGGTTACGTACAGAGGCATATACTATGGCAGGGTTGGCATTATTATTATCCCTGGTACGGCTTGCCATCTCTGCTGCCCCGCCGGTCAGGCTGTCAATATCATAGCCGGCTACTGCTATGGGAAGGAGTCCGACCGGTGTAAGCACCGAATACCTTCCTCCCACATCATCAGGTATAATAAACGAATCGTAGCCTTCACGGTCGGTCAGCTTCCTGAGTGCCCCTTTTTCGGCATCAGTAACAGCTACAATATGCTTTTTCACCTCAGCGGCAGGTATTGTTTCTTCGAGCTGCTTTTTCAGTATCCTGAAGGCAATGGCCGGCTCGGTGGTGGTGCCTGATTTTGAGATTACAATAATATTAAAAACTTTACCGGCAAGATATGCAGCTACCCGGCTCATGTAATCTTCAGAGATATTCTGACCCGCAAAAAGCACTTTATGTCCCTGATCATCCGCCCGGAGTGGCATACAGCTATCCAGGGCTTCTATCACTGCCCTGGAACCAAGGTAGGATCCGCCTATTCCTATGATAACCGTTATATCTGCCTGCGATCTTAAACGGCGGGCTGCATTCTTTATTTTCCCCGCCTGGGTTTGTGATTTTTCCGGCAGGTCAATCCATCCTGTGAAGTCACTGCCCTTGCCTGAGCCTTCCATCAGCTTTTTCAGATGACCGAGCGCTTCTTCAGACTGCATATTTATTTCATCCCTGCTCAACAAATTCATGCAACCGGTATAATCAATCTTTAAGTTCATGTTTCTTTTATATAATATCTGACTCTTAATGAAACTGACTGATTTTTAATCTATTTTAATAATCCTGTCAGTTTTTCAAATTCAAAGGCAGGATTTGCCTTATGGTATAATATCCTGTACACAGTTTCTGCAATGGGCATTTCTATCTTCAGGCCCTTGTTGATTTCGTTAATACAATCAGAGGCATAATACCCTTCAGCTATCATGTCCATCTCCATGCGGGTAAACCTTACTGAATATCCTTTGCCTATCATATTGCCGAACATCCTGTTGCGGCTGAACTTTGAATATGCCGTTACAAGCAGGTCGCCAAGATAGGGGGAGCTGTTTATATCACAATCATTTTTAAAGACTGACCTGATGAATCTTTTCATCTCGGTGGCAGCGTTTGCCAGCAGCACAGCCTGAAAATTATCACCAAAGCCGAGCCCGTGTGCTATGCCTGCGGCAATGGCGTAAATATTCTTTATTACCGCTGCATATTCGGTACCTCTGATATCATCCGAGATTATTGTTTTGAGGTAATGGTTTTGCAGGAGTCCGGATACCCTTTCCGCTTTCTCTTTTTCCAGGGAGGCCACGGTAAGGTATGTGAGTTTTTCCATAGCTATCTCTTCTGCATGCGTGGGGCCTGTCAGTATCACCAGGTTATTTAAGGGCACAGCCAGCTGTTTATGGAAGAAGTCGCCGGCGATATAATTATGCTCCGGCACAATGCCTTTGATGGCTGAGCATACCAGCTTGCCTGAGATGTCTGTTTTGAGTCCGGATACGCTGTCTTTGAGAAAGGCGGAAGGGATGACAAAGACTAATATATCGGCCATATTAACCGCTTCGTTAATATCCTGTGTAAGGAACAGTTTGTCTGTATCCAGGTTAACGGTGCTGAGATACCTGGGATTACGCTTATATGCGTATATATGCTCTATCACATCTTTCTCCCGTATGTACCAGGCTATGTTCTCAGCATTTGTGCTGAACATCTTAACCAGGGCTGTAGCCCAGCTTCCTGAGCCCAGCACTGCAAGGTCTGCTTTTCTCTTGGCCATTTATAAAAATTTGCTGCAAAGGTAATCAATGCATACTAAACAAATAGCAGGGACACTGAATTTAGTGTCCCTGCTATCAATAAATTAAAGTGAATATATATAGTATAGCTTCTGCGTACTGTTAAACGCGGCTATTTTCTTGTCACATCACCTCCGCTGGACGACCTTGCATCCACAAACTGCGGATTGCCCTGGTAATGTATATCACCTGCACTGCTGGCTCTTGCTCTCATTCGCTCTGTGACGGTTATTTTAATGTCTCCTGCACTCGATGCACTGAGATCAGCTTCCCTGACCTCCAGGTCATAGGCTTTTATGTCGCCTGCGCTGCTGGTTGAGGCCTCAACATAATCGGCTGTTCCTTTAAGTGTTATATCACCGGCGCTGCTTGTTTTAAGGAGCAGCTCACTGGCATAGACTTCAAGCTTGACATCACCTGAGCTGCTGGTGGATATTTTAAGTTTTTCAGTCCTGACAGGTGTTTCACCTATTATGTCACCGGCGCTGGATGTATGCAGGTATTCAACATTTTCCATTGTGACGTAAACCCTCATTGTTCTGGTACCCCTTATACTAATATTATCAGGATAAACTCTGAGTATACCATTATCTATTTCGGTGACAATGTACTCGATCAGGTTTTCATCGGCTTCAACAACTATGCTGTGTCCATTGCCCTGGCTTAAAAATACATCAATGCCGGAGCTGGTTTTAATACCTGTAAAAGGAGAGGCTTTTCTTTCTTCTGTCTGTACATTCCCGTTACCTGTTACCCTGTTCCATGTTTGTGCATCAGCGCAGGATACCATTGAAACTGTGATTAGGAAGATCATTAATAATTTCAGGTTTTTCATTATTGACACGTTTTTGTTT
>JAXHLX010000015.1:0-99408 GCA_034521735.1 Bacteroidales bacterium
CCCTTAGCTTCAGTACTGCAAATAAGCACTGCCATTCGCCTGGTGGCGAATCCTGATTTTATTTTCCAAATCCCTTATGAAAGCAAGCTTTCAACGGTATTTAAAAAACAAAACCACCTCCTTGCGGAGGTGGCAGTGCTTGCTTGATCGTGGAGCTGGCGGGATTCGAACCCGCGTCCAGTCAAGGAGACCATATGCCTTCTACATGCTTAGTTCTGCTTGATTGTCGGGATTAATAAGGTGTAGAACAACCGGATTAATCCTTATCTCCTGTTATTTCGCCATCGGAGCGGAGAACTCCTCAGGCTATCCCTGATTTCCGTGCGCCTCCATATCGGGTTGGCTCAGGGCCGAACCGCCCGGGAAACGTCTCGTCCCGGTACCTGGTACCGGGATCAAGCGTAACGTACTGTTATTCGGTTACGCGGCGAGAGCAAAATTATTTTCGCCATTTGTAAAATTCGCAACACAGTTTTTAAGAGCTGCGTTACCACACTCTGCATGCTTACATACCACCTCATCTTGCTGTCGAAACCATGTCAGCCCCGTTATGTGGTATTAATATTAAAGAACGCTTGCCGGTAATGATGTTTACCTTTATATTCCGCCGGTGCCCTGGTTGCTCACAGTTGTATATGTCAGACTGCTTTAAATCCCGGTCAGGTTACCTGCTTTATGCCTTTGCAAAGGTATAATAAAAATATGTTATATAATACCTGTAATTATCCAACAAAAATTGAGCCGAAATTCGTAAATTCACAACACTCTAATAATAATAATATTGAAATTTTTGTATATGGATAAAAGTGTAAAAGTAGGAATACTGAGAGAAACAAAGAATCCGCCCGATAAGCGCGTACCTCTGACCCCTGCACAGATAGTTGACCTTCAGATAAAATATCCCGATGCCGAATTCTATGTGCAGCCAAGTGATTTTCGCTGCTATTCGGATGATGAATATAAGTATCTTAAAATACCCGTACGTGAAGACCTGAGCAATTGTGACATACTTCTGGGGGTGAAAGAGGTGGATAAATCCACTTTTATACCGGGAAAGACATATCTATTTTTTGCCCATGTGGCCAAGGAGCAGCCATATAACAGGGAGATGTTCAGGACAATGGTGGAGAACAGCATACGCCTGATTGATTACGAGTACCTGACCAAAGAAAATGGTGAACGTGTTGTTGCTTTCGGACGCTGGGCAGGCATAGTGGGTGCTTATAATGGCCTCAGAGCCCGGGGGATACGCACCGACAGGTTCAGCCTCAAACCCTGCTATGAATGTAATGAACTTGACGAGGTATGGGCCGGATTGAAAATGATAGATCTGATACCTGGACTCAAAATACTTGTTACCGGCGAGGGCAGGGTGGCAGGTGGTGCCATGGAGACCATAGCCAATACCAATGCCGTTATGGTAAGCCCTGATGACTTTCTGAACAAGCAGTTCGATGTGCCGGTGGTGTGCCAGATAGGCCCTCAGCACTATACTAAAAGGAAAGACGGCAAGGCGTTCAGCTTTGATCATTTTGTAAAGAACCCGGGTGAGTATGAATCTGCCTTTGAACCCTATACCAGGGTGACCGATATATTTGTAGCCGCCCATTTCTGGGATCCGGAGTCGCCTGCCTTCTTTACCCTTGAGGATATGAGGAAGCCTGATTTTAACATCTCGGTGATAGCTGATATCAGTTGTGATATAGACGGACCAATCCCTTCAACAATAAGGGCTACCACCATTGCTGATCCTTGTTATGGCTTTAACCCGCAAACGGGGGAAGAGGAGAGGCCATTCAAAAATCCTGAAAATATAACGGTAATGGCAGTGGATAACCTGCCGGGTGAGCTGCCACGTGATGCCTCATCAGATTTTGGCGCACAGCTGACGGATAATATTATGGATGACCTTCTGGGGAGTAAAAAGTCGGAGATGCTTTACAGGGCAACTATTTGTGAGGATGGGAAAATCACCAGCAAGTACAGTTACCTGCAGGACTATTTGAAGAAGGATTAACTGACTGAAGCGGGTCCGTACCCGCAACCTGTCTGCCCGGGCCCGGCTACCTGATTTTAAAAACTCCTTATGGAGAGATATAATCTCTTTAATACGGAAAAGAATTTTATAAGCAACCTTAAGAAAAGCAGATATAAATCTTTGTGACAAATAATTTTAAACCTATGAAACAAACCTTTTTAGTGCTGGCAGCCCTGCTTCTTTCCGCGGGACTGGCCATGGCACAGGATAATCATCCCGTGGTGGGGATAAGTGATAACAGGCCGGATATCTATGGCCTCAGGGGAGCCAGCGTCATAAGCTCTTATGATGCTGATCCTGTTAAAACAGATATACTGGTGGTCAGGGGCAGGATCAAAGCCCTGGGTAAGGATCTTGAATTTCCGGAGGGAACCACTGTCTTTGACCTTGAAGGAAAGATCATCTACCCCTCATTTATAGATATCCATGCCAGCTACGGCGTTCAGAAGGAAAAAAGTGATAATGACAATCCTGCTGCTTCTTATATGAGGCAGATGCAAAGGGGCGGACCATCGGAGGATGAGCCCAGGGTGGCCGATTACTGGAACCAGGGTATACATGAGAGCTATGATGTGCTGAGCGGGTTTAAAGCTGATAATGAAAAGGCTGAAGCTTACCGTAAAGCAGGCTTCGGGGCCGTGGTGACATCCAGGGATGACGGTATCGCCAGGGGACGTTCAGCACTGGTGAGCCTGGCTGATGATAAAACAGGCAGGGTGGTGCTGAAAGCCAATGCCAGCGTTAACTACTCATTCGACAGCGGATCATCTGATGACAGGTATCCCACTGCACAATATGGGGCCATAGCCTTGCTGAGGCAGTTTTACCTTGATGGACAGTGGTATGCAAAGCTGCCGGAAGGGTATTTCTTTGATGCTTCCCTTGAGGCACTGAGAAGCAACAGCTCACTGCCCAAAATATTCGAGGTAAGTGATAAGTATGAGATAATGAGGGCCGATGCCATAGCCGATGAGTTTGGCATAAAGTATATAATAAGGGGTGGTGGCAATGAATACCAGATGCTGGATGAGATAAAGAAAGCGGGTGTGTCACTGATAGTGCCGCTCGATTTTCCTGAGGCTCCCGATGTGAAGGATCCTTATGAGGCAGCCACAGTGCCTTTGAGTGAGCTGAAGCACTGGGAGATGGCTCCGGGCAATGCAGGGATGATCAGCAAAGCGGGTATTGAATTTGCACTTACCAGCGATGAGCTGTCCAAACCCGGTGATTTTCCGGAAAAGCTGAGGAAGGCGGTTGAGGCGGGACTGGCTAAGAAGCAGGCATTGAAAGCACTGACATATACCCCCGCTAAAATGATAGGAGCAGAAAATATGCTGGGAGCAATAAGGGAAGGCATGGTTGCCAATATGCTGGTTTGCTCGGGTGATATATTTGATAAGGACTGCGTGATACATCAAAACTGGATACAGGGCAGTCCCTATAGCTTTGTTGATCCCGAAATGACGAATATACTGGGCAGCTACAGCCTTGTGGCCGGCGACCTTACCTTTGATATGCTTATCAGCGGTAAGCCGGATAAGCCTTCCATAAAGATCAAGTCAGGAAGATGAGGATGTTAAATCGGCCATAAGCTGGAAAAATGAGCTGGTCAATATAAGCATTACAACGGATGAGGGTATCATTGCTCTCTCAGGTGCTTATTATGACGGCAGCCTGAAAGGTGATGGTACGCTTGCCGATGGCAGCAGATGTAGTTGGGAGGCCGTTGAGGCAGGACCAAAAAGTGGCGGTGACGATGAGGAGAAAGATAAACAGCCCGATCAGACTGGTTCCGCCCGTGGAAAAAAAGGTGCAGGAAAAGAGCAGGCTGATAAGAGCTCTGCCGTAGAAAAGATGCAGATACAGCGGCCAGGCAGATAATATATCCCTTTGTGGCCTATGGCTTTGAGGAGGATGCCGGAGCAGGAGAAGATATTATTCCGTAATGCCACCGTGTGGACGCTTGATGAGGACGGCAGGATGGAAGGAGCGGATGTGCTTGTTGACAGGGGTAAGATAGTGAGCGTGGGCACTGAGCTTAACAGCAGGGGTGCCAGGGTGATCGATGCCACAGGCATGCACCTTAGCCCGGGTATAATTGATGAGCATTCACATATAGCCATGGCCTCATCTAACGAGACAGGCCAGGCCATAACATCAGAGGTGCGTGTGGGCGATATTATCGATCCTTCGGATATCAGTATATACAGGCAGCTGTCGGGTGGTGTAACAGCCGCCCACCTGCTCCACGGATCAGCAAACCCCGTAGGTGGACAGTCGGTGATAATAAAACACCGCTGGGGCTCACCGGCTGAAGATATGAAGGTAAAAGGGCAGGTGGGCTTTCTGAAGCATGCTCTGGGTGAGAATGTGAAGCGCTCAACAAGCAGGTACCCTAACTCAAGGATGGGTGTTGAGCATATTATACGCGACTCTTACCAGCGTGCCCTCGACTACAGGTCGGAATGGGAGAGGTATAATGCCATGAGCGGCAGTGAGAGGGAAGGTCTCATACCGCCGCGCTGCGACCTTGAACTGGAGGCGCTGGTTGATGTGCTGGAGGAGCGGAGCTTTATCACATGCCATACCTATGTGCAGAGCGAAGCTGTTATGCTGATGAGGCTGGCAGAGGATTTCGGGATAAAGGCACATACGCTGATACATTTTAATGAGGCTTACAAGGTGGCGGATAAGATGAGGGAGCATGGCGCTGCAGGCTCTGTTTTTTCCGACTGGTGGAATTATAAATATGAGGTGTACGAGGGTATTAACTATAATGCCGCCACACTGGTGCAGCAGGGTGTGCTTACCTGCATTCATTCGGATAATGCGGAGATGGCGCGCCGGCTTAACCAGGAGGCCGGCAAGACGGTTACCTATGGCGGGCTGGACCAGGTGGAGGCACTTAAGCTGGTGACACTTAACCCTGCAAAGATACTGCACCTCGATCACCGTATGGGCAGCATAGAGGCCGGTAAGGATGCAGACCTGGTGCTGTGGACCGATAACCCGCTGTCTGTATATGCCCGTGCCAGGATGACGCTGGTTGACGGCAGGGTGTATTTTGATGAAGAGAAAGATGCTGAGATGAAGGAAGAGATTGACAGGGAAAGGAACAGGATAATACAAAAAATACTGAAGGAGGGAGGATCATCGTCAGGTCCTAAGGGAAAGCCGGACAGAACATTTTAATATGTGATAATGAAAAGGGAGCCCGAATGCCCTGCGAAATACTTTATGCTACTAATATTCAAAAATTTACATTAAGATATAACCAGGTAATTATAAAATATTAAACTAATGAAACGAAGAATAATATATACACTGAGCTGCCTGCTACTGGTTTTTAATATGGTAAATGCCCAGGTCCTGCCTGTGGTTGCTCCTCAACAGGATAAGCCGCTGATGCTTACGGGCGGCAATATTCACACCGGTACCGGTGAAGTGCTTAACGGGGCTGACATAGCTTTCAGGGACGGGAAGATAATGGCTGTAGGCAAGCTGGAAGGGATGCCTGAATACAGTGATTACGAGACTGTTGATGTCAGGGGCAAGGAAGTGTATCCGGGACTGATATTTTTAAACACCGGGCTGGGGCTGACAGAGATAGGCAGTGTGGATGTAACCGTTGATAATAGTGAACACGGGCAGATCAATCCCGGTGCCAGGGCAGCGGTGGCTTATAACACCGACTCACATGTTATACCCGTTGTACGTTCCAACGGCATATTGCTGGCGCAGGTAACTCCCAGGGGAGGGATACTGTCAGGCACCTCATCGGTGATGCAGCTTGATGCATGGAACTGGGAAGATGCGCTGTACAGTGCTGATGAAGGAATACATATTAACTGGCCGGGGATGGCTCCCCTGCGTGGACGCCGGGCTATGTACGCCCGCATGATGGGTGGATCACGCTCGTCATACGAGGATACCATGGAAGAGATAACAGAGCTCTTCAGGGATGCTGTTGCTTATGCTGAAATAGAAAAGCCGGAAAAGACAAACCAGCACCTGGAAGCGATGAAAGGCCTGTTTGATGGCAGCAAGACACTGTATATTCATGCCTCTGAAGCTAAAGGGATCATTGCTTCGGTTAATTTTGCCAGGGAATATGGAGTGAAAAGGATGGTGCTGGTTGGAGCGAACGAGCAGGCATGGATGGTTAAGGATTTTATCAGGGACAATGACATACCCCTTATACTGGCCCATGTGCACAGCATGCCGGATAATGAGCACAGTGATACACGGCTGCCCTTCAAGTTGGCAGGGATGTTCAGCAGCGAGGGCATACTTACCGGTATAACATATTCAAACCAGGCATATGGTTATAACCTTCCCTTTGTGGCCGGGCAGACTGTTGCCTACGGCGTGTCAAAAGAGGATGCCCTGGCCATGGTTACCCTGAATAATGCAAAGATACTCGGTATTGATGACCGTACCGGCTCACTGGAGAAAGGCAAGGATGCCAATATTGTGGTTTCAGAAGGAGACATACTGGATATGCTTGGCAATAAGGTGGTGCTGGCATATATCAACGGCCGCTGCATAGACCTTGATAATAAGCATAAGATCTAGGCGCTCCAGGAGAATACCGGCATGGCTATGATGCCATGGTAAGAATGGTAATGCCCGCATGGTAACAGAAGTGATATAGGATAATGCCTGTATGCCAGGGATTGTATGCAGGCTCGTAGCTGCTCACAAAGAATATGATTGTTTTATATATATTTCTTCTATTGCTGATACTGGCTTTGCTGATGCTTTTTATCCCCTTGAAAGGCAAAAGCTACTCTGTTGCTGTAGCTGAAAAGCACCGTGATGAACGTGATACTATGTTCTCGCGCAATGAGATACAGCCCGGGGAAAAGAGCTTTGATGATTATTACCGGATGAGGCCGGCTAACAGGGAGAAGGATGATCTGTTCAGGGCTGAGCCCGGCTTGCTTGATAAGGGCAGCAGGTATTATAACAGGTATGCCTTTGCCTGTGCGGAGGCAGGCTTTGATACTGTGGAGCTGTTTTACAGTGCAAGGAAGGGGGAGGAGGGCGGTCGCGGTCCAGACGAAGACGATGATCCCGCCAGGCTGACGGCTTTCATTAAGAACTGGGCGTCAAAGCTTGGCGCTTTGGATACAGGTGTTACACTGATGCGTGACTATCATTTTTACACATATGGAGGCCGCGGTGGCAGGTATGGTAAAGAAGTTATTAACGATCATAAGTTCGGTATAGCCCTGACTGTGGAGATGGATCATGAGCTTACCGGTACCGGTCCGCAGGCGCCGGTGGTGATGGAGTCGGCCCACCAGTACCTGCAGTCAGCCATGGTAGCCACACAGCTGGCTGTGACACTGAGGAAACTGGGCTACAGCGCCACCACACATATAGATGCCAATTATGATGTTATATGTCCGCTCGTGGCCAGGGATGCCGGGCTGGGAGAGATAGGAAGGATGGGGCTGCTGATGACCCCCAAGCACGGCCCCAGGGTGCGCATAGCTGTTATCACCACCGATGCGCCGCTGCTGACAGATAAGTCCGGGTATGACAATTCAGTTATTGACTTCTGTGCGGTGTGCAAGAAATGTGCCCGTGTATGTCCATCCGCCAGCATACCTTTCGGCAGCCGCGAGAACCACAGGGGCGGTCTCCGCTGGCAGATAAACCAGGAGAGCTGTTTTACCTACTGGTGCCGGGCGGGCACCGATTGCGGCCGGTGCATGGCGGTATGCCCTTATTCACACAAAAACAACGCTGTTCATAATTTTGTCAGGTGGGGCATAAGAAATAATTTTATCTTCCGGAGGCTGGCGGTCAGGCTTGATGACCTTTTTTACGGTTCAAAGCCGAAGCCTACACAGCAGCCGTCATGGCTCAGGTCTTATCCCTGATAAGGTATTCGTTGCGTGTTGATGAGTTACGGTTGATAAGTTCGGCCAGGAAGCCCGTAAGGAAAAAGAATGTGCCCATTATCATAACGGTGAGAGCAATATAAAAATAAGGGCTGCTGGTCACCAGCGGTGCATGCATTCCGAGATTGAGGTAATGCAGTTTTCTTATTCCCAGGTATACAGCCAGTAAAAATCCCGCCAGGAAAAGCAGTGAGCCCAGGGTGCCGAAAAGGTGCATGGGTCTCTTGCCAAAACGGGTGATAAAGGTTATTGTGAGCAGGTCGAGATAACCCTTCATAAAGCGGTCGAGGCCATACTTGGTGACACCGTATTTCCTTGCCCTGTGCTCCACCACCTTTTCACCTATCCTGTCGAAGCCTGACTGTGCGGCCAGCATGGGTATATAACGGTGCATCTCACCGAATACTTCAATCCCCTGTGTTACATCACGGCGGTAAGCTTTCAGTCCGCAGTTGAAATCATGCAGTTTAATGCCCGAGGCCCTCCGGGCCGTGAAATTATATATGCGGCTGGTAAACCTCTTCACAAAGGGGTCATGCCGCTTTTTCTTCCACCCGGATACCAGGTCGTAACCCTCCTCAACTATCATCCTGTATAATGCAGGTATCTCATCAGGACTGTCCTGCAGATCGGCATCCATGGTTATCACCACACTGCCTGAGGCTTCGCGGAAACCGGTATGCAGTGCAGCAGCCTTGCCATAATTGCGTCTGAAGCTGATGCCGGTAATATTATCATTGCTTTCTTTAAGCTTTTTAATGACAGTCCATGAGCCATCCGTGCTGCCGTCATCAATATAAAGTATTTCATAAGTGATTCCGGCCCCGGAGCACACACGTGATATCCATTCCGTCAGTTCAGGAAGGGATTCTTCTTCGTTGTATACAGGTACTACAACAGATAGGTCCATCAATATTCTATTCTTCTTCTTCTTCAATACTTTCAATCAGGGGGTTACCTTCACGCTTGGTGAACAGGCTAATGATAAGTGAAAGGATGGTTCCTACAAATACACCACCGAAAATAAAGCTGACACTCATTACCACCGGAGTCATTATCTTTTTCTGTATCTGCATTGACTGTTCTATCATTCCTTCTGACATTCCCCTGTCTGCCAGTTGCTCTTCAGCAAGGGCAAGCGTCTTGTCCAGCAGGTTGGGATCGATGAACTTATAAAGGAGGAAGGTGAAGACGGCCATTATAACACTGTAATAAAGCATAATTATAACCCCTGCTCCCAGTGACTGGCCGTATGTAATGAAACCATTGAGGTATTTGTCGCGGTAAGACCTTATCCCCAGGAACAGTCCTGCAATGATAACTACATAAAAGACCATGCTAAGAGTCTGGTTTGTGGTCTGGTCAAAGAACCAT
The DNA here is from genome assembly GCA_034521735.1 of Bacteroidales bacterium. Taxonomy (GTDB): domain Bacteria; phylum Bacteroidota; class Bacteroidia; order Bacteroidales; family VadinHA17; genus UBA9300. The sequence goes on from JAXHLX010000015.1 coordinate 9,325, forward strand.
AACATAAGGGTCCATATTATTCCCAGCAGTCCCAGTATAACACCTGCATTGATATTGGCTTTCCATGCCGATACTTTATGATCCATGATTTTTTAGATTAATTTGGTTAAGTGGCTTTTCAAATGCCAGTATTAAGCAAATATAAAGGAAATAAAATTAATTGCCATTTTCTGACGCTGATTGATGATTTAATTTTTGTATACCCGGCAAATTTAGTAATTTTGCATGGGGTAAGTCTTGTACGACCAGCTCCTGCTGAACTCCCCCAGGACCGGAAGGTAGCAAGGGTAGGCGGTTGTAGCGGTGCGATGCAAGTAGCTTACCCTTTTTTTATTTGCTTTTTTCGGGGAAACGGCCTTTAAGCCTGTGGGTGAACTGTAGCTATTATCAGCTGGCAGGCTATACAGTAAGACAATAGTTATTATCTTTGCAGCCTATGGCAGCACAATATATAAAATTATACGAAGAGAATCCTAATTCCGGTCACATACGGCAGGTTGTTGATGTGCTTGAGAATGAAGGTATTATAATTTATCCCACTGACTCAGTATATGCTATGGGCTGCAGTGTGGAGGCTACAAAAACAATGGAAAAGATAGCCAGGTATAAGGGTCTGGATCCTACGCGTCCGGATATGTCGCTTATTTTCCATGATCTGAGCCAGCTTGCCCGTTACACAATTATCAGAGATAATAATATTTTTAAACTGATAAAACGGAACACACCCGGACCTTTTACATTTATACTACAGGCTAATAACATGATACCCCGTATGTTCAGGAACAAGAAGAAGACGGTGGGCATACGTATACCTTCAAATAATATTGTTCTGGAGCTGGTCAGGGAGCTGGGTAATCCTCTTATCACCACCTCGGTGCATGATCCTGATGAGATAGTGGAGTATACCACTGACCCTGAGCTTATATACGAGAAGTACAGGGATTTTGCAGATATGGTTATTGACGGGGGTTATGGCAATAATGAGCCTACCACCGTTATTGACTGTACCGGTGATGAACCTCTGATAATAAGGGAAGGTATTGCCCTGCCGGCATGAGAGCTTATCAGTTCTTATAGAACCATTTTGAGAACAGTACAAGCACGGTAAACAGCTCAAGGCGTCCCAGCAGCATAAGGAAGGAAAGGAACCATTTTCCTGCAACAGGGAAATGAGCATAATTCATTGCGGGACCAACCTTTCCCAGTCCCGGTCCTACATTACCCAGTGTTCCAGCCACCGAGCTGAAAGATGTAGCCAGGTCGTAGCCCATGGCTGCTATTATCATGGCGCTCACTCCTGTTATCAGGAAATAAAAGACGATAAAGGCCAGTACATTATACAGTATGCTTTGTGGTACAGCCCTGTGGTTGAGACGTACGGGTATTACGGCATTGGGGTTTATCAGCCGCCTCAGTTCCTGCCTGCTGTTTTTTACCAGCAGCAGCAGCCTCACCATTTTTATACCACCACCTGTTGATCCGGCCGAGCCACCTGTGAACATCAGGATAAACATTATCAGTATAAGGAAGGGTCCCCATAAAGCATAATCCGATGTTGCATACCCTGTTGTTGTAACGATGGATACAACCTGGAAGGCTGCATGCCTGAATGAGGGCTCAAGCTCATAGCCAAGGCTGAAATGCAGTACTGCACCCACTCCAAGTGTGAATACCAGGAGTAGACCTATAAAAAAAATAAACTCTTCATTCTCGATTATCTTCCTGAACCGTCCGTGCAGCCCGAAATATGCAAGTGCAAAATTGGTGCCTGCTATTACCATAAATATGATGATAACATAATGGATAAAGGGGTTTCCGAAAGCGGCTATGCTGGCTGTCTTTGTTGAGTAGCCGCCTGTGGCCATGGTGGTGAAGGAATGGCATATGGCATCGAAGGCGCTCATTCCTCCTATTTTCAGCAGCAGAGCCTCAGTTAAGGTAAATGCCAGGTATATAGACCATAGGCGCTTGGCTGTTGCTTTAATCCTTGGATGCAGCTTATCGGTTGTGGGTCCGGGTACCTCAGCCGAGAAAAGCTGCATGCCACCTATCTTTAGTATAGGCAGTATGGCCAGCGACAGCACTATGATACCCATACCGCCAAGCCACTGTGTCATGCTCCTCCAGTAGAGGAGTCCGTGCGATAGCGATTCAATATCGGTTAATATGGTGGCACCTGTGGTGGTAAAGCCTGACATGGTTTCAAAAAAGGCATCTGTATATGATGGTATGGCTCCGCCGATAATGAAAGGAAGGCTGCCAAAAAGGGAGAACACCAGCCATGTCAGGGTGACAATAATAAAGCCCTCCCTTTTTCCTATTGTGTTGTCGTGTACCCTGAAGATCATTGACAGCAGCGTACCTGTTCCGAGTGTAATGACGGCTGATATGATAATGCTTAACAGTCCCTCTTCGTCATAGATAAGGGATACAGGTATGATGGTCAGCATGCATATGCCCTCAAGGATCAGCAGAACGCCAAGTACCCTACCTATAATTTTACCATTCAGCATAAATCTCTATTACAGGAAAAATTTAGACATCTTTTCAAAGGCCCGGGGCAGAGTAAAAACCACCACCTTATCATTGGCTTTGATCTCGGTGTCACCCGTGGCAATAAATGGTTTGCCGTCCCTTGTTCCACCTCCCACTATGGCTCCTTTCGGAAAGTGGATATCACGTATTTTTCCTTTTACTATTTTGGATCCCTCAGGCACCCTGTATTCGAGTACTTCTGCATCTGTGCCGGTCATACACTTAACCTGCGTGACATTTGGATTGGTAGTATGCCTGAATATACGGCTTGCAGCCGATAACTTCTTGTTTATGATGGTATCAATACCACTGTTCTCTGCCAGGTGTATATACTCCATGTTCTCCACTTCGGCAATGGTCTTTTTCACACCCTGCTGATTGGCCAGCAGGCAGGCCAGTATATTGGTTTCAGAATTACCCGTGAGGGCAACAAAAACATCTTTTCTTGCTATCCCTTCCTGTATAAGAAGGTTGGCGTCACGTCCGTCGCCATGTATAACAAGTGTGTTCTCCAGCTCATCTGCCAGCATCTCACATTTGTCAGCATCATAATCGATAAGCTTGATAAAGCACTCTTTCTGCAGTGACTGGGCCACTTTTCTGCCTATCCTGCTTCCTCCCAGTATCATTATCCTTTTAGCTACGAAATTTTCCTTGCCTGAAAATTTCATCATATCTTTTATCCCCTCACGTGTTGATACCACAAATACCAGGTCGCCTTCCCTGAATATTTCCTCGCCTCTGGGAATAATGGTTTCTTCATTCCTTTTAATTGCCACAGCCCGGTAATTAATATCTTTCAATTCAAGGGCTACATCTTTGAGTGTCCTGTTCACCACAGGGGCATTTTTATCAAGCTTCTGAACATAAAGGGATAACATGCCACCGGAGAATTCCATAAATTCTGTTGTGCCCGTTTCGTGCAGCAGTCCCAGCACCTCCTTTGCAGCTATCAACTCCGGATAAATAAGGGAGTCAATGCCCATGGATTTAAAAAATTCCTTGGTGCCGTGCTCAAGGTATTCGCGGTTATCAATACGTGCGATGGTTTTTACTGCCCCCAGGCGTTTGGCCAGTATTGCCGAAGTGATATTTGTATCCTCGAGGTGGGCAACGGCAATAAAAAGGTCTGTCTTCTTTCCCAGCACTTCTTTCAGAAGCTTAACGGAAGTGGCCGAACCCTGGTATGTCATCACGTCAAGGGATGAATCAATAGGCTTAAGCCTGTCTTCCTCAGGATCGATGATCAGAATGTCGTGATGCTCATTGCTTAACATCTTTGCCAGATGTGTCCCAACTTCTCCTGCACCTGCTATTACTATCCTCATCCTGGTTTTTAAAAAGATAAAACATGGCAAATTTATAAAATAGCGCTTAATAACTTATATAAATGCTTAAATCTTTTACAGGCGGTTAAATTACATCCGTATGATAAAATATAAAATTGCGAAGACCAGCAGTAAATGAGGGTTTCTCTTTTCCTTTGCAAGGATAAACCTGGTTGTTGCAAATAGCACAAGGAAGAGCAGGACAGCTGCCGGGGCTGAAATATCATTTACCCTGATAACTGCGGCCGGCAGTGAGGCTGTTGCAGACGCCGCATCAGTCAGTGTATTCACACAGTAGACCAGTATGTTTGCTATCAGCTTTGATATAACAGGTACGGATGACAGGATGATAAGGGCCAGCCCGGCAGAAAGTATAAGGGTGGCCAGGGGTATGGCAAAAAGGCTTGAGAGTACCGAAAAAAGCGGCACTTCTCCAAAAAAGAGTGCTACGAATGATATGCTACCTGCCTGTGCAAGGAGAGATACGGCAACCATGTTCCACAGCCATGACATGATGCGTCCGCGAAACCTGATTTTTCCCGACAGCTCCCTGTAGTTACAGACGATAAAGATAACGGCAGAATAGGAGAGGAGGAATGATGCTTCAAAGATTATGGATGGTTTTGCCAGCATGATGATAAAGGCAGAGGCCATTACCGAGTTAAGCGCTGTGGCCGGGCGGTTAATATAATATCCTGTATTCAGAAAGGAGAACATAACAGCTGCCCTGGTTACAGAAGGGCTCAGTCCGCTTATAAGGGCATAGGACCATATCACCAGCAGGGATATGCTAAGCTTGAGGAGTCCGGATCGAAGTCCGGCCATCCTCAGTAAGGAGATGGTGATAAGGCTTATTATACCAACATGCAATCCGGATACAGCCAGTATATGTATTATTCCGCTTTTCCTGAATTCATCCTTTATCTCATTGTCGAGCAGCGCCCTGTTTCCCAGTGTTATGGCAGACACAATAGCCAGGCTTTTTCTATTGTCCAGAGAGCTGTCCAGCCTGAGGAACAACGATTCCCTGAGTATGGTTCCGAGCTGCCTGATTCCCGGCTTATAGCCCATATAATCAATAGTGTCATAACAGAAGCACAGATATTTATAACCTTTGCGGTTCATATATGCCCGGTAGTCAAAATTATCTGTGCTGTCGAAATCGATTATCTCCCTGGGTGATGCCCTGAAACTTAAAATACTTCCCGGCTTTAAGCTGTCGCTTATGAGTTTGCTGTCTGTATAAACCAGCAGCCTGTTGTTTTTACTATATTTATTCCCGTCTACACTGATAATACTGCTTTGAAGCATCACCGATCGTGGTTTTTTTTCAGGGTATGCCTCTGTTTTTATAAGGAATTCATGTTGTCCCTTACTGATAGCGACCGGATTTTGCTTATCCATAAATGCTAATGAGCATCCGCACAGGAAGATGCAGCCATGCAGGATTAAGCCAAAGGGCAGGGATGATATAAGCTTTGAGAAGAAGAGGATATTGACTGTCAGGAACAGCGACAGGAGTATCAGTGCCACATTACAGTAAGCCACTGAATGCAGGTACTGACCGCATATTATGCCTGTTGCCAGGGCAATGCAGTAGGAGGTGAACGGTGTCTTTTTATACAGCACTCTACAGCGATTACTGTATAAACGTACATAAAATCTATGGATTTTACATAGCCAAATAAAAATCGGAATGATTTTTATCTCACTTTTTGTTTTGGCAGGATTGTCCTGTAATCGACATCAAATTTACCCCTGCTGATACCTGCCAGCTTGGATTTAAGCAGCCTTTTCCTTATAGGGCTTACCCTGTCGGTGAAAAGAATACCGTCGAGGTGGTCATATTCATGTTCCAATATCCTGGCCCTGAAACCCCTGATTGTTTCTTTATGGAACTTCCATTCACTGTCAAAATATTCAATTTTTATTTCTGACTCACGGTACACTTCTTCATGCAGCTGTGGTATGCTGAGGCATCCTTCATTCATCAGCACCAGATCACCGGTTCTTTCTGTTATATAGGGGTTAATAAAGACCTGCCTGAAGCCTTCCATGTCAGGCTCATCTTTCGCCAGGGGTGAGCCATCTACGATAAAGAGGCGTATGGATTTACCTATCTGTGGTGCTGCCAGTCCTATGCCATCGGAGTGATGCATGGTTTCAAACATATCATCAATAAGCCTGTCCAGGTCCTCATAGTCTTTATCAATATCTTCGGCCACTTTTCTCAGTACAGGGTGTCCATACACATATACCGGGTATATCATTGTAAATATTATTTATAGGCAGAGCGTTGCATATAAGACTGAAGTATAAGTGAGGCACTTATCTTATCAACATTTTCTTTCTTCTGCCTGTCTGATTTTTTCATTCCTCCCTCTATCATTGCTTTTTGTGCAATGCTTGATGTAAACCTTTCGTCAACCAGGTGAAGGTCAGTATCCCTGAATATCTTTCTAAGCCTGTTAATAAAGGGATCAATCTGTTTCACCAGTTCAGAAGGCTGATTATTCATTTTTCTGGGATAGCCTATGATTATTGCATCAACTTTTTCACTGGCTATATATTCTTTCAGAAATGTCTCCAGCTCCGTTGTGGCAATTGTTTTAAGGGGACTGGCTATGATCTGATCTCTGTCTGTCACTGCCAGTCCGGTCCTTTTCTTTCCGTAATCAATTGCTATTAAGCGTCCCATCACCTGATTTAAAATAATATGCAAAGATAGTCAAGTAAGGCTAAAAGATAAAATATAAAGGCGCGGATCATTATGTCCGCGCCTTTCTGCAGGAATCACCCCGCATTATTTTATCTTCCCGTTCTAGTATTCCATTGCTGCCAGTCGCCTGTAGGAGTTATATCTCCATTTGGCGTTATCTTCGGCTGCTTCAAAGAGCACTTTTGCTTCTTCCGGGAATGACTTAAGCAGTGAGGTATACCGGACCTCTGATTTAAGGAAGTCCTGGAACTTGCTCCAGTCGGGTTCCTTTGAGTCGAGGGTGAATGGATTTTTGCCCTCTGCCTCGAGACGCGGGTCAAACCTGTAATTATGCCAGTAACCGCTTTTCACTGCATCTGCCTCCTGTGCCTGTGCTTTGCCCATTCCTGCTTTCAGACCATGACTTATACAAGGTGAATAAGCAATTATTATTGATGGTCCGGGATAAGCTTCAGCCTCGCGCAGGGCTTTGAAGAACTGCGCCTGACTTGCACCCATGGCCACCTGTGCTACATAGATATAACCATAGGTCATGGCCATCTGTCCCAGGTCTTTTTTCTTTATCTTCTTACCTGAGGCAGCAAATTTGGCCACAGCACCTGCCGGTGTTGACTTGGATGCCTGTCCGCCTGTATTGGAATACACCTCTGTATCAAGAACCAGCACATTTACATCTTCGCCTGAAGCCAGCACGTGATCCAGACCTCCATAGCCTATGTCATATGCCCAGCCGTCGCCGCCAAAGATCCACATTGACTTCTTGACCAGGTATTGCTTGAGGCTTAGTATCTCTTTGGCTACAGCGTCTTTTTCTTTCTCACATGCACTGATCACCTTCGCTGATGCAGCCTTTGAGGCTTCGGCATCATCTTTTGCTTCTATCCATTCCTTGAATGCCTCTTTTGTATCTGAGCTTACGCCATTGGCCGACTCCATAAGCCTTGCAATACGCTCACGCAGCTTGTTAATGCCGGTGGCCATACCGAAACCATATTCGGCATTGTCTTCAAAGAGTGAATTAGCCCATGCCGGTCCGTGTCCGTCCTTATTCTTTGTATATGGAGTTGAAGGCGCCGAACCACCGTATATCGATGAACAACCTGTTGCATTGGCAATTATCATCCTGTCGCCAAACAGCTGGGTAACAGCTTTGACATAAGGTGTTTCGCCGCAGCCGGCACATGCGCCTGAAAATTCAAACAGAGGCTGGGCAAACTGGCTGTTCTTAACTGTTTTCATCTTATCAACAATGGTATCCTTGTATCCCACCTCCTCGTGCATATAGCTCCATGTTTCTTTCTGGTTGATCTGTGAGTCAAATGATTTCATCACCAGGGCTTTCTCTTTGGAGGGGCACACATCGGCACAGTTGCCGCAACCTGTACAGTCGAGCACGCTCACCTGTATCCTGAAATTATATTCTTTCAGGGCTCCAATACCTTTGATCACCTCAGTTCCGTCCGGGGCCTTGTCCGCTTCTTCATCAGTTAGCAGGAAGGGTCTTATAGCTGCATGCGGGCAGACATAGGAGCACTGGTTACACTGTATGCAGTTATCGGGTTGCCATTCGGGAATCCATACTGCAATACCGCGTTTTTCATATTCTGTTGTCCCTGCCGGGAATGTGCCGTCTTCCCTTCCTTTGAAAGCACTGACAGGAAGGTCATCACCTTTTTGTGCAATGATGGGATTGACAACATCCCTAACAAAGTCAGGAATATTATTATCTTTTTTGGCCTCTTTTTCAGTGGCCTTTTTCCAGCTGGCAGGCACATCGATCTTCGTTACATTGCCTCCGCGGTCAACAGCTGCATTGTTCATATTAACGACTTCTTCTCCTTTATTACCATATGATTTAACGATAAATTTCTTCATCTCGTCAACAGCCTTGTCATAAGGTATTACATCCGCCACCTTGAAGAAGGCACTTTGCATTATCGTGTTTGTGCGTCCGCCCAGGCCTATCTCTTCAGCTATATCGGTGGCATTGATCATATAAAAATTGATATCGTTCTCTGCCAGGTATTTTTTTACCCTGGCCGGCAGTTTCTCTTCCACCTCGTCTTTTTCCCATGTTGCATTAAGAAGGAAGGTGCCTCCGCTGGCCAGTCCCTTGAGCATATCATATTTCTCGAGGTAAGCTGACACGTGGCAGGCCACGAAGTCAGGGGTGTTCACCAGGTATGTTGATCTGATGGGTGTATCACCGAAGCGCAGGTGTGATATGGTTATACCGCCTGATTTTTTTGAATCATAGGCAAAATATGCCTGGCAATATTTATCCGTTGTTTCACCTATTATCTTTATCGAGTTTTTGTTTGCCCCTACCGTGCCGTCTGAACCCAGTCCGTAGAATTTAGCAGAATAGGTGCTTTCATCGGTTACGTTTATCTCGGGTAGCAGCGGTAATGAGGTATGTGTTACGTCATCATTGATACCCAGTGTAAAATAATTTTTGGGTTTATCCTCTTTAAGATTTTCATAAACGGAGATGATCATAGCGGGTGTTGTATCCTTTGAAGAAAGACCATACCTGCCACCTACAATAAGGGGTTTCTCATCTTTCTCATAGAACATCTCGCGCAGGTCCTGGTATAATGGTTCGCCGTTGGAACCGGGCTCCTTGGTACGGTCAAGCACAGATATTTTCTTAACTGTGTCAGGCAGTACATCAAAGAAGTATTTACTTGAGAAGGGGCGGTAGAGGTGCACTGTGATCAGTCCCACTTTCTCTCCCTTTCCGGCCAGGTGATCTATCGTTTCTTTTATTGTTGAAGTAACGGAGCCCATGGCTATAATGATATTCTCTGCATCTGGCGCACCGTAATAGGTGAAGGGCTTATATTCCCTTCCGGTGACAGCCGATAATTCTTTCATATAGTCTGCAACGATATCGGCCAGTGGCTCATAGAAAGTGTTAACCGATTCCTTTGCCTGGAAGAATATATCCGGGTTCTGAGCCGTACCCCTGGTAACGGGATGCTCGGGGTTAAGGGCATTATCCCTGAATGACTGCACTGCATCCCAGTCCATCAGCTTCTTCATATCTTCCGTTTCAAGCATCTCCACCTTCTGTATCTCGTGTGATGACCTGAAGCCGTCGAAGAAATGAAGGAAGGGTATCCTTGATTTAATGGATGAAAGGTGTGCTACAGCTGCAAGGTCCATTATTTCCTGTATGCTGCCGGTTGCCATCATACCAAAGCCTGTCTGCCTGGTAGCATAAATATCGCTGTGGTCACCGAATATTGAAAGGGCATGTGCTGCTACCGACCTGGCGCTCACATGGAATACACCGGGAAGCAATTCACCTGCCATCTTGTACATATTGGGTATCATAAGCAGCAATCCCTGAGAGGCTGTAAAGGTTGAAGTAAGTGCTCCTGATTGCAGCGATCCGTGTACAGCACCTGATGCACCTGCCTCTGACTGCATTTCCACTACCTTCACTTCCTCCCCGAAAATATTCTTTCTTCCGTTTGCGGCCCATTCATCAATGAATTCGGCCATGTTTGAAGATGGAGTGATAGGATAGATGCAAGCAACCTCACTGAACATATAAGCAATATGTGCTGCTGCCTGGTTACCGTCTAGTGTTATAAATTTTTTCTTTGTTGCCATATTAAAAAAGAGTGTTATTTGGTTAACAATAAATATTTTGTTTGATCAGTAATAAACCTGATCAGTGTAAAAAGCCTACTGGCCGTTCATGGATATCAGGAATTCTTCATTTGACCGTGTCTGCCGCAACCTGTCGCGAAGGAATTCCATTGCTTCCACAGCATTCATATCTGTCAGATAGTTTCTGAGTATCCAAATCTTATTGAGGTAATTCTTATCAAGCAGCAGGTCTTCCCTTCTTGTGCTGGATGCCGGGATATCAATAGCCGGGAATATTCTCCTGTTCGACAGCTTACGGTCGAGTTGCAGCTCCATATTACCCGTTCCCTTGAATTCCTCGAATATCACATCATCCATCTTGGAACCTGTCTCGGTAAGTGCTGTAGACAATATTGTCAGTGAACCGCCATTTTCAATATTACGGGCGGCTCCGAAGAACCTTTTTGGTTTATGCAATGCATTGGAGTCAACGCCTCCTGAGAGCACCTTGCCCGATGCGGGTGACACTGTATTAAAGGCTCTTGCCAGCCTTGTGATGGAGTCGAGCAGTATAACAACATCATGTCCGCATTCAACCATCCTCTTGGCTTTCTCAAGCACTATATTGGCCACACGCACGTGTCTTTCCGCCGGCTCATCAAAGGTGGAGGCTATAACCTCTCCGTTTACGCTCCGTGCCATATCGGTCACCTCTTCAGGTCTCTCATCAATAAGCAGTATCATAAGGTATACCTCGGGATGGTGCTTGGCGATGGCATTGGCTATTTCCTGCAGCAACACTGTTTTACCTGTTTTTGGCTGTGCTACTATCAGTCCTCTCTGTCCTTTACCTATGGGAGCGAACATATCAACCACCCTCACTGAGAGTGTTTGTTCATTGGGTGAGCATAATGTGAATTTCTCATTGGGGAAAAGAGGGGTGAGGTAATCAAATGGCACACGGTCACGTATAAAATCGGGTGTGCGGCCATTTATCACCTGTATTTTTATCAGGGGAAAATATTTCTCGCCTTCTTTTGGCGGTCTTATTGTTCCCTGCACTGTGTCTCCTGTCTTCAGTCCGAACAGTTTGATCTGCGACTGCGACACATAAATATCGTCCGGTGAATTAAGATAGTTATAATCAGCTGACCTTAAAAAGCCATAACCGTCAGGCATTATTTCCAGCACTCCGGTATTTGATACTATACCTTCAAACTCATACTGGGGCTCTTTTCTTTCGTGTTCTCTTGGATGTTTCTTCTGAGCTTCGTGACGGTCACTGTCACCGGGCTGCCTGAGCTGTCTTTCATCACCTGGCCTGGCAGATATTTTTTGTGCCTGTTCATGACTGTCCGGACCGCGTCTTTCCGGCTCATCTCCTGGTTTACCCTGCTTATTATCCTGTACCTGCCTGCTGTCAGTTTTCTGCCTGCCGGGTTTGTTTGCCTGTTCCTGTCTGCTGTCAGTTTTCTGCCTGCCGGGTTTGTTTGTCTGTTCCTGCCTGCTGTCAGTTTTCTGTCTGCCGGGTTTATCAGGCTGTTTCTGCCTGCTGTCAGTTTCCGGTCTGCCGGGTTTGTCAGGCTGTTTCTGCCTGCTGTCAGTTTCCGGTCTGCCGGGTTTGTCAGGCTGTTTCTGCCTGCTGTCAGTTTCCTGCTTGCCGGACTTATCCGCTTTTTGTTCAGCCTCGACTGCTTTTTGTTCATTTTCTTTTTTGGGGCCCTTGACATATTTGTCATCGGATTTGGTCCTGGGTCTTCTGCCCCGCCTTTTATCGGATTCGGCATCAGTAAAGCTGCCTTCCGGGCCTTTATTCTTTTTGGCTGTTGAAGTCTTGCTTTCAGAAGCCTCAACTATTGCCTGCTGATCAAGAATGAGGTATATCAGATCCTGTTTGCGATGTGATTCTACTCGTTTGATCTTAAGATTCTTGGCTATCTCCCTTAATTCAGGAAGGAGCTTTTTGTTTAACTCAAGAATGTCGTACATAATTATTATTGTAGGAAAATGTTAATGAAAATAGTATTGAATAATTTTTTCCAGAAAAACCTGTTTCAGATTTGAAACAAGATGCGCACGGATAACTTAATATTCTATGCGGCTAAAACCGTTGCAATTATAAGCAAATCCTTAATAAAATACAATACTAATATGCTAAAAAAAGCTTAAAACTCAAAAACATAAGGTAAAAAATTGTTTTTCAGGGCAAAGTATACATTAAAAACAGCTATTTTAGAATGATTTTAATTTATTTCACTGTTGTTGATTTTCATTTTTATTATTATAATTGTCATAGCTCCCTGATGATCTACAGATATATTTAAGGCTTATGCGCCAGTTAAAGATAACAAGACAGGTTACAAACCGCGACACTCCTTCTCTCGACAAGTATCTGCAGGAGATAGGCAAGGTGGATCTTATCAGTCCTGAAGAGGAGGTAATACTGGCCAGAAAAATAAAAAAGGGTGATAAGGAGGCACTGGGCAAGCTGGTAAAGGCCAATCTGCGCTTTGTGGTTTCGGTGGCCAAGCAGTACCAGAACCAGGGAATGAGCCTGCCTGACCTTATCAATGAAGGTAACCTTGGTTTGATAAAAGCAGCACAGCGCTTTGATGAGACACGGGGGTTTAAGTTTATCTCATACGGGGTGTGGTGGATAAGGCAGTCTATACTGCAGTCCCTGGCGGAGCAGGCGCGGATAGTAAGACTGCCGGTAAATAAGATAGGGTCTATAAATAAGATAAACAGGGTTTTTGCAAAGCTTGAGCAGGAATTTGAGAGGGAGCCTTCATCACAGGAGATAGCTGATGTCCTGCAGATAGCTCCTGAAGAAGTTAAAGAGGTGCTGAAATCCAATGGCCGGACCCTCAGTATGGATGCTCCCATAAGCAGTGAGGAGGATAATAATATGTACGATGTGATGTATAATGATGAAAATCCGAGCCCGGACAAACATCTTATCAATGAATCGCTTACATATGAGATAGAGCGCGCCCTGAGCACACTGTCGCCCAGGGAGGCAAAGGTGATAAAACTTTATTTCGGGATCAATATGAAGCATCCGCTAACCCTTGAGGAGATAGGAGAGGAGCTTGAGCTGACACGAGAGAGGGTACGGCAGATAAAGGAAAAAGCCCTGAAAAGAATCCAATATACTACCCGGAGTAAAATACTGAAGACCTACCTGGGTTAATTTATAATCGATATCTTAGCCGAAAACAGAAAATATGGATCATCTTGTTTCACCATCACTGCTGGCTGCTGATTTCGGGCGGCTTGATAAGGATATAGCAATGGTTAACAGCAGCAGGGCCGACTGGCTTCATCTTGACATAATGGATGGTGTGTTTGTTCCCAATATATCTTTTGGTTTTCCGGTTCTGAAGTATGTGAAGGAGCTGTCCGAAAAGCCTCTTGATGTGCATCTTATGATTATTGAACCTGACAGGTACCTTGAACGTTTCAGGGATGCCGGGGCATCGGTGCTGACCGTTCATTATGAGGCCTGTCGCCATCTTAATCGTACCGTGACAGAGATACGGCGACTGGGAATGAAGGCAGGGGTGTCACTTAACCCGCATACCCCCGTGTCAGTGCTTGAATCAATATTGCCGTATATAGATATGGTGCTTATAATGACAGTTAACCCGGGTTATGGTGGTCAGGACTTTATAAGCAACAGCTATGACAGGGTCAGATCGCTTAAAAAGATGATAAGGGAATCTGGTTCTGATGTGCTGGTGCAGGTTGATGGCGGGGTGGAGATGGGTAATGCCCGGAAGCTGCTTGAGAGCGGTGTTGATGTGCTTGTTGCGGGCAGCTCTGTTTTTGGCTCGGACGATCCCCCGGGTGTAATAAAAGCACTGAAGGAGCTTTGATCAGAGGATGTCTTTCCGATTGTGTTCAGGTACTGTTGCTGTCCGCGTCAGCCGTCTCTTTCCTTATATAATCCAGGATATCATCTTTCTGTGAAGGATGGAACCATTCAATATCGCTGTCTTTTGCCCACCATGTCATCTGTCTCTTGGCGTAGCGGCGCGAATTTCTCTTTATCAGTTCAATGGCTTTATCCCTGCTTATCTCACCATCGAAATACATAAAAAATTCCTTATATCCCACGGTGTTAAGGGCATTATTATGTCGGCGTGGCAAGAGCCTGCGCGCTTCTTCCTCCAGACCCTTATCAATCATTATGTCCACCCGCCGGTTGATCCTTTCATACAGTTCCCGGCGATCCATATGCAATCCGATCTTAAGAATATTGAAATCCCGGCTTTTTCCCTTTCTGTGCAGGAAGTGAGAGTAGGGGCGTCCCGTTGTTTCACATATCTCCAGGGCCCTTAGCATTCGCTTAGGATTCCTGAGATCAACGCTGCGGTAATAGTCGGGGTCGAGCACGCTGAGGGCCTGCCTTATACTTTCAAGGCCTTCTTCTTTATATTTTCTGTTATACTTTTCCCTGACATCAGGATCAACATCCGGTATGTCATCAATGCGGCCACAGGCTGCATCTATGTAAAGTCCCGATCCCCCGGTCATCAAAACCGTATTATGATCCCTGAAAAGTTTCCGGATTAATTCTATAAAATCCTGTTCAAAATTGCTGGCACTGTAATAGTCATCAACCGATAAATGCTGAATAAAGTGATGCTTTACTTTTTCCAGCTGTGAGGCTGAGGGGATGGCTGTGCCTGTTGACAGTTCCCTGTAAAACTGCCTTGAATCACATGATATTATTTCTGTATTAAGATAAAGGGCTATATCAATGGCCAGGTCCGTTTTGCCAATACCAGTGGGACCCAGCAGTATAATGAGCGTATTCTTCATTAAGGGGCAGAATGTTTATTCAGCTGTCTTCGTAGTCATCCATGTTTTCGAGGCCCCGGAGATCGGGGTCATCATTGCCAATATCATCCTCGTCCTCGTCCTCGTCCTCACGGAGACTGGCAATGGCCCTGGTGAAGCGGGAGAACATAACCTGCTGGGGAGGACGGCCCTGAGAACGGGTGCACAGGGGGTATATCCTTTCTTCTTTTTCTTCCACCGCTCCTATACATTCTATAAAGAGGGCCCTTTCATTGAATATGTCATAGACATATAATAACTTCTGATGTTCTTCAATCAGTATATCATCAATAATCACTTCATCCATGGGTGTTGTGTTTGCCCCCATCTCAAAAAGAGTAAACTCTTCTTCTTTCTCCCATTTTTGTGTTGTGGTAAAGAATGAAGCCATCTGCGACCTGTCATACTCAAGTTCCTCCTGCAGTATGTTATGAAAATCGAGAAGAGTATTGTTCTCATCAAGATCAAACTCACGCAGGAAATCTTCCTCTTCGCCTGATAAAACTACAAACTTAAAGATCATACGATTGAAATTTGAACCTGTGCAATGTAATTATTTTTTTAAAAGAATAAAATAAGGGGAAAAATTTATTTCAGGGCATTAAGAAACTCCACTGTGTCCTTATTGTCAGCGTATTCATGTGGCAGGGGAAACTGTGTCTGCCCGAAAGAAATGTTATTTTCCGATACTATGCACTGAATTTTATCAGCATGCAGTGCCAGTTCATCTGCCAGCTGTTCCCTGTTGCTGAAGGTATCATAGTATACTACCGATACAGGGGAGGAGAAACCCTCGTTTTTAACAAGCAGTGAATAGCCGTTATCGAGGAAAGCCTTTTTGTTGACAATGAACAGTGATTTGTTGTACAGGTAATTATTGGCGTAAGGCCTGTGTTTTATTATATCTGACCAGGCGGACCAGCACTTAATGGTTTTATTGATATCAAGCCCCTGCTCAAAGTATATTTTTGAAACGTTACGGCATCCCAGACCGTAATAGCTGAATATATCCGCACCCAGGGCCTCAATATCCTGCACTGTTGTATCCCTGCTGATAATGGCTACACTGTTCCTGTTCTTCCTGAAGATATGAGGTTTATGCCCGAAGTAATACTCAAAATACCTTGATGTGTTATCGCTGCCTGTGGCTATTACAGCATCATAGTCGCCTGATATCTTTTCGCTGAACTTTATGTGATCACTGAAATCCGGGTTGATATCCTTAAGTATATCAGCTACTGCTCTTATCAGCTCACCATCCTTGCTGCTTGTCCTGGCCAGTATCTTATTACCTGTTATGAGTACACAGAGGAAGTCATGAAAACCAACCAGGGGTATATTACCTGCCATGATTACAGCGATGAGCTTTTTTGGCTGTGCTTCCTTCAGATCATAGGCCTGCATCCAGCTTTCCAGCCTGTCTTTGCGCAGCATTGCAGCAATGGCCTCCACGGAGCGTACGACATTGCCGGGGGTAAACCACTTATTATTCTCCTCCTGCCTGTCCATTACCTTCCTGAGGGCTTTGGCCTCCGGCGATATTGGTGATGCTGAGGCGGCATCCTTCATTATCTGTCCCAGTGCAGCAAAAGAATCTATCCTTTGTTGAAGTGTAAGCATGCTGCAAAGATAAGGGACAAAAGGAAAAAGGCAACAGTCTGCCTCTGTTGCCTTATGATCTGTCCGCCGCCGGTTTTTTTACCCTTATCTGCAGTTGTTTTAGCGCCGGTGGAAATTACTGCAGCTGGAAGTTAACCGTTATTGAGAAGCGGACCCTTACGTTTTCTCCGCGCTGCTTTCCGGGAGACCATGGGGGAGAGCTCTCAACAGTACTTATTACTTCATTATCGAGTGAGGGATCAACACCTCTCATTATCTCTGCGGTGCTTACCGAGCCATCGGGCTCCACGACAAACATAACAAACACCTTACCCTGTATACCGTTCTCTGCGGCTATAACAGGGTAGCTTACATTGCTCTGCACCCATTCGCGGAACTTGTTGACATCGCCGCCCTGGAAGGTGGGCATGTCTTCCACCACCACGAAGATCTCATCTTCGGCGTATCCGCTCTTTGTGTTTTCAGCCGGTGATTTTTTGTCGCCTGACTTATCGGAGGAACGGATTACTTCCAGTGCTTCCGCCTTATCCTTATTGTCAAGCGGGTCAACTTCCTCGCTTGAGCATGAGAAAAAACCGAAAGCAAAGAGGATAAAAGGCGCTGCAAGCAGCAGCTTGAGCCCTGATCTTTTCTTACTTCTTCTTTTAGTCATCATAATCATACGTTTTTTAATTAATGAACGACCCGAAAAGCCGTTCTGTAATGTGAATATATTTGTGTTGAATATCTGGTTGAGTATAAGTCTCTGGTAGCTGATGACATTCTGCCCGGATTCAAGCATCTGCTCATCGGCCTCGAATTCGTGCAAGGCCTTGAGCGAGCGGTCATACAGATAGGTGAAGGGGTTGAACCAGAACACTATACCCATTATCCTCAGCAGGACTATATCTATAAAATGTCGCTTACTGATATGGTTCATCTCATGTTCCATTATTATATCCCTTGTCTCATCATCAAGGTCTGCGCTTAAAAATACGTAGCCAAGAGCTGAAAAACCTGATTCTTTGCCCGGGGGTGTCAGAACAATGTTTGATCCCTTTATCCTGTAGCTGCGCACCAGCTTAAGCAGCCTGCCGGTATTAAAGGCAAGTATGACAAAGGCAATAAGGCAGCCTGACAGGTAGATAAGGGCGGCTGCGGGCAGACGGTGTACTGCTTCACCGCCGCTGCCATCCGCATAAATATTTACCTGTTCAATGGGTATAACATTAGCCAGGCCTGCGTTGATGGCTGACAACATTCCGCCTGCATTTATATTTATTCTTATAAGGGGCAGGGTGAGGGACAGGATAATACCTGACAGAAGGTAGAGGCGGTTTCTCCTGTATCGTGTATCATTGCTTATAAGCAGCAGATACATTATATAGAACAGTGCCATATATACCGATGATATTAACAGATACTGTTTCATTTTCCTGATTTCTTTTTATTTGAAATTTCTTTTTCCATTAACTTTATTATATCCTCCATTTCACTGAGGCTGATCTTCTTTTCGCGTGCGAAGAAACTGATCATCTTCTCAAATGAGTTGGAGAAGTAGTTGCTGACAAGATTTGTCATCTGTGACCTGGTGTAATCTTCCTTTGAGACCAGGGGATAATACTCATGTGTCCGCCCGTACGCCCTGTGGCTTACAAAGCCTTTGTCCTGGAGTATCCTGATAATGGTGCTTACCGTATTGTAGGCGGGTCTGGGTTCAGGGAAATGCTTAAGTACATCCTTTACAAAGCCCTTTTCTATTTCCCATAGTATTTGCATTATCTGTTCCTCTGCCTTTGTGAGTTCTTTCATAGATTTTAATATATTATTCATAATACCACACTGCTCAGTTTATTATGTTTTTAAAGTAAAATTATTTAGTGTTTTATAATAACAAATATATAACGAATAAATTAGTTATACAACTAAATCTTTAATTTTTTATAAAAAATTTCTGTTTTCAGGTTTATGCTGGAGTATTCTCTTAAAAATATTGTACTTTTAAGTTCACAATGTATGCAGACCAATGAGAAGGGCAGGATTATTTAAGGAGAATTTAAAAATATCCCTGAGGGCTATAGCCTCAAACAGGGTACGGGCAGTGCTTACCATGGCTATTATAGCTTTTGGCATAATGGCCCTGGTTGGGATACTGACGGCCATTGATGCCATCAAGGGCTCGCTTACAAGCCAGTTCTCAATGATGGGGGCAAACACCTTTGCCATAACAAGCAGGGGGATGAACATTGTTATGGGAAATAATGAGACACGGACAAAGAATCATGCTTATATATCCTACCGTGAGGCAATGGAGTTTAAGGAGCGTTTTTCCGGACCTGCCCATGTAAGTATGTCAGTTATTGTAAACGGGATGTCAACTGTTACTTACCGTGAAGAAGAGACCAATCCTGTTGTACAGTTAAGCGGTGTTGATGAGAATTACCTGCAGGTTGGTGGCTATGAGATAGAAAAAGGCCGTGGTTTTTCAACCGAGGAAATAAGCTCCTCACGCACCCTGGCCATTATCGGCGCAGATGTGGCCAACACTGTTTTCAAGGCGGATATTGACCCGGTTGGGAAAGTTATTAATGTTAACGGTACAAGGCTTAAGGTAATAGGTGTACTGAAGGCCAGAGGGGCAAGTGTAATATCCAGCGATAATGTTTGTTTTATGCCTGTAACAACGGCCAGGCATTTCTTTTCACGGCCCCGGATGGATTTTACCTTAACTGTGCTGCCCTATGCACGTACCGATATTGACGTTCTGGCCGGTGAGGCAGAGGGTATGTTCAGGCTGGTGCGGGGACTTGATGCCCGTGATGAGTCGGATTTTAATATTACAAGGAGTAATGCTATTTCAGATCTTTTGATCGAGAATATAAAATTTGTAACCATTGCAGCCACCATAATAGGACTTATAACCCTTATAGGTGCTGCTGTGGGGCTTATGAATATTATGCTTGTATCGGTAACCGAAAGGACCAAAGAGATTGGTACAAGGAAGGCCATAGGGGCAAAGACATCAACCATCAAGCAGCAATTTCTTTATGAGTCTGTAATAATAGGGCAGATGGGGGGTATTCTGGGCATAATATCCGGTATATTAATAGGGAATCTGATATCCAGTGCCCTGCAGTCGAGTTTCATCCTGCCATGGAAATGGATAATAGGCGGGGTGATTGTATGCTTTGTTGTGGGAGTAGTTTCAGGTTATTTCCCTGCGGTAAAAGCTGCAAGGGTTGACCCGATTGAAGCACTCAGGTATGAATAATATTGAAAACTATGGAAATAAAAGTTATCCAGAAGCAAAGTCAAAAGTGTCCGGGAATGTATTATGACCCGGTTAAAGAAGTACTTGTAATAGAGGGAAGGTCCATACCCGAAAATCCCGAATCGGTTTACAATCCATTAAAGGACTGGATTGATGAATATTTTCGCAATTCAGAAAGCCTGAATATGAGGATTATTCTGGAATATATCAACAGTGGTTCATCAAAGCATCTTATGGAGGTGCTGAAGATGCTGAAGCAATACCAGGACGAAGGCAAGAAGCTGAAAATACGATGGCTCTATGAGGAAGATGATGAGTCAATACTTGAGCTTGGTGAGCATTTCCGTGATGCCACCGGTCTTCCTGTTGATATTGAGATGCTTATTGAATAATGGTCTGCCGGCAGTAGCAGGGATTCTTTATTTTGATATAAAAAAAGCAAAAGCGGCATATTACTTATTATATGCCGCTTTTGCCTTTGGTTTTTTACTAATCTCCCGGTAATAATACCGGTAATATTCAGCTTAGCTCATTACTTTTTCTGCCAGGTCGACAACACGTTCCGAATAAGCCCATTCATTATCGTACCATGCCAGCACCTTTATCATTTTTCCGTTGGTCATTGTACTGAGCGAGTCAAAGATGGCTGAGGCTGTTGTATGAATAACATCAACCGAAACGATAGGATCTTCGGTATACTCAAGTATTCCTTTCATCGGACCCTCTGCTGCTTCTTTCATTGCACTGTTGATCTCATCCCTGCTCACTTCTTTTTTAAGCACGGCAACCAGGTCTACAAGTGATCCTGTTGGTGTAGGCACCCTTACGGCCATACCATCCATCTTGCCTTTAAGCTCAGGTATCACCAGTTCAACCGCTTTGGCTGCACCTGTGGTTGTCGGTATCTGTGACAGAGCAGCTGACCTTGCCCTCCTCAGGTCTGAATGGGGAAAGTCGAGTATCACCTGGTCGTTGGTATATGAATGAATGGTTGTCATAAAGCCCTGTTCAATACCGAATTTATCATTCAGTACCTTGGCTACCGGAGCCAGGCAGTTTGTTGTGCATGAGGCCATTGATATACATTCATGTTCCGGTTTAAGATCATCGTCATTAACACCCAGAACTATTGTTGCATCTATTTTGTCTTTTGAAGGTACAGTGAGTAAAACTTTTTTTGCACCGTTTTTCAGATGATCTCCATATCCGCCTTTAGGCCCTTCCTTAACACGGAAAACGCCTGTTGATTCAACAACGACATCCGGTGTTTCTGCCCATGGTATGGAAGCAGGGTTTTTCTCAGAGCTGACCCTGATCTTATTACCGTTTACGATTATGTCATCATTCTCATAGCTGACACCTTCATAACGACCCTGTGTTGAATCATATTTCAGGAGGTGGGCCAGTGTTTTGGTATCGGTGAGGTCATTTATCCCCACTACTTTTATGTCCTTTCTTTCGAGTGCGATTTTGAATACATTTCTTCCTATTCTGCCAAATCCGTTAATGGCTAATTTAATTTCTGACATCTTTGTTTATTTTTTAAAGTAAAATAATATTAGAGTGCAAAGATAAAAAATTTATTGCTGCCGGAGCAATTTAACCCGAAAAAACTCACACTGACAGATCAGGTTTACCGGTATAGCATTTTTAGAGGGAGATATTACTTCCTGAAGAAGAGTGTGGGTATGCGTGTTGATTCAGGTTTAAGGGGATCAATAATTATACCTATCCTGTAAGTGACAAAAAGGTTAAGGAATACTGCCCTGTTATCATCTGTGGCCATTATGGGCAGTTTATTTGTATATGCTTCGAGAGAGCTCCCCAGTTCTATTGCATGGATAAGTTTATCATCCTGGCTGTATTCAAAATTAAAACCTCCCTTAACGAATAATCCCGGGTACACTTTCGTTTCGCTTATACCCTTAAAGAAGGATGCTTTGTTATATATATCGGTAACGGAATGTATATCATTGTTGAATTTTTCTTTTTTTATCTCATAGCTGTAATCAGGTGAATAATACAGGACATTATAGTATATTGGTTTGGCCAGGGCAAGGGATGGCCCTCCGGAATAGAAATATCTTATGGCCACTCCTCCCAGGTCCATCTTTCTGAACATCTCCCGCTGGTGACCAATTGAGCCGCGGATGGAGAAAAGAGAGTTCATCTTGCCGAACACAAAGCTGCCGCCAGACTGCACCCATGGGTTGGAAAGTTTCACTTCCTTTGGATGCTTAATAAGATTTATATCTATATCTATTATTCTTTTGTTAAGGAAGTCCAGGCGCTTACCCTCGCGGTAACTTATACCCAGTCCGTTTGTGTTAAGGTTGAGACCCAGAGTTCTTTCATTCCTGTAGAAAACCTTTTCCTGCTCATCAATCTCTCCCTGTGCAGACAGAGAAAATGAAACAGCCACTATAATAGTACATATAGTCAGCAGTTTTTTCATGCTCTACTGAATTTACGAATGAAAAATGAACCGGTGAACAGACCGGTCTTAAACCAGGTGCTCCGTGTCAGTACCTGCATCGGTGTAGGCCGGGCACACGTCGTTATTACATGAACTGAGTGCCAGTGCCAGAACAAAGGCTACCGCTAATACAACTGCAAATCTTTTCATCTGTTAAAGTTTTAACTCCAGCAAAAATAATCTTTTAAACTTAATTCCAACTATTTTATTGAACAAGCTTTATACCAAAATTAATAAAATAATAAAAATTTTCAAAAAAGAAGGCCGGCATAAGTGATGCCGGCTCTTCTGCTTATTTATAATAAAAACAAATATGTGCTTGTTATGTTCACCTGAAAAGGGGTAGATTTTCGGGCGACCAGTCAATATCCACTGTACTGAGTTCATTTTTCAGATTCAGCATCAGCTTATGGATCTCTTTCAGCTCATCATACTGCTCACTAAAGGCTGCCAGTGCAATATCATACTGTTCTTTCTGTGAACCTGTGATGTTATTATCGCTTCTTGATGTTGCTCTGACGGCAAAGCTCATCCTGTTCATGATGGATGGTTCAGTTGCATTAACCCTGGCTCCTTCTGTCCGCCTGCCACTGAGAGCAAGGATAACTTCATCCAGTCTCTTTTCGATATTTTTTGAAGCATTCATCAGACCATGGGTGTTTGCCGGTGTTCTCATAAGCTCGGATCTGATATCACCCATCTCATCCTTCATATTGCTTGCAAAAGAATATGTTTCTGAGATTGTGCTGTACAGATCTGATGACTTTTTAAGGAATTCGAACTTTTCCTTATAGTCCGGTGTTCCAAGGGCATTATTATCGAGTGCCTTAACAGTGAACTCTTTTTCTGCACCAAGGTCAATATACTCACCCCTTACATATTTCTCCATTGACACGGAGTATTTTCCGGGGGGCACCGCCGGTCCGCGCCTGTCGAGGTAGCTCATATCCCATGTCACTGTTCCGATACCGGCGCGCAGAGGTGTTTCTATCTTTCTCATTATGTCACCATTGCTGTCAGTTATGGTAAATATCAGCATTGCTTTTTCTTCCTGTGCTTCGGCAATAAGCTCTTCATCAGCGGGATAGGATATTTCCCTGCCCTCTTTTTCGGCTTCGCGCTGTGCCTTCAGCCTTTTCTGCTTTAGTGTCTCGTAGCCTTCTTTAACATTATATATAAATTTTACTTCAGGACTGGGGTTGGGTATACTGAAATGCACTTCGCCCTGGTAATTCTGGTTACTGCTGGGATAATACAGCAGACCGTCC
Organism: Bacteroidales bacterium; assembly: GCA_034521735.1. GTDB lineage: Bacteria > Bacteroidota > Bacteroidia > Bacteroidales > VadinHA17 > UBA9300. The sequence continues at coordinate 32,966 of JAXHLX010000015.1, forward strand.
TTAATATCGAATATATGTGCATCCCTGCCCATCACCTCCTTATCAAGCTGCCTGAGGTAGGAATAGTCATCCAGTATATACCATCCTCTGCCGAAGGTGGCCACTGCAAGGTCGTTTTCCCTTTCCTGTATATCAAGGTCTTTAACCTGTATTGTCGGGAGGCCGTTTCCGAGTTTGAACCATTCGCCTCCCTTGTTGAGGGTAAGCCATACACCCCACTCGGTACCTATAAACAGTATGTTAGGATCAATATGGTCTTCCTGAATAGCATATATAGTACCTTCCGGCAGGTTTGAAGCTATTGAGGTCCATGACTCGCCCTTATCGGTACTCTTTATTATATAGGGAGTGAAATCACTGGCATTCTTCCTGCCGTCAAAGCATGCATAAACGGTGTTTGCATCATGCTGTGAGGGGAGTACATAGTTTACAAAGGTCATATCCGGCACTCCCGGAAAGCTTGAATATTTGATCCAGTTTTCACCGTCATCATCTGTTCTCCAGATAAGACCGTCATCGGTGCCCGCGTATATCATACCCTGTGAGAGGGGTGATTCGGCAAGGGCAAAGATATTACCGAAGGGTGATGTTGACAGGTTCTTGGCTATTGCCTCGGGCGGCCATATCTTACCCATCATCGGGAGGAGGTCAACATTGAGCTGCCTGGTAAGGTCAGGGCTTATTTCTTTCCATGACTCACCCCTGTCAGTGCTCTTGAGTACCTTATTGGCTGCCACATATAATGTTTTGCTGTCAAAAGGGCTTATGAAATAAGGTGTGTTCCAGTTAAACCTGTATATCTCATCACCTTTGGGCTGAGGTTTGATTGAGACCGAATTGCCGCTTATCTCATCATACCTGCGGAGTCCGCAGTACTGTGATTCGGCATAATGGATATCGGGGTTATCCGGATCGGGTATGGAAAGATAGCCATCACCGCCTATGGTATATGTAAAATCAGAATTTACAAGGTTTCTTCTTATGGTCCTGTTAGGGCCGTACCATGAGCCGTTATCCTGGGTTCCCCCGTATACATTATAGAATGGATAGTCATTATCTGTTCTTACATGATAATACTGTGTTACCGGGAAATTGGATTTAAAAATCCAGTTCCGTCCTCTGTCCCAGCTTTCATATATACCTCCGTCACATCCCATAAGGTAATAATTGGTGTTATCCGGATCAATCCACATGGCATGGTTATCCACATGTTTGTTTTTGCCACCAAGGTACTCCCATGTTTTGCCGCCGTCATTGCTGACCCTGTTACGTACGTCCATTGATATTATACGGTCAGGATCAAGGGGATCGGCATATATTTCAACGTAATACTGGGGACTTCCCGCTATTTCACCGCTCATCTTTGTCCAGCTTTCCCCCATATCATCGGAACGCCAGAATCCGCCATCGCTTCCCGGCAGTTCTATCATGGCATATATGATATCAGGGTTTGGCGGGGATAATGCAAGGCCTATGCGGCCTATATCGCCTGAAGGCAGTCCTTTTGTCAGCTTATACCATGTTTCGCCGGCGTCAACTGATTTATAGAGTGCCGAATTGGGACCCCCGTTAATTTTTGAGTACACCCTTCTTTCTCTCTGGTGGGCTGCTGCATATAATATATCAGGATTACGAGGATCCATCTCCATATCCGTAATACCGGTATATTCACCTACAAACAGCACCTGCTCCCATGTTTTGCCGCCGTCTGTGGTTTTGTATAATCCGCGTTCTCCACCCGGTCCCCATGCGGGACCCTGTGATGCAACATAGACAACATCAGTATTCCTGGGATCTATCATAATTTTGCCAATATGTTCGGATTCCTTTAATCCCATATTGGTCCATGACTTGCCCCCGTCGGTGGTTTTATAAACACCGTCGCCATAGGCAAGGTTCCTCTGCGAGTTATTCTCACCCGTGCCTACCCATACTATATTGGGGTTTACGGGATCGATAGCCAGTGCTCCGATACTGAATACCGGCTTATTATCAAAAACAGGGGTAAATGTTGTTCCCTTGTTTTCAGTTTTCCAGAGTCCACCCGAGGCAACGCCAATATAATATTCTGAGGGGTCTTCCGGGTTAACTGCAAAATCTGCTATGCGGCCTGAATAGGAGGCCGGGCCTATAAGTCTGAATTTCAATGCACCTAGCATTGAGGAGCTGGGCTTGAATTCATCACCTGCCTGCCCGTCATTCCTCTGTCTTCTCTGTGCTTCTGCCGGCTGGCTGACTGCTGTAAACAGGATGATGAGTGATAATATCATCATCGCTGCGTAATTCTTTCTGTTTTGCATACGCGATATTTTTTTTGGTTATTAATCAGGGTTCTGTTTTCGCAGTGTAAAGCTACATAATAATTTTTTTTATGCCTTATTATATGTTGACTGTTGCTTAACAGTTTTTTTGCTGCTGTAAAAAAAATCACCTTAGCCGGCAGAACCTTCAAAGAGATTTTCCTGGAGTACCGGCAACCGGGTACATATTTTCAAAAATCATCTTACCCGGCAGAACCTTCAAAGAGATTTTCCTGGAGTACCGGCAACCGGGTACATATTTTCAAAAATCATCTTACCCGGCAGAACCTTCAAAGAGATCTTCCTGGAGTACCGGCAACCGGGTACATATTTTCAAAAATCATCTTACCCGGCAGAACAAAACAGCTTTATTAATTGTATAGAAGAAGTGATGAAGGAAGTTTTGTCTTCCTTTTTTTACAGTAAACTAATAATTTCAGAGAATATGAAAACATTATATTTTTTTACATTTATAATAATATTGACAGTCATGGGAAACAGCACGAGCGGACAGGAACGGTATAACTTTTTGAATGATATTCAGAAATATGTTATTGAGGATAAGGGTACAGAGAGGGCCTGGACAGGCAGGTATAACGAAAATAAAGATGAAGGCACCTACCTGTGCAAGCGTTGCGGTCAGGCTCTTTTCAGGTCTGATGACAAATTTGATTCGCGCTGTGGCTGGCCAAGCTTTGATGATGAGATAGCCGGTTCGGTCAAAAGAATTACCGATGCTGATGGGATCAGGACCGAGATAGTGTGTTCTAACTGCGGGGCTCACCTGGGCCATGTATTCGAGGGCGAAGGGTTTACGGACAAAAACATCAGACATTGCGTAAACTCTGTTTCAATGGATTTTGTTGGCGATGATCTTGACAGCGGAAAATATGAAACGGCTATACTGGCAGGCGGATGCTTCTGGGGTGTTGAATATTACCTGCAGAAGATGGATGGTGTTGAATCGGTTGTTTCAGGATATATCGGGGGTAATGTTAAGAATCCCTCATACAGTGAGGTGTCATCCGGAAGAACCGGCCATGCAGAGGCTGTTAAGGTTCTGTACGACCCGCAAAAGCTGTCTTACGAGGATGTTGTCAGAACATTCCTGGAGATACATGATCCAACGCAGGTCGACCGTCAGGGTCCGGACATAGGTGAACAGTACAGGTCGGAGATATTTTTTATGAATGATTACCAGCGCAGGACAGCCCTGAAGCTGCTTAATATACTGAGGGACAAAGGTTATGACATAGCCACAGAGCTTACCCGTGCTTCAGAATTTTACGAGGCGGAGAAGTATCATCAGGATTATTATTTCGCTAAGGGCTCAACACCCTACTGCCACGGCTATACAAAGCGGTTTTAGTGCTGTAAGACTTTTTGCAGATGCCTCAAACGGCCCTTGCCCTTTATGCCACGGCTATACAAAGCGGTTTTAGTGCTGTTGGACTTATTTTAAAAACCCCTGTTTCTCCAGTACTTTCATCAGCAGTTCCGAGAATGTTTCATTATCTTCCTTCTTGTACCTGACCTCGGTAAACACCTGTGCCAGTGTCTCTTTATCATTCTCTTTGACAAACTGCCTGGAGTCGGCGCGCGCTTCCTTTCCGGCATAGATACGGTCAATATCCTGTTCGGTATAATCGCAGTATTTTTCTTTGTGAAGCACAGCGTTCAGTGGCAGCCTGTCTGTCTGTTCCGGTTTTTCGGCAGGCCATCCCAGGGTGATTGTTGTTGCAGGTACAACCCCGGCAGGCAGTTCGAGTATGTCAATTATCTTTTCTGCCATATATGTTGTTGTACCCAGGTAGCAAATACCCAGTCCTTTTGCTTCTGCAGCCACGCATAATGTCTGGGCAGCTATTATGGCATCAATAAAGGCTGTCATAAATGAAAGGAAGTTATCGTATCCCGGTTCTGTCTTACGCTGCCGGCACCAGTGATTAAAACGGTTGAAGTCGGCGCAGAAGGTAAGTACCACCGGGGCCTCCTTAACCATAGGCTGGTTAAAGTGGCAGGGGGCCAGCTTCTCCTTCATCTCCTGCTTCCTGGTTTCGATAATGCTGTAGACCTGCATGGTACCTGTTGTTGAGGCCCTGCATGCAGCATTGAGCAATTCAGTAAGCAATTCTTCACTGACATCTTCTTCAGTATACTTTCTTATTGTCCTGCGATCATTTAATATGTCCAACATGTTTTTCCTGGTTTTAAAAATTATTCAAAATCGACCTGCAACTCATCAGCCACGGCCTTTAGGTCGTCGCGCACGGCAGGTACAAGTTTAATTCCTTCCTTAAGTATTCTTTTTTCTGCTTCCCTCTCCGGGTCGCCGGGTATTATTACTTTTTCACGACCGGCTGTCGTTTGCCCCTTGCGGAAAGTGCTTATCCACTCATCCATCCTGTCTTTGAATTCGGTGGCTGTCATAAAGGCATCTATCCTTATAGCACCGAAAAAATGCCCTGTTCCCTTGCCCACCTGTTTGTCTTTTCGTGGCAGGTATGCCACGGCAGGAGGTACAAAAGGGCCAAAGTTAGCGCCGCTGATAACGCCCGAGAGTATATCAACTATTGAGCTCAGGCAAAAACCTTTATGCGAGCCGTGCAGATAGTCGCCTCCCAGCGGAACAATAGCTCCTCCCTGTCTCAGTATAGAAGGATCTTCACTGGCCTTTCCTTCTTTATCCTGGACGAAGCCTGCGGGTAGTTTTTCACCCTGCTTTTCGGCTATTGCGATTTTACCTCTTGCTATAGGTGTTGTTGCAAAGTCGGCCACAAAATCAGGCTCTTTATTTGCGGGTACGGCAAAAGCTATGGGGTTGGTGCCCAGCATACGCTCAATGGAGAAAGTGGGGGCAACGGATGGGTTGGCGTTGGTTACACAGAAACCCATCATATCATGTTCGAGGGCCATCATAGCATAATATCCGGCTATCCCGAAATGGTTTGAATTGCGTGTAGCCACCCAGCCGGTGCCTGCATTACGGGCTTTGTCTATAGCTATCTGCATTGATCTTTTAGCGCCTATCATGCCGAAGGCATTATCAGCATCAATAACGGCAGTGCCCGGTGTTTCATGCACTGTTTTTATGTCCGGTGAGCTGTTTATCCTTCCCTCTTTCCAGAGCTGATGATAATCTTTGATCCTCAGCACACCGTGGGATGATATGTTCCTCAATTCCGCAATAAGCAGAATGTCTGCAATGGTGGCAGCATCATCACTGCTGCAGCCCATTTTTTTGAAGATGCCTGTTATGACATCATACAGGTAAGAATGACTGTACATCTGTATTGGTTTTAGGGTTAATAATAATCCAAAGTATGATATTCTTTTTAATCCCTGCGTACCATTGTTGCCGTTGCCTGTGCTGCAGGCATAATAAGCACATCATCAATATTTACGTGCAGGGGCAGGCTTACACAGTAAAAAATTACATCAGCTATATCCTCCCCGCTGAGTGGTTTCATCCCTTTATATGTCTTCCGGGCCTTCTCCCTGTCGCCTTTAAACCTTACTTCTGAGAACTCCGTGTTTACCAGTCCGGGTGCTATATTACTTACCTTTATTCCATGCTCCAGCAGGTCTATGCGCATCGACTTTGAAAGGGCATGAACCGCATGTTTGGTGGCACAATAGACATTTCCTTTTTCATATACCTCCTCGCCGGCTATGCTTCCAATATTCAGTATATGTCCTTTTCCCCTTTTGACCATACCCGGACTGACCTGTCTTGTTACATATAACAGGCCTTTTATGTTTGTGTCTATCATCCTTTCCCAGTCGTCGTTATCGGCTTCATCAAAATGGTTTAATCCTGCTGCCAGTCCGGCATTATTTACAAGTATGTCTATATCCTGCCATTCACTGTCCAGGCTCCCCAGGTTATTTATTACTTCTTCCCTTGACCGTACATCAAAACTAAGGGCCAGCACCCTTATATCATTAGACTCCAGAAGCTCCTTTTTCAGGCTGTCAAGCCTTTCCTTCCTTCTGCCGGTAATAATAAGGTCGTAATTATTCTGTGCAAACTTCCTTGCTGTGGCAAGTCCGATGCCTGATGTGGCACCTGTTATTAAAGCTGTTTTATGCATAATATCTCCTGTTTTTGAAAACCATGACAAAATTAAGCATCTTTGATCAGCTTAAGAAATAATTATGATCTGAGGGGCCCGATATTTAATTAAATATATGGGCTCTTATATAAAGATTATATATTTGCAGGTTTTAATTTAAGAAAGCGATGCGCAAGAAAGAGGAAGTAAGAAATATGTTTGACAGTATTGCATGGAGGTATGATTTTCTCAATCATTTTTTATCCTTCGGCATAGATAGGATATGGAGGCGCAAGGCTGTAAAGGAGATATCGGAGCGCATTAAACCTGAGAGGATACTTGATATTGCAACCGGTACATGTGACCTGGCTATTGAGTCGCTGCGACTCAATCCTGTTTCGCTTACGGCAATTGATATGTCGCAAAGGATGCTTGAAGAAGCCAGGAAGAAATTATACAGGAAAAAGCTCAGTGAGAAAATAGAGTTGATGATAGGTGATTCGGAGGACTTGCCATTCGCGGATGGCTCCTTTGATGCTGTAATGGTATCTTTTGGTGTGCGTAATTTTGAGAACCCGGATAAAGGGCTTTCAGAGATGTGGAGGGTGCTGAGAAAGGGAGGCGTGGTAATGATCCTTGAGTTTTCCAGACCGAAAAAATTTCCTTTCAGGCATATTTACGGTCTCTATTTTCGCAGGATATTGCCTTTCTTCGGATCTCTTTTTTCAAAAGACAAAGCTGCATACCGTTATCTCCCGGATTCAGTGTCATCCTTTCCTGAGGGAGATGATTTTTTGAAACTGATGGAAGATGCAGGTTTTGCTGAGCTTAAGCAGAGGAGGCTTACGGGCGGTGTTGTAACCATATATACAGGCGCTGTCAGTACAATATAATCATTACATATCAGTTTAGTATAATGAGTGTAACTAATCAGTCTCTGCCAATTTAGCGATAAGATTTAATAGATATGCAACTGTTTAATATTATACTGAAAATATACCAGGATTGAAGTTTTTTAAAATTACATACCCGCTCATTTTTCTGCTTATTTTTTTTACAGGCGGAGCTACGCTTATGGCTCAAAAGAAGAAGCCATTGAATAAGTCGTGGTACGACGAAAAACCTGTTCATTTTGGTTTCAGTCTGGGCTTTAACACCATGGATTTCAGGGTAACACCCGACCTTGATTATTATTCTGCAGATTCCCTGTACCCAGAGGTGGCCTTTCTCAGTCCGGGTATAAACATCCAGGTCATAATAGATTACCGCCCTGCAGAATACTGGGATATAAGGTTCCTGCCCGGTGTTTCTTTCGGACAGAGGAGGTTGAATTATTACAAGTCTGAGTTGGTATATGATGATAAGCAGGTTGTGGAATCTTCTTTTCTGGAATTTCCGCTGCTGCTGAAGTATAAAGGCAAGAGGCTTAATAATGCAAGGCCTTATTTGATAGGCGGACTTAATTTCAGGCACGACCTGGCAGGAAGGAAAGGATATGATGATGATAAATCTGTGTATCTCAGGCTTCACCGCTCTGACCTGTATTATGAGGCGGGGGCCGGAATTGATTTTTACCTGCCCTATTTCAAGCTGGCGGTGGAGATAAAAATGTCAAACGGTCTCAGGGATGTGCTTGTGCGTGATCCCGCACCTGGTCATCCGGAGTATGTCAACGCTATTAAGTACACTCAGGTCTCAGATGTGGGTGCTGGCTTTTCATTTTGAATAGGTATTTATCCACTGCTGTTTCTCCTGAACTCACTGCATATGATGGCGGCTGTCATGGCCACATTTAATGAGTCTATACCGGGCAGGGGTTTATTATGGGGGGGAATGGTTATTTTTTTTGTGGCAAAGCTCATCACTTCCTCTGACAGACCTCTTGACTCATTACCGAAGAGCAGCAGTCCGCCCTCAGGCAAGCTTATATTATACACCGGTTCGCCATCAAGGGCAGTGGCATATACAGGAGTGCCGGATTCCGAAAGGCTGCGGATAAACCCGGGCAGATCTGCATAACTTATATTAACATGGATCAGGGCGCCCATTGATGCCTGTATTGTTTTGGGGTTATAGACATCAACAGTGCCGCTGCTGCAAATAATATTTTCTATTCCAAACCAGGCTGCAATGCGTATGATAGTTCCCATATTGCCCGGGTCACGTATATTGTCAAGAGCTATACTTAACTTGCCGGAAAGTGAAGACAGATCAGGCACCGTGTCTTCAATACCAATCAGGGCGAGAGTGTTATGTGCTGTCTTCAGTCCGCTTACTTTCCTGAGTTCATTTTCGCTGACAGTAATGATTTCTCCTGCTGCTGACAAAAGTCTGTCATCGGTCTTATCTATCCATTCACTGCGTGCAAGAAGCAGTTTTACTGTACGCTTACTGGCAAGGAATTCATTTACCAGTTTATCTCCTTCAATAATAAACAGCTTATGCCTGTCGCGGTATTTCTTCAGGGCTAAAGAGTTTATAAGTTTGATATTTGCAGAGCTAAGCATTATTTTACCACGGTCTTATTTAGAGAGCTGATTATATATTTGATATATTTGCCATTATTTTTACAAATGTTGAAATATTTTTCCTCATATAAAAACCTGTTTGCTCTGAAGCTACTGTTAATCATGTCCGCAGTGCTCTTTTTTCATTCCTGCAATCCCACCAAATATGTACCCTCGGGGGAAACACTTCTTTATGATTCGGATATAAAGATAGATAATAGCAAGATCAGGAAATCAGACCTTGTTCCTTATATACTGCAGGAACCAAATAAAAAGATCTTCGGAGCGCGTTTTTATCTTGGACTGTATAATCTTTCAAATATTGAAAAGGAGAAGTGGCCTCATAACTGGCTCAGAGATATTGGTGAGGAGCCTGTTGTTTTTGACCCTTTCGCTGCCTCCAAATCATCCGAACAGGTAGAGAATTATCTTTTTTCAAAAGGATATTTTAATGCTGATGTATCTGCTGATATTTATAGCCGCAGGCAGAAAACTGATGTTACCTACATGGTGGAGTCGAGGGAGCCATACAGGATAAATAATATCATATATGACATAAAGGATGATAATGTAAAAAGATTGTTTTTTATGGACACAATAAACTGCCTGATAAAAAGGGAGCAGATATATGATGTGGATATCCTGCAAAATGAAAGGGTGAGGCTGGAACGCTTTATCAAAGACATGGGCTTTTACAGCTTTTCGCGTGATCATATTCATTTTGAGGTTGACAGTATGGTTGGCAACAGGCAGCTTGATATATATTACAGGGTAAAGAGGTTTCTCAGCTATGGCAATAATAATATGGTCATAGAAGAGGACCACCGCAGGTACAGGATAAACAATGTATATATATATACTTCTTTTAATCCGAAAAGAGCTCTGGAGGAGGATGATGATTACTACCTGGGACAGGATACGATGATGATTGGCGATTACTATTTTATCAGCGACAGGGAAAAACATACCGTTAAGCCTGAGGTTATAATGCAGTCGCTGTACATAAAACCCCGGGACCTTTTTCAGCTGACCAATATGGAAAGAAGCAGGGAGCATCTCAATTCACTGCAGTCTTTCCGGCTGGTCGATATTAATTACAGCAGGCCGGAAGAAACGCAGGGATGGGATGAGAGTGAATTGCCGCTTAATTGTATAATAAGGCTTACACCCGTAACACCGCAGGAGTTCAGGGTTGAACTTGAGGGTACCAATTCAGCAGGCAACCTGGGTGGAGCTCTTAATTTTGTATATCAGCATAAGAATCTTTTCCGTGGAGCGGAGAGCTTGAATATAAAGCTGAAAGCAGCTTATGAGGCCCTCTCGGAGCAGGTGTCTGGTTCAAGAAGCACACAGGAATTCGGACTTGAGACTGTTCTGACCCTGCCAAGATTCATGCTGCCTTTCCTTGAGAAAGAGAGATTTATAAAGGAATATAATCCCAAAACACTTATCAACCTGGCCTATAACTACCAGAAGATGCCTGTGTATACACGTACGGTGGCCAATGCTTCTTTTGGATATAACTGGGAGGGAAACCGTTTTACAAACCATTCCGTGTATCCGCTGCAACTTAATATAATAGCGCTCCCCTTTATTGATCCGGCCTTTGAACAGAGGATTGACACATCTTCCTACCTGGCATATAGTTATAAGGATGTTTTCCTGCTGGGAGGTAATTATATATATGTTTTTAATAATCAGAATATCAGAAAATCGAGAGATTACTGGTACCTGAAATTTTCTGCCGAGATGGCTGGCAACCTGATGGCACTGGGTTATAAGGCTGCCGGTATTGAAAGGGAAGAAGGTGGTAATTACGAGGTGTTCGGCCAACCATTTGCCCAGTATGTAAAGGGCGATATTGATTTGAGGTATAACTGGACACTCAATGATGTGAGCTCCCTGGTATACAGGGGGTTTGTGGGCGTGGGTTTTCCCTACGGTAATTCACGGGCCGTGCCATTTGAAAAACAATATTTCAGCGGTGGGGCAAACAGTGTCAGGGGATGGCAGGTAAGGTCGCTGGGACCAGGGTCATATACGCCTGCTGACTCAAGCTTTTTTAATGTGACAGCTGATATAAAGCTTGAGTTCAATGCCGAGTACAGGTTTAAATTGTTCTGGATACTCGAAGGGGCATTGTTTGTTGACGCCGGTAATATCTGGACTTATTATGAGGATGAAGACAGGCCGGGAGCGCAGTTTAGACTGGATGATTTCTATAAGGATATTGCTGTCGGGACAGGTTTCGGTCTCAGGTTTGACCTTGACTTTGTTATACTCAGGGCCGACCTTGGGATGAAAGTGCGTGATCCCCAGCTGCCGGATAATCCGAAATGGATATGGCACAGGAGGAATCCGGAACTCAGAAATGATTTTCACCTTAATATCAGCATAGGCTATCCTTTCTGATGCAATGGCATATCAGCCTGCCTGAAAACATGCTTTTATAACAATAAAATACATTTGCAAATAATAACTATTCTAAGCAATTTAGTCCGCTCATTAATCAAGGCTAAAAATTAACCACTAATCAATAAAATAAAATAGAAAAATGGCAAAAATTGAGTTACCGGTAAGGGACAGCTTCAGTAGCAAGTTAGGTGTTGTGGCAGCAGCTGCAGGTTCGGCAGTGGGGCTTGGTAATATCTGGAGGTTTCCTTATGTGGCAGGGGAAAACGGGGGTGGAGCATTCCTGCTCATCTACCTGGGTTTTATTTTTGCAATAGGTTTTCCCGTAATGCTGGCAGAGTTGACAATAGGTCGCAGGGCGCAGCGTAATGCATTGGGCTCATTTAAGAAACTGGCACCGGGCAAGCCATGGTACCTTATTGGTCTGATGGGTATAGTAGCTGCCTTTATGATACTTGCCTTTTACAGTACAATAGCCGGCTGGACCCTGGAGTATCTTATTCAGGCTTTTACCAATGGCTTTGCAGGTAAGAGCTCGGAGCAGCTCAAGGAGTCATTCGAAGTGTTCCGTGGCGGCTCCTACAGGCCCATAATATGGCAGCTGGTGTTTATGTTCCTGACAGCTTTTATTATATATAAAGGTGTCAGACACGGGATAGAGAAATATACCAAGATATTGATGCCTGTACTGGTTGTGCTGATTATTGTGATATGCATAAGGTCGCTTACCCTTGATGGAGCAAAAGAAGGGATGGCTTTCCTGTTCAGACCTGACTTCTCAAAGATAACATGGCCTGTGATACTTGATGCCCTGGGACAGGCGGCTTTCTCATTAAGCATAGGCATGGGTACGCTGATAACCTATGGATCATATATAAAGAAAGAGACAAACCTGCCCAGCACTGCCTTGCAGGTGACGGCAGCCGATACAATTATAGCCATACTGGCGGGAGTTATGATATTCCCGGCAGTATTTGCCTTTAATATAGATCCTGCTGAAGGCTCAGGACTGGTATTTATAGTTCTTCCGAATATATTTGAGCAGATGCCCGGTGGCTATTTCTTTTCAATTATTTTCTTTACCCTTCTGTCCATTGCAGCTCTTACATCAACAGTTTCTGTGCTGGAGGTGGTTGTGGCATATTTTTCTGAAGAGCTGAATATGAGCAGGGGCAAGGCTACCATTATCGCAGCATCGGCCATCACTGTTGTGGGACTGTTTGCCACACTCTCCTTCGGACCGTTGAAAGATGCTACATTACTGGGCAGAACGGTCTTTGACTGGTTTGATTACCTGTCGGCCAACCTGCTTCTTCCGCTGGGAGCTATATTTATCGTTCTTTTTGTAGGCTGGTACCTTGGTAAGAAGAATGTGAAAGATGAAATCACCAACCAGGGAGAGCTGAGGAGCCGTTTTATCAATGTCTTTATGATGATAGTGAAATTTATAGCTCCCATTGCTATAACACTGGTATTTATATACGGACTCGGACTGATTGGATGAAAACAGGATAGATGTTTATAATCGACCCGCAAGCACTTACTATAAGCGATCGTATCAATAATGCTTTTGAGCCGGTGGTCGGTTTTTTGGAGAATGTGTTTTTCTGGGATCCGCTTGAGGCTGTGGGTATTGATATTGAAGCCAGGGTGCCGATAGTGGTGCTGTGGCTGGTTTTCGGCGGTATATTTTTCACCTTCAGGATGAAGTTTATTAATCTCAGGGCCTTTGGCCATGCCTTCGGATTGATAAGAGGACGTTATGACAAACCGGGTTCATCCGGTGAAGTCAGTCATTTTCAGGCTCTTACCACGGCTCTTTCGGCCACGGTTGGACTGGGAAACATAACAGGGGTGGCCATTGCCATTGCTGTTGGCGGTCCGGGTGCCACATTCTGGATGATACTGGCAGGATTCTTTGGCATGTCACTTAAATTTACCGAATGCACCCTGGGTGTTAAGTACAGGAAGATAGATGAGAACGGAAGGGTGTCGGGCGGACCAATGTATTATCTCGATAAGGCACTCAGAAATAAGAACCTGGGTGCACTGGGTAAGGTGCTTGCACTCTTCAGTGCTGTGATGATGGTGCTGGCATCTTTCGGTGGCAGTAACATGCTTCAGTCTAACCAGTCCTTTGCCCAGATTACAACTATCTTTCCTTCAATGGGATCCTATGGCTTCTGGTTTGGCCTTATACTGTCGGCGCTGATCGGCATTGTAGTAATAGGAGGCATACGCAGCATAGCCAGGGTAACAGAAAAGCTGGTGCCGTTTATGGCATTCCTGTATATAGGGGCGGCACTGATTATTATTTTTATGAATTTCACCCGTATTGACGATGTATTCATGATCATTATAAAAAGTGCCTTTAACCCGGTGGCACTTAAAGGGGGAATAATAGGTGTTATTATCACAGGATTCCAGCGGGGGGCCTTTTCAAATGAAGCAGGAGTGGGATCGGCCGCCGTTGCCCATGCCGCCGCCATGACTGATGAACCGGTAAAGGAGGGTATAGTGGCCATGCTGGAGCCTTTTATTGATACTATTTTGATATGTACAATGACATCGCTGGTAATAATATTTACAGGATTTCATGAGCCGGGACAGGCACTTGAAGGTACGGAGCTCACATCTGCAGCCTTTGAGTCGGTATTTCCCTGGTTCCCTTACCTGCTTGTTATTGCTATCCTCTGCTTCGCCTTCTCAACGATGATATCGTGGTCATATTACGGGCTGAACGGCTTTAAGTTTCTCTTTGAAAAGCCAATATACCGACTCAGCGGCAGCAGGAACCTGACCGCATATATCTACTACTCTTTCTTTCTTAGCTTCACCGTGATAGGAGCCTCTTCCACACTGGGCAATGTGATAGCCTTCTCTGATATGATGGTGCTGACACTTGCCTTTCCGAATATAACGGGACTGCTGATTCTGGCCCCGGAAATATCAGCCGACCTGAAGGATTATCTGAAGCGCTACAGATCAGGTATGGTAACAAAATACAAATAGTATTTTTTTTGTATATTGTAGTGTCTCACTGCAAAATATCAATGTATGGTATTCAGAAAATTCCTGAAACAGTGGTTCGGCTATACCAGGGGTGAAAGGGCCGGCTCATTTATATTATTGATTATCCTGCTTGTCATACTGGCGATACGGGCACTTAACAGCGGCAGGACCACCTCTTTAGAAGAAGAAGGATTGACTGAAACTATTTCTGCTGACAGTGCTGCTGCCGGGATAAAAGACGGGGGTGAGCCGCTTACCGGCTTTAGCGGATACAAAAATGATATTGACCGGTCAGGCAGTACTGACAGACTTAACACCGGCTTTGCTGCAGGTGATAATAAGGTTGCAGCTGCGGTGACAGAGCAGGGGTATCTCGACTCCCTTTATTCTTTCGACCCTAACACAGCTTCTCAGGATAAGCTATTGGGCCTGGGACTCAGTGAGCGGCAGGTACGGACAATAATTAACTACCGTAGTACCGGTGCACGCTTTGATGAGCCCGAGGATTTCCGGAAAATATACGGTATAGACAGTGAGATGCAGGACAGGCTGCTGCCTTATATTATTATCGTGGGGGAGTCAGGGCAGAAGCGGTCAGACGGATTGACCGGCATTAATAAAAACCCTGTTAAAGCCGGTGGGAAGCAGTATGGGAACTGTGATGAAACCGGATGTTAATGGTGCCGGTAAGGCTGAAGAGTACAGTGCGGGCACCTTGATGAAACTGGACCTTAACCATGCCGATTCGGCTGATTTTGAAAGACTGGCAGGGATTGGTCCGGTGCTGGCCGGAAGGATAGTGAAGTACCGTAAGCTGCTGGGCTATTTCTCCGGTCCCTCGCAGCTTGCAGAAGTATACGGTTTGAGTTCGGAGTTGATAGATTTGCACTGCTCCCGGTTTATATGTGACAGTTTATTGCTGAGGAAGATAAATATTAACCGGGCATCATATTCTGATCTGCTCAGGCATCCTTATATCAGCAGGGTCCAGGTTGAAGCCCTTATCAGCTACAGGAGACTGTCCGGCTCTGTCACCGGGATGCAGGAACTTATACGTAACAGGATCTTTAACCGTGCAGAGGCGGAAAAGCTGAAACCTTATATTGAATATGAGTGAAGTGAAATGTTATTGCTTCCATGCCGCTATTGCTTCCATGCCGCTATTGCTTTGATGCCGGTATTGCTTTGATGCCGGTATATGATAATACTTTTGCTATTGATCAAATATTTAATTATATTTATAGCTTCAATGATTATCAGTCAGTATGGTTTTATTTGAAACGGCGGATAATAATATTTTAATATTTTTTTGAAATAATGATAACACTTTCTATCTTTGCGGCTCAATTTTAAAACAATAAAGAGATTATGATAATTGTTCCGGTTAAAGAAGGCGAAAATATTGACAGGGCACTGAAAAAGTTCAAGCGTAAGTTTGAGAAGACGGGTGTTGTACGTGAGTTAAGAGACCGTCAGGCCTTTATAAAGCCTTCTGTTCGTCGCAGGGAGGAAGTGAAGAAAGCAGCTTACATACAGAAATTACAAGAGGAAGAAGAGTAGTTCTGTTTTATTTTATTTAACCCGGGAGGTTCCTTTTATGGTTAATAAGGAATCATTTCTTGATTACCTGCGTTTTGAGAAACATTATTCTCAGCATACTGTTCGTTCGTATGATAACGATATCGGGCAGTTTTTTTCGTTTATAAACGGGCATAAGGGTTCTGATGAGATCAGCGACATTGTTTCAGGGGATATACGTTCATGGATGATATATTTGATTGACTCCGGCTATTCGACAGTGTCTGTCCACAGGAAAATATCATCCCTGAGGACATTTTTCCGTTATGCCATGAGGGCCGGTGAGTTAAAGCTTAACCCCGTGGATAATATCACCCTGCCGAAGAGGAATAAGCGCCTGCCTGTATTTCTGGAAGAGGAATCGCTTGACAAGCTGCTGGATGTATATGATTTTGGAGAAGGATACAGTGGCATACGTAACCGCATGATTATTGAGATGCTTTATACCACGGGGATGAGAAGGGCCGAGCTGATATCTTTGCGCATTGGAGATATTGATCTGCCGGAGAAGGTAATAAGGGTGCTGGGCAAGCGTAATAAGCAAAGGATAATACCCCTTATAGGCAATTTTTGTGATAATCTGGCTGAATATATTGACCTGCGTATTGATCATTTCCCCGGTCAGAGTGAGGGGTGGCTGTTTCTTACGGACAGGGGAAACAAGTTATATGACAAGTTTGTTTATAATACAGTAAGAAAATACCTTGGCATGGTTACTACCATAGAGAAAAAAAGCCCGCATGTGCTGAGGCATACCTTTGCCACTCATATGCTGAACCACGGAGCAGATCTCAACTCTATCAAAGAGATTCTGGGTCATGCAAATCTTTCGGCCACCCAGGTATACACGCATAACACATTTGAGAAACTAAAAAAAGTATATAAACAGGCTCATCCCAGAGCGAATAAGAATTAGAGAAACTAAAAAAAGTATATAAACAGGCTCATCCCAGAGCGAATAAAAATTAGAGGAGGACAAAATATGAATATTCAGATCCATTCAGTGAAATTTGATGCCGATAAGAAATTATTGGATTTTGTTGATCAAAAAGTGAACAAGCTGAGTAAGTTCAGTAATGAAATTATTGCGGTGGAGGTTTTTTTACGCTTAGACAAGGATCAGGAAAAGGAGAATAAGCTTGTTGAAATTAAGGTTGAGTATCCTCCCCGTGCTCCTTTGTTTGCAAAAAAGCAAAGCAAGACATTTGAGGAGGCTACGGATAATGTTATTGAAGCCCTGAAGAAGCAGATAACCAGACAAAAAGAAAAGATGAGAGGAAAGTAGAGCTTTGAACTAAAAAATAATACCCCTATAGTTTGTTGATTAAATATAATATTTCTACATTTGCAAACCGATTTTCAAGGGTTAAAAACCTTATAAATAAGCGTTCTTTAAAAATGCCGATGTAGCTCAGTTGGTCAGAGCAGCTGATTTGTAATCAGCAGGCCGGGGGTTCGAATCCCTTCATCGGCTCTTTGGAAACGATGCAAAATGTGTCTGACAAAGGCATCTGTGTTAATGGGGAGATACCAAAGTGGCCAACTGGGGCAGACTGTAAATCTGCTGTCGTACGACTTCGTAGGTTCGAATCCTGCTCTCCCCACTGAACAATATTATCAGGGGCCGGCGCTTTCGCAGATAGATCAGGGCCTATATTGGAGAAATAAGCGGGAGTAGCTCAGTTGGTAGAGCATCAGCCTTCCAAGCTGAGGGTCGCGGATTCGAATTCCGTCTCCCGCTCTATTTTTTGCCGATGTAGCTCAGGGGTAGAGCGTTTCCTTGGTAAGGAAGAGGTCATGGGTTCAATTCCCATCATCGGCTCGGATTTGATTTTTTAATAAATGAATAAATTTTAATACTAATACGTTGGAGTTATGGCTAAAGAAAAATTTGACAGGTCGAAACCGCACGTAAATATCGGAACGATAGGTCACGTTGACCATGGTAAGACTACTTTGACTGCCGCTATTACAATTGTGCTTGCAAAAGCAGGTCTCTCAGAGATAAGAGACTTTGATTCGATCGATAATGCCCCCGAGGAAAAGGAAAGGGGTATTACTATCAATACAGCACATGTTGAATACCAGACAGAGAGTCGTCACTATGCACACGTTGACTGTCCCGGTCACGCCGACTATGTTAAGAACATGGTAACGGGTGCTGCCCAGATGGACGGAGCAATTCTTGTAGTTGCCGCCACTGATGGTCCGATGCCGCAGACTCGCGAGCATATCCTGCTTGCGCGCCAGGTGAATGTGCCTAAGATCGTTGTTTATCTGAACAAAGTTGACCTTGTAGATGATGAAGAGCTTCTTGAGCTCGTTGAAATGGAAGTGCGTGAACTTCTGGATTTCTACGAGTTTGACGGAGATAATGTTCCTGTCATACTTGGTTCTGCTCTTGGTGCACTGAACGGTGATGCCAAAGAGGAAGAGAAAATACTGGAACTCATGAAAGCAGTTGATGAGTTTATTCCAATACCACCACGTGATATGGAAAAACCATTCCTTATGCCTGTTGAGGACGTATTCTCGATAACAGGACGTGGAACCGTTGCCACAGGACGTATTGAGACAGGTGTTGTTAATACATCTGATGAACTTGAGATGATAGGCCTGGGTGCACAGAAGAGAAAGACCGTATGTACGGGTGTTGAGATGTTCCGCAAGATACTTGATCGCGGTGAAGCCGGTGACAATGTCGGTCTGCTGCTGCGTGGAGTGGATAAGAAAGAGATTAAAAGGGGTATGGTGCTTGCAAAGCCCGGATCAATAACTCCTCATACCAAATTCAAGGCAGAGGTTTATGTTCTGAAAAAAGAAGAAGGCGGACGCCACACACCTTTCCATAATAATTACCGTCCTCAGTTTTACCTGAGAACGCTTGATGTTACCGGCGAGGTTCAGCTTCCTGAAGGCACAGAGATGGTGATGCCCGGCGACAGGGTGACTATAGAGGTAACACTTATTATACCTGTTGCCATTAACCAGGGACTGCGTTTTGCTATCCGCGAAGGTGGCAGGACAGTTGGAGCAGGACAGGTAACTGAGATTGTTGAATAAGATTGTTGATATCAGTGCAGGGCGTGGCTTGTCCCGTCCCTGCTCACCGGTATACGGGTGTAGCTCAGTTGGTAGAGCACTGGTCTCCAAAACCAGGTGTCGGGAGTTCGAGCCTCTCCTCCCGTGCAAACTGTTTATAAAATGAAGAAAATCAGGAGATACATAAAAGAGTCATTTACAGAACTCATACATAAGGTTACATGGCCTACCTGGAGTGAGCTGCAAAACAGCACCACAGTGGTAATGATTGCTTCACTTATTATTGCAATGGCAATATGGGTTATGGATTATGCCTTTGACAATATTATGTCATTTGTGTATGGGATATTATATTAAAAGCAGAACGTTCCAATGAGTGAGAATGTAAAGAAGTGGTATGTATTGCGTGCAATAGGTGGGAAGGAGAAGAAGGTTAAAGAATATATTGAAAGTGAAATTAACCGGCTTGATCTGCAGGATTACATCTCACAGGTACTTATACCACAGGAAAAAGTGTACCAGATAAGGGCCGGGAAGAAGATAAGCAAAGAAAGAAATTTTTTCCCCGGATATGTTCTTATCGAGGCTGCTCTCGTTGGAGAAATACCGCATACACTGAAAAATATCCCGAACGTTATCGGCTTCCTGGGCTCGAAGGAAGGTGATCCTGTGCCACTGAGGAAATCAGAGATAAACAGGATACTGGGTAAGGTTGATGAGCTGGCGGCCAGCGATGAGGAAATAAGTGTTCCTTTCTATGTTGGTGAAACGGTAAAGGTCGTTGACGGACCGTTTAACAGCTTTACAGGTATTATTGAAGAGGTTAATGATGAGAAAAAGAAACTCAAGGTTATGGTTAAGATTTTCGGAAGAAAAACACCGCTCGAACTGAGTTTCATGCAAGTGGAAAAAGAAAGTTAAGAATTAATTAAACAAAGATATTGGGGGTTGCGATAATTATAATGCTTCCTGAGTAACCGCCAAGCTCTCGCGTAAACTAAGCAAAATGTAAATTATGGCAAAAGAAGTTGCTGGAATTATAAAGTTACAAATACGTGGCGGCGCAGCTAATCCATCACCGCCAGTGGGACCTGCACTTGGTGCCAAGGGCGTTAATATTATGGAATTCTGCAAGCAGTTTAACGGGAGAACCCAGGATAAGGCAGGAAAGGTTATACCGGTAATAATAACCGTTTATGGTGACAAGTCTTTTGATTTTGTTACCAAGACACCACCGGTGGCCGTTCAGCTTCTGGAATCATCAAAGGTGAAAAAAGGATCATCTGAATCCAATATCACCAAGGTGGCATCAGTTTCCTGGGATCAGGTACGTACAATTGCTGAAGAAAAAATGGAGGATCTGAACTGTTTTACAGTTGAATCAGCCATGAGGATGGTAGCCGGTACTGCCAGAAGTATGGGGATAACCGTAAAAGGGAAATACCCGGGTAGTAACTAAAAATTTATTTAAGGATAATATGACTAAACTTACCAAGAACAAAAAGCTGGGCCTTGAGAAAATGGAGAAGGACAGACTTTATACACTGTCTGAGGCAAGCAAGCTTGTGAAAGAGATTACTTTCTCAAAGTTTGATGCATCAGTCGATTTAGATGTAAGGTTAGGTATTGATCCACGCAAATCAAACCAGATGGTTCGCGGAGTTGTTTCCCTGCCACACGGCACAGGAAAAGAGGTCAGAGTACTTGTGCTCTGTACACCTGATAAGGAAGCAGAAGCGAAAGAAGCCGGAGCCGACTATGTCGGACTTGATGAGTATGTTGAGAAAATCAAGGGCGGATGGACAGATATTGACGTGGTCGTTACCATGCCGAGCGTAATGGGTAAGATCGGTCCACTTGGCAGAATACTGGGTCCGCGGGGACTGATGCCAAATCCAAAAAGTGGTACTGTGACAATGGATATAGGTAAGGCTGTGTCTGAAGTTAAACAGGGTAAGATTGATTTTAAAGTAGATAAATACGGAATCATTCATGTACCTGTCGGAAAGGTTTCATTTGAGCCTCAGAAAATTGTTGAAAATGCAAAGGAATTCATTTCAACAATTAATAAACTTAAACCGGCTGCTGCCAAAGGAACATACATAAGAAGTATATTCCTTTCAAGCACAATGAGTCCGGGTATTAAAGTGGACCCCAAAGGTCTGGAGGAAAAAATCTGAAAATAAGGAGGAAAAAATGAGACGTGACGAAAAACAACTAATAATAGACAGCCTGGCTGAACAGATTCAGGAGTACAGCCATTTTTATCTGACCGATACTGCTGAGCTCAATGCGGCTCATACATCGAACCTGAGAAGAGCCTGTTTTAAGAAAGACATCAAGATGGTTGTCGTGAAAAACACCCTTCTCAAAAGAGCCCTGGATAAATCTGAATTAAACCTCGAGGAACTCTATGATGTTCTGAAAGGTTCTACGTCTGTCATGTTTTCAAATACGGGAAATATACCTGCAAAGGTGATAAAGGATTTCCGTAAAAAGCATGATAAACCCCTGCTAAAAGGTGCATATGTTGAGGCGTCGGTCTATATAGGCGACAACCAGCTGGAGACCCTGGCAGCACTCAAATCGAAAGATGAACTTCTTGCCGATCTGATTGCCCTGCTGAGATCACCAATGCAGAATGTACTTTCATCCCTGCAGTCGGGTTCAAACAACATACACGGAGTGTTGGAAACACTTTCGCAAAGAGATAACTAGAATAATAATAATTAAAATAATACATAGAGATGGCAGATCTTAAAAAGTTAGCAGAAGAATTAGTAGGCTTAACTGTTAAAGAAGTAAATGAATTAACGGACATACTTAAGGAAGAGCACGGTATCGAACCTGCAGCTGCTGCTGTGGCTGTAGCAGGTCCCGCCGGTGGCGAAGAGGAAGCCCCCGAGGAACAAACAGAATTTGATGTGATACTGAATGCTCCGGGCGGACAGAAACTGCAGATCGTTAAGCTTGTGAAAGAGCTTACCGGACTGGGACTCAAAGAAGCAAAAGCCGTAGTCGACTCTGCACCTTCACCTATTAAAGAAGGTATAGCAAAAGATGAGGCTGAAAGCATCAAGAACCAGCTTGAAGAAGCAGGAGCTGAAGTTGAACTTAAATAAGCTTTACCTTGTAAAGGTTTATAGGTTTGATCCCGGCTCAAACGGGATCAGGCCTTTTTGTCGTTTTAATAACAAGTTCATATAATAGCATTATAGATGACCTCAAAAAGTAATAAAAGAATCAGTTTTGCAACCATTAAAAATCAGTTGGAATATCCTGATTTCCTGGAGGTTCAGCTGAAGTCGTTCACGGAGTTTTTCCAGATGGGAACAACACCCGAGAACAGGAAAAATGAGGGATTATACAGGGTGTTTAATGAAAACTTCCCCATCAGTGACACCAGGAATAATTTTATTCTTGAATTCCTGGATTACTCAATCGATCCTGCCAGATATTCCATTGAAGAATGTATTGAAAGAGGATTGACATACAGCCTCCCGCTAAAGGCAAAGCTGAAATTATACTGTACCGATCCCGAACATGAGGATTTCGATACGGTAATACAGGATGTATACCTGGGCACTGTTCCTTATATGACAGAAAGGGGAACCTTTGTTATAAACGGTGCAGAAAGGATAGTGGTGTCGCAGCTGCACCGCTCACCCGGCGTGTTCTTCGGACAGAGCATACATGCAAACGGAACAAAGCTATATTCAGCAAGGATAATACCGTTTAAAGGCTCATGGATAGAATTCGCTACCGATATAAATAACGTGATGTACGCATATATCGACAGGAAGAAAAAGCTTCCTGTAACAACATTGCTGCGTGCTATTGGTTATGAGAGTGATAAAGACATACTCGAGATATTTAATCTTGCCGAAGAGCAAAAAGTATCAAAGACAAATCTTAAAAGACTGGTGGGCAGGAAACTGGCAGCCAGGGTGCTGAAATCATGGTTTGAGGATTTTGTTGATGAGGATACGGGAGAGCTTGTTTCTATTGAGAGAAACGAAGTGATACTGGACCGTGAGACTCAAATAGAGAATGAACATATTGACCTGATAGTTGATTCGGGTACTAAAGATATATTATTACACAGGGAAGATCAGAATGTGTCTGATTATGCCATTATTTACAATACACTGCATAAGGATCCCTGTAACTCCGAAGAGGAAGCCGTACTGTATATTTACAGGCAGCTGAGGAACGCTGAGCCACCTGATGTGGCAACGGCCAGAGACGTTATTGATAAACTGTTCTTCTCCGATAAAAGGTATGACCTTGGCGAGGTGGGACGCTACAGGATAAACACCAAGCTGGGTCTACATACCGATGCTGATGTTAAGGTGCTTACCAAAGAAGATATCATTGAAATAATAAAATACCTTATTGAGCTTATTAACTCAAAGACGGATATTGATGATATTGACCACCTCAGTAACAGGCGTGTACGTACAGTCGGTGAGCAGCTGTTTAACCAGTTTGGCGTAGGCCTGGCCCGTATGGCCAGAACCATAAGGGAAAGGATGAATGTAAGGGATAATGAAGTGTTTACCCCCGTTGATCTTATCAACTCGAAAACACTGTCTTCCGTTATTAATTCTTTCTTCGGAACAAACCAGCTGTCACAGTTTATGGACCAGACCAACCCGCTGGCCGAGATGACACATAAAAGGCGTATGTCGGCACTGGGTCCGGGCGGACTCTCACGTGAGAGGGCAGGATTTGAGGTGAGGGACGTTCATTATACCCATTACGGACGCTTATGTCCGATTGAAACACCTGAAGGACCTAATATCGGCCTTATATCGTCACTGACTGTATATTCCAAGATAAATAAGCTGGGCTTTATAGAAACACCATACAGGAAGGTGGAGTCGGCAAAGGTTGATCTTACAAATAACGGTGTGGTATGGCTGAGTGCGGAAGAGGAAGAGGAAAAAATTATTGCACAGGCTAATGCACCCCTTGATGAGGAAGGGAATTTTGTAAATCCAAGGGTAAAAGCCCGTTTTGAGGCTGACTATCCGCATGAAGAGGCAGGAAAGGTACACCTGATGGACGTGGCACCTAACCAGATAGCATCAATAGCAGCCTCACTGATACCCTTCCTGGAGCATGATGATGCCAACCGTGCCCTTATGGGCTCTAATATGATGCGCCAGGCAGTGCCGCTGATGAGACCGGAAGCTCCTATTGTGGGAACCGGACTGGAAGGACAGATGGTGCACGATTCGAGAATACTGATAGTGGCTGAAGGTGATGGCGTTGTTGAATATGTTGATGCTGAAGAGATAGTTATCAGGTATTCACGTACCGATGAGGAGAAATTTGTCAGCTTCGATGATGATATAAGAAGGTACAGACTTCCCAAATACCAGAAGACCAACCAGAATACATGTATTAACCTGGTGCCGGTGGTAAAGAAAGGCGACAAGGTTAAGAACGGACAGGTGCTTACCGAAGGTTACGGAACAAAAGATGGCGAACTGGCGCTTGGCCGTAACCTCAAAGTGGCATTTATGCCCTGGAAAGGTTATAATTTTGAGGATGCCATAGTTATTTCTGACAGGGTGGTGCGTGATGATGTTTTTACCTCAATACACGTGGATGAATACATCCTCGAAGTAAGGGATACGAAAAGAGGGATTGAAGAGCTTACATCCGATATACCCAATGTCAGTGAAGAGGCAACAAAGGACCTCGATGAGAACGGCCTGATAAGAATAGGCGCCCATATCAAGCCGGGCGATATACTGATAGGCAAGATTACACCCAAGGGTGAATCCGATCCTTCTCCTGAAGAGAAACTGCTGAGAGCTATCTTCGGCGATAAGGCAGGTGATGTGAAAGATGCATCACTGAAGGCCGGACCCTCACTGACAGGTGTCGTAGTAAATAAGAAACTGTTCTCCAGGGCTGTGAAGGACCGCAAATCAAAAACAGTGGAGAAACCATTGCTTGAAAAGATCGACGCGGACTTCCAGCAGAGTGCCGAAGATCTGAAGATGAGGCTGGTGGATAAGCTTTTTATCCTGGTTAACGGTAAGACATCACAGGGAGTGAAAGATTATCTCAATGTTGATGTTATACCCAAGGGTACAAAGTTTACCCTTAAGCAACTGCAGGAAATTGATTTTCTTAATGTCAATCCTAATAAGTGGACCACCGATAAAAAGAAGAATGAGACAATTAAGCAGCTGCTTCATAATTACCTTATCAAGCATAAGGAGATTGACGGTGTTTATAAGAGAAAGAAATATAATATAAGCATAGGTGATGAACTGCCGGCAGGCATTATAAGGCTTGCAAAGGTATATGTTGCCAAGAAGCGTAAGGTGAAAGTAGGGGATAAAATGGCCGGGCGCCATGGTAATAAGGGTATAGTGGCCAAGATAGTAAGGGCTGAAGACATGCCTTTCCTTGAAGACGGATCACCGGTAGATATAGTTCTTAACCCGCTGGGTGTGCCCTCAAGGATGAACCTGGGGCAGATATATGAGACCGTTCTTGGCTGGGCAGGACAGAAATTGGGGGTGAAATTCTCAACTCCCATTTTTGACGGAGCATCTATTGAAGAGATAACAGGGTATACTGACAAAGCCGGTCTGCCAAAATTCGGTACTACTTACCTTTTTGACGGCGGCACCGGTGAACGGTTCCATCAGCCTGCTACAGTGGGAGTGATTTATATGCTTAAGCTGGGACATCTGATAGATGATAAGATGCATGCGCGTTCCATCGGTCCGTACTCGCTGATAACACAGCAGCCACTGGGTGGTAAGGCACAGTTTGGAGGTCAGCGTTTTGGTGAGATGGAAGTGTGGGCACTGGAAGCATTCGGCGCCGCACATATCCTGCAGGAGATACTCACTATTAAATCCGATGATGTCCTGGGAAGGGCAAAGGCATACGAGGTGATTGTTAAAGGAGAACCTATGCCGCAACCCGGAATACCGGAGTCACTTAATGTGCTCCTTCATGAACTGAGAGGACTGGGACTGAGCCTTAACCTCGACTAGAGGAAGTTTGTGTTTTGTGTTTGAATTTTTATTGATATTAATAATTACATCATATGTCATTCAGGAAAGACAATAAAGCTAAAACCAACTATTCAAAGATCACAATCGGACTGGCTTCTCCGGAAGAGATACTGGATCGCTCAAGCGGTGAAGTTCTTAAGCCCGAGACAATTAACTACAGAACATATAAGCCTGAAAGAGACGGCCTGTTCTGTGAGCGTATCTTTGGACCTGTAAAGGACTATGAATGCCATTGCGGTAAATATAAGCGTATACGGTATAAAGGTATTGTATGCGACCGTTGCGGTGTTGAAGTAACAGAAAAGAAGGTAAGGCGTGAGCGTATGGGGCATATAGCACTGGTGGTGCCTGTGGCTCATATCTGGTATTTCAAATCATTGCCAAATAAGATAGGTTACCTGCTCGGACTGCCCACAAAAAAGCTGGATACGATAATTTATTATGAGAGATATGTTGTTATTAATCCGGGTATAAAAGAAGCAGACGGCATTAAGTACCTTGATTTTCTTACAGAGGAAGAGTATCTTGATATTATTGAGACCATCCCGCGTGATAACCAGTATCTTGATGATGATGATCCGGATAAATTCATTGCTGAGATGGGGGCACAGGCCCTGCATATGCTTTTGGGCCGGATCGATCTGGATGATCTTTCATATACCTTGCGTCATAAGGCTAATACAGAAACATCACAGCAGAGAAAGAATGAAGCACTGAAAAGGCTGCAGGTGGTGGAGGCTTTCAGGGCATCGAAGAAAATAAATAACCCTGAATGGATGGTTATTAAGGTTGTTCCAGTAATACCACCCGAACTGAGACCGCTGGTGCCGCTTGATGGCGGACGTTTTGCGACAAGCGACCTGAATGATTTGTACCGCAGGGTGATAATAAGAAATAACAGGCTGAAGAGACTGATAGAGATCAAGGCTCCTGAAGTGATACTGAGGAATGAGAAGAGGATGTTGCAGGAAGCTGTTGATTCACTGTTTGATAACTCAAGAAAGGTTAATGCGGTTAAGACAGATGCTAACCGCCCGCTCAAGTCGCTTAGCGACAGCCTTAAAGGTAAGCAGGGACGCTTTCGCCAGAACCTTTTAGGTAAAAGGGTCGACTATTCGGCACGTTCGGTTATCGTGGTTGGTCCCGAACTGAATTTGCACGAATGCGGACTGCCCAAAGATATGGCGGCAGAGCTGTATAAGCCTTTTATTATAAGGAAACTGATAGAGAGAGGTATAGTAAAGACAGTCAAATCAGCCAAGAAAATAGTCGACAGGAAAGATCCTGTGGTCTGGGATATACTGGAGAATGTGCTCAAAGGACATCCTGTACTGCTGAACAGGGCTCCCACGCTGCACAGACTGGGTATACAGGCTTTCCAGCCTAAGCTGATAGAGGGTAAGGCCATACAGCTGCACCCCCTGGTCTGTACAGCCTTTAATGCTGACTTCGATGGCGACCAGATGGCAGTCCACCTGCCACTGGGCAATGCAGCCATCCTTGAGGCACAGGTGCTGATGCTGGCCTCGCATAATATACTTAACCCTGCCAACGGTGCTCCTATCACTGTGCCATCGCAGGATATGGTTCTTGGACTGTATTATATTACCAAGGCCCGGAAAAGTACTGCTGAAGTGAAGGTGAAGGGAGAGGGATTTATATTCTATTCACCCGAGGAGGCAAGGATAGCCTATAACGAGGGGTCGGTGGACCTGCATGCGGTAGTGAGAGTTAAGGTGGATGATTATGTCGATAACCAAAAGGTTAACCACCTGGTAGAAACAACGGTCGGACGTATTATCTTTAATGAGTTTGTGCCTGAAGAGGTGGGCTTTATTAATGAGCTGCTGACAAAAAAATCGCTGAGGGATATTATAGGTATGGTGCTTAAGAGGGCCGGCACGGCCAAGACAGCTGCCTTCCTCGATGCTATTAAGGACCTTGGTTATGATATGGCTTTCAAAGGAGGACTGTCCTTTAATCTTGAAGATGTTATCATCCCCGATGAAAAAGCACAGTTTGTTGATGAAGGATATAGCCAGGTTGAGGATGTGCTCCAGAATTATAATATGGGCTTCATTACCAATAATGAAAGGTATAACCAGATTATCGATATATGGACCCATATAAATGCCAAGCTTACAACAACACTGATGAAGCAGATCTCGAGCGACAGGCAGGGATTTAACTCAGTATATATGATGCTTGACTCGGGCGCCAGGGGCTCGAAAGAACAGATACGCCAGCTTTCAGGTATGAGAGGTCTTATGGCCAAACCCCAGAAGTCGGGCTCGGCAGGCAGCGAGATCATAGAGAACCCCATATTGTCCAACTTCAAGGAAGGCCTGTCCGTGCTTGAATATTTTATATCAACACACGGTGCACGTAAAGGACTGGCCGATACGGCTCTTAAAACGGCAGATGCAGGTTACCTTACACGCCGTCTGGTTGATGTATCACAGGATGTCATTATTACCGAGGAAGACTGTGGAACGCTCAGAGGACTTGTTGCTTCGGCAATAAAGAAGAATGAGGAAGTGGTGGAAACCTTATACGAAAGGATACTCGGACGTACAACAGTGCATGATATATACCACCCGCTGACAGGCGAACTGCTGGTAGATGCAGGAGTTGAGCTGACCGAGGACCTGGCTAAGAAGATAGACGAGTCACCTATTGAACAAGTTGAGATACGCTCGGTGCTGACATGCGAATCAAAGAAAGGTGTCTGCACCAAGTGTTACGGCAGGAACCTGGCTACAGGGGGAATGGTGCAGAAAGGAGAGGCTGTTGGCGTTATAGCCGCACAGAGTATCGGTGAACCGGGTACACAGCTGACGCTGCGTACATTCCACGTAGGTGGTACCGCATCCAATATAACAGCTGAATCAAGCATTATAGCCAGGTACGATGGTGTGGCCGAGATAGATGAACTGAGAGTGGTGGAGAAAGAAGACAAGGCGCTGGGCAAAAAATTAAATGTTGTTATAGGCCGCCTGGGTGAACTGCGGATAACTGATAAAAATACCGGTATTGTCCTTACAACAAATACAATACCTTACGGCTCAAAACTTTATATAAAGCCGGGTGACGATATAAAGAAAGGTGATCTTATATGTGAATGGGACCCCTTCAATGCCGTTATTATTTCCGAGATATCAGGTAAGCTGACCTTTGAAAACCTTATTGAAGGAGTAACCTTCAGGGAAGAGTCTGACGAACAGACAGGCTTCAAAGAGATGGTTATTACCGAGACCAGGGATAAAACCAAGAACCCGACTATAAGGATTATTGGTGAGAAGAAAGAGGTAAGCAAAATTTATAACCTTCCCGTGGGATCACACCTGGTGGCTAGCGAGGGAGATAAGGTAGATGCAGGTGATGTGCTGGTGAAAATACCCCGTGCCGTTGGTAAATCAGGTGATATAACGGGCGGACTGCCACGTGTGACTGAGTTGTTCGAAGCTCGTAACCCGTCAAATCCGGCCGTTGTGTCAGAGATAGATGGTGAAGTAACCTTTGGAAAAATCAAACGTGGTAACCGCGAGATAATAATACAGTCTAAGGCAGGAGAGACAAAGAAATATCTGGTACCACTGTCTAAACAGATACTGGTACAGGAGAATGATTATGTGCGTGCGGGCATAGCCCTGTCTGACGGAGCTACCACACCTGCTGACATACTGGCTATCAAAGGACCTACAAAGGTGCAGGAATATATAGTCAACGAAGTACAGGAGGTCTACAGGCTGCAGGGTGTGAAGATCAACGATAAGCATTTTGAGATTATCGTCAGGCAGATGATGCGTAAAGTGGAGATCAAAGATCCGGGAGACACCAAATTCCTTGAAAAACAGATTGTTGATAAGCTCGATTTTATGGACGAGAATGACTGGATTTATGGAAAGAAGGTGGTAGTGGATAAAGGCGACTCCCAGACATTTAAATCCGGACAGATAGTCTCAGCCCGTAAGCTGAGAGATGAGAATTCCATGCTCAAGAGACGAGACCTGAAGACCGTGGACTCACGTGATGCCATACCCTCAACCTCAAGCCAGGTACTGCAGGGTATTACCAGGGCAGCACTGCAGACAAAAAGTTTCTTCTCAGCCGCGTCATTCCAGGAAACAACCAAGGTGCTTAACGAAGCCGCAATACTTGGGAAGGTGGATCCGCTTGAAGGCCTTAAGGAGAATGTGATTGTCGGTCACCTTATACCTGCAGGAACAGGCGACAGGCTGTATAATAATATTGTCGTGGGCTCAAGGGAAGAATATGAGGCTCTTGTGCGTGGCTCTGAAACAGAAGAGGAAGAAGTAAAGGAAGAAGAAGAAAAGCAATAA
Source organism: Bacteroidales bacterium (assembly GCA_034521735.1). Lineage (GTDB taxonomy): Bacteria > Bacteroidota > Bacteroidia > Bacteroidales > VadinHA17 > UBA9300. Next base: position 63,264 of record JAXHLX010000015.1, read on the forward strand.
TATAGTTATGGCTGAAAACAGTAAAAATCCTAACCAGATCAATATTGAGCTGAATGATGAAATAGCCCAGGGTATATATTCAAACCTGGCGGTTATCACTCATTCATCCTCTGAATTTGTTGTTGACTTTGTGAGGATAATGCCGGGGATAAAAAAAGCCCAGGTTAAATCCAGGGTTATTCTTACACCCGAGCATGCCAAAAGATTGCTGGGAGCACTGACTGATAATATAAAGAAATATGAATCAGTGCATGGTCCCATTAAGGAGGTAAAAGGATCGGGTCCGGTCATGCCAATGAATTTTGGCGGACCCACGGCACAGGCCTGAGACAGATAATAAGAGATAAACCTGCCGGGCATTTAAATCTGGCAGGTTTTTTGTTGATATATCCTGTGTAATATACCACCCTTGGTATTATGTTTTTGTTTTGTAACTTTACAGTTAAAATATAAGCTTTTATGAAACGTCCATTAAAAAATCATCATTATTTCACATTAAGAGTATGGTTATTTTTTAATGGTAAGTTCCATGTGGCCAATGAAATAAATTAATTATAATCACATGAAAGTCTTGATGAGAATATTACTTGCAGCAACACTTTTTCTTATTGTATTTATTGGTTCATGCAAGAAGCAGGTTAGATGCGGTTGTGACGGTGACGTTATTAATGAACTTAAAGGCTTTCCCGTTACCCTCTATTATGATACTGTAAATGTTTCAGCATGGTTCCAGCCGGTATCAAACCCTATGTCAACATATAATTTCTGCAACCCCTCTGAACATATGGATATGATGAAGAGGTATGAAAACGGGTCATACATGCTGGTAAGCGGCAGTGTTTACTGGGAATGCAACTACCTTATGAGGGCCAGTAATAATCCCTATTACTCGTCATACTACAAGGCCTATATGATAGATGTAACAGAGGTTTACGAAGACCTCTACGGCAAGTAAAACAGGCGCCCGCCTTATCTCTCCCCGGTCTCCTTTTTTTTTCATATCTTTCTTCTCAATTATTAAGCTGTGAAGTATGAATATTGTAATTATTGGTGCCGGCAGGGTTGGCTCTGCACTGTCACTTGCCCTGAGTGAATCAGGACACAGGCTCCTGAAAATTATATCCCGCAGCATAAAAAAAGCTGAAAGGCTGGCGTTAAAGACAGGCTGCGCATTTGATGGCGAGCTGGTGGTACCACCTGAAACGGATCTTGTAATTGTGGCTGTTAACGATGATGCACTCTATACGGTGTTGCATGAGACGGAAATGGCTGATAATACAGTTATCGCTCATACAGCAGGCAGTGTGGGTATGGATGTCTTCAGTGAGGATATGAGTAATACAGGTGTTTTTTACCCCTTGCAGACCTTCACCATAGGCAGGTCTTATGATTTCAGTTCCCTCCCCCTTTTTATAGAAGGAAGTAATGACCGCTCCCGTGAAGTATTATTATCAGTGGCTTCTTCATTAAGCGGACAGGTGTTTGAGCTCGACAGTGATAAAAGGAAATACCTGCATCTTGCAGCGGTATTCTCATGTAACTTTGTGAACCATATGTATTACGCCGGTAAGGAGATAAGCGCTATGGGTGGTATGGATTTTAGTGTGCTGTTACCACTGATAAGGGAAACTATGGAGAAAGTCTCGGATCTCGGACCGGAAAGTTCACAGACCGGACCTGCTGTAAGAAATGATAAAAATACTATAGAAAAGCATTTGGATTTATTATCTTTCTCTCCGGATTTGCAGAAGACATACAGGCAAATAAGTGATTCTATAATAAAAAAGTATAGCGGCTGAGTATATGAGTAATTTTAAAGAAGAACTGCAGAAAATAAAAGCATTTGTTTTTGATATTGACGGGGTGCTGTCAAGGCAGACAATAAGCCTGGACAGTGAAGGTGATCCTTTGAGAACAATTAATCTAAGGGATGGTTATGCATTGCAGCTGGCATCCAGGAAGGGATACAGCCTCTGTGTTATCTCAGGCAACAGCTCAACATCAATTCATAAAAGGCTTTCATCACTGGGTGTGAAGCATGTTCACCTGGGTGTGTCCGAAAAAACAGCCGTCATGAAGGAGTATATGGAGGAGACTGGACTGACAAGGGAGCAGGTGTTGTATATGGGCGATGATATTCCTGATTTCAAAGTGATGAAAATGGCCGGCGTGGCTGTCTGTCCCGCCGATGCCGATAATGAGATAAAACAAATATCAGTTTATATATCTGATATGAAAGGTGGTGAGGGATGTGTGCGGGATGTGATAGAACAGGTAATGAGACTGCATGGTAAATGGATGAACAATGACGCATTTAGCTGGTAGATTATGAAAGCTTTCCTTAAACTAATAAGATGGAAGAACCTGCTGATAGTAATTATAACACAGCTGTTTATCAGGTATGCCCTTATAGACACAGTGGCAGGGAACATGCTGCTCCAGGGAGTGGTGCCGGCAGGTCCGGAGAGTTATATAAACCTGCAGCTACCGCTGATCGATTTTATTATTCTGGTGTTCGCCACCGTATGTATTACAGCAGGTGGTTATGTTATTAATGATTATTTTGATATCAGAACCGACCTGGTAAACAAGGGTGAGGTCATTGTTGGGACAAAAATACCAAGGCGGAGGGCCATGATGTGGCATAATATTCTCAGCATGCTGGGAGTGCTGGCAGGCTTCTGGGTATCATACAGGGTCGGGTTTTTATGGACAGGCATAGTCTTTTTGCTTGTTTCAGGCCTGCTGTACTTCTATTCTGTAAGCTATAAGAAGCAGTTGCTGGTTGGTAATTTAGTCGTTGCAATACTTACGGCCTTTGTCCCTCTTATGGTAGGATTCTTTGAGCTGGCAGCAATATATAATTATTACGGGGCAGATCTGATAAGCCTGTCATCACTGAAAATTATCTTTTACTGGGTGTCCGGATTTGCAGTGTTTGCCTTCCTGACAACCCTGGCAAGGGAGATAGTTAAAGATATTGAGGATTATGAAGGCGATAGGGCTTACGGCAGCAGGTCCCTGCCCGTGGTGGCAGGGATCAATATATCAAAAGTTATTGCATCTCTTATCCTGGCCGCCACAATAGTGCTGATGATCATTATGTGGTCACTGTATATAGGTGGTATTATATCACTGTTGTATATAATGCTGGCAGCCGTGCTGCCCCTGATATTCTGTATTCTTTCTCTTATCAGGGGAAAGAGCCCGGGACAGTTCAGGCAGGTCAGTGTGGTTATAAAGGGAGTTATGCTTACCGGTATACTATATACCCTGTTATTACGCCTGATAATTGAGAAAGGATTGTCACTGTAACTATGTTATTGGAGGAACTCAAAAATAAAGATATAATACTGGCCTCCGGCTCACCCCGAAGAAAACAGCTGCTGCAGTCACTGGGCATTGATTTCAGGATTGAGAAACCGGAGGTGTCTGAAAATTATCCTCCCGGACTTGAAAGGGAGGAAATAGCATTGTATATTGCAGTAAAGAAAGCTGAAGCGGTCATCAGGGGTAAGGATGCCGGACAGATCATAATTGCATCCGATACCATAGTCTGCATAGACGACCGGGTACTTAACAAGCCGGCAGGCAGGGAAGATGCTGTGCAGATGCTGAAACAGCTGTCAGGCAATGAGCATTTTGTTATTACCGCAGTGTGTCTTGCCGACAGCCGTAAAATGCGTTCTTTCTTCTCGGAGACAAAGGTAAGATTTGCGGAACTGCTGGATCAGGAAATAGAATATTATATTGATCGCTATCAGCCCTGGGATAAGGCCGGGGCTTATGGCATACAGGAATGGATAGGTTATACAGGCATTGAATGGATAGAAGGATCATATTTTAATGTTATGGGATTGCCTGTTCAGAAATTATATGATGAGCTGAAGAAATTTATTAAAGAGTGATTAACATAAAGCCATATATCGAAAAGGCTGGAAGTACGGAAAAAGTATTATAGAATTATATAAATAAAATTGCCTTTGCAGAGAAAGCAGGAAAGGCAGAAATAAATAGGGCATAATAAAAACAACTTACTAAAAATAACCTGACTATGAGGAAATTGATTATTGTATTGCTGATTGGCTTTATGACAGCCCCTTTTGCACGCTGTGACGAAGGTATGTGGATACCTTTGCTGATAGAGAAGTTTAATATTGAGATAATGCAGGAGAAGGGCTTCAAGCTGAGTGCGGAGGATATATACAGTGTTAACCAGGCCAGTATGAAGGATGCCGTTATGATTTTCGGCGGTGGATGCACTGCCGAGCTGATAAGCCCGGAAGGACTGCTGATAACCAATCACCACTGCGGTTACGGCCGCATACAATCTCATTCAAGCCTTGAGCATGATTATCTGACCGATGGTTTCTGGGCAATGTCGGCAGAAGAGGAACTTAGAAATCCCGGACTTTCAGTCACTTTCCTGAAATATATGGAAGATGTAACAGGCAGGGTACTGAAGGGAGTGAAAAAGAGAATGACAGAGGAGGAAAGAAACGAGGTGATAGAATCAAATATTTCGAAGATAGTCACTGAAGCAATGGAAGGTAATAATTACTCGGCTTTTGTCAGACCCTTCTATATGGGCAACCAGTTTTTCCTTTTCGTAAATGAGACCTACAGGGATGTAAGGCTGGTGGGCGCACCTCCTTCAGCCATTGGTAAATTCGGAGGTGATACTGATAACTGGATATGGCCAAGGCATACAGGTGATTTTTCATTATTCAGGATATATGCAGATGAGAATAATATGCCTGCAGATTATTCCGAGGATAATGTACCCTATGAGCCTGCCCATCACTTCCCCATTTCCCTGAAAGGTGTTGAGGAAGGTGATTTTACCATGGTGTTCGGTTACCCGGGCGGCACATCCCAGTATGTTCCTTCATACCATATCTCAATGCTTATAGACTATATCTATCCTGAGATGATTGATCTGAGGACTGTCAAGCTGGATATAATAAAAACAGATATGAACGCTGACCCCGGGGTAAGGATAAAGTATGCCAGCAAAGCTGCAGGTATATCCAATGCATGGAAAAGGTGGATAGGAGAGAAGTCGGGTATGGAAAGGCTTAATACCATTGAGCAGAAGGAGGAGTTTGAGGATAAATTCACCTTGTGGCTTAATGATAAAAGGAAGAGACAAAAGCAGTATGGCCATATACTACCGGCCTATAAGGAGCTGTATGAAGAGATGCAGGTATATAGGCTGGTTAACTCCTATTCTTCTGAGACAATGGGCCGCAGCGGCGTGGAGGCCGTAAGCATCGCAGCTTCCTTTATTCCGCTGGTTGAGGCAGTGAAGAATGAAGCTGGTGAAGAGGAGATCGACAGGATACTTGAAAGATTGTCATCCCACCTGCAGCGTTTCTATCAGAATTATAATATGCCTACGGATAAGAAGATATTTGTTGCTATGATGGAGCTGTATGGAGAAAATCTGGATGAAAAGTGGCAGATACCTGAATACAGGGAATTATACAGCTTATGTGACGGCGATTTTGGAAGTATAGCGGATGGGATATACGAAAACAGCGTTTTTACCGACAGTGAAAAGGCAGGTCAGTTTGTTTCGAATTTTGACAGGCGCCTGATAAGTGAACTGGAAACAGATCCCTTATATAAGCTCGCCTCAGGTGTTAATACTTTCCTTGATGAGAAGGTGAGGGATAAGTACAGGGAGCTGTCAGGTGAAATATCAGAACTCGACAGATTGTATATGAAAGCACAGCTTGAGATGGCCGACGATAAGCGCCTGTGGGCTGATGCCAACTTCACACTGCGGGTAGCCTATGGTGAAGTGGGGGGATATGAGCCCAGGGATGCGGTTTATTATACACATTATACAACACTTGAGGGTATAATGGAAAAGGATAACCCGGAAATATATGACTACGATGTGCCTGAAAAGTTAAAGCAGCTGTATTATGAGGGTGATTACGGGAGGTATGCCCAGGACGGTAAGATGCCCGTTTGCTTTATAGCAAATAACCATACAACAGGCGGTAATTCAGGGAGTCCGGTGATAAATGCTGACGGGCACCTGATAGGGGTTAACTTCGACAGGGCATGGGAAGGCGTGAGCAGCGACCTTATGTTCAACCCCGAACAGAGCCGTAATATCAGTATTGACATCCGTTATGCCCTCTTTCTGATTGATAAGTTTGCCGGTGCAGGATACCTGCTCGATGAAATGACAATAGTGGAATAATCATTAATTATCAGCTATTTTATTCATGCAGGGGAAGGGTGAAGCTGACTGTTGTTCCTTCACCCTTGCTGCTTGAAATATGCATCTCTCCCCTGTTCACCCTTACCAGGTCATAGCATAGCTGAAGGCCCAGACCTGTGCCTCTCTCCCCATTGGTGCCCGTGGTACTCTTAATGACGCTTCTCTTAACCAGTTTTTCCAGGTTATCCGCATCCATGCCCCTACCGTTATCCCTGACGGATATTTTAATATCCGGGCCTGTATCCGGTATCTGTTCTGCCAGTACAGTGATCACACCTTTCTCCTGAGTGAACTTAATGGCATTGGAGATGAGGTTCCTGAGTATGATACTTACCAGGTCACGGTCAAACCAGGCAAGAGTGGATCCGCGGTGGGTAAAGCTCAGCTCAATACCCTTTCTTTCGGCCTGTGAATTCATAATATTGAAGGTGTCCAGGACTATATCCGTAATATTCCATTTGCCCGGATGGTGCTCTATACGATCCTGCTGACCCTGGCCCCATAAAAGAAGATTGTCTATAAGGTTAGCGGCAAAATCAACCTGTTTCTCCAAATCCCCTCTTATCTCTGTGTTTTCCTTTTCTCCCTCTTCCATCTTCATCAACTCGATAAGCATGGAGAGGTTAGCGATGGGGGCTTTCAGATCATGTGCTATAATGGAGAATATGCGGTTTTTTATTTGCATGCTTTTCTCAAGCATGCTGTTTTTATGCTCTATCTCATCCTTCTGTTTTTCAATCTCACTCTTCTGGTTTGTTAGCTCGTAGGTTCTTTCTATTACCATATCTTCCAGGTTGCGGTTAACATGGTCCAGCTCTTCCGAGAGACGCTTCTCTTCATTAAACGAGTGGACCCACCGGCTGATAAGGATGATAACCTGGATAAATATAAATATGGTGGTAGCGTAGGGCAGGATAAAACTGTCGGTAAAGAGTATCTTTGATCTTGATAATCCTATGTCATTGAAGGCCCCTGCCATAACCACAACGAAACCGATAATGTTCAATATGCCTGTTCTCTGTCCCTTAAGAAGTGATAAGAAGCTTTTTATCCCGTAATATAAGAGCACCAGGGCCACGGTGGGATAAAATATCCTTACAGCATTTGCAAAAATTATAACCGGGCTTGCCAGCACCAGTAATATGCTCAGGGTAAACAGTACGGTAATAACAGTGCAGAATATTTTGTAATACCTGTCAGGATAGATCCTGTGAAAGAACCAGCTGATAAAGATCAGGGCAAGGAAATTCCCGCTGTACTCAAGCCTTACAAGAGATATCCAGCTTAGGTCCATAAGACTGAGTATCAGAAATGAACCGGTTGATATGAAGCGAATAAGAATACCGAATGTTGCAAGGGAGAAAAAAAGCATTGAGTCATCCCTCCTGAACAGCAGGTAAAAGAGAAGAAAAAAGCTTATGAATGAAATTATTATGCCGGCATTGATATCCGATATGACATTCCGGCGTTCAACCCACTGTAGCATCTCATCTGCCTCACCCATCCTCATAGGCAGCCAGAAACCTGCTCTCCGGTGATGGTAATTGCTTACATTGATTATAATCTCTATTTCGCTTTCCCTTGCAGTATACCTGTATATAAAAGGGTTATAACCGGGCTTTGACAGTTCCTCATTCTTGCCAGCCAGACCATTGCCCCCGGCAAGCTTACCGTCAATATATATCCTGAAGGCAGAATCGAACACAGGGATATCAAATATCAACTCTCCTGTATTTTCAGGAAGGAAAAGCTTCATGCGATAGCTTGCATAACCCGTTTTTTCAATCTCCGGTATCTCATCCTTTAAGGTTAGCCAGTAGGATGGTACAGGGCTCAGGGCATCCGGTACAGGAATATCAGTACCGCTGAAGTCGGCCGGCCTGAGATGCTTCTCCCAGTAAAATTCCCACTCACCGTTTAACTTCACTATCCTGTTCCTGAACTCTTCCTGACTGAGATCCAGTACCCCGTTCTTAACAGGACCCTGTGCCTGCAAAGTGGCGATACTCAGAAAAAACATTATCAGGAAATTCAGGTATATGAAATATCCCCTTTCTTTATTCTCCCTCTTCATGGCTTAAAAGTTGATCAAAATTATCAAAATAGGAGATATAAAAAAATATAAAACGGTATTTCGGCAAAAAAAGGAGCCCCCCGGGAGGGCGGCCTGTCCTTAACCTTACCTAAAACCTGATTGTAGAAGAAAACTGTTAAGTCAGCGTCAGATTAACTGACTTGATTGTAAAAAAAGCGTGAAAAAGCTCTTCATAACTCAATAATTTCGTAACTTGCAGATGGATAAATAATAATTATGCTACAACATCTTTCACATAGATTTATGTATAACCGCCTGGGTAAGCGTTTATATGAATGCTGGATGTACTACGGCTCTCAGTTCTGATACCACCTTTCTTCAAATCCTTTTTGTTTTATTATCTAACTTATTTTGTTTGCAGCAGAATAATAAACTTTAAACGTATGACAGGTTTGATATTCAATATCAAAAGATATGCAATACATGACGGTCCGGGTATCCGGGTCACCTTCTTTATGAAAGGATGTCCCCTGGGCTGCTGGTGGTGCCATAATCCTGAAGGTATAAGAGGTGATATACAGGAGGTTGACAGGGTTGACAGGATAGGAGACAAGGAATTCACCGTTAAGGAGACTGTGGGTAAACATTATACTGTTGAGCAGTTGGTGGAGATAGTGAAGAAGGATATGGTTTTTATTGAGGAATCAGGGGGAGGTGTTACTTTCTCCGGCGGTGAGCCGCTGCTGCAGACCGGCTTCCTGGCAGAAGCCCTGAGAGCTTTCCGCGAGGAAGAAATACATACGGCCGTCGATACATCAGGCTATGCAAAGAGGGAAGATATTGACAGAATATTGCCTTATACCGACCTGTTCCTCTTTGATATAAAACATATGGAGCCGGAAAAGCACCTTAAGTATACAGACGTATCAAATGAGTTAATACAGAAGAACTATGATTATATACTGGAGAAGGGTAAGAAGGTGATAATCAGGATACCCATAATCCCCGGCTTTAATGATGATGATGAGCAGCTGAATGTTTTCCGCGATTTTGTGGCTACCCGTCACGGAACCAATGTGGACAGGATAGACCTCTTGCCTTATCACCGGATAGGCAGCTCCAAATACAAAAAGTTTGGTCTTGAATATAAAATGAAGGATGTTGAGCAGCCGTCAACGGAAAGAATGGACCGGCTGAAGGAATTTTTTGCCGAAAGTGGAATTAATGTGAAAATAGGAGGATAAATACTAAAAGATATGATACTTACAGACAGAGTGAAGAAACTAAAGGAACAGAGCATCAATGCTGCTGAATCCATATCAGCTGAAAGGGCGGAGCTGGTAACTGACTTTTATAAAAGTGGAGATGCCAGGGAGTTATCGGTGCCGGTAAGAAGAGCCAAAGCTTTTGAATATATACTGAAGAACAAAAAGCTTTGCATCAATGAGGGTGAAATGATAGTGGGAGAGAGGGGACCGAAGCCCAAAGCAACACCTACCTATCCGGAGATAAGTCTCCATTCAATGGATGATCTGGAGATACTGGATACAAGAGAGAAAGTATCGTTCAGTGTCAGCGAGGAGGTTAAAGAGATATATAAAAATGAAATTATTCCCTACTGGAAGGGAAAGAGTAATCGCGACAGGATAATGGAGGCCATGACCCCCGCCTGGAAGAAAGCCTATGAAGCCGGTGTGTTTACCGAATTCCAGGAGCAGAGGGGACCGGGACATACAGTGCTGGGTTATAAGATGTTCAGTACGGGCTTCCTTGATCTTAAAAAAGAGATAGAGGATAGTATCAGGGCTCTGGATTTTTATAATGACCCTAAAGCATATGATAAGCAGGAGGAGCTGAAAGCAATGGATATAGCATGTGATGCCATTATCATGTATGCCGGGCGTAATGCTGAAGAGCTGGGCCGTATGGCAGCCGGGACGAAGGATGAGATGCGGAAAAAGGAATTGCTGGAGATGAAAAGAATATGTCTTAAGGTGCCTGCCAGTGCACCTGAAACATTCCATGAGATGCTGCAGCATTACTGGTTCATCCACCTGGGTGTGGTAAGCGAACTGAATCCGTGGGACTCTTTCAATCCGGGCAGACTGGATCAGCACCTGTATCCGGTGTTCACCTCTGATATGGAGAAGGGAATACTTACCAGGGAAAAGGCATATGAGCTGCTGGGATGCTTCTGGGTTAAATTCAATAATCATCCTTCTCCGCCCAAGATGGGGGTTACAGCACAGGAAAGCAATACCTACACCGATTTTTGCCTTATTAATCTCGGTGGAGTAAAAGCCGACGGGACAAATGCAGTCAATGATATGTCATATATGCTGCTGGAAGTGATAAAGGAAATGAGGATACTGCAGCCCAGCTCCATGGTACAGATATCAAGGAAGAGTCCGGATAAATTTGTTTATAAGACACTTGATATTGTACGGACAGGCTTCGGCCAGCCCTCATGTTTTAATACCGATGCTATAATACAGGAACTGCTAAGGCAGGGCAAATCAATTGAGGATGCCCGGAACGGTGGCGCCTCGGGATGTGTGGAGACAGGGGCCTTCGGTACTGAAGCCTACTGGCTGACAGGTTATTTTAATCTTGCCAAGATACTGGAGATAACACTCTATAACGGTAAGGACTCACGCAGCGGCGAGCTGGTAGGACTGCCGGTGGGCGAGGTGGATGAGTTCAGGAGCTTTGATGAGCTCTTTGGGGCTTTTAAAACGCAGCTTGAATATTTTGCTTCAACCAAGATAAAAGGAAATAATATTATCGAAAGGATCTTTGCCAGGAACCTGCCCGTACCTTTCCTTTCATTGTTGATAGAAGACTGTATTGGAAACGGTAAAGACTATAATGAAGGCGGGGCAAGGTATAATACCACCTATATACAGGGTGTGGGACTGGGTACCATAACCGATATGCTCAGCTCCATCAGGTTTAATATTTTTGATGAGAAAAAATATTCGTGGAGGCAGCTGATGGATGCCATGAAGAATGATTTTAAAGGATATGAGCAGTTGCAGTATGACCTGGTCTATAACTCACCTAAATATGGCAATGACGATGACTATGCTGACCGGCATGCTGTTATGGTCTTTGAGACATTCTATGATGCTGTTAACGGAAGGCCTACCCCCAGGGGAGCGGTGCACAGGATCAATATGCTGCCAACAACCTCTCATGTTTATTTCGGATCGGTGATAGGTGCCACACCCGACGGACGCAAAGCGTATGTGCCACTCTCAGAGGGTATATCGCCGTTCCAGGGTGTTGACAGGCTTGGACCAACAGCTGTTATTAAATCAGCTTCCAAAATTGATCACCTGAAAACAGGAGGAACACTGCTTAACCAGAAATTCAGTCCGCAGTTTTTTGAAGATGAGGAAAGCTATCCCAAGCTTACTGCACTGATAAGAAGTTATTTCAAGCTCGACGGTCACCATATACAGTTTAATGTTGTTGGAGCAGATACCCTGAGGGATGCTCAGAAAAATCCTGAACTGTACCGTGACCTGATAGTGAGGGTGGCCGGGTACAGCGATTACTTCAACGATCTGGGCGAAGACCTGCAAAATGAAATAATAAGACGTACGGCACACGAATCAATGTAAAAATAAAAGAACCGGGCCAGGATCTGTAAAATGCACTCGAAAGGCTAGGGGAACACGAATCAATATAATAACCAAATAATCATTATGTTTAAAAAAGAAGTTTATAACAAGAGAAGAGACGAACTGAGGAAAACTGTGGGATCAGGACTGATCCTGCTTCTGGGTAATGACGAAAGCCCTATGAATTATGCTGATAATCCTTTCCACTTTCACCAGGACAGTACCTTCAGGTACTTTATGGGACTTAACTTTCCCTCGCTGGCGGGTGTACTGGATTGTGACAGCGGTGAGGATATTATCTTCGGCGATGACCTTACAGTGATAGATTTTGTATGGATGGGACCGCAGCCAACCATAAAGGAAAGGGCAGCGCAATTCGGAATTACCAAAGCCGCACCCATCAAAGCACTTGTAGAGATGCTGCAGAAGGAAGCCGGTAAGGGGCGGACCATACATTTCCTGCCTCCCTACAGGCCTGAGAATAAGATCAAGCTTTTTGAATGGCTTGGCATATTGCCGGCTGAAGCACAGTCAGAAGCTTCCACAGCACTGGTAAGGGCCGTTATAGCCCAGAGGAACTATAAGACTGAAGAGGAGATCATTGAATTGAAAAAGGCGGCCGATATCTCAGTGGATATGCACCGCACAGCCATGCGCATGGTAGCACCCGGTGTTACTGAAGCAGAGGTGGCAGCAGCCGTGAACCATGCGGCGGAGTCGGTGGGAGCAAGAATATCATTTCCAATTATTGCTACCATTGACGGGCAGACATTGCATAATCACTACCATGGCAATACACTGAAGAGCGGACAGATGTTCCTTCTTGACGCAGGCGCCGAGGTGGAATCGGGCTATGGAGCAGATCTTTCAAGCACCGTGCCTGTTGATCCTCATTTTACATCAAGGCAGAGGGATATATATAATATTTGCCTCGACAGCCACGATACGTCTATCAGTATGCTTAAGCCCGGTATAGCCTTTAAAGAGGTTTATCTTGAGTCGGCAAGGGTTATTGTGAGGGGACTGAAGGACATGGGACTGATGAAAGGCAATGTTGATGATGCTGTTGCCAGCGGGGCACATGCCCTGTTCTTTCCCTGCGGACTGGGACATATGATGGGTATGGATGTTCATGATATGGAAGACCTTGGCGAGATATATGTTGGCTGGGACGGACAGGAGAGGTCCAAACAGTTTGGTATTAAATCCTTAAGGCTGGGACGTAAGCTTGAACCCGGATTTGTCCTAACCATTGAGCCTGGTATATATTTCATACCTGAACTGATAGACCTGTGGAAAAATGAAGGTACAAATAAGGACTTTATAAACTTTGATAAGGTTAATGAGTACCGTGATTTCAGCGGCATAAGGAATGAGGAGGATTTTCTTATTACCGAAACAGGCTATGAGCTGCTTGGCAAGCCCAAGCCCAAGACCATAGAAGATGTTGAAGCAGAACATGCCAGAGACCTTCCATTATAGGGAGCTGATGCATCTGTAGTTGGTTTTATAAGCAGAACCCTGGTATTATATCTGTACAGGGCTCAGTTAATATAACGGAATTGATATACAGGCAGGCGCGGATTTATGATCCACGGCTGCCTGTGTTTTTAGTTGTTGACTACAGCTACTTATCCAGGGTATTATATGCAGTCCTTTTCGGGTTTTATTTTCATTTTACCGGAATTATTTGTAACTTATTGCTGAGCTTATCCGGACAATCCGGGATATATAGATTATGAATAAGAGACACATCCTGATTATTAAACTCAACTGCTGTGGAAAAATTTTTTAAATATTTTGATGAAAGGTACAGGGAAGATCTGCTTAAAAGTTCGTCACAACAATTCGGACCGCTTATAACCATATCCAGGCAGACCGGCTGTGATGCAGTAGCTGTTGCCAGAAAACTCGTTACATGTCTTAATAAGGAACAAAAAACCTCAAAATGGAAGTGGGTGGATAAGGAGATACTGCTGAATACTGCACGTAAACTGGATACAGGTGCTCATAACATCGAAAGTTATGTTAAAAGAGACCGTTTATCCGGTTTGTCTGAGATGATAATGTCTGTCTCAGGCAGGTATATCAGTGATGAAAAGGTAAAAAAGACTATCAGGAATGTTGTGCTGTCAATCTGCAGGGAAGGGCATGTTGTTATGGTAGGCAGGGGAGGGGTGTCGCTGACAGGCATGGTGCAGGACTCTCTTCATGTGCGGCTGGTGGCTCCTTTTTACTGGCGTGTGGAAAATATTATCAGGAAAAGGAATCTTGATATTGAAGCTGCCGAAGAGTTTGTTGTGGATGCAGATGAGAAGAGGTATAAGCTGATAATAAATTTTCTTGACAAAAAACCTCTTAACCTTGATTACCTTTTTGATGTGACCTTTAACAGGAGTTCCTTTTCTGTTGACCAGATAGCCCGGACGCTTTGTGTCCTCTATAAAAACAGGATGGAACAGGCATCTGAAGAGGGGTCTGCCGGCAGGGGCGGTAAGCTTAATGATGCTTATGGTTAAAAAAAAGAGGATACCCCCTGGTACCCCCTTTCTTTGATCATTTGTTTTTAATATTCGATCTGCTCAACACAGGCTTTTCTCCTTGTCTGTGTTTTTTCTAATACTCGATGTCCTCAACACAGGCTTTACCTATATCCTGTATATGCTTCCTTACCCTGGTATCAAGGTATTTTTTATAAGCATCCCAGTCGGTGATATCTTTCCTGGCCACACCGGTGTCCATTGCGGCTTTGGCAACAGCAGGTGCCACCCGCGAAATAAGTCTGAGGTCAAGTGGCTTGGGAATGATATAGTCACGGCCAAACTCAAGTTTATCAACATTATATGCTTTAGCCACCTCTTCCGGAACAGGCTCCTTGGCCAGTTCAGCCAGGGCATATGCTGCCGCAAGCTTCATCTCTTCATTGATATCCGAGGCCATAACATCAAGTGCTCCACGGAAAATGAAGGGGAAGCCAAGTACATTATTCACCTGGTTGGGATAGTCAGACCTTCCTGTTGCAAAGATAAGGTCATCCCTTGTTGCCATTGCATCTTCATAGGATATCTCAGGATTGGGATTGGCCATAGCAAACACTATCGGGTTGGGAGCCATGCTGGCCAGCATATCCTTTGTCATCATATCTGCAACAGAAAGACCGAGGAACAGGTCGGCATCTTTACATGCCTCAGCCAGGGTGCTTATATCCCTGTCGGTGGTAAACAAGGCCTTGTATTTATTCAGGTCAGTCCTCTTTTTTGTAAGAACACCCTTTGAGTCCACCATCACTATATTCTCCTTTTTGACACCCAGGGCTACATACAGCTTTGTACAGGAAATAGCTCCTGCTCCTGCACCGCTGACAACCATTTTCAGATCTTCAATCTTCTTTCCATTTATCTCCAGTGCGTTGAGCAGTCCGGCTCCTGATATAATAGCAGTGCCGTGCTGGTCGTCATGGAACACAGGTATGTCAAGATCCCTCTTCAGCCTTTCTTCTATCTCAAAGCATTCGGGTGCCTTTATATCCTCAAGGTTAATACCTCCGAAGGTTGGAGATATCTTTGTACAGAACTCGACCATCTTATCAACATCTTTCTCATCCACCTCAATATCAAACACGTCGACATCGCCAAATACTTTGAACAGCAGTCCTTTACCTTCCATAACAGGCTTGCCTGCCAGGGCTCCTATATCGCCCAGACCCAGTACGGCTGTTCCGTTGGATATCACAGCAACGAGGTTGGCCCTTGCAGTGTATTCATAGGCATCGTTTGGATTAGCTTCTATCTCCTTACACGGATAGGCAACACCAGGGGTGTAGGCCAGACTCAGGTCAAACTGGGTGCTGTAAGGTTTTGTAGGTATTACTTCAATTTTTCCTTTGCGCCCGGTACTGTGGTACTTAAGGGCATGTTCTTTAGTTACTTTTGGCATAGCTTGGATTTATTAGATTACACTTTATCTTAGTATTGAACTTATTGATCTCATCTTTTCTGTCATTATGAATATAAATGATATCACTGTTATAATTCTGAGAGCCACTGACAGCAGCCAGTCCTTTTTTTGCCGGTATATATGACTCATATCCTTCACCGGACAGGAACTTATTTATCAGCTCCCGGTTTTCCTCTGCCACTTCAAGCTGTATTACCGGCCTGTCCCTTCTTATTATTTCTTTAAAACCCGGTATTACCCTGTCCTCATACCCTTCAATATCACATTTTATATAATCAACATGATCCAGTCCGCTGAACAATGATTCAGGTGTTTTTACCTGCACACTGAAACCGGCCTTCTCCTTTTTTTCATTCTCTCCGATGATGCGTGTCAGTCCGTGCCTGTATGGCTGATCACCCGGTATGCCCATTTCTTTAAGCGCTTCCCTGTCGCCCAGCGCATATGGAAGTATTTCTACCTGGGGCAGGCCCGAGATGTTTTTTTCCAGCACATGGCGGTAGAGTGGCACAGGCTCTACGGCATATACGTCTCCTCCTGGTCCGCAGGCCCCGGCAAAGATCCTGGTATAATAACCAAGATTGGCTCCTATGTCAATGACCGTATTGCCCTTCCTGATAAGGCTGGTAACAAAATAATGCATCCTGAATTTTTTACCTGCACGAAGCAGGCCTGAAAAATACAGGATAAAAAACAGTTTGCTGATTATTCTGAAATAAGCCCTCTCACTGAAAATAAAATATAATACCCTTTTAACGAACTTCATCTGCAGTATATAAGCAAGGATTCAGGATCAGAATAACCCAATTCTGTTACTGATACTAAATTAACACATAAAACAGACACTTTAAAATATTTTGGATTAAATGATATTATGTCAGATAACATATTGCTACGGCTGGACGGATCTTTAAATACATGTCTTCATGGAGTGCCCCAATGCGGCAAAAAACACCCTGAGCGAAAGGAGTGTTCCAGCGCGAAAGAAATATTGCAACATGTCAAAAAACACCCTGAGCGAAAGGAGTGTTCCAGAGCGAAAGAAATATTCCGGGCTAAAGAAATGTCACAATGCGTAAAAAAAATGCCCCAACATTATATTGGAGCATTTTTGAGCAAATAGAATCGGCTAATCAAAAGGTGTGTCGGTAAATTTAATTACAGCCGGTCAGTCGCTGATTATATCTTATCGGTTTCAACAACTTTTCCCAGTATATCTGCATAGGGTATCATCAGGAATTCCTTTCCTTCAAATTCTATTTCAGTACCTGAGAAGCTTTTGTAAAAAACCAGATCACCAACGCTGATCTCGGTTTTCTCAATACCGCTAAGGGATGCAACCCTTGCATACTGAGGCTTTTCCTTTGCAGTATCAGGAATAATAATACCTGATTCTGTCTTTTCCTCCTTTGAGCTTTCTATCTCAAGAAGTACATGTTGATTAATTGGCTGTAACTCTTTCATCTTTTAATTTACTTTTTGGGTGTTTAATAATACTTCATCTATTGCTTTTACAAAGATCTCTCTTGTAGCTTCTTCTGTCTGTCCTATACCGCTGAAAACCTGTGGCCTTTCGCCCATGGGGATAAGCATAAAGGTTGGTATGCTGCTGATACCGAAGGCTGCAGCCAGCTCTCTCTCTTCCTCGGTGTTAATTTTATAGACATATATTTTTCCTTCATATTCTTTGGCCAGATCCTCAAGTATGGGACTGGCAATCTTACAGGGCGGGCACCAGCTTGCGTAAAAGTCGATTATTGCCGGCTTATCGCCTTCATAAACCCATTCTTCTGAGTTGGCCTCATAATTATACACTTTGGTAAGGAACTCTTCCTTTGTAAGATGTATTGCTACCTCCTGTACTTTTGATTTACCACTTTCAACGGCGGTCTCATCTTTCTTTTCCTTTTCTGCTGCAGTGCTTGTTGAACAGGCACTGAGGCTTGCTGTAATAAAAATTGCCACTATGGCATAGCTGAGCTTTTTCATATCAAATGATTTAAAATTAATTTGCGTTTTTAAGTAAGCTGTCAATTTTCTTTTTATCAAAGCCAATGATAATATGGCCGTCAATATCTGTTTGTGGAACACCTTGCTGCCCGCTTTTGTTTACCATCTGCTCGGCTGCTTTCTGATCGGAAGATACATCAATGTCCCTGAACTGCACCTTTCTTTCTTTCAGATATGTTTTAAGGGTGTTGCACCATGTGCATGTGGGAGTGGAGTAAACAGTTATGTTCCGCTGTCTTTTTTCACCTCCTTCAGCCTTAATGACTTCCCTTCCGCTCAGGACAGATATGTAGAAATCCCGGCTGTTACATCCTTTATATACATTCTTCAGGGCACCCGATGCAAATTCCAGTAGTACCGGGACTGTTTCTATGCCGTATTCAGGATGAATATCCCTTACGCTGCTAACGTCCGCTTTTACAAAAACTGTTTTTACGGCGGCATCACTGTCTGTCTCTTCGAGCACGCCGAGGGCACAGATGCTTTTTTCACTGTCGCTCCTGTACAGCAGGAGAAATGATCTTTCCTCTTTCTCCGTTATGCTTTTTAATTCCTGCAGTGACTGTATTTCTTTTATCTTCATTTCTGTCTTATATTTGTCCTATAAAAGTATACACATATATACATATATTGTGCCACAAATATATTAAGAATTTTTGTCATAGCACAGATGTTATTCTGGCAGCTGTTTTTGCAATATCCCGTGCCTTCGTTTTTATAATATGCATGTTCCCCCTTTTTTATTAAATTGCAGTATATTAATCAAAGAAGGAGGATCATCATGAAGAAACAAGCTTACCTTTCTCTTTTTGTCATTATCAGTCTGATGTTTGGATCATGCAGGGAAGAAATACCCCCGGAGGTGTTTGAGCCGGGCGACGGGCCATACCTTAAGGAGATGGCGGAAAACCTGTATTTTGTCGAGGATTATAATAATGGCGGCAATATATGCTTCCTGGTGTCAGACAAAGGGGTGCTGGTGGTTGATGCCGGTAATTATCCGGGACCCACATCAGCGGTGGCCTCACTGATAGGGAAGGTCACGGACCAGCCAATAAAAACAATTATCTATACCCACTGTCATGGCGACCATGTGGGTGGTGTGGCCGGCTGGCCTGACGATGCCAAAATAATAGCTCATAAGAACCTGCCGGCTAACCTCGATAAATTTGTTATTCCCGGTGTTGAGGCATTCAGGCAGGAGCTCGAAAAGTATGGTGAGGATTCTCTCAGGGTAAGGTACGGCGACGTTTTTGAGGAAAGGATGGCTATGGAGGTTAGAAAGCCTGATGAGGTGTTCTCGGAGATCAAAATTCTTGAAATGGGTAAATACACGGTGGAACTGCACTATCCAGGTACATGCCATACCACGGATAATATAATAGTCTGGTTCCCTGACCACAAGCTTGTGCATATCGGCGACCTGGTATTCAATAACAGGCATCCCTTTATCAGCAAGGCATATAATGCCGATGCATCCCTGTGGCTGGAGACACTGAAGGAATGGTCAGGGAAGGATATAGAGAAGGTGATACCCGGACATGGTGAGACCGGCGGAAAAGAATTGCTTGATAAGCAGGCTGATTACCTGGCTCAGCTTATTCTTGCCGTTGAGGAGTATGCCGATAGTGAGCTTGCGGTATATGAGATGGCTCCGGAGATACATGCTAAG
Source organism: Bacteroidales bacterium (assembly GCA_034521735.1). GTDB lineage: Bacteria > Bacteroidota > Bacteroidia > Bacteroidales > VadinHA17 > UBA9300. The sequence goes on from JAXHLX010000015.1 coordinate 82,802, forward strand.
TATTTTACCGAATATGAATATTCAGGTTTTTTCGATGTAGCCGTGGAAACAGTTCTTGAAGATGTAATTTCTGAATAAGGAACAGCTGCAGGATGGAATGAATTTATCTTAGAGCATTATTAGCTCTGCCAGATATAACATCTGAATAAGGAACAGCTGCAGGATGGTTCTGAGTTATTGACAGTAAAAATTTAATAAAATAGCCAGTTATGAGCAGTGATAATAAAGGCAGACGGGATTTTATTAAGAAATCAGCTGCTGCAGCAATAGCATTTACCATCATACCCAGGCATGTACTGGGAGGCACCGGGTATATCTCTCCCAGCGACCGGCTGACAAAAGGTATCATAGGTGTAGGCGGCATGGGGCGTGGACATATACCTTATGAGGGAACGCAGCTGCTGGCAGTGTGTGATGTGGACAGCAATCACCTTAAGCTTGCCATGGACCAGGCGGGTGAGGGGGTGGATGGCTATCACGACTTCAGGGAGATGCTGGCGCGTCCCGATATTGATATCATACATATAGCAACACCGCCCCACTGGCACGGCATAATGGCCAGGATGGCAGCCGAGGCAGGCAAGGATATATGGTGTGAGAAACCTATGACACGCACCATAGGTGAAGGAATAGAGGTGGTTGAGGCGGTTAAGAAGTATGGACGTATGTTCAGGCTTAACACCTGGTTCAGGTTTAAAGACAGGTTCTATGGACTGGACACTACGGTCAGGCCTCTCAAGAAGCTGATAGATAGTGGCGTGCTGGGCTGGCCCCTGAAGGTAACGGTTAGCAAAACGACCGGTTTCGACTGGAAGTTTTACTGGAGCGGTGAGTATAATCTGAAACCTATGCCGGTGCCTGAGCAGCTGGATTATGATTTCTGGCTCGGACCGGCACCTTATAAGCCGTATAACCCGGAGAGGGTGCACCAAAAATTCCGGGGTTACTGGGATTATGACGGGGGCGGACTGGGTGATATGGGACAGCATTACCTGGACCCGGTGCAGTATATACTGGGCAAGGATGATACCAGTCCGGTTTATATTGAGGTGGATGCCCCGCAGCAACATTATGATGCCGTGGGATCATGGCGCAGGATAGAATATACCTATGCTGACGGATGCAGGATAGTGCTCGATGGGGCTGACGAGGATAAGGATGCTGCATATATTGAAGGTCCGGGTGGCAAAATATTCAGTGGCTTCCGCTCTGATATACCCGACATACACAAGCTGGTAAAAAGCCTGCCCGAGCCTGAGCCGCAGATTACCGTGTTCAGCGACTCGGTGCGGACAAGGAATAAATTTGCACTTAATGAGGAGAACGGTCACCGCTCGGCAACAATAGTTAACCTGGGGGTGATAGCCCTGAGGCTTGGACGTAACCTTAAATACGATCCCCATAAACAGCGTTTTATCGATGATGAGGGTGCTGACCGTCTATTATACCAGACAATGAGAGGGCCATGGACAATATAAAATTGGGAAAGATGAAAATGGGAACGATGAAAAAAATATTGCTGCTAACCTTGATAATATTATGCTCAGCAGGGCTTAGTGCACAGGAAGCTGCCGGCATCGGTGGCAGCACCGGTGCCAGGGTGGCTGAGCTGCTGAAACGGATGCCAGTGGATAATGCTGCTGAGCTGAAAAAGCAGATGGAGGAGATGACAGCCATTGGGCCGGAGGGTCGCAGACAGATAACAGCCATGGTAATTCCCCCGGGACAGGGTGATGATGTGGCGGCACGCTTTGCCGTGGGCTCCTATTCCATGTACCTCACCGGCTACGGTCACAGCAGCCAGAGGGATGTATGGGAGGAGGAATGTATAGAGGCTGTGCAGGCAGCAGAAAGTAATGAGGTGAAGTCATTTTTTCTTTCACAGCTGCAGTATATAGGATCAGAAAAGTCGCTTGAATATGCATCGGGATTCCTTACCGACCCTAAGATGTGTGAGCAGGCACTGGCGGTAATAGCTGCATGTGATTCACCGGATAAGGAAGCTTTGCTTGCTATGAGTCTTCAGATATCATCCCTGCCATGCCCGGCATCGGTGATAAATGAGCTGGCGGACATGAAATCAGATAAAGCCATTAATGAATATATATCATGGTATGCTGTTGGTGATGCCGGAGTGCAGGCGGCCGCCCTCAATGCCATGGCTGCCAGTGCAGACAGGATGGTTTATGATGTGCTGCTCTCCGCTGCCGCTGACTGCGGCTATGAATGGGACAGTACCGGGGCGGCAGCTGCACTGGTGCAATATGCCCGCAATATAGGGGATAAAGGAGATGTCAGAAGCATGGAAAAAATTTGCAGTGAGGTGATAAATAAGGGTGCTGTCAGTTATAAGCTGGCTGCCCTTGAAGCGCTGGTTCATTATAAGGGTTATGAGGCCCTGGCTTACCTTCTGAGTGAATATAAGAAAGGTGATAAGGAATACAGGAAGGGGGTTCTGAGCCTTGCTTCTGATATACCGGGGATAGCTGCAACGCGCAAATGGATGGAGCTGATGGGTGATGTTAACGATACAGCTAAAGCTGAGCTTATACATATGCTGGGTGAGAGGGGAGATCCCCTGGCGGTGCCTCTTATAAAGAAAGCCCTCTTCTGTCCGTCGGCAATGATAAGAGCAGAGGCGGCAGGGGCCCTGGCTAAGATACAGGGAAGAGAGGCTGTGGATGAGCTGATTGACTATATCCGTTCCTATGTGACAACTGAAGACCAGGTGGCAGGATATTATGCACTGCTTACCATTACAGATTCCAGGAAAAGGGATAATATAGCCCGGTCCATCGAAGGCTCGGATGATATAAGCAAGGGGACAATGCTGATGCTCCTCTGTGCAGGGGGCGAGAACCGCTATTTTGATCTGGTAATGGATTACACCGACTCCTCAAACGCACAATTAAGATTAACAGCCTTATCCTGCCTGAAAGAAGTGGCTGAGCCGCTTAATATTTCGCAGCTGGCTGACCTGCTGGTTGATATGCATGATGATGCCTCTGTGAAACATATACAGGATGCCCTTATAAAAGCAGCATGGGAGATAGAGGCTGAGAAGGAAAGAGTGGCTGTGATAGCCGGCGCAATGGAAAAAAGGGGGCTGGAAAGGAAGTTTTTGCCTGTGTTGTCGGGACTGGGTGGTGAGCAGGCCCTTGATGTTGTTTACAGGATCTTTGAGAAGGGGAATGCGGAGATGAGGCAACTGGCCTATGATGCCATGAAAGGATGGCCGGACCATAGTGCGGCAAAGGCCCTGATGGGGATCTGTGCCTCAGGCAATAAAAACTATTCGGAAAGAGCCTTTTATGATTACCTGGCTTTAGTATCCGTAGCTGAATTACCCGCTGAAAGGAAATTATCCATGCTGAAAAAGATAAAGCCATATGCCCTCAGGGATGAACAGAAAAGCAGACTGGAGAGCATGATGGAGTCCCTGCAGGGAGAGCGGTGAGCACCAGTACTGAAAGAGGATTTAAGATTTGTTTGGTATATCAATAAGCATACCTTAATCAATGACATGTACCAGTTAATCAAAAACAACATCCCATGGCTTTGTATTGTCAGCTAATATTGCGAATTTTACATATAATAAGGGAAAATAAAAGACAGGACCATCCGGGAAAATGAATATACTTATTTGCGAAGATAACAGGCTGGCCTCACGTGTCATAGCTACCGTACTGAAACGGAAGGGCTATATTATTGATATAGCTTCGGATGGCAATGAGGCCATGGAGAAGATAAGAACAGGCGATCCTGACCTGGTGATTACAGATATACACCTTCCTTACCACAGTGGCCTGGAGCTTATAAGATATATGCGTAAGGACCTGGGCAGGAAAACACCTGTAATAATCGTTACAGCCTTCAGTGACCCGCAGGTAAAGCAGAAAGCTTCAGAACTGGGCATAAGCGATTACTTTGTTAAACCATTTGATGATGAAGCTCTGATCGACCGCATTGAATCCCTCCTGAAGTAGTAGATTATGAGATCAATGAACAGAATTATATACCTGCTGGTAGTACTTTTTATGCCGGTACTTATGCCCTGCAGCTTTGCCCAGGAAGGCACAGCCGATCCGGAGGCGGCATATGACAGCATACGTATTATTGCCTTTGAAGGCCGGCTGGAAGAGGCGGAAGCCATGGCCCTCGGGCTGGTTGGGGATTACCCTTCCTACGGTGATGCCATAGTGTTGCTGTCGCGTATAATAGCCTGGCAGGAGCGTTACAGCGAGGCTATTGAGATACTTGACTCCCTGCTGGCTGATCAGCCCGGACATAATGATGCCATACAGGCCAGAAATACAATAAGTGAATGGCGCAGTCAGCACAGGAGAAAGAAGCGGCCACCGCTGACTCAATAGCAGCAGTGCAGGCCGCTGCTGATACGGCAGCAGTGGGGCAGATCGACGCTGATACAACAACAGCAGTGCAGGCCGCTGCTGATACGGCAGCAGTGGGGCAGATCGCCGCAGACACGGCAGCACGTGATCTTGATATTCATATGGCTTACAGTTTCGATACTTTCAGCCAGCCCTATAATCGTTTCTGGCAGATATTCCGGATGGGTGCTGCCTTTAAAACAGACCTGGGGCCGGTGCTCGGCACAGTTAACTTTGGTAACCTGCATGCCGGTACCGATCCGGCCATAGCCGAAACAGGCATACAGCTGCAGGCTGAATTCTGGCCGCAGATAACGGAAAATACATATGCATGGCTGGCCTATGCTTACAGTCCCTTCGCATATTTTCCCAGTCACAGGGCCTCAGCTGAATACTGGTATGGCTTTGACAAAGGATGGGTGCTCTCAGCCGGTGCCTCCTATTTTTATTTTGACCGTAATATACTTATACCGGCATTATCGCTTGAAAAATATCTGGGCTCATACTGGCTGTCGGCCAAATCGCATTTTCACCTGAAAGAAGCGGGTACAACAGCTTCATTATTCCTTACGGCCCGGAGATACAGTAACGACACCGACTATATAGAGCTGAAGGCAGGTGCAGGTACCGCACCCGATGAGCCATGGGACCTGGCGGCTGATCTCGACAGGCAGGAGGCTTATTCCCTAAAGCTGGGAATGAAAAAGAAGCTGACCGGTAACTTTGCAGTAAGCTGCAGTGCAGGCTATTCACGTGAGCAGTATAATAATGATCTGTGGCGTAACAGGTTTGAAACTTTTATTAATATAATTTACAGTCCGTCCGCTAAATAATGAGAATACCAATCGCCCTGATACTATTATTATTGCTTCTTCAGCTCTCATGTACGGGGGAGAGGAAGGATGGTGACCGCGACAGCAACAGGGAGGATGCAGGAGGATACAGCAGCAGGCAGGACACGGTGACAGGCAGCAGGCAGGCTGACACCCTGCAGGCGGTTGATAAAGACACATCTTCCTTTGATAGCGACACTACGACCGGTGACAGCCCCTGGCTTAACAGGGTTGAATATTTCGGTCGGTCATTTGCTCTGGTCAACCTGCTGATAATAGTGATAGTGTTCTCAATAAGCACCATGGTGGTGCTGCTCGTTTTTATCCTGCTTAACAGAAGGCGGATGAAAAAGAGGGAAGCGCTGTACCAGTACCTGCTGGAGACCTACCAGGCTCTTATCATTGACTACCTCTATGGCGAGGCCGGGGCAGAGAGCTTCAGGAAGATAGCCTCAGACAGGTACCGACGGCAGGTGCTTATTGAGCAGATGAAAGATGTGGCTGTTAACCTGAAAGGCGACTCGGGGAGAAGCTGCGTAAGCTGTACCTGGAGCTGGGACTGGACCGCGACTCGGTGCGGAGGGCATACAGCAGGAGATGGCATATAAAGATAAAAGGGTTCAGGGAGCTGTCTTTTATGAATATAAAGGATGCCAACACAGAGGTATTCAGATGCCTTAACTCCCGTAACGAGATACTGAGGATGGAAGCGCAGATAGCCCTGGTAAGGCTTAGTGACGATAAGCCCTTTGAGTTTTTGCATCACCTGCACAGGCCTTTCTCGCTGTGGGAGCAGATATCCCTGCATGAGCTGCTGGTGCTGCACTCAGTCATAGTGCCGTCCTTCAAGCAGTGGATAGACTCCCCAAATCCTACCGTGGTAATGTTCGCCCTCAGGATGATAAGGGAGTTTAAGCAAAAGGAAGCAGAGGATGATGTCAGGCGGATTATGTCACATCCCTCCACTGAGGTAAGGAAGATAGCCATTGAGGTGGCGGGCGACCTGGAGATGACAACAACACGTGAGGTGATGAAGAAGATGTACAAGCATGAGGATAATATCAACTCACTGGAGATACTGAAGTCGCTTGGCAAGATGCCGGATGAGTCATTGCTGGGCTTCCTTAAGCTGGTGCTCGACAAGGAGGATGATGTGCAGTTGCAGATAGAGGCAACAAAGGCAATAGAGAATATTGGAGAGGAAGGGGTGAAGGCCCTGGTGAAGCTGATGAAATCAAAGTCGGAATATAAGAACTATACTATAATAATAAGGCATGTGCTTGACCGCAGGATATACTGACAGACAATGATGGAAGGATTTTCTACAAATATAATTTTTTATCTCACCCTGTTTATCTTCGGGTCTTACCTGATCCTTGGCATATTCTCGGCACTGTCGCTGAGGAAATACCTGCGCAAGAACAGTTATGTCAACTATAACTCACTGGTAGCCAGTCCGCTCAGCCCCAGGGTGTCGGTTGTTGCGCCGGCTTTTAACGAGAGCCGCACAATAATAGATAATGTGCGTACCCTGCTGTCGCTCTACTATAATAATTTTGAGGTCATCATAGTCAACGACGGCTCCACGGATGATACTTTTAAGAAGATAAAGGAGGCCTACCAGCTTGTCAAGGTTAACTATTATTTCGATTACCGTATACCATGTGAGAGGATAAGGGGAGTATACAAGTCCGAGAACCCTTCCTTTAACAGACTTACGGTCATAAATAAGAATAACGGTGGTAAGGCCGACTCGCTGAATGCGGGAGTCAATATATCCAGGAGTCCGCTCGTGGTCTCCATTGATGCCGATTCTATCATTGAACCCGACTCCATTCTAAAGCTGGTAAAGCCCTTCCTCGAGATCAAGGATCGCAGGGTGATAGGTACGGGTGGTGTGATAAGGATAGTTAATTCATGCGATGTGGAGAAAGGTCATATACGAAAGATTAACCTGCCTGAAAAGATACTGCCGCGATTGCAGGTGCTGGAATATACACGGGCCTTCCTGCTGGGCCGTATGGCATGGAGCCATCTCGACGGTTTAATGCTTATATCGGGGGCCATGGGTATGTTCGACAGGGAGATACTCATCAGGGCCGGCGGTTACAGCATTAAGACTGTGGGTGAAGATATGGAGCTGGTGCTGAGGATGAGACGCTATATGTCTGAGAGGAAGGAGAAGTACGAAGTTAAATATATACCCGATCCGCTGTGCTGGACCGAGGTGCCCTCCGATATAAGCTCACTCAAGCGACAGCGTACGCGGTGGACGAGGGGACTGATAGAGTCGCTGGTGACACACCGCAGGATGGGAATGAACAATAAGTATGGCAGGCTGGGACTGCTAGGTTATCCCTACTGGATATTATTTGAGTGGATGGCGCCGCTGGTGGCCTTTTTCGGTATAAGCTACTCAGTGGTGCTGGCTGTCCTGGGTCTTATTAACTGGCCCTTCTTCCTGCTGCTCTTCCTTTTTATCTACACTTTTGCCGTCAGCCTGTCAACATGGTCGGTATTGTTTGAGGAGATAACATTCCATAAGTATGAAAGGAGGCGCGATGTGCTGCGTCTTCTGGCAGTAGGCCTGCTGGAGCCCTTCTTCTACCCTGTCCATACCGTTTTTGCTGTGATTGGCAATATACAGTTCCTTGGGGGCAAGAAGGGATGGGGAGGCGCAGATCGTCGCGGTTTCGAGATGAAGGATAACAAACGAAGAAAATTCAACGGACGTAAAAAAAGTCAGTAGCTTATATGAGAGCTACCGGTCAGTCTTTGTAAAAGTCAGTAGCTGTATCCGGGAATAGCCGACAGGCCTTCCCTTACTATCTCAAGAGAAGCTTTCTCCCTTTCAGTAGTGGGCGGCACAACAGACCACTGCGGCCAGGTGTAGCGCGACTGCGTGATTATCATCTCACCACCCATTATAATGCTCAGGGCAATGCCATCACTCTCCGTTTCTTCTATAACCATGCTGTAGCCACCGTCATATGAGGTGGCACCGTTAATAACAGCCATCCGTGTGGGGTCATAAAAATGAAGCAGCGTCCATGGCAGCCTGATGGTGATACTGCTTCCATGCCAGCTTACGCCTTCGGCATATGACTGTTCGGGATAAGGGCCATAGCCCGTGGCTATGATGCCGGGAATGGCTGTTTCTTCCGTAAAGCCGTTATTTATCCATTCCACCCTCTTCCACGCTGCGCCATTGCTGACAACAGACCGGTATTTCTGCACATCCGGATTGCTAAGGTTAAAGCGGGGTGTCACCCCCTTCATATCATAGGCCTCCGTAACAAACAGCGTTGAGCTGTCGCGACCCCTGATGCTCCTCAGCATAAACTCGGCCCTGTTATCGGTCACAAAGCCGCCGGGCAGCACAGACTCGCCGAGGTCGGGACGGTATGTGTCAATGGCGATGATAACCGTGTCACCCTCCGCCACCGGCTCACCTGTGTCTATGCTTATCTCCAGAAACCTGTTATTGCTACCGGCGCTGACGGATATATCAGCGCCAGTGCTGTTGCCGCTTATATAATCGTGTTCGGGAAAATCATCATCCTGCTCAAAGCTGATAAGGCCGAAATTCTGTTCGGGTGACACTATATTATGCCATAGCTGGCGTGTGGGTATATAGGCGTCTCCCTCTGAATAGCCGGCGGCCTCCAGGTATTCAACAATCCATGTACGCTTAAACCACTCATCCATCCATGAGAACATAAAGCCGCCGCCGCAGCCGGCATTGAGTATATTGCGCATCATCCTGATATTCATCTCACCCTGTTCAATCTCATTATGACCGCCATGGTCCATGCCGCTGAATGAATTATGGGCATTGCCCCATGAGGAGGGTACCCCGAATTCGGCAATGATAAGAGGTATGCTGCCGTAATAGTCGCGCAAATTGATAAGATAAGCGTAATAGCTGTTGGGACCGATGTCATCGCTGTAATCGCGGTAGCCGGGATCCATGCTTATGAAATCAGGATAGTAGGGATAGGCATGGTAGCTGGCAAAGAGCAGCTTTTCATCACCCTGCTCACTGATAAGGGTGATATCCATCGAGACTATGTCCTCATCGGTATATGATGGCTCGGTGGGGTGACTGAGAGGATCGAGGGTGGGCCAGCTGGATATACTGACAGGCCTGCTTGTGGAGTATTGCTGCTGCTCATAACTGACGGTTTCATCGAGCATGCGGGTGAAGAAAACCTCTGAGGCCGGTGCCCCGCTTAATGAAAAACGCTGTCCCTCATAGCCGGTGATATGGCTGTTTATGCTATTGGTGGACTCTATCTCCTGCGGCGACACCTCCCTGCCTATGATATAGCCGGCAATCCATGGTGAAATATCGGTGAGGTAGTCGCCGTATGCCCTTCCCGGCCTGAAAGCAATATTCCTGTTGCCATGCATGCAGTCTATCACCTCATGTATATCGCCCCTGAAAGCATCCTCCCTCTGAAATAGGTCATATTCTGCAGTCAGAGGAGTGGTCAGTTATCTCATCAAGCCATATGCCCTGGAAGAGGAAAAGGGGCTTGCCGGGATTTTCAATATTATATTCGTAAAGTTTTTCATAAAAGACAGGGGGATGAAGAGTGTACACCCTGATAGCATTGAAGCTCGTCTCCGCCATCATCCTTATCCACCGTTCATAGGTCTCAGCACTGATCGAGTAGGCTATCTCACCGGGAAAGTAGCCCGGGGGTGCCGAACCCAGGTTTATACCCTTAAGTACCATGGCCAGGTAGCCCTCATCCTCCTTTTTGCCTATATGATCACCTTCTATGGCAAAGGGTACATTGTAGCGGGCTGCCAGGCTGAAGTCTATCACTGTGTCTGAGCGGAGATATATGCCTGTATGACGCAGGGTGTGATAGCCCCCGGCGGTAACAGTAGCCACCGCCGGCAGTGCCCGCGATGAGTCGTTAATATCATTGCTGTCCGGGATAATAAAAGGCTCGGTATAAGCCGCTCCCGTGCCGGCCTGCCTCTTGCCGCCGATGATTATGCGTCCTGATAAAGTCTGCCCCTTAAATGTAAGGGCGTAGATATATATGCCGGCGGCAGGCCGCGATCCGGAAGAGCTGCCGCCGTTCCACACTATACGGTAGCTGCCCGCTGCAAGGTCACTGAACCCTTTCTCAAAAATTTTTATGCCATTGAGACTGTACACTGAGAACTGCAGATCACCCGCTGAAGGTATGGCAACAGGTATCCTTACGCTGCCGGATGAAGGATTTGGGAAAGGCGGCCAGCCGGTTAAGCCGGCCTCGTCGCCAGGGTATACTCCGCTGATGGTCAGCAAATAGTGTCCGTCTATACCTGAGCGGGCAGCAAAAGTGGTGTTATTGATTACAAGCCTGAGCTCCGCACCGGAAAGACCTGCTCCATCCTCATCTGTCACCCTGCCGCTGACTGTGATATCATCGCCACTGGCTACAGCAGGCAGCAGTAGAATAAAGAGCATAAGCATCCCCGCGTAAGGGGCAAGCGGTCCTGCCATCATCTTTGTGTCCATTATGCCCGTGCTCATTGCCATGCTCAAAGATAATAAGAATCTGCCTGCCGTCCACCTGGACAAAATTATTTCAAAAAGAGCCATCCTTTGAATATTTCAGGCTTAATTGGTATATTCGTTGCAAACTGAAGTAAATGGTTCTGAACTATATCTGGATAGGCTTCTTTATTATAGCTTTTCTCTTTGCTCTTGGACAGCTTATCTTTACAGGCAATACACAGGTGTTCTCCGATATGGTGAATGAGACATTTGCCTCAGCCAAAACGGGTTTTGAGATATCGCTCGGGCTGACAGGTGTGCTGACACTGTGGATGGGACTGATGAAGATAGGGGAGAAGGGCGGAATAGTGAAGATACTGTCGAGGGCTATAGGACCCTTCTTCGGACGTATATTTCCTGACCTGCCCACGTAGCAGCCCTGCTTACGGGTCAATAATAATGAACCTGGCGGCTAATATGCTTGGACTGGATAATGCGGCCACGCCCATGGGTCTCAAAGCCATGGGAGAGATGCAGGAGGTCAACAAAGAGAAAGATACAGCATCCAACGCCCAGATCATGTTTCTTGTTCTTAATACATCGGGACTAACAATAATCCCGGTAAGTGTAATGGTCTACAGGGCACAGATGGGGGCAGCTAACCCTGCTGATATCTTTATACCCATACTGCTGGCCACCTTTTTTTCAACGCTAACGGGACTGATAGCTGTGGCGGCAATGCAGAAGATAAACCTGCTCGACAGGGTCATACTGGCCTACCTTGGGGGTATGACAGCACTGATAATAGCTGTTATATGGTATTTCAGCAGCCTGCCTAAAGAGGACATAACAAGGATATCCACCTTTGCTGCCAACTTTATACTTTTTGCCATCATTATTGCTTTTATAGTGCTGGGATTGCTTAAAGGCATCAATGTATATGACACCTTTATCGAAGGTGCTAAAGACGGCTTTAATATAGCCGTAAGAATAATACCCTACCTGGTGGCCATACTGGTGGCAATAGGTGTCTTCAGGGCCTCCGGGGCCATGGATATATTGATAAAGGGGATAGCTTTTTTATTCGATAAGGCCGGTATAGATACCAGCTTTACTGCCGCCCTGCCCACAGCCCTGATGAAACCGCTGAGCGGCGCCGGCGCCAGGGGCATGATGGTGGATGCCATGAGTACCTACGGGGCGGACTCCCTGGTGGGCAGGCTGTCGTCAACGGTGCAGGGCGCAACAGACACCACATTTTATATAATCGCCGTGTACTTCGGGTCCGTGGGTATAAAAAATACAAGATATGCTGTGACATGCGGACTGATAGCCGATTTCGCAGGTATAATAGCTGCCATACTGATAGGATACCTGTTCTTTGCCTGATGAAATGCAGGACAGAAAGCAACCATTTCACAATATAAATCGTCTGAATGATAAGGCCGTGTATGTAAATAATTACCTGCGCTTAGCAGTGTATTTATATTGATTTAGTATATTGTATCGCAGACAAAGAAAAAAATAATTACTTTTGGGCATTATTTTAAGTATTTTGTCTGATAAATTAAATACCGGAAGTATAACAGTCGAATGGAAATTACGGATGGTTTTGTATTTTTTAATGTGAATTGAAATTAATTATTAGGGTTTTAACCTGACTTGAAACAGATCAAAGAGCTTTTCTATGTTTAAAGAAATGGCATATAAACTTGGCAGGTCCATGCTCAGGACCCACCCGCCAAGGTGGATAATATTCGCTCTTGATACGGTAATATATGCACTGGCATTTATTCTTGCCTTTTATATACGGCTGAACTTTGACCTTGTCGCACTTGCGGAATATACATACCGGATAATCATTCCTGTATTTATCATCTCACGGGCTATAGCCTACCTGGCCTTTAAATTATATTCCGGACTTATAAGGTATTCAACTGTCAGAGACCTGGAAAGGATAATAGTGGTTAACCTGACGGGTACAGCACTTATCGTCCTGTCGAGTATTGCGCACCGTTTTATCACCGGGGGCGATCAGAACCTTATTCCACTGGGTGTAATAATTATTGAATTCCTGCTGTCATCGGTGTTGATGATATCGCTGCGCTTGCTTATCAAAACCATTTATTTCGAGATCAATAATAATAAAGGCGAGGTTTCCAATGTGGTGATATACGGTGTTGATGACCTTGCCCACCTGACAATGCAGGCTGTGGACAGTAATAAGGAATTTAACAGTAAGGTTGTTGGGCTTATCAATACGAGTGATGACCCGGGCAAGTGCACCGGTAATACCCTGGCCGGTGTTAAGATTTATTCAGAGGATGATATGGAGACGCTCAGCCGCACCAAGAAGATAAGCAAGCTGATAATTGCAAGGGAGGATATAAGTCTGGCCGACAGGGAGAGGCTGATAGAAAAATGCTCAGACCTGCATATAAAAGTGCTTACGGTGCCTATAGCTGATAACTGGATAGACGGTAAAATAAGTGCCAGCCAGATACGTGAGCTTAAGCTGGAAGACCTGCTGGAGCGGCCGGCTATCAACCTGGATAAGACAGCTATAGAAAAAGAAATTAAGGATAAGGTTATTCTTGTAACGGGGGCTGCCGGTTCCATAGGCAGTGAGCTGGTAAGGCAGATATCTGAGTTCAGTCCATCGCTTATAGTATTATACGATCAGGCCGAGACACCCCTGCATTCACTGATGCTGGAGCTGGAAGATAACTGCATGGAATGTAAAAAAGAGATAGTCCTGGGCGATATAACTAATGAGTACAGGCTGGAATATATCTTCAGCAAGTACCGTCCCGACTTTGTTTTTCATGCCGCTGCTTATAAGCATGTGCCTATGCTTGAGGATAACCCCAAGGAGGCCATGCGCACCAATGTTTTCGGCACAAAGATACTGGCAGACCTCTCAAGAAAATTCAAAGTGGGTAAATTTGTTATGATATCCACTGATAAGGCGGTGAACCCGACAAGCATCATGGGTGCCTCAAAGAGGATAGCGGAGATGTATATACAGAGTCTCAGCGGACTGAACAGTAATGGTGGCACTCATTTTATCACTACCAGGTTTGGCAATGTACTGGGTTCAAACGGTTCGGTGGTTGAGCGCTTTAAGCAACAGATTGAGAAGGGCGGGGCAATAACAGTCACCCATCCTGATGTGGCAAGGTATTTTATGACCATACCCGAGGCGGTGCAGCTGGTGCTGGAAGCAAGCGCCATGGGCAGGGGAGGTGAGATATTTGTGTTTGACATGGGTAAGATGGTGAAGATAAAAGATTTGGCAGCCAATATGATAAGGTTATCCGGACTCATACCGGAGCAGGATATTAAGATCAAATATATAGGACTGCGTCCGGGTGAAAGGCTGTACGAGGAGCTGCTGGCCGAGAAGGAGAACCTGCTGGCCACCTATCATCCCAAGATATTAAGGGCCAGGGTTAATGAGGTAGCTTATGAGGAGCTGCAGCACAAATTCGATGAATTATATTCGGTGCTGCACGAGATAGGCAAAAAAGAGGTGGTCAGCTTTATGAAAGCCATAGTGCCCGAGTTCAAAAGCATGAATCCGGAGTATGCAGAGCTGGATATAAAAGCTGAATCACAAAAAGCATAATTAACATTCCATAATTGCTAAATATTGATATTTTTGTATCCGGTAACCTAAGACAAATAAAAAACACAATTCCAATGGCGGATAAGAATAACAGTGCCGGCAACAGAACCGGTAATGATGAGATAGACCTTCTGGAGCTTTTCAGGAATTTTGGAAATTTCATAGCCCGCATCTTCAGGGGCCTGTTCAACGGCATACTTGCATTTTTAATTTTTTCCATCAGGAAATGGGTTTACCTGTTTATTGCTGTCGCCCTCGGACTGGCATTCTCATATTTCTATACACAGATGAAGGATGATTTATATTATTCCGACCTGGTATTGAAATCCAATGCGGTGGAGAACCAGGAGATGATATCCTATATCAACAGGCTGAGCAACCTGACTACGGAAGGTAATTACCCTGTGCTGGCCTCTTCTCTCAATATAGACTCAGGAGATGCTGAGAAGATAGGTGATATAAGGGCTTACTGGTTTGTGGACAAAAACAAGGATGATATTGTTGATGAGGCGGATCTTGATAATAAATTTCTGGCTGATACCAGTGTCAATAAGGTGGACTGGAAGTTCGGTGTGCGGGCCACTGTAATTAACCCGGATGTTTTTGATAAAATAGCCTCCGGCATAGAATACTATGTTAACTCAAATGACTATTTCATACAAGATGAATGAGGTAAGGCTTGACAACCTGAGGGAGATAATTGAGCAGACCGGCAATGAAGTGGAGAAGCTGGACAGCCTGCAGAAGAAGGAATATTTTAAGCTGGAGGACGTTACCCGGCTCAGGGAGGGACAGCTTGTATTCACCAACGACCCGGAGATAAAGCTTTTCCATGAAGACCTGCTGACGCTTGTAAGAAACCGCCAGGCAAGCCAAATGGAACTGACTATTCACGATAATATTATATCGGTTCTTGAAGATTTCACCGAAACACAGCTTCCGGCCAACAATGCCGTGTATTACGCAAAGACGGTTGTTCCAGTTCTTATAGTCATTGCATACCTGCTGGCCCTGTATATTACCTTCAGAAAGAAGATACACGCGGCAATACGGAATAATAAATAATTTTAAACCTCTCAGCCAATGGTCTGAGACTCTTCCTGCTCACACTCGTAACGCCTTGTGAGCAGAGTATAAAATATACTGAAAAAAGCCACGCCCCACACCCCGTTAAGGATCAAGTATTTGAAAAAGAGACATAACTGGTCATTATAATAATGAAGCGCAACCAGGAGGCCCTTATATTTAATGCCCCTAATACAGAGAGGTAGAACAAGAGCTTACCGAAACAGGATTCATAATCCGGCAATTCCTGTTGACAGCCATATCTCAAGAAATTGGTCACGCGCATTAAGTTTTCTTTTGAATGCTCTATCAGTAACCATGATTCTTAGATGTATGATTTAATTTATCCTGGCTGTCACCAATCCCTGATTCCTTGTCAGAGGATTTTCTTTGTATATAATATTGAGAGAGCTATGCCATATCTCGTATCTGATATTTGTTTTTACAAGTGCCTCAGATTACTGAACCATTATTTGATTCATAGTCATCGATCATATTAATGTAATCTTGTGGTATGGCTAATATAAAATCCTGAAAACAGAAAAAGAATGATAATCTGACACTGCTTTAATTAATGTTGTTAAATGAGATGATAATAAAGGAAAATAAGATAACTATTCAATAAAGCTATATAAGCTGATCGGGATGAGGTTAAAACCATTAACAACTGTATAGAATAACCCTAGTAAGAGAGGTATGTACCTTTTACTCTGAATAAGACATTCTTTCGTAAGTCCTGTAGGCAGAACGTATAATCCCATGAGATGCATCATTGCATAATACGAAGGATGTATAATATGAGAAAAGTTATAGTAAAGGAATACGTTTTCCCATTTGTTTACTACCGGATCAAAGAAAATCTGACCGTTTTCAAATGAAATTGCTCTTGCAAATGCAACTGATAAAAGATAAAGGAAGAACGAATGAGTAACGCTGACAGATATACTTTTTGTATAAGCCTGAATCTGGAAGTTTCAAGATAGTCTCTTTTCGTAAAAACAAGGAAGAAGGGAATAAGGATAAGTGAAAATTTTTCTCCAAGGCTCTTTGCGCCATAACCTGTCTTTACAGACCACATCATGCTAATCAGTAATACCAGGAATATTGAGGGGATTAAAATTATTGCCAGTTTTCCCTTTTTGCACCTCCTGATATATTGACTTTCTTCCGGTACTCTCCCTCAAGTATCC